>CAKSOE010000015.1 GCA_934476675.1 uncultured Clostridia bacterium | reverse complement strand
GCTTAAAGACAGAGTTATGGTTAATCATTGGGGAACTGTTATCAGCAAAGAAAGGTTTGAGCCGAGAGAAGTAGGAGACAAAATATTCACAACGGCAGAGGGCATTGATATGGACGAGAGTGATTATAATTACCTCGGCGAAACGCTTTCCGTCAGTGAATATCTTGAAAAATATGACGAACTCGTCAGAGAATACTGTGAACCGAAAGCGGAAAATAATTTGGAAATGGGGATGTGATTTCTTTGAAAATTGAAAAAATTATCATAGGTTTTGACGCTGAAAAATTAAAAGCCGTCAAATTTTTTATGCCGAAAGACAGCCCATCTCTTGAAGAACAGCTGACAGAACAGATAGAAAAAATATATCAAAAGGTAGTGCCACAGCCTGCACGGTTATACATTGAGGAGGTTATGAAGGATAATCCAAAACAGGGCAAAAAGGCATAAAACAGAGCCGAAATATTTTTAAGCAGGAAAAAGCTTGGTGCGTTTTATCACGCACCAAGCCTCAAACACCGACCGGCAGTGCCGTTCGGGAGGGTGCGGTTTGAAAATTTTGGTGCGGTTTTGGGTGCGGTATGCCTGATTTACAAAGAATAATGCGGACTGTGTGAGGTCATATCACGGGTGCGGAAGGGAGTGAGGCGGATATGAGCAAGCAACACATAAGTTTTTGGATAAAAAACTCAAACCTGAAGGAATGCGAAATCAACATGAAAAGCATAGGCTGTAACAGCCGCAGCGACTACATTGACAAGGCGGTTGAGTTCTATAACGGATACATTCATAACAAAAATAACGAGGATTATGTCAATAAAAATGTTGTGAATACTGTTCAGGCTTTGCTTGACAGCTTCGAGAAAAGGCTGGCGCGGCAGATGTTCAAACAGTCGGTTGAAATATCAAAAATATTCTGGCTGATAGTCAAAGAAATGGAGATTGAACCGGAGGATGCGGACACGCTTCACGCAAGTTGTGTTGACGAAGTCAAAAAGATAAACGGAGCGATAAAATTCCCGTATAAGCAAAAGGACGATGAATAATGCCGAAGATAATCGTAAAGATAAAACACTTCAAAGCGTTAAAAAAGGTCGGCGGCTTAATAGATTATGTTGCAAAAAGGGAAGGCGTTGATAAAACAGTAAATGAAAAAATATTAATCGGTAAACCGACTGAAAAACAGCTTGAATTTATTGATAAAATGCTTTCGGAGTGTCCTGATGTGAAAAAATCTTTTGAGTATGAGGACTATATTGAGAATCCCACAAAACAAAATGCGTCGGCTTTGATTACAACAATAGCGGAAAATAATCCCGACGCATTTGGAAACAAGGAAACATACATAAACTATATTGCGACCAGACCGCGCGTTGAAAAACTGTCCTCACACGGACTGTTCGGAAGTGAGGAAAATGTAAATCTTTCGGAAGTAAAAAAAGAAATCGAGAATATAAAAGGCGTTGTCTGGACACCGATAATCTCGTTAAAAAGAGAAGACGCCGAAAGGCTCGGATATGATAATGCCGATATGTGGCGGAGCCTTATCCGCTCAAAACAGATGGAGCTTGCCGAGATATTTGACATTCCTTTTGATGAGTTTAAGTGGTACGGCGCATTTCATAATGAGGCAGGGCATCCGCACATTCATATGGTGGTTTATGCAACAGGCGATACCAAAGGATATATAACCGAAAGGGATATTGAAAAGGTCAAGTCTGTATTTGCAAACGAAATATTCAAAAATGAAATGTATGAGCTTTATGATGACAAAACGAAGGCAAGAGAAAAGCTGGCAGAAGAAACAAGGGCAAAAATAAAAGCGCTGGCGGACAGTATCCGAGAAAAAGATTACTCGCAGTCTGAATTGTGTGAGATGCTTGTTGATCTCTCGGTCAGCTTAAAAACTTGCAGAGGAAAAAAGGTATACGGTTATCTGCCGCCGAAAGTGAAAAAAGAAGTAGACGAAATTCTGAAAATCATTTCAAAGGACGAAGATGTGCAGAGACTGTATAACGAATGGTGTATGTTACAGCGGAAAATATACGGGATTTATACGGATAAGGATGTTGAGTTTGCTCCGCTCTGGGAGAATAAAGAGTTCAAAAAATTGAAAAATGCGATTGTTTCGGGGGCTGAAAAGCTCGGAGACAGCCGCATTTTTATTGACGAAGAAACGGAAAAGAGAGAACAGGAGAATGATGAAAACGGTGAATATACAGAGCCGGAAACCTATGAACCGAAAGCCGATACAGGCAACATAAATCCGAAAGTCATATCCGCTGCCGCAAATTTGTTTTGCAGACTTGCAAGGATCATTGAAAACGATACGGAAAGAAAAACGGAAGGATTTTATAAAACCATTGTTGACTCTAAGGAAAGAAAACATATCATCAGGAAAAAGCAGAGTCTCGGTATGAAAATGAGGTGATTGTGTTTTGAAAAAGAAAAGATTTTCCGATGAGCAGCTCCAAAGGGCAAGCGGTATAGATATTACGGCTATGCTGCAAGGACAGGGTGAGAAACTCAAAAAGCAGGGCAGAGTTTATCGGTGGATGAGATACGACAGTACCGTGATAGACAGAAACCGCTGGTACAGACACAGCCGTGAGATCGGCGGCGGTCCGATTCAGTTTATGCAGCATTTTTACGGTATGGATTTTGTGGAGGCGGTGAAATATCTGCTTGACGGTGAGGAGGGTGCGGAGTTTGTTCAGGCAAGCCGAACTCCCGAACCGAAACTGCCGTTTATTCCTCCGAAACTGTCAAAGAATATGCACAGAACATTTGCGTATTTAATTAAGACAAGAAAAATTGATGCGGATATTGTTCAGCATTTTGTCAATGAAAAGAAAATCCTTGAAACCGAAGAATATCACAATACTGCATTCTGCGGTTATGATGAAAAGGGCGAAATGAAACAAATGCACCTGCGAAGTACGCTGCCCGGCAACAGATTTTTTATGGATATAGACGGCAGTGATAAGCAGTATTATTTCAGACATATCGGAACAAACAGCGACGTCTATGTGTTTGAGGCGCCGATAGATATGCTCTCATACATAACAATGAATAAGGAAAATTGGCAGGAGAGCAGTTATGTGTGCCTCGGCGGTGTTGCAATAGACGCACTTAAAAATGTACTGAGTACAAATGAGCAGATATCGAAAGTTTATATGTGTGTTGACAGAGATGATGCCGGGGATAAAACCGTCAAAAGAATAGGTGATGAGCTTAATGAAATGGGCTACGAATGGGAGAGAATACTCCCTGAAAATAAAGACTGGAACGAAGACCTTACAGCAGGGAGTGAGCAGACGGAAAATTTTGAATTGACTATGTGAAGGGAGATGATAGATTGAATAATTCATTAACAACACTTATTATTATGGGAGCGGTTATGTTTGCGGTTATAGGGATACTGACAGTGGTATCAAATATCTACAGCCTTAATAATATCAAGAACAAAAGAGTCGGACACGGACAGCACGGTAACGCCCGATTTGCCACCGAGAAAGAGGTTAAAAAGATATACAGGCTCGTACCCTATGAGCCGAAAAAATGGCGAAATACGCAAGGTAACGGCGAGCTACCGCAGGGAACTGTGGTCGGTATGCGAAAGCACGGCGGCAAGCTGTGTGCGGTTGTTGATCCCGGCGATGTTCATACAATGATGATAGGCGCGGCAGGTGTTGGTAAAACTGCGTGCTTTTTATATCCTAACCTCGAATATGCGTGTGCAAGCGGAATGAGTTTTCTTTCAACCGATACAAAAGGCGACCTCGCAAGAAACTACGGCAATGTATGTAAGCAATACGGATATAATGTTGCGGTTATAGATTTAAGAAATCCGGTGCAGAGCGACACATTCAATATGCTTTCTATGGTGAATAAATATATGGATGCATACCGTGAAACAAGAGAGCTTTCCGATAAAGCGAAAGCGGAAAAGTACGCCAAGATAACGGCTAAAACTATCATATATTCCGGCGAAGGCGATGCGTCAAGCTACGGGCAAAACGCCTTTTTCTACGATGCTGCAGAAGGTCTTTTAACATCGGTTATTCTTCTTGTTGCCGAATACTGTGAGCCTGCGGAGCGGCATATTATATCCGTATTTAAAATGATACAGGATTTGCTTGCACCGGGTAATTCCGATCCTAAAGCCAAGCAGAAAATGACGCAGTTTCAGGTGCTGATGGCAAAACTGCCGGATGCACATAAGGCAAAATGGTTTGCAGGAGCGGCGCTTAACACATCAGAACAGGCGATGCAGTCGGTTCTGTCAACTGCACTTTCGAGGCTGAACGCATTCCTCGATTCCGAAATGGAACAAATACTGTGCTTTGATACGGCGATAGACGCTGAAAAGTTTTGTAATACGAAATCGGCTCTTTTTCTTATCATGCCGGAGGAGGACAACACAAAATACTTTCTGATATCGCTTATTGTTCAGCAACTCTACCGTGAAATGCTTGCAATCGCTGATGAAACAAACGGAAAACTTAAAAACAGAGTTATGTTTTATCTTGATGAAATCGGTACAATCCCGAAAATAGATTCTGCCGAAATGATGTTCTCTGCAGGACGATCAAGAAGAATAAGCATTATTGCAATCATACAGAGTAAAGCACAGCTTGAAAAAAACTATGGCAAGGAAGGTGCGGAAATCATATGGGATAACTGCCAGCTCACCGTGTTCGGCGGCTTTGCTCCGAACTCCGAAACGGCGGAGGTTATGAGCAAAAACCTCGGCGAACAAACAATTCTTTCGGGCTCGATAACGCAGTCAAAGAATGACGGATCAAGGAGCCTTCAAATGATGTCAAGACCGCTGATGACCGTAGATGAACTTAAAACTCTGCCGAGGTTTCATTTTATTATAACCAAAACAGGCTGCCACCCAATGAGAACAAAGCTCGATTTGTTTTTCAAATGGGGCATTGAACTTAACAGCGAATATATCGTGGAAAAGAAAGAGGTTAAAACTGTTCATTATGCCGGAAAAGACGGACTTATGAGAGAAATTGAACGCAGAGAGGGCATTATATACAGAGATACTCCGAGCAGTGCGGCATCAAGACGGGCAGCGGGTGGAACAGTTCATACACCGATAACGGAAAGAGATGTTATGCAGCAGTTGAAAGGGGGCTATGAGGTAGATGAAATCAAACACAAAGCAAGATCGGGTTAAGGAATTGTACCTTGCAGACCTGCCTCCGAGAGCCTGCAGTGTGTATTACTATCTGTTTCATAAATGCTATAACAAGGATTCGTGTTTTCCTTCTATATCGACAATCTGCAAAGAAACAAAATTGTCAAGAAGTACGGTCAAAAGAGCAATCCGTGATTTGGATAGGGCAGGATTTATCGACAAAGAGCAAAGGTACAGACCAAACGGCGGCAACAGCAGCAATCTATATAAGCTGGGCGAATAAATTGCGTAAATTCCGAAAACGCAACCGGTCTGTTTGTTTCGTGAACCTACCCTCGGTTCACCACGAACCTACAAGAAGACTAAAACCTGAATAGGGGATATTGCAAAAGAAATATTATATATGCAAAAGGAGACTGAATATTATGAATAAATACGAAGAAAAAAGACAGGCAAGAATCGACAGGCTCAATGAGGCTGCTGACAGAGCCGAAAAAAGAGCGTCTGATACATACGATTCGGCAAGAAAAATGTCAGAGGTAATTCCGGTCGGATAAGTTTATTAGTGATGTAATGAAGGAAATGAACCAAACCATAATCATAGCAATAAACTCAAGTATTAAATTGAGGATAAATTTAAGAATTGCGAAAGGCATATGTATGAAAAAGCTGTAAACTACAAGTAAATTGAGAGAGTTACCGAAGAATCGGGAATTCTTGTTGTATTTATTTATATTATCTTTTTAAAAGTTCTTTAAAATTCGCTGCCGCCAAAATACCGCATACAACTACCAAAACCGCACAGGTTATTGTTTTAAAATTCAAAATGTCGTAGTCGCGCAGCAACACTACGGAAAAGAATATCGCCCATGCGGTATAGGTAATGTTCAGCCCCATTGCTTTTGCCGTGCCGACGCGTGCTATTGCTTTGTAATAAAATAAATATGATATGGTTGCAAAAAAAGCAGCTACGGCAATCGTCGCTATTACAAGCATATTTGTGGAAGAAAATAATCCTGCGGTAAAACTCACTCCTCTAAGACACGGAATAATAATTAGTCCGTAAATCAAAGCCGAAATAAGCTGCCGCAACTGCAATGCGTCGCCGCTTTTTATGCTTTTTTCACGCATGCACTTGGATAAAATTACTCCTTCCGTTCCCCAGCCGAATGAGCACATAATTATGCCAAGCAATCCCACCTGAAAATTCTTTATATCAATATCCGGAGAATAGCTCAATCCCCAAACACCGAGCAGCGTACAGAACAGAAAAATCCACTGATACCATTTGATTTTTTCTTTGAGAAACACATATGCCAAAACTGCACCTATTGCGGGATATATCGCGCTCGCAACAGCGCCGACCGAAGCGCCCATATAATTGACCGCAAGCACATATCCGGTCATGCCGATGGGTCCGCCTATTGCGGAGGATACTATCAAAAGTCGAAATGTCTTTGTTTTGCATATTCCGAATATATCTTTAAGTCTGCCTCTGCTGCCGTTCACTACCAACAAAAGAAGTGCGGATATTCCGTCATGGATAAAGGTGCTTACAAACGGAGCCAAAAATATTCCCTCTGCGTTTGAAACAAAAGGTGACATGGATAAAGCTATGCCGAGGATTACCGTTTCTAATGCCCAGGCAATTCCGGCAAAAATACCGCAAAGCATCGTTATCCCTCCTCTATCACGTCAAACAAATGCGAAATATCGGGAATAACCGCGTCTGCATGTGGCATGAGCCGTTCGCGGCTGTTTGCGATTTCTCCCACGCCTATTACGGAAATTCCGGCATTACGTGCAAAGCGTATATCGGTCATTGTATCTCCCACCATTACTGCTTTTTCGACAGGAATGCCCAGTTCGCTTAAAAATTCCAATGCGCACCCAGGATTTGGTTTAATCGGATTTATGCCGTCATCGGTATAGATTTTTTCAAACAAGTCCTCTATTCCGAGTTTCTCAAGACATTTGTGTGTAATTTGCAAATCGTCCGTAGTCACAACGGCAAGCTTTCTGCCGTCGCTCTTTAGTTTTTCGAGTACACCTCTGATGTTTTTACAAGTCGGCTCGATTTTTCCCGAATCGGCATTGTCATTATACGCCGAAACCGTCATTTTTATAATATCCGTATCGGAAATGTCAACACCGAACTTCCGCAGAATTTCACCTATTGCCAATGCAATTTGCTCATATGTACCTTTGCATAAAAGTCCGTCAATGTCTGAGGTATCACCTGAAATACCCAAAGCTTCGAGCAGTCTGCTCATGGGAATATCGTCTCTGTTAAGTTGCCGTAAAATATCCCTTATGGCACAGCGGGAAACATCAACCCAAAAGCTGTCGAATTTCATTAATGTTCCGTCTTTATCAAAAATTATCGCCTGTATACCCAAGTATCATCACTCCACAAAAACATACTCATTATACAGTATACAATTTTTTGTTGTATTTTGCAATATATTTTCTGAAATATCATTTATATATTCTATTAAAATCTGTGGTTATATCTGTTTTTGTCAGCAAATGTTCCAAGAGTATTTATTCTTGTGCATAACATTTTTGCTTGTGTTATGTTTCCGGTTCATTTCTAACATTTTCGCACCCCCAAAACAATATTGTTAGTTTTGAAAAAATAAATTTTTTATTTCAAATGTGAAAATATGTGAAAATGTGTTGATTTATGTGAATATATATGATATAATATGTGCATGGAGATGATAATAATGTTTTCACAGGAAAGACAGCTATATATTAAAGACGAAATAGAAAAATACGGAGCCGTAACAACTTCAGCACTTATGGAACATTTTGGAGTGTCCGTTGAAACGGTTCGCCGTGATTTAATCAGTCTTGAACGGGATGGTTTTTTGAAAAAAGTTCATGGGGGTGCGGTGCGTTGCGAACAAATGCGAAGCTTTCACGAACTGCCCAAACGCCTTGAGGAGAACAACAACGAAAAAAAACAACTTGCGCAGACAGCCTTAAAATGTATAAATGAAAATGACGTCATAGGCATTGACTCAGGAAGCACTGCGGTTTGCTTTGCAAGAGAAATAAGAGGGAAATTTTCGTCTCTTACTGTAATAACATATTCACTTGATGTATTTTCGGAATTGCAGGGTGATACTAATATAAGACTTATTTTGTGCGGTGGCGAGTATTTAACAGACGAAAGGGCATTTTTCGGACCTCTCACAGAAGGTATACTTGACAATATTTCGATAAACAAAATGTTCTTGTGTCCGTCGGCAATATCACTTAAATTTGGTATTTGTGATTGGCATAATGAGATGTTTGCAATTCAAAAGAAAATGAAAGAACGCTCTGATAGTATTTATGTTATAGCCGACAGCAGTAAGTTTGAAACAAAAGCACTTATGAAAATTGATGATGCGAAGATTTGCCGATGTTTTATAACAGACAATGAATTGCCATCAGGTATAAGAGAGCTATATGCTGAAAACGGATTGAATATTATTACAGATTGAGGTTGAAATTATGGAACACAAAAAAATCGTAAGAAATATGTCGGCTCTTTTTGCATTTACATATATGATAAGTTATATGACAAGGATAAATTTTGGAGCTATCATATCTGAAATGGTAAGAGATACAGGTTACACACGTGCAGCTTTGGCAGCGGCAATCACATGCAGTTCCGTAACGTATGGTTTCGGTCAGCTCATAAGTGGATTTTGCGGCGACAGGCTCAGACCGAAATTTTTGTGTCTCTGCGGACTTATAACCACCGGAATTGTCAATATTCTTATTCCATTATGCGGCTCTACAGTAATTATGACGATACTTTGGGGTGTAAATGGACTTGCACAGGCATTTATGTGGCCGCCTATTGTAAAACTGATGACGGAACTGATGACAGAGGAAGAATATAAACATGCAACGGTTGTTGTGTCGTGGGGAAGCTCGGTCGGAACCATTATTATGTATCTGATTGCACCCGTGTTTATAACTTTTGTGAACTGGCAGAGCATATTTTGGGTATGCGGTTTTATGGGAATCGGTGCGGCAGTATTGTGGAATAGAAAATGTATTGATGTTCCGGTAAGTCACATTGTCGGTGATGATGCTAAAAAAATGTCCGGGGGAGGATTTTCAGCACTTCTTTTGTTTGTGATGATAGCTATAGTCCTCCAGGGGATGCTTCGTGACGGAGTAACAACATGGATGCCGTCACTCATTGCAGACACCTACCATATGTCAAACTCTGTGTCGATTTTGACAGGAGTGGCTTTGCCGCTTTTCGGAATAATCTGCTTTCGTGCGGCAGAGGGATTATATCGGCTCTCACCGGATAATCCTGTTAAATGTGCCGGGATGATTTTTGGATTAGGAACAATTTCCGCGGTGATTCTCTATGTGACATCCGGTAGAAATGCAGCGCTCACAGTATTCTGCGCTGCTTTACTTACAGGATGTATGCATGGTGTTAATTTGTTGCTCATATGTATGGTGCCGCCGTATTACAAAAATCGAGGTGGGGTATCGACAATTTCGGGATTGCTCAATTCTTGTACATATATAGGCAGTTCAATATCAACATATGGTATTGCAGCAGTAGCGGACAGACTTGGTTGGCAAATAACGGTATTTGCATGGATTATCATTGCTGCTGCAGGGTGCATTATATGCTTTGCATGCGTTCGACCATGGAAAAAATTTGTTTATAACAAAAAATAAGCACATAAGAAAGTTATCTTTGAGAGGTATCAGAATGGCAGTGATTTTCGATACATTATATAAGATATTATAACAACAAAACGGATTTGCCATGTCAGTAAAAACGTATAAGTTTTATATGTTTGAAGTGTGGTTAAATATTATTAGTATGGAGTGTGTTAGTATGGGATTTTTCAACTATTCAAAACCGGGGCCGGGGATAGATAAGAATGCGCCTAAAAAAAAGGGAGTAGCATTATATTTGGAGCTGTTTTTCAGAAAATTCTGGGAACTAATCCGAATCAATGTATTATACTTTATTTTCAGTATTCCGGCTTTTTTTATTTATTTTTGTCTGTTTACTTTTTTTATTTTACCCGATTTGTCAGCATTAATTCGGGATATGATATCAATGTTGGAGACAGATGTTGCAAACGCAGATGTAATTTTGTCAAATTATTCAATGGCGATTGGAATAGCGTTTTCAGTTGTAATTGTAATTTTATGGGGATCGGGTCCTGCGTCTGCCTCATGGGCATATATAATGCGATGCTTTACTCGGGAAAGCCATGCATGGTTGTGGGCAGATTTTAAGAACAAACTCAAAGAAAATTTTGGGCAGTCAATTATTGTTTTGGCAGTTGACGTTGTTTTTATGTTTATGTCTTCGATATCAATCCGATATTATGCAAGTATGTATAGCGGCACCAAATCTATAGTATATATCATTTTGTGTCTCTTTATGGTATTATTGTTCTTGATATATACATTGATGCATGCGTATATATATCAATTCATGATAACATTTAAAGGAAATATAGGTCAGATTTATCGTAATGCGTTGGTTTTTGCAATTGGATTTTTGCCAATGAACTTGCTGTTAAATATAATCCCGGCATTGGTGACAGCAATAGTATTTATGTACTTAAATCCGTATTTTTCTGTGATTTTAGCTTTATTGATGTGGATTAGCTTATGTCGCTATCCTATCGATTTCTATGCTTCGAGAGTTATTTTCAGAAAGTTGTTATCCGGAGATAAATAAAGTGATTTAACTAAAAATGCCGCAATCAGTATGGTGTTAACCTATAAGCTGATTGCAGCGCTTTTAGTTCATGGAAGGTATATGCCCGTAATAGTTCTTATATGCGGCTCTGAATTGGCGTATATCTTTATATCCGACCTTATTTGCAATTTCATATATTTTGTACTTTCGTTCCGACAACAATTGATTTGCCTTTTGCAATCGTAGTGAAGTCAGGTAATCTTTAAAACTCAGAGTGTATTTCTTTTTAAAACACGTTCTCAGATAGTTGGGACTGATGTTAAAAAGTTCAACAAGCCTGTTAATCGAAAGCTCGCTGTCAAAATAGTTTTCATCAATATACGATTTTATATCTTCAACAGTTTTTTCAGATACTGAAAGCTTGGATGAGGAGTACATTTCGAGCTCTTCAATTGCTGATTTCAAGTAATCAGCCAAATCTTTTTGGTCATCAAGCGAGTTAATGATCTGCTCTGTCTCGCTTAAAATTTCAGCATTATCGGCATTAAAAGCTGTCACATATTCAGTAATTAAATGAAGTATCTCAATCCTTAACTTGTCTAATTCAAAAAAGCAAAGATTGTAAATATTGTGAGAAACAGTGTGTATATATGTCAGATAGTCTTTTTTGTTTTGCTTTTTTAAAATATGTTTTACTTCAAATCTGTCATAAAGGCGGCTTAGTGAAATTTCGGTAACAGCATGTTTTAAGGTTTTTATGATTTCCGGAGGAAAGGCGGGTTTTGTAAGATATGCAAACGCATTATTATATATGGCATCTTGTGCATACTGTAATTCTTCAATTCCCGTCAGCAAAATTACCAGCGGAGGATTTATAAGTTTTGAAGTTTCTTTTAAAAGCTCTATTCCGTTTAATTCGGGCATATCAATATCGGATATTACAATATCGGGTTTAGTTGATTTGATAATATCAAGTCCGGTTTGTCCGTTGTAAGCTGTACCGATTAAGTGAATGTTTAACTCGGAAAAATTTATATGTTTTATCATACTTTCAAGCAAAAACTTGTCATCATCAATTATTGCCAGTGTGTACATCATTATCCTCCTTTTTTATTATCGGCAGCTTAATAACCGCGGTTGTATTGTCACCACTGCTCGAAAAAGTGATTCCGTATTCATCACCGCAGATTGTTTTTATTCGGTTTATAACATTTCGGATTCCATACTTTTGACTATGATAGTTATTGATATTCAGTGAATCCAGAATCTCCTGGCGGATTCCGGTGCCGTTGTCTTTTACTGTAATACTAATATCATTTTCAATAACAATTGTTATATCAATTCTGCCCTCTCTGTTTATCTGAGAGAAACCGTGTATAATCGAATTTTCGATAAGCGGCTGAAGAATAAAGCTCGGAATAATGTATCTGTCACAATTTTCGGGAGCGTTTATTCGATAGGTGAATGATTTTTTAAAGCATTTCAGTTGTAAGTCAAGATATAAACTGATCTGAAGCAATTCACGGTCAATTGTTGTATTGCCTTCAAATTTATAATTTATTTGACACAGACGTGACAGCTTTGAAATCAATTCACAGGTAAGCTGTGTTTCACCGTCAAGAGCGTGGTATCCTATTGCATTTAATGTGTTATAAAGAAAATGAGGATTGATTTGTGCGAGCAGCGCTTTAATTTCCGCATCTTTTATTTTTTTGGATTGAGTTTTCAGATTTTCCATCAATTCGTCTTGCTGTACAAGCATGGTGTTATAGGCATTTGTCAAATCCTCAAATTCAGATATGTTTTGAGTGTCTGTGCATTTCGCTCTGTTTTTCATCATATTTGATATATTGCTGATGGGTTTTGTTATTTTATATGAGAAATAATCGGAATATTTATATGCCAGATATAAGCCGGCAAGGATTGTCAGCAAAAACAGGAAATATATTTTATTTTTCCACGGACAAACAACAGACTCGGCCGCTTGTATAACGATTCTTTGCCCATATGAATTAGCGCGGCTGTATATGACAAAATTTTTCACATTACCGATAACAGTTGAAAAATGTCCCGAATTTGGGGTTTCGGTAACAAAATTCAAATCTTCGGATAATGTGTTATCTGAACTCTGAGTGCTTGCCGGGATAATAATATTTTTTTGGTTATCAACAAGCAGTGTTGTTGTGCCTGTTTCATTTGTATTCATAAAGTTATCATAAATATAGCTTTTGTTAATTGCCACGCAAATATACCCGAGCAGTTTTCCGTCTGTATCTGAAATTTTATTCATTATAGAAATTGCCGAATAGTCACACATAACTGAAGAACGGCTTGATGAGCCGTTTATATATGGCGCCCCAAATGTGATTAATGCCGAATAAAGATCAGTGTATGGAGAGAACTTATCGCTTTTTTTTAAAAGTTCAAGCGGATAAATACTGTTATACAAGTATGGAGTTGACGATAGATTTGCAGAAAATAACATAATGTTAGTTACTTCCGGCTGAGAATTGCTGTATATTTGAAGTATCTGACTTGTCTTGTATATATCGTCAAGATTTTCTATATAATTTTCATCTGTGATATTTCTGAGAGTACTTTTAAGTTGAACATTAGATGAAATGTGTTCCAGAGCTGATGCGTTCGTTATAATCGACTGTTCGATAGAAGAACATTGATTATTTGCACGAATGGTATAGTTCGATAAATTTTTGGAAAACAAAAGGTTGTCCGTCAAAACGGCAATAGTAATGAGCAACAGTATAACTATTACCACTATCGGAATGAACAGTGTTCTGAATAATACCATCTTAAAATTTGATGATGAGCCGCGCATACTGTTTTGCCTCCTTCTGTACAGAAATATACCATTATATATTATACAATGGTAAGCCGATAAAATCAATGGGATTAATTTTTTTTGTTAAAAATGATACCTATTTTGTTAAAAAAACGCCTTTAAATAAAAAAACTGATTTGATATAATTAAATAAAAACTGATAAAGGATGTGTTCAACGTGAAAAAAATTATATCATTGGCATTGGCAGGAATGTTATTGATTTCTGCTTCGGGATGCGGATCGAAGAAAAAGGTATCTTCTGACGGAAAAACAAAAGTCACACTTTGGACTAATGTGACGCAGGACAGCACACAGGTAGTGAAAGATTTGCAGGCAGATCTGGAAAAAAGAATTGCTGAGAAATTCCCTGATTATGATGTGGAATTTATTCAGAAAGTTTACACCGATTATAATCAGGATTATGATAAAGCGCTTATGGCAGGTAATGCGCCGGATGCATTTGACATGTTCTCATATACTGCGATTCCGACGCGTATAAAGAACGGAACAATTGCAGACATCAGCGACTTGGTATCGGATTGGGACATGAAGAAAGAAGACAAAGTTATAAACACTTTTGATGATGTAATAAGCAAGGACGGCAAATGGTATGCTATTCCGAGGCATGCATACACTTCGGCTTTGTATGTAAATAAAAAAGCAATATCGGACGGCGGAGAAAATCCGGAAAACTTGCCGAAAACATGGGACGAGTTTGATACATATTGCCAAAAGATAACCGATAAATCAGTACCGAGATTCGGTTATGAAATAATGGGAATGGACTATTGTGCATGGGCATTTACACCGTGGGTGTGGTCAGCAGGCGGTGAAATGGTTGAACCGGCCGAGAACGGAAAATGGAGAATTGCATTTACAGATGATGCCGGAGTTGATGCGGCATGTTTCCTTAACCGTCTTGTAAATCAGAGCAAGGTTACGCAGACAAATATTTTGTGCGACCTTTCGGATACCGATGATGATATGATGTCGGGCAGAGCATGCTTTGCATGGGGAACAGTTGCAAATGTTGAGGCTGAAAAGGTAAAACAGTACGGATTGGCTACAACTGACTTTACTCAGATGTGCATGCCTGCGAAAGACAGCTCAATAACAAATCCTGCGCTTGCCGGCGGTGAGGTTATCACATTCAATCCGAAGTGCGATAAAGAAACTTTAAAAGCAGCTTTTGATGTTATGACATTTATGTACTATGATGAAGAATATCAAAAAATTAAATGGCAGGCATCATTCGATAATGGCAGCTGCGACATTTATATTCCTGCAAGAAAAGACTTGTACGAAGAAAAACTGGCTATGAATCCTCTTTTGACAGATGAAGCAAGAGAAAATATCAAGCAGCAGGCAGAGGTGTCTAAGCCGGAACCATACTGTGAGCATTGGGGAGATTTGAAGAGTCAGCTTGTAGTGCCGCTTCAGAAAATTTATTCAATGCCTAATCTGAGCAGGGATGACATAAAGAAAATTCTCAGCGATTGTGCGGATGAACTGTGCAAACTGTATCCTGATACTTTCGTTAGATAATTGTTACAATAATTTACTGGGACAGACACGATTATTGAAAGGAATACTATGAAAGAAAATAAAGTAATGAAAAAAAGGAGAAAGGGTTCTTGGACAAAGGGGTTGGGAGCATGGATGTTTTTGCTGCCTGCTGTACTCTTGTTTGTCCTGACAAAATATATACCGATATTAATGGGTATGTTTATTTCCTTTTTTGATATTGATATTGTTAACTTGCCGGGGAAATTTTGCGGATTTAACAATTATATACGTGCATTTACAGACGCGAAGTTCTATTCATCAATGTGGCATAATGTGAAGTTCATGATATATTCGTTTACCATGAACTTCTGGCCGCCGATTGTTGCAGCAATACTGGTAAATGAAATGCGAAAGAGTAAAGTTGCATTCAGGGTGTTGTATTTCATACCGGCTGTTGCACCGGGACTTGCAATGACGGTTATTTGGAAATATTTCTGGAATCCTGATTACGGTTTGGCAAATTATTTGCTCAGTTTGTTTGGAATGGGACCTCATGCATGGCTGAATGATCCTAAGTTAGTATATTTTTGCATGCATTTCAGCGGACTTGTAATAGTCGGTGGGATGAATATGCTTATATATTTGGCAGCATTGCAGGATGTTCCGCAGGAGCTTTATGAGTCGGCTATGCTTGAGGGCGCAGGATTTTTTAAGAGAATAAGATACATAACTCTTCCGTGCATAAAGGGAATTGTGGCATCTATGTTCCTGCTTTCGTTTACGGGTGTGTTTAATGCCTTGGAGCAAGTGCTGATGTGGACTGACGGAGGACCGTATGGTAAGACGGAAACATTACTTTCATATGCGTATAAGCAAGCCCTGTCAAGTCTTGACTACAGTTATGCAATTACGATGGCGACAATTGTATTTCTTGTTACGTTTATACTGACGGTAATTATAAGAAAAATACTTGCAAGAGCGGAAGATTAGGGGTGATTTGATTGGCAGTTATTCAAGATGTTGAATTAAAAAGTAAAAAGGGAAAACTTGCATACAGAATTATATTTATGATTTTGGCAATAGGAGTAATATTTCAATTTATGCCTCTTTTCTTGATGATTACAGGTACGTTTAAAACTCCGGCGGAACTGGTGGATCCTATTCCTAAAATTTTTCCATCACATTGGTCTTTTGACGCATACAAAAGTGCATTTGAACAGTATCAACTCGGAGTTAATGTATTTAATTCATTTTTCATTGCTGCGATGGTTATTATAGTTCAAGTGTCAACAAGTGCGATGGCAGCATATTCACTGTCGAAATTAAAGCCAAAGTGCGGAGAAGCAGTATATATGCTGATGCTGGGAACGATGATGTTCTCAGGAACTGCTCTTATGTTTCCTACATATATTATGATGTCTAAGATAGGATTGATAGGGAATAAATTTGCGGTAGTATTATCCTTGAGCGCATGGGCATATTCAGTTATTCTGTTCAGAGGATTTTTTGACGGGATACCGAAAGATTTGCTTGAGGCAGGGTACATAGACGGTGCAAATAAATTTCAGACACTTATACATATCATGTTACCGCTTTCAAAGCCTATTTTTGCAGTTAATATATTAAACACATTTATGGCGGTTTACAATGAATTTGTATTGTCATCAATGCTGTTGCCGGATGCAAAGGACTGGACATTGATGATAAGGCTGTATCTGATACAGCAAAATTCATCGGTTCCGATGAATGTAATTTATGTTTTACTGGTTGTTACGGTTGTGCCTATAATTTTGTTTTACTTATTGGCTCAGAATTATATTGCAGAAGGTGTAACCATGACAGGAATAAAAGGATAACTACAATATATGTGCCTTAAAAGGCGGAAATGAGCACATGAAGCTTTAGACAGCGTTGTGACAACTTTTGAAATAGATGGAGAGGCAGAATTTTATGAATAAAATAAAAACTGTACATGATAAAAAACAAATATCAGCATTGTGTATCAATGAAACAATTGTTCCGGGAGTTGTTAATCATAAACCCAGTATAGCTGTATTGAATGATAATGAAATGTTGTTGTTCACATTACATCGTCATTATGAAGAGGATGCGCATGGCGGACCATGTCAAGTCTGCCATACAGTTATGTATCATTCATATGATGGAGGAATAACATGGGGGAAAGGAAAGCATATGCCGTTTAAAGGGTATGAAGCATCAGCAAGCGTGATTGATGGCATAATATTTGTGCAAACGCATCTTTATCCGGATATGTTTGATAATAATTTTGAAAATTGTATTGCTTTGCTTTATCGGTCCGAGGACAATGGAGAAACGTGGACAGAGATGAGATTTACACCGGAGTTTTTTGGCATAAACAGCAATATAGTTTTATGCATGTCAAGAAACTTGATTAAATTGCCGGACAATTCAATTGTCGGATTTGTCTGGACTATGGGAGAATGCCAGTATAGAGTAAGATCGATAGATAAGGGCAAGAGCTGGAGCGTTGATGTTGTAGAAGATGGTGATATAAAATTTAAAGAAGGAGCTTACAGACCTATTATGGCAGAGGCAGTAACATTTATCACACCATCCAAAAGATTAATGGCTGTAGCAAGGGTGACATTGTCCAATTTGGCAGATGAAAATATCCCTCATCTATATAATGCAAAACCGTTTGATACTGATGAAGGCGACGGTATGTTGCTGATAGAATCAAATGATTTTGGTCTCACTTGGCATGCAGTGAGAGGTTTGGGATATGGTGGCATGATGTATCCGAGTGTTGTATATTTGGACGAGAAAAGATTTGTATTTACATATACATTGCGAAGTGCTGCTGCAAGTGTTGGAGCACCTTATCGCCATGTTGGTATTCAGGCGGTTGTAGGTATAGAAGAGGACGATGGAAGCTTTTCCGTTGATTTTGATAATGATATTATAATATTGGACGATAAAACCCCGGTCGAAGTTATGACAAGCGATGGTTACGGCATGACAAATGCAACTTCAGAAGGAGTTCTTATTACCCCGTGTTGTTATGCTGTTGCAAAAGATGAATACAAGAGGATGATTCAAAACGGAGAATGTTTCAATAGTGCAGATATATTTTATTCTCTTTATTCAGAAACCGGAAAAGCCGATGCATATAAAGGACCAGATGTCGAATGGTGGAATAAAGCAACACCGGAATGGAAAAAGGTCATTATTCATGAATGTGCATGCCAAGTTGGGCTGATTCATTATAAGTCAAGAGTTATAAAATGGAGGGTTGAAAAAATATGAAAAACAGACTGAAACTTATATTAACCGGAGCTGTTCTATCTTTTGCAATAACATCGTTTTGTATGGCAGAAGCGGAAGAATTTACATTCATTCAAAATGATAATGTAGTTTCGGTTTCTGCAAAAGTTGAACCGGAAACAGAAACATTTTTGATGGTAGTGAAAAAGGGCGCCGATATTAATGATAATGCAAATATATATGCAGTTTGTCAATCAAAGTCTGATTCGGATGGGCAAGTTACACTGACATTTGAAATGCCTGAGAAAATGGATTCAAATGAAGTGTATTCAATGTGTGATATATATCTTAAACCTGTCGGCGGTGAAGAACAGACATATGAATTTCCATTTGCACCGAAAGAAAAGAAAGATGCTGCGTTAAATTTTATAAAAAGTAAATTAGATAATGGTGGCGTGGATCAGGAGACTTTTTCTGAGAATAATGAGTTTTTTGTTGCATTTAAGGCAATGGGAATGAGACTTGATTTAATTAGCAATAAGAACTTACAGGACTTTATAAATTATTTCAATAAAATAAAATCCAATGAAATTAATCAAAATAATATATCTGTGCTTTTTAACAAATCACTAATGATGTCAAAGATAATTAATTCTGAAGATGTTTCGGAATGTTTGTTAAGTACCGATTTAAGCTTTGAAAGTAAAAAGTACAAAGAATTATCAGATGAAACTTTGAAAAAATGGATATGTGATTATTATACTCATTCGGATAAAATATCATCATTTGATGCATTAGATAAATCCTATAGTGAAGCAAATATCCTATATCTAATCAGTAATGCGAGATTTGACAAAATAGAAGAATTACTGAACAAATATGCCAATGATTTGGAGATAAGTAGTAATAGTGATTACATTACTTATAAAAATATGAGTAAAAAAAGTACTGCAAATGACAAGATGGTGAGCTATTTTAAATCTAATCCGTGTATAACCAAGACTATACTTTTAGCCGGGATAAAATCGGCTGCGGTAAATCAAAGCGGTTCAGGCGGCGGTGGAAACGGAAATGGCGGTGGCGGGAATGTCATAAGCGGCGGCGGAAAATCTCCAAGTACTCCGAGTACGACAATTACACCTGTAAAACAGCCGGAGAAAAGCGGACTAAAGGATTCATCACTTGTATCATGGGCAAGTGAAGCTATAAATAATCTTTATAAAAAAGGTATAATATCAGGTGATACTGCCGGATATTTCTATCCGAACAACAATATAAAGAGAGAAGAATTTGTACGAATAATTGTAGATGCTATCGGGGTATATGACAAAAATGCAGAGTGTGAATTTGAGGATGTGTCAAAGGATAAATGGTTTTATCGTTACGTGGCGAGCGCATACAAGGCGGGGATAATAAACGGAGTGTCTGAAACTGTTTTTGGCAGTGGTATGGAACTTACCAGGCAGGATATGGTTATGATAATATATAGAGCATATAAAGAAAAGTTTAGTGAAACAGAAACCACAAAATCTCCAACTGATATTGAATTAATAAGTGATTATGCAAAAGAGGGCGTTGAGAAATTATATTCGGCAGGGGTGGTAAATGGATATGAAGACGGGAAATTTAATCCTTTTAGTAAATCCACCAAAGCACAGTGTGCCGTTATAATAAGTAATATTCTCTCGAAATAAGTGGTGTTTTTATTAGGAGGAGTTAGGATAGTGATGAAGAAATTTATATTATTTACCATATTGTTTATTCTTACAGGAGTGACATCATATGCTGAACAACCGGGAGACTTGGATAAACAGAAAGAGATTTTGGTTAATCTTGAAATTGTTTCGGCAGACAATATAAACAATAAATTTTCGAATGATATGTTTATAGAAGGTTTGGAAAATATTGTTACGGACAAGGCAGGTATGTCTCCGGAAATGTTTGCACGTAGCAGAGGGCTTATAGGTGAAAATGAAAAGTATAACGGCAGTGGTTCAGTGACTTTTGAAAAAGCTGTTCGATATATGATTTACGCATTGGATTACAATGATTTGTACAGCAATGAATCACAGTATTTGAATGCGGCAAGAACAGCCGGATTGCTTGATGGGGTGGAATACATTGCTCAAAAAACTCTTACAAACAGCGATGGAATAAAGATTTTGATGAATTTTACTCAAGCAAAGCCGCTGCTTACGGATTATGGTAGTTATGACAAGGAAATATCGGATAAGCCTGCGCTTGAAGAATTCCGAAAAATATACAAAATTCGAGGAGTTGTAACTGCAACTTCAAAAACTTCAATTTTAGGGGACAGAGATGCCGGAAAAAATAAAATTGAAATTGAAGAGGTGAAATATGACTGCGCATTTAATTCAGATGATTTGTTGGGACTAAATGTAGAAGGATATATTCACATTGATCATGGTGATGAAGAGATTTTGTATTTAGAAAAAAAAGAAAACAAAAATAAAGAAATAACCATTGTCGATGAAGACATAATTGATGTTGACAGCAATTTAAAGAAACTAAGTTATGATTTTGATGACACAAAGATAAAGAATGTTCGGCTGAATGATAATATCAGAGTGATTTACAACGGTCGTTTTTACGGAGAATATACAGCGGCTGATTTTAAACCCAAAAACGGAAATATAAGACTGGTTGATAATAATAATGACGGTACATACGATGTTGCCTTTATATCAGATTTAAAAACCGTGGTTGTCGAGAGTATTTTCACGGAAGATTTAAAAATATATGATAAGCTGAATGTGGACTCTTCGGTAAGTGTTATCAAGCTTGAAGAAGATGAGTATGAAATATATATAGACGGAAAAGAGTCAAAACTTTCCGATATCGACCGAGATGATGTCTTAAGTGTTGCTATAAGCCATGGCGGAAGTCCATATATCACAATCTATGTGAACAGTGACAAAATAACCGGAAGTATAGAAAGCTTTAATGAAAACGAGAAGGAAATTTATATTTCGGGAGAAAAATATAAGATTCTGCAAGATGCATTGGATTCGTTGCATGCGAACAATAAAGATATTAAAATTAAAAGCGATGCAGTGGCATATTTGGATATAAATGGAAGAATAGCATATATTGATGTGAAAAGTACCCAGAAGTACTTCCTTTTTCTGAAAACCTATATTTCAGATGCTGAGGATAAATATATGATTAAATGTCTTGATATGAACGGAACATGGCGAGATATAGAATACAATGCGAAAACGAAAATAAACGATGAAAGAAGCAACAGTATTGAAACATTGTATGATACTTTTTCGGGTTTCCAACCGCAGGTTGTGAGAATGAATGTTAACCTTAAAGGCATTATAACCAACATTGAGACGGCAAGAACATTTGAGGGCAGCAGTGACAAGTATTTTACAAAAACATCATTTACAAGCGAATACGAGCCGGTTTACGGAGCATTTGCGAATTTTTACAGAATTGAAGATGAAGACAGCGCACTATTTGTTTTTCCGAAAAATGAGAAAGATAAATACAATCGTGAAAAATACAGAGTGGAAGTGCCGTCTACATATTTTTACAATGAACATGGCACCTACTCAGATGTGACAGTTTATGACGTAGATGAATTTAGATACGGGCACATCTTTTCTGTGGTTGATGATGAGTCGGTGAACGTTGGATATGCAATGTTTATAGTAACAGGAACAGGTACAGCATTGGATAAAAATGATGAAGTGGTAAAAACAGTAGAAGTTTCAATAAGCGGTCGTGATCCAATAGACCTTCAGGTGAAATATGGAGTCAATGTTGATGTTAAAAAAGGTGATATTGTTCGTTTTGCTATTAATGAGGATGGACAAATAGCGGGATATGAAAAGATTTGCTCAGCATTTGATAAGGATTTGTATACAGGTTCTGTAAGCAGCGGATACGGAAAGATATATGCTGTGGGAGTTGTTGATAAACTTGAAAATGATAGAGTCAATTTCAAATTTGAAACAGCGATGCCGACGGGAATCAATGGATATGAAGATGTGCGTATTTACTATACGGACAGCAATACAAGTGAGACATGCAGTATCAGGGATATGCAGGTTAATGATAGAGTTGTATGCAGAATTGTTGCGGCAAGATTGTACAATGTAATAATTATAAGATAATAAGGAGGTGCTGACAATATGAAGAAAATAACGGGATGTATTTGCTTAATTCTCGCAATATTAATACAAGCATCAGGGTTAACGGTGTTTGCCGATGATAATGCATGGAATATAAAGTATGAGGGTGATTATAAAACAGATCGTGACACTTATTATGCTGAGATTTCCACAAGTCGCGCATTTGACGGCAACAGATCATTATATGTTAAGTACCCTAATGCTGCCGTTGAGAATACATATTTGCTGGCAGAAAATACTTTATCGGAAAGTGTTTCCGCAGGCGAATATAAATTTTCAATTTGTTATAGAGGAAAAATGCCGACAGCTTCAATCTCTTTGATTATGGGGCAAACGGAAATATTGTTTTCCGATTCTTCGTTTGGAGCAGCTGAAAGTGTAGTCGGTGATAGTGAGGAAACCGGATGGAAAAGATTATCAGCTGTAATTAATTATACGGGAGAAAACATTGAAACCATAGGTTTAAAATTTGTTGGAAATGTTTCCGGGCTGTATTTAGATAATGTTTCGCTGGTACACGATGATAATGAATATGTAAGTTCGGGGGGGTTTGAACTTATAAAGCCTCCCGGACCGGCGGTAGACACTCCAATTGATAAATATGCGCCGCAATCATTGATAGGTGAATCAAGTGAAAATATTGTTAAATTAAGTTGGAAGAACCCTGTTTGCGGCACAGTAACTAAGGTAGAGCTTTATGAGTCTATCAATGGAGAAGATGTTTTACTCGAAAATAGTTTTACAAAGGGCGCAAATGAAGTTCAGACATGGAAAAGTGCAACGCTTGTTGAAGACGATATGCACATATATAAAATAGTATATTCGTATAGCGATCGTGACAGTATTGAATTTGTAAAATCAGTTAGAGTGCGTGCGAATGCAAACCATTTAACAGCAGCACTGGGCGGCTGGGATAGAATGAACAATGGTGAGGGCGAGATTGCATATGATTCTATCGAGAGCCATAGCGGAAAAAACTCATTGCATGTAAGAGCAAACTGGGACACGATTGAAGGTGGACGTTATGTTGGCTTTCGTAAATTGAATCTTTCCCTTGCTGCAAATACTGAATATGAAGTTTCTTTCTGGGTGAAGTCCAATGCTTGTACACACATGTTGGTTGAAGTTGATTGGGACCCGGATGTGTTTACAACATCAGGAACTTTTAATAACCTTGAAACAAATAACGAATGGACGCAAGTGACTCTTGTCAAAAAAGCTATTAAAAAAGAAATCCCATCAGCACAATTTCTTTTGATTTTTGACGGAATGACAGATGTATGGTTTGATGATTTTTCAATAAAACCAATATTAGAGGATGGAACCTATGGAGAGGAATTGGTGACCAATGGAGGTTTTGAGACTGCGTCTGAAGACCCCGTGGCAGGTTCCATAACTGATATATCGACATACGGTTATGATAATTTGGTAAATCTTGAATGGAAAGCACCTAATAATTGTAACAGAGTAAATGTATATAGGGGTGCTGACGGAATCTGGACTAAAATTGCAGACCTTGATGCTGATGTGAATTTTCTTAAGTTAAATAAAATGGAATCAGACACAACATATAATTTTAAAATATGCCCGGTTAATTCGTCAAATACTGAAAGCGAGGGAACGATTGTTGAAGTAAAAACGATTCTTCCTAATTATATCATAAATGAACCTGTACTGAAGTTACAGGCGGACGGAAAATACAATGCTGTGTGCGGAGTGAAAAACTACAAACATTCGGAAGGAATGGAAATAGAAATCCTTGCAGGTGTTTATGAAGGGGAAAAGCTTATTAGACTATATTCAAATAATGACATTATTCCTATGACAGATAAATCCGCTAAACCAAAAACAGTTACTGTTTCGGGTATAGAATTGCCGAAAGGTGAAACATATTGCGTAAGAGTGTTTTTTATTGATTCGAGAGACCAAAGAAATGCTCTGTATCCTATGGTAAATCTTACAGGCATCAATAATAATCAGTAAATTCAATGATGTGATTGAGAGGTGAGTTGTTGAAAAATAAAAGTCAAATAAATTTAATGAAAGATTGAAAGGTGAGAAAATGAAAAAATTATTATCAATTATTCTGGGCTTGTCAATGTTATTTAGTATGAGTGTAATGCCGGTTTCAGCGAGTGATACGTCAGGACCGGAGGAATACGATACAAGCAAAAGATTAAGATTAATGGATCAGCCTGCAGGTACATGGTACAAATGGTATGTTGATAGTTTTAATGCAAACTCTTTTGCGCAACCGTCAAAAAAAGAGGCACATTCAGGGGATTTTTCCCTATTAATAAGAAATGATGCTCCGGCAAACGGAAATTACTTGAGAATAGGTCAAGACTTAAACAATCGAGACTTTACTTCAACCAATTATCGATTATCGTTTTATGCAAAAGGCAATATGGATATGCATAGCATTGGATATGGTTTCACCACGGGTGATCCGGCTACTCCCAAGAGACTTACGGACTTCACAGTAACGGACGCAGAAAACGGATGGAAAAAATATGAAATTCAGATGCCGAGGCAGCGATACCTTTGGCTGGTATTTTACCCGCAATCAGCCGGAACATATTTATATGTTGATGACTTTTCAGCAGTGGGAGTAGAAAACGGAGAAGAAATTTTTACGGGCGATTATGCGTTTGATTTTGAAGATGCGTATTATACAGCCCCGGATGGAAGTACTGCAAATGACAGTACAATGTGGCTTGATGAGTGGAGTAACACAACAAATGCATTTGTTGAACCGACAGATTATACTTCTTATGATGGAAACAAATCATTGTATGTGAGATGGACTGCAGGCCCTGATGCAAAAAGATATAAAATCAATAAGGTAATAGAGCCGGGTACATACGATTTGTCTATGAAGGTAAAGAGTTTAGGTTCGAACAGAATTGACTTGTATACTGAAGGCTATCAAATCGGTGCAACATTTATGGGCGTTGAATTTACAAGTGAACCCTTAGAAAACGGGTGGGAAAAGATAACAAAGGCAGCTAAAGTTACAGTCAAGAATAGAGCAAGTTATATTTTCTTGATTTTGCATACTTGTGAAGGAATATTCATCGATGATATTACATTCACGGACGAAAACGGGAATGTTGCTGCATGTGTAGATTTTGAGGATTCATATGCAAAATACGGCTCAGAGGTGTACAAAAAGCCTACTAACTGGACTATGTACTATGGTGGATATCCCGGATATTATGACGGAAAGAATAATTATGTTGAGGTAACCGATGAAACCGCTTATGACGGAAACTATTCGATTAAACTTGCCGCTCCTTCATGTTCATCATATCAGAGGGTTTTGACAAGTTTCATGAACTTACCGCAGGGCGATTATGACATTACATTCTATACAAAAGGTGCTTATTCGGGAGGAAACATATGGTTTGAATTGGGTTCTTCAGTTAATAACTTGTCCGGCGATTTACCCGGAACCCTTGTTGACAATGGTTGGTATAAACATAGCGGGACATTGCAAGTGAATAGCAATGGAGCACAAAATTTTACAATTACTACGATTAATGCGATTGATATGATTTACATTGATAATATCACATTAACAAAAAAAGGTGAGCAACAAAATTTAATTGTAAACGGCAGCTTTGAGCAGAATAAGCTTGTGAACAAAACAAAGATTTCAAATTTAATTGCTTATCCGACTGCGTCAGGTACATCCGGCACGGTGTCGTGGAGAAATCCTGAAACCGCTGTAAGTGCGATAAAGTTGTATGTAAATGATGAAGAAAAAACAGATTTCACATATGATTTAAGTGCAAACGCTATAAACAGTTGTTTATTGTCAGGCTTGACAGAGGGAAATGAATATACTATCAGACTTGATATGACAACATCAAACGGAACAGATTCGCAAAGTGTAGTATTGAAACCGAAAAGCGGAAATGTAAAAGCACTGCAAAGCAGAGAGAAATGTGGTGCGTGGGAAATCATAGGAAGTGATTATGATGGTTCATATGCCGATATGAGTGTTGATCTTGATAAGGATACAAAGTATAGCGGTACTGCATCATTAAGATTTAATTCAAATATGAATGGTGTAAAGTCTAATGTTTATACGGCGATTCAACAGGCACTTGTTCTTAATACGAATAAAGATTACAAGGTATCTTTTAAGGCAAAATTGGACGATGGTACTATACCGTATTTGCTCAGGCTCGGAAACTTAGAAAATGTTTCACTTGAAAAAACTGTTACATTTGTTAAAGAAGACGAGGATCGCAATGGTTGGGTAACTTTAAGCGCGGTCGTTTCGGATTTTGATGACGAATTAGCAGAGTATCCATATGAGGCAGCTGATTATAACGGTGCATATGCTCTTGTATTTACAAATGGTGCAGAGAATATATGGATAGACGATATATCAGCATATGTGCTCGATGAAAATGGAGACGAAATTGGTGAAAACCTTATTTCTGACGGAGGATTTGAGTTGACAAAAAATTATGAAACAGAAAAAACGGAATTTACAAATATTGTCGACGGTGAAGTATGGGAACTTGATAGTATTACAAGCGGAGTAATTACGGCGTCAAAGAAAATAGAGTGCTATGACGAAAATATGGATTGTGTATATTATGTTGCGCTTTATAAGGGTGACGTTCTTGTCAATGTCCAGTCAATTAAAAAGACAGTAGTGGCAGGAACAGGATATGAAATATTCTCGCTTGACGTTACAGTACCGGAAAACAGTGGATATAAGATAAAGACATTTATGTGGACAGATGATATGATTCCGCTTAGTTCTCCGGATCCATTGTCATAATATATAAAATTAAGAATTTACTGATTATTTGAAATTGGCGCAGGAAACAAAGGGGCTGCGATAATGCAGCCCCTTTGAAAATAAGAAATGGAGTTTGAAAGCATATGAAAATGATGAAAAAAATTTTTGCTATAATTTTAATGATAGTTATGCTTCCAATCAATAATATAATTGCTTTTGCGCAGGAGGCGAATTCCGGAAGCTTTTTTGGTTGGAATTGGTTGACCGGTGAACTAAATGGTACAATAGGATTGGATTATGAGACAAAACATAGCGGAAATGCTTCAGTGAAAATGAGTTGCAAAAGTGCACGACAATCGGGAAAATATCTTTGGTTGTATACTCCGGTAACGGTTCAAGCCGGAAAGACATACGAATTTGGAATGTGGACAAAATCAAAAAAGACGGAATTGGTGTATTGCATAGTTGAATGGATATCGGAAGCATCACACGAACTTTTGCCTATCGGCGAATCAAATGACTGGATAGAAAGTAAGTTTGAATGGACACCTACGGTAACGCAAAATGCAAGATTAATGTTTATACTGGAAGGTGCAAGTAATGGATTTTGGATAGATGATGTATACTTTAGGGAAAAAGGCACAGAAAATAATCTGATTTCAAACGGAACTTTTGAAACAGGCGTAGAATCTGTGGCGAATGTAGAAACTTTATATAACGAGGTTATTGAGAAAGGCAGTTTCACTACCGAACAGCTTAAACAGCTGGGAGGAGTGTTAGGATATATTCAGACAAGAAAACAAGAGGGCATTAACTTAGATGGTGATAATAGTGATTGGAGCAATTATGATGCAATCTATATGCCCGTTATGCAGAAACAGATACAGACATTTATGTCTGACGATAAAGACAAGGATGTAACAGCGGAAGTAAAAACAGCGTATGATGATGAATCCTTATATATTATGTTTGATGTTACAGATGATGTATTTTATCCGATTACAAAGGATAGAACAGACTATAATTATTGGGATGGAGACAGCATACAATTTGCGGTATCACCGGTAGAAGAAGATTTGAAAGAGAAAGATCCAAATGAGCCGGAGAATCCGGATGATGTGGCAGGATATGACTTTGGTTTAGGTACCGGAGGTGTTGACACAAGCAATGGTGTAAAATTCGGTAAAGAAATTAGCATAGTGTGTGATCCGAATTCGATTGATGCAGAAGTTCATTCATCTTATCTTACCGATGAGGAAAAAGCAAAAGTTGTTGCAAAAGCGAAAAATTCCGGAGAGCATACAATATATGAGGTGCAAATTCCATGGGAAACTATTATTGAAGGCGGTAAACCAAAAGAAAAGCTTCTTTTTAACTTTTTGGTTAATGATAATGATGGCAATGGTCGCCGTTACTGCGTAGAACTTACAGATGGTATTTCAAGATCTAAGGATAATACAAATTTCCCGTTCTTAGAGCTTATTGACGATGACAGTGACTTTTTTTCGTGGATCGTATTAAACCGAGATTCTGGAATTTACGGTGGTTATGATTTGTATATTGTCAATGCCGCAGATAAAGAAAGAACATTTAAAATTAATAATAGATATACACAGGAAGAAAAAGAGGTTAGTATAGCGGCACAGTCGGGAATTAAAATTTGGCATGATTTTTCTGCAATTGGTGAATTTCAGATAATCTGTGATGTTACCTGCGACGGAAAAACAGTACAGGCAAAAAGCAGGACATTTAAAAGCGATTCAAAATATTTTTCACCCGATGATGCTGCAGGCGTTAAAGAAAATGCTGAAAAAATGGCGGCAGAGATAAAAACACTTCTCGACCAATGCGAGGAAAAGGGAATACATACTGATTATGAAACTGCAAATTATATGATATTGTCACGTTTTGTGGACTATATCCAGGAGGATATTAATAATGGGTATTACAAAACAATGCAGTATATGGATGATTCCCTCAAGAAAATATATGAGGAGACAAAGAAAGATTTAAGTGCATATCTTTCGGGTGAAAAAATGCCGTTTGAGGTGCCTAAATATGTAACAAGTGACAAGGGAGTAGAAATAGAAGGCGGACATTTTGTAGCTGATACAAATACTAATGGTGTTATTGAAAGACGTCCTGTATTTTTAACGGGTTGGGGGCATTTTAATTCAGTATCTGCTGATTTGCCGAATTTTCCGAATTTCGGATTTAATATTATTCAGTATGCTGCATATCCGAGGGATATAATACTTCCGGCAGGAAGCGGAGCTGCCGTTCCAAATGAATCGGAATATTCAATAAATCAAAATTGGGCGCTGGCGTGGGTTTCAGACGTTTTGTCACGGGCAGAAAATAGTAATATGGCTGTTGATGTTTTATTTGGACCTCATGTATTTCCACAGTTTGTTTATGATAAATATCCCGATACCATTACAGGTAGCCCTGAATTTATCAAATACAATATTATGGACGAGAGAATGAAAAAAGTAATTAAATTATCACTTGAGGCGCTTATACCTCAGATAAAGGATTACAAATCGTTGGCATCAATCAGTGTAACAAATGAGCCGATATTTAGGACAGCACTTTCCGATGAGTTTTATCGTCCGTACTGGGCAGGCTTTTTGGAGAAAAGATATAATGGGGATTTAGCAAGACTTAATGATAATTACGGAACAGCTTATACTTCATTTACTGAGGTTGAATTCCCGGAAATAAATAAGGATGGAAATACCCTGTCGATAGATGATGCACGTGATTATGATTATTGTGATTTCAACGCAGAAATTATGTCTTCATGGCATCAGTTCATATGCGACACAATAAGAGAAATGGCTCCGGATATTCCATTGCAGGCAAAGCTGCATTTGACTCCGCGTTCTTCCGATTGGCATCCGTCAATGAGAAATGTTGTTGACTCGGGTGTGAAATATCAATACTATAAGGATATGTTTGATATAAACGGAAATGATGGCGGTCATTACCTTACCAACAACTGGCATATGAGAGAGTTGGACTACTATTATCAGATTGACTATCAGAAGACATTCAAAAAAGCTCCGGTAGCCAATACCGAAGATCATATCCTACAAGATACAATAACACCATTTGAGTCTATATATTCCGATTATGCTGCTCAACAGATATGGCAAGGGGCAGTGCATGGAAAAGGAATGAGTATTATCTGGGTATGGGAGTGGGAATATAGTCCTCAAAGTTCATTGTATGGTTCATTGATGAGAAGACCGGACGGTATTTCAAAAATATCAAGAATGAGTCTTGATTTGCAAAGACTGTCAAATGAAGTGGTGGCATTGCAGGATGATGAGCCGGAAGTTGCATTGTTGTATTCCGATGCATCAAGGAATTATTCCAATACATACACCGTAGGCTGTTATGCAGCATATGAATCATTGCGTTATGCAGGTAAGAGCGTTCAGTTTATTGCTGAAACAGGTGTAGATGTGGCACAGAAACTGGAGAACTGTAAGGTTTTGATAATCCCGAAAACAGTTCAGGTTAAAGAGGATTTACCTGAGAAAATAGCGGATTTTGTAAGAAATGGCGGTAAAGTGCTTGTATGTGACAAAGACACTTTTACTAAAAATGAATATGATAAACCTCTTACAGGCAAGGCAAAAGAAAGTGCCGATTATATCAAAGCAAATGCTACGCTTATAGAAAATATGGATCAGTCAACTGATACTCTGGGAGAAATGTCATTTGAGGATTTCCATAAATATATAAAAGACTACCTGAAAAATAACAATATGCAATATGTGCGCGTTGTTGATGCCGAAACAGGCGAAGATGTTGATTACGTTGAAATAAACACGGGTATTTGCAATGATAAGCTGATATTGAATATGAATAGCTTAAGAGGCAATAAGAAAGTAAAAATTATTGCGGATAATCAAACTATTACATCTTCATACGATTTAAGAAGCGGTGATAACTTCGGAGAGGTGATAGAACTTACAAAATATGAGCCTGTTATGCTTGAAATAAACGTAAGCAATCAGTTTATTGATACATATAACCATTGGGCAGAAAACAATATCTCAAATCTTACGAATAAAGGGATTATAAAAGGTATAAGTAATTCAAGATTTGCACCGGATAAACAGATTTCTATTGCAGAAATTTTGGCGCTTTTAGCTCGAAGTTATGGATTGGATTGTTCATCAAGCGAAGATGATTTAAAGTGGTATGACGGTACGATAAGAGCTTTGAATAATGCCGGAATGGATATAAGTGAAATAAGAGATTTTGATAAAAAAGCAACAAGAGAAGATGCCGCAGAATGGGCCGTTAAATTTTATGAAAAATTTATGGCTGCGATAAACAGCGGTATGGCAAATCAATATACCGATTATTCACAGATAAATAACAAAGAGGCTGTTGATAAGGCAACTGTTGCCGGAATAATGTCCGGTTATCCGGATGGAAGTTTCGGGGGCAACAAGGGTATCACAAGAGCAGAATTTGCAACAGTACTTGTGAATTTGTTGAAAAAGTGAGGTTTGACAAATGAAAAAAATAATATCAGCAGTCTTGACAGTGGCGGTATTGATGTCAGTAATGACATCTGCCGCCTATGCCGATAATGCAAGTTACTTCAAGTCTGAAATAAGTGAGATTGAGAGTTTGATTCAAAATTGTCGTGACAAAGGCATTTCGACCGATTATGAAGATGTATGCTTAGCAACGATGCAAAGATTTGCCGGGTATATTGAAGATGACGAGGCAGCAGGGTACAATTCAAGTCTGATTGCTTATGACAAACAGGCAATGCTTGATATGTATAATGAGACCAAGTCAAGTTTAAATGGGTATCTTTCTGGTATGAAAGAGCCATTAAATGCCAAACTTACGAATATGAAGGACCTATCAAATGACGGATTTACTTTGCTTGAAACCGGAAAGCCGGTATATTCTATAGGATATGGTCACTTTAATACAGCAATGGAGGATGTCGAAAACTTTAGAAGTTTTGGAGCAAATAACATTCAGCTTGAATGTGGCCCGAGTAAGGTTCAGCCGATTGAGAATGATAATTTACCCTCATGGACGTTTGTGAAAGAAATATCTTCCGGAACCTGTTCGGCAGAAATAACATCATCTTCAGTAACAGATGGGAAATCTTCGCTAAAAATGAGTGTACAAGGTTCAAAAGGGAGAATATATCAAAATCTATTTCTTGAAAACGGATACGATTATAAATTAAGTTTTGATATACGTGGTTCGAAGGGATTAAGTGTTAATATCAATTATGGTGACTGTGTTGTTCCTGTTGATTATAGCGGAAACTGGAGAAATATTACAACAGATATAAATAAAAAAAATGTCAGTAATCATTTGCCGTTTTACATAAGTGCAGAAGGTAGCGGTACTTTGTACATTGACAACATAAAAATGAGCAAAAATAATGAAAGTGGCAACTATATAATAAATGGAAGCTTTGAGGATAAACTGTACAGTGAGAATATTTCTCATATTCTTAAGACGCTTGCCAGAGCATCGGATTCAAATGTTGGAGTATCTGTACAGATTTCTCCACATCTGTTCCCCAAAAATTTGGAAGGAGAAAACATATATTCAAATTCACCCGAATTTATTCAATATATTGTAGATGCACCTATCCCCAAAGGTATCATTGAGGATTATTTGCGATATTTTATACCGATTATTTCGAAATATTCATCGGTGACTAATATATGCTTATCGAATGAGCCTTTATATGATACAAGATATAGTCCTGACTTTTATAATCCAAAATTTAGGGATTATCTTGCAGAGAAATATGGGACAATAGCTAAAATAAATAGCTTATATGGGACGAGTTATTCTGATTTTAGCGATACGCAAATGCCAACAATAAAAACCCCTAATCATATTAACATGAGTGAACCGTTGGCATACGATTGGGTATTATTCAATCGTAGTATCTTTGCTGATTGGCATAAGTGGATGGCGGATATAATTAAGGAGTATACCAATATTCCATTAAATACAAAGATGGGTAATTATATGGGGTGGTATACTACAAATGAATGGTTGGCAACTGCCGGAACAGATGCAGAAATATACTCTGAATTTCTTGATTGGTCAGGAAATGATGCTGCCGCTTATATTGATGACGAAGGAAGTTTGATAAGAAAACTGATGTGGTATGATTATTTGCGTTCAGTTACCAACAAACCGGTATACAACAGTGAAGACCATATCATAGCGGACAAAAACTTTGAATTTTCAGAACGTCAGACTAAAAACCTGGTAAACGATTTATGGCAGGGGGCAATTCATGGCAGGGCAATGTCTACCATATGGGTATGGGAAAGAAGCTATAGCACAAAGGATGCATACTCTGGTTCGATATTGATTCGCCCCGACTGTGTTTGGCAGGCAGGAAAAACGGGACTTGATCTCAGTAGATTATCAGAGTACATAAAAGCTATAAATGCTGATACACATAAAACCGCAATTTTCTACTCAAATGCATCTGCAATTTATGACAGTGAATATATCAGTAAAATTGTAAGTGTATATAAAAATTTGTTGACATTAGGCGAAAAAGTGGATTTTGTAACAGAAAATACGCTCGGAAAACTGTCAGAATATGATACTGTTATTGCATATGGAACAGGTTATGCAAGTAATGATGTACTCAAAGCCTTTTACGAGTATGAAAAGTCTGGCAAAAAGGTTATTTGTCAAAAAAATGACTTTGGAAAAAATGAATATGCAAAATCTACTGATGGCAGCAAGATAACAAGTAATGCCACGATTGCTTATGAAAGCAATTTGAGAAAGGTTTTGTCTGATGAAATAGAAAGACGGTTGATTGTTGTTGATAACCAGACAGGTACTGAATCACATAATATCGAGTATGAATATTCTGTTAATGAAAACAGCGTTGTCCTCAATATGACAGGTATGACTTATGGTACAAGCAACGATGTATCGGTTTACTTGGATGGAAAAAAGCTTGTAGTTGGTACTGAACTTATAAAAAATGTTCCGTATGAAGAAAAAATAACTGTAAATGGCTTGGAACCGGTAATGCTTAGCTTTGATATAAGAAAAAACACAGAAGCACCCGGACAAGTAAAGCAGATAAAGATAACAGCAGATGGAATGCTTTCATGGAAAAACAGCGGTGAATATACATACAGTACATTAATTTATGACGAAGCAAGCAATTCACTTATTGCAGAAACTGAAGAAAACAAAGTTATGCTTCCTAAGTTTGGAACATATAGGTTGAGGGCAAAAAGCTTTGCCGGAATGTTCAGTAATCCTATGTATGTCACATATGCCGATGGAAACATTTTTGAAGTAGGTCTTTCTGATATATCATATAGGAATGGAAAAGCGTATGCCTGTGTAGATGTAAAAAACACAACAGAAGATAAAGTTTATGGAGCAACAAGGGTGGTTGTGCTGGATGCCGCGGGCAAAGAGATTGCATCTGCATGCGTCGAAGGTTTGTATAACGGAAACGGCAGAAAAAGCTTTTCGGTAGATTTGGTGTGCGAGGGTGTTGCTGACAGTATTTCAGCAACCGTAATGAGTACAAGGGTTGCAGGAATAAAGTATTCCGAGAGTTATACTGCGAAAATATCTGAGTTGGTACAATGATTATAATATCGTATAATTTATATTTGTAGATTTTATCCCTATCGGATGCTTTTATGAGACCATTATATTTATATATAGCGCTTTCAATAACACAAGGAGAAAATGATATGAAAAAACAAAACATAGGCACAATTTTAGTGTTCCTGGCGGCTGTGTGTGCCAGTATAAACGGAGTACTCATAAAATTATTTTCATGGTCAGCAATGAGCATCAATGCATTGGGAAATTTAATAGGTGTTGTTGTAATAATTGTTTATATGTTAGCTGTAAAGCATAGATTTGTATTTAATAAGAGCGTGTTGCTGGGAGGAATGTTTGTTTTTCTGACGAATTTGTTAAGTGCATATGCAAATAAGCTAACGACGGTTGCAAATGCAATAGTCTTGCAATTTACAATGCCAATGTTTATTATTTTGGCGATGTGGATATTCTTTAAGGAACGTCCCAAAAAATTTGATATAATAACTTCAGTGGTAATATTGATTGGGATAGCATTTTTTGTGATTGACGGATTGGCAGTGGGAAATGGATTTGGCAATTTTTTGGCTTTGTTGTCCGGTGTAACTTGCGCAGGCATTTATATGTTGGAAAAAATACCGAGAAATGATTCGTTTTCAGCAATAGTTATCGGAAAAATGATGTGCTTTTTAATAGGAATACCTGCTCTTATGGGAGAATCACCATTGACGGGGGCAGCAATTGGAGGAATGGCAGTATACGGCATTGTTCAGGGAGGATTACAATTTATATTTCTTCCGTTGGGACTTAGATATGCACCGCCCGTGGCTGCATCTTTTCTTGCCAGTGCCGAACCTCTTTTGGCGCCTGTGTGGGTTGCATTATTCTATCCGAGTGAACAGGTTACCCCGAAGGCTTGGATCGGTTTCACTATCGTAATAGCGGCACTGATTGTATACAATGTGAAAAAAGCAAAGCAAGATGCAAAAACAGCCAGATATTAAAAATAAATCATATAAAAATAAGGAGTGTTTTATAATGGATAACATTAAATTTAAGGGAATTTACAGCGCAACATTTTCACTTTATGATGAGAATATGAATGTGTTAAAGGACAGTGTAAGAAAGCTTATTGAATACAATTTGAAAGGCGGCGTAAACGGCTTTTATGTCGGCGGCAATACGGGCGAATGTACCGTTCTTCCGAACAAGACAAGAAAGCAGATGCTTGAAACGGTTAAAGAAGCTGCAGGCAATGCACAGATAATCGCCCATGTCGGCGCAGGGCATCTTGATGATGTTGATGATTTGATTGAACACGCAAACGCTGTCGGCGTTGATGCAATAGCGTCACTTCCGCCGTCACTTACTTCATACTATTCGCCGGAGGAAACAGTCGAATATTATAAGCATTTGGCAAAGAAGAGCAAGAGTAATGTCTTGGCATACATAACACCCGTACTGAAATGCGATATTATGTGGTTTGCAAAGCAGATTATGGCTATTGATAACGTAATAGGCATAAAGCTGACAGTTCCTGATTACTATCTGTTTGAGAAGATTAAGCTTGTAAATGACGGCAACATCAACATTTTAAACGGCCCCGATGAGGCAATGCTTGCAGGTCTTTCAATGGGAGCGGACGGTGCAATCGGTTCAACATATAACATTGTTCCGACGCTTGCACGTGGGATTTATGACAACTTCCAAAACGGCGACATAAAAAAGGCATTGGAGTATCAGCATAAGCTTAACCGATTTATTGATGTAATGCTCGGCGGCAATACCGCAAGATGGAAAACTCCTCTTACGCTTTTGGGTATAGATATCGGATATACGGTAGCTCCGGCGAAAATGCCGTCCGAGGACGATATAAAAGAAGTTATCAAAAAGCTTGAAGCGGCGGGAACAACGGAGTACATAAAATGATGATACAAGCAATAGGACTGCTGCTGATTTCCTCGGTTTTTATGGGGATAATGTCAATCTTAAGAAAAGAATATCAGAAAAGAAACAGCATATCTGTGATGCCTACGGTACTTTTTCTGTTTTGTGTATCAATAATCGGCGCGGGGGTATCGGTTGCGGCAGGGCACGGTCTGCATATAAGCGGACTGAGCCTTAGCCTTGCCGTGTGGTATGCAGTCATTTCGGCGGTTACTACGTTTATATGTATTTACGGTACGGCGTTCGGAAATGTGTCGGAAATCTTGCTGTTTGCGTCGCTCGGAAACCTTGTGCTTCCGTCATTGTACGGATTTATTATGCAGGCTGCGGATAATCGTTTGACGGTATATAAGTCGATTGGATTTTTGCTTGCGGCGGTTTGTATGGTTATAAACTTTTTGGGCGGAGAGCGCAAAAAAAGCAATGCCGTGTATAAGCTTTTATGTGTGCTGGTGTTTTTTTCACAAGGCTCGGCACTTATAATATTGAGCTTAAAAAATACATATTGTGCAGAAATTTCAAATTATGAGTTTATCGCACAGCATATGCTTATAACGATTGTCATAATGACAGTGATTTTGATTGTAAACCTGTTTAAAAACAAAAACGATACGATAAACGGTGTTAAGAGAATATTTGATAAAGGTTGTATGGTAATCATTTTGTTATATGCGGTGCTGTTTTTTTCGTCCGATTTGTTGGGAATGAAATGTGTTGGGATGATACCGCTGACTGTGCAGGCGACAATGAAATTTTGTATGCCGATTATAACAACAGCGGTTCTTGACAGAATATTTTATAAAACAAAGCTTACGAAGACCAACGTTTTGCAGATGATACTGGCATTTTTATGTTGTATATGCTTTGCAGCTGAAGGGTGATTAAGATGATAATAGGAAAAATTGAAGATTTTGAAAAATACTTTGTAGTAAATGAAAATTTTAAAAAAGCATTTGAATGGCTTAAAATATCCGACACCGTAGCAGTGAACGAGAAAATTGAGATTGACGGTGAAAAGGTATGGGGAAAAATCTTTTCGGACAGCGGAGAAAACAATGTTTACGAAGCACACAGAAGATTTGCCGATATACATTTTATCGTATCGGGCGAGGAAGAGTTTGCATGGTCGGATATTGGCTCGCTCAATATTACAAAGGAATATGACTTGTCGGCAGACTATCTTTTGCTTGAGGGAAATGTGAACAGCTTTCTGATGAAAGAAGGAATGTTCTGCATATGTTTTCCCGAAGATGCACACATTCCGGCGTATTCGGTGAAATCCGACACGGCAAAACGCGCAATGGTTAAGGTGGAGTTATAGGGTAAAGTGGAATTTTGGCGAAGCTAATAATTCACATTTGTGCTTATGTTGATTGAAAGGGAGGACTAAAATGAAAAAAGTACATATAGTAACCTACACCCACTGGGACAGAGAGTTCCGCTGGGAATTTGAAAGAACAAGAATGAGACTGGTGGATTTATTCGACCACCTGTTTGAGATTATGGAGGAGAAGGCGGACTACCGCTCATTTCTTTGCGACGGTCAGTTTACTCTTTTGGAAGATTATCTCGAAATCCGGCTCGAAATGAAGGACACGGTTAAAAAATATGTTGAGGACGGTCGCCTTGAAATCGGCCCGTGGTTCTCACTGCCCGACTGTGCACCTATCCAGGGAGAGTCGGTTGTCCGCAACTTGCAGTACGGAATTAAGAGAAGCCGTGAGTTTGGTGAGCCGTTAAAATGCGGATACAACGTGTTCTCATTCGGACAAATCGGACAGCTGCCGCAGATTTATCAGAACTTTGATATTGACACGGCGATTTTCTACAAGTATATGGATCCTAAAAAGTCAAAGTATCACGAATTTATCTGGGAATCGCCCGATGAATCAAAGCTGATTGCGTCACACCTCGGTCCCGAGGCAAGATGGAACTTCTTCTTTGCGGGGCATATTCCGATTGTGTACGATAAGGACGCATGGGACAAGAGATGGCAATATAACTGGGGCGAGCTGGGCAAAGTGTTCCACACCGCGAACCCGGACGATTACGGCTGGTTCTATGATATTTTAGACCCCGAAACTTCATATCACCCCGAAAATTTGAGAAAAGGCATGGAACGTGCGTTAAAGACGGTTGAGGGAACGGCTGCGCCCGATTGCGTGCTGATGTTTGAGGGAACGGACTTTACCGAGCCGCACCCCTTAACACCCGAAATTATCAAGGCTTTGCAGGAAGAATACAAGGGCGAGCTTGAAATCGTTCATTCAACTTTAACCGATTATCTGACAGAGCTTAAAGAGGAACTCAAAAAGGTTAAGGATTTGGACACGGTTGCAGGTCCTATGCGTGACGGCCCTGTCGGAAGTATTCATACCGATGTATTCTCGACACACCCGGAGGTTATGATTGAGAACAGTCATACCGAAAATACGGTTATCCGCTATGCCGAGCCGATGAGTACAATTGCGTGGAAATACGGACTTTCAAAATATCCCGACACATATCTTGAAAAGGCTTGGAAACTGATGTTCCAAAGCCACGCACACGATTCAATGCACGGCTTAGGTCCTAAGACTTTGGCTGACGGCGAGGTTTCGCGCCTTGAACAGGCAGGAATTATCGCAAAAGGATTGGAACGCAAGGGCTTGGAAAATATCACAAAGGAAATCAACACATCAAAGGTTTCGGACACTGAGTATTTCCTTTCTGTTCACAATCCGTCGTCGTTTGCACGCTCGGAAATTGTTGAGGCTTATGTTGATGTGCCGAGAGATATTATTCTTAAATATATCGTTATCGAGGATATGGACGGCAACCCGGTAAAGGTGCAGGAGGTTGAACGCAGCACCAACACAAGAGCCGGAATATATCACCCGAGAAGCCGAAATATGCCTTTCTACTGCACGAAGGTGCATCTGTTCTTTGAGGCAAATGATATTCCGGCAATGGGTTACAAGACATTCAAGCTGAAGTGGGCGGAAAAGAACGAATATCCCTATCCGCACGAGGACTGGGACGCACCGAGAATTTTGGCTGACAATATGCTATCGGGTGCAAATCAGGCAGAAAATGAATTTATCAGAGTTAAGGTAAATCCGGACGGAACAGTAAATATTACCGACAAGGAAACTGGGAAAATCTACGAAAACTTAAACTACTTTATGGATATGGGCGACCGCGGAAATATGTGGATGTATGACAATATCCCCTGCGACCGCATCATAAACAGTCTCGGCGAAAAAGCGGTTGTGTCAACAAGCGTGAACGGTCCGCTTTGCGTTAAGTTTACGGTTGATTTGACAATGAAACTGCCGAGAGATTATGACTTTGCAAAGCAGGTAAGAAGCGATGTTTTGGTTGATATGCCTATTCACGTTGAAATGACGCTCAAAAAGGGTGCAAAGGCATTGGAGGTTGAAACCACAATCAAAAATACCGCAAAGGACCATTATTTCAAGGTTTGTATGCCTACAGGCTTAAAGGCTGAAAAGACTTGGGCAGAGGGTTCGTTTATGGTATGCGAATACCCGGTAAGACCGTCAACCGACGGCGAACTCAGAGGAAACGAGCTTGCACGCCACCCGGCACAGCTATGGTACGATTTGGCTGACGATAAAAATGGTTTTGCGGTGCTTTTGGACGCAACAAAAGATTACGAGGTTTTAGAGGACAGCGATAATTTGACGCTTGCTATGGGACTGGTACGCGGTACAAGGCTTAGAATTGCCTGCGATAACAGACTTTGGATGGAATATCCGGGCGACGAAAGCAGCCAGTCACTGAGAGAATTTACCTACCGCTATGCCTTTATGCCGCACACCGACAAGTGGGAAAAAGCAAAGCTTTATGATAATGCGCTTGCATTTGCCGCACCGATGAAGGTTTGCCAGTTCGGAAAGCAGGAGGGTATTTTCGGTACGGATAAGAGCTTTGTCCAAATTGAGGGCGACAACCTTGTATTAAGCTCGGTTACAAAGTCGGAAAACGGTACTGTTTTGGTAAGACTTTATAACCCGACCGATAAGGAAATCAAAGGCAAACTCAATATCGGATTTGACTTTGACAAGGCAAGAAGTATCCGACTTGACGGCAAGGAAATCGAAAGTTTGAAAAAGGATAAAAACAGCGTTGAAATCAAAGTCGGCAAGGGTAAGATTTATACGGTTGAGGTAATGTGAAAGGAATGGTCATAATGATGAAGGCAATAATAATCGGTTGCGGAGACAGGGGAAGGCGGTATGCACAGTATTCATTGAATCACCCAGATGAAATGGAAATAGCGGCGATTGCCGAGCCGGTGGACGCAAAAGTGCAATATATGAAAGATTTACATAAATTGCAGGATAATCAAATTTATTCGGACTGGAGAGAGATTGCAGAAAAGCCGAAGTTTGCGGATTTTGTTGTAATCTCAACACAGGACGGTATGCACTGTGAGCCTGCGCTTGCCTTTATAGATAAGGGGTATGATATACTTTTGGAAAAGCCGATGGCACCATCTCCGGAGGAGTGCAAAAAAATCACAGAAGCTGCCGAGAAAAAGGGGGTAAAGGTAGTTGTTTGCCATGTGCTGAGATTTACAAAGTTCTGGTATAAGATAAAAGAGATGATTGATAATGGCGATGTCGGCGAAATAATGTCAATTACACATATGGAGAACGTAGGCAATCTGCATCAATCGCACAGCTTTGTTCGTGGAAACTGGAACAGAGCGGAAGATTCTGCACCGATGATTCTGGCAAAGTCTTGCCATGATACAGATTTAGTGCAGTGGCTTATCGGGAGAGAGTGCAAAAAAGTACAATCATTCGGCTCTTTAACGCATTTTAATAAAGAAAATAAGCCGGAGGGTGCGCCTCACAGGTGTACAGACGATTGCCCATATTATGACAGTTGCTATTATAATGCCGTATGGCAGTATTGCGTATGTACGGAGAGTGACAGTGTGGGCAGACGTGTGGTTGTGGCAAATAAAATGAATCCGACTGATGAAGAAGTTATGGAAGCATTAAGAACAGGCCCATATGGTAGATGCGTTTATGATTGCGATAACGATGTGGTAGATCATCAGGTTGTCAATATGGAGTTTGACGGCGGTGCGACTGTTTCTTTTACAATGAATGCATTTAATAAAGGCGGACGCTTTATGCGTATTTTCGGCACAAAAGGCGAAATATACGCTGACATGGAAACTAATAAAATTGAATATTTTTCATTTGACACAAGAGAAACAACAGAAATTCAGATGGAGCAGATAGGTCAGCATATAGATTCGGGACACGGCGGCGGAGATACGGGAATTGTCCGTGACTGCCTTAAGTATTTCAGCAACCAAACACCAAGTAAATCTGTATGTTCCACACGTGTTTCGTATTTATCACATCTTATTGCCTTTGCTGCCGAGAAGTCACGGCTCAGCGGTGAGATTGTAGATTTAGAAAAGTATTCCGCTGAATTATAAAAGGGTATACCATTTGTTCAGATATAGGATTGTCGGTTGAGACATTAATAAAATATAGTTAATGAGGAGAATGAATATGAGTTGTAAAATAAGTATAATTGGAGCAGGAAGCGCGGTGTTTACCTTGGGCATTGTAACAGAAGTGTGCCAAAGTGAACACTTAAAAGGGAGTACAATTTCTCTTATGGATATTAATCCGACTCGGCTTGAAGACGCATATGGACTTGCATTACGGTGCGTTGCAGAATGTGATGCAGATATACATATCACAAAAACTACAGATCGAAGAGAATCATTAAAAGATGCAAATTATGTAGTAAACACTACATTGGTGATAGGAAATGAAAAATTTAAAGAAGGTATTGAAGTTTGCTTGAATAATGGGTATAGATTTGGCGGGAGCATTCATATAATGCACGATGAAGCTTTTTATATAAATTTTTACCAGATAAAGCTTATGGAAGACATATTGAAAGACATTCTTGAAATATGTCCTAAAGCATATTATATTATTGCTTCAAATCCTGTTCAGGCTGGTGTTACTTACCTTAAAAGGAAGTATAAAGATGCAAGAATTATTGGCGTTTGCCCCGGCTTTACACACCTTTTTGAAATGACTGATGTGTTAGGATTAGATAGGGAAGATATTGAATATGATATAGCCGGTGTAAACCATTTTATTTGGCTTACAAAGTTCAAATATAAAGGCAAAGATGCATATCCGATATTGGATAAATGGCTTGAAAATGACTTTGAAGAGTATGCAAAAACTGTTGACTATTCATATGTAACAGGACCGAAGACCATGGATATATACAAACGCTTTGGCTTATACCCTGTAGGGGATACGGCAAATCCCGGTGGCGGTTCATGGAGTTGGATATATCATGTTGATGATGCGACAAGTAAAAAGTATAATGAGCGTGTACATGACTGGTGGAAACGTCATTTTATGAATTGTGAAAATCAAATAAAGTATATGGAGAAAATCATTGCTGATAAAAGTATAGCAATAACAAACGGTGCAATCCCTCCGACTAATGATCCGATAGTTGAAATTATTGAGAGCATAGAAGCAAATCTTGGTAAGGTGACTATTGTAAATGTACTTAATGATAAGGGATATATGAAGGGCTTGCCGCTTGATTATGAAGTAGAGATAAAGGCTGTAATAGATAAAGAAGGAGTTCATCCGATTCCCAATAATGGATTACCAAAGTCTATTGAAGCCATGATGTTAAGGGATAGAATTGCACCTGTTGAAATGGAAATAGAGGCATTTGAAACTCATGAGAAAAAATATCTTTTAGAGCTTATAATGATGGATCCGTGGACAAGAAGTAGACCACAGGCTGAGAAACTTCTTGATGATATTCTTGCTTTACCATGGAACACAGAAATGAAAGAATATTACAAGTAAAATTTGTGATGTATATTATAGAAAGGATTAAGAAATGAAAAAAATACTTTTGACTGATGAAAAGGGATTTTATAAGGCAAATTTACATTGTCATTCAGTAATTTCTGACGGCGCAAAAACACCGGAAGAATTGAAAGAAATGTATATGAAGCAAGGATATTCAATCATTGCATATACAGATCATGATGTGTTATTGCCACACAATGATTTGTCAGATGATAAATTTCTTGCATTAAATGGTTATGAAATGGAGATAGAAGAGGAAAATGTAAATCCTGTTTATTTAAAAGCGTGCCATTTGTGTTATATTGCACTGTCTCCGGATAATCTGAAACAGGTATGCTATCATCGAACAAAATATTTGTATATTAATTCTCCAAAGTATAGACACCTTATTCAATACGATGATACAAAAGCTGATTTTGAAAGGAATTATTCGCCTGAATGTATCAATGAAATGATAAAAGAAGGCAGAGATAATGGTTTTTTTGTTACATATAATCACCCTCAGTGGTCGTTGGAATCTCTTGATGAATATGGGAAATATCATGGTATGAATGCAATGGAAATATGTAATTACAGTAGTGTAAGAGAAGGTTTTGATGACTATAATGAAAAGGAATATGATGATATATTGCGCAGAGGAGAGAGAGTGTTTTGCGTTGCAGGAGATGATAATCATAACGAGACTGTGCCTGATACGTCAGATTCTTTTGGCGCATTTACAGTTATCAATTCAGAAAAACTTGAATATTGCTCTGTGACGGATTCTCTTGTTAATGGTAATTTTTATGCATCTCAAGGACCGGAGATTTACGAATTATGGTATGAAGATGGAAAAATCGGCATTAGGTGTTCAGAGTGCAAGTCAATAATATTAAGAACAGGTTCAAGACGTTGCGGAACTGTATATTCTGATGAGGGACAATCAGTAACATCAGCTGTTTTTGATGTGTGTGATACTGATATTTATGTAAGAATAACAATTACAGATGATAGCGGAAAACACGCAAACACCAATGCATATTTTGTTGATGAATTGTGATATGGTATATAAAGCAAGGAAATGATGCGATTTCGGAAAAGGAAGTATCATATGAAAATATCGGATTTGTTTAATGAAATGATTGCTTATTTCGGAAAGCTTGACGAGGGTGAGCTAACTTGCGACACCTACAAAGCAGGTAATCCGGATAATGAGATTACGGGAGTCGGCATAAGTATGTTTGCCACCCCCGAAGTAATTAAAGAATGTGTAAATCAAAATATTAACTTTCTAATCGTTCATGAGCCGGTTTTCTATAACCATTGGGACGATCATATTCCCAATAAATTAGCCGAAGAAAAGAAGAAATTTATAGAAAATTCGGGTGTGACAATAGCAAGGTATCATGATTACGGGCATATAACGGGAAATGATTTGATTTACGAGGGCGAAATAAAATTTTCGGGACTTGAAGGAAGAAAAATTATAACCGATATATGCGCCGTGAACAGATTTGAGCTTACCGAAGCTCTGACAGCAAAAGAGCTTGCCGCAAAGTTAGAAAAAAATCTCGGAATAAAGCATATTAAAATTGCGGGCTCTCCCGATAAAAAGGGAAAAATGATAAGCTGCTGTTTCGGAACTCCCGGGCATGTTGCGGAGGAATTAGCCGATAATGATTTTGTTCTGACAGGGGAAATCTGCGAATGGGAAATAGGCGAAATGGCAAGGGATTATGCCGAGTTCGGGTACAACAAAGCGGTATTGGTTATGGGGCATATCGGCTCGGAAAGAGCCGGAATGATGCACCTTGCAGATATGGTTAAAAAAAGGCATTCGGAATTAAATATTAGGTATATTGAATGCGGCGAAGTATATTTTTATACAGACGATTAATGAGAGGTAATTAACGTGAAAAATATGCTGCGCATCTTGCCTTCTTTCGAGGTTAGGAGTATAAACATACGCCGTCGCCTCTCAAAAAGGCAACCTGCTTGCATTTTTTCACATTGAGATTTGTGCCGCCGTACGGCGGTGGAATGGAGATTAAAATGGATTACAGAAATGATTTAATAAATAATATTTTGCCGTTTTGGCTTGAAAACAGTATTGATAGTGAAAATGGCGGAATATTTACCTGTATTGATAAAAAGGGTAATATTTACGGCGAGGAAAAGAGCGTATGGTTTCAGGGGAGAGCGCTGTGGACTTTTTCAAAGGCATATAATGTAATTGAAAAAGATCAGAGGTATATTGAGGCGGCAAGAACAATATACAATTTCCTGGATAAGTGCACGGATAGTGACGGAAGAATGTTTTTTACCGTAACAAAGGACGGAAAAGAAATTCAAAAACGCAGATATTATTTTTCCGAAACCTTTGCCGCAATCGGCTGTGCCGAGTTTTATAAGGCGACTCATGAGATTGACGCATTGAAAAAAGCGGAACAGTATTTTGATGTTGCATATGATTGTTTTACCGGAAAACGAAAGACAGAGCCGAAGTTCAAAAATACAGATATGAAAGCGCTTTCGCCGGTAATGATAATGCTGTCTACAGCGCAGGTTATGCGCAGTACGGGTATTAATAAGGATAAGTATGATAAAATTGCCAAGGAATGTCTTATATATATAACTGACGGCGGATTTTTCACGGGAAAAGCGCTGCTTGAAAATGTTTCCGTTGATGGGAAAAGCATAGATTCCCCGACAGGCAGGATAGTAAATCCGGGACATTCCATGGAGGCGGCATGGTTTATTATGTCCGAAGGTTTGCTTACGGGAAATGATAAGGCAATCGAATTCGGCAGAAAAATAATTGACGCTACACTGCCACTGGGGATTGATAAGGAACATGGCGGACTTATTGCATTTACCGATGTTGACGGAAAACCGCCCGTTCAGCTTGAGTGGGATATGAAATTGTGGTGGCCGCAATGTGAAACGATGATTGCACTTCGGTTGGCATATATATTGTTTGGTGATGAAAAATACAATGATTTGTATAATGAATTTAAAGAGTATTGCGAAAAATATTTCTGCGATACGGAAGACGGCGAATGGTATGGTTATCTGCATTATGACAATACGGTTTCCACAACGCTTAAAGGCAATATTTTCAAGGGCCCGTTCCACGTTCCGAGATTATATATGATAATGTCTATAATGGATCAGTATAACAGCATTATAAAGTTTTTTGACTGATATAATTCGGAGGAATAATACATATGGAACTAAAAAATAAAAAAATATTGTTTCTGGGTGACAGTATAACTGAGGGTGTGGGAGCATCATCCCCCGAGAAATGCTATGTGTCTGTATTCGGGAAATTATCCGGTGCGGAAGTGAAAAACTATGGCATTGGCGGAACACGAATTGCCAAGCAAAGCAAAATATCTCTCAGCGAGGAGAGCGACAAGGATTTCATGAGTCGTGTTGATGAGATGGATTCAGAAGCTGATGTAGTCGTTGTTTTTGGCGGAACGAATGATTTTGGGCATGGTGATTCTACAATCGGTGATTTCAGCTCACGTGATGAATGTACTTTCTACGGTGCTTTGCATATTTTGTGTACAAGTCTTATAAATAAGTATCCGAAAGCTGACATTATCTTTATGACTCCGCTCCACCGAGTAAGCGAAGATGATGAAGTAAACGAAATCGGTTTAAAGCATGAAGTGCTTTTATCGGGATATGTCAATATAATAAAAGAGGTGGCAGGATATTACGGTTTACCGGTTTTGGACTTGTTTAATACAAGCGGAATACAGCCGAAGGTCGATATTATAAGAGAAATATATATGCCGGACGGGCTTCACCCATCAGATGCAGGAGCAGAAAAGATAGCAAAAAGGCTTTATAATTTTCTTTTATCCTTATAAAAATGAGGTATCATAATGAATGAAATAAAAAGAAACGAATTTTTTGAAACAGGTAAAGACGGAGTGAGGAAAATCCTCACTCCGGATGATAAAAAAATTGATATAGTAGAGTTTGATGATAAAAAGCTCTGCTTAGTCAAAAGCGGCATGGGATATCCTGCAATTTATCCGATGTACGAAACGCACTTTGAGCTGAGAGCCGAGGCAATATTGATGGACTTGGACGGTACAAGCGTACATTCGGAAAACTTTTGGATGTGGGTTATTGAGCGCACAACCGCACAGCTTTTGGGCAACGATAATTTCAAGCGAGAAGTAGAGGACGAGCCTTTTATATCGGGACACAGTGTATCAGAGCATTTGCAGTATATGATTGACAAGTATGCAAAAGGTGAAAGTCTGGAGCTTGCAAGGCAGTATTATTTTGAAATCGTAAACCATGAAATGGACGAGATTTTAAAAGGCAGAGGAAAACAGGACGCATTTACTCCTGCACCGCATTTGAAAGAATTTTTGATGACAGTCAAAAAAGAGGGCATAAAAATCGGACTTGTCACAAGCGGACTTTACGAAAAGGCAATGCCGGAGATAATCTCGGCTTTTAAGCAACTCAATATGGGCGACCCGGTGGATTTTTATGACAGCATCATCACCGCCGGACAGGCTTTAAGAAAAGGTCAGACAGGCACGCTTGGCGAACTTGAGCCAAAACCGCACCCGTGGCTTTATGCTGAAACCGCGAGAGTGGGACTCGGAATACCGTTTGAGCAACGGCATAAGGTGATTGGAGTGGAGGACAGCTCTGCTGGTGTGGTGTCAATAAAACTTGCAGGATTTAGCTGTGTCGGAATATTCGGAGGCAATATTGACAGGGCTGGTGTGACTGATTTATGTGACTATAAAATAAGTGATTTGTTAGAATTACTGAATATAATCATATAAATTATTTTACAAATAATTAGAGCAAAAACAATGAAACCTTAGTTTACTCTCATGAGGAAAGGCGGCGATTGTAATGGTAATTTCAGAAATAGCGAAGTGTTTCTCAAATTTTCATTATGATGCTTATGCTGTCACATATGAGAAATGTTAAAAAGCAAACAGCGTCACGGGCAAACCTAAGTGATGCTGTTTTTTTCTTTACATATGTTCGGTTGATAAACCAAGACCGCAGAGTGTCAAGATTGCATCTCTGCGGTTTTTTTTGTACTTAAAAATAACGGAGGATAACGATGAAACTTATTTTAATTTTTGAAATGGCAGGTGTTTTTAATAAATCCTTTTGGCAACTTTGTTGTGGTGATGCATAAATTCAATCAGAAAAAAGATTTATAGGGATATGCTGATATGATAAAAAGGAGCTGCAGCGGAGAAAAGCTGCAGCTCCTTTTTGGGTTGAGGTGTGGTATGGGGTAGCGGACCGTATTTTTGGAAAGTGTATAACCAAAATTGACTGCCCAAACTCTGAATGGGCTTTCCTTTTTGCGGTCATAACCCATAAGTACGAAACTTGGCAATGTTACATTGCCCGTTATCCATAAGAGCCAATCTGAAACTTGATAACTCAAAATTCAGATTGGAGGATAACAAAATGAGTAAATATTATAATTCGGATTATGCAATCAATAAAAACAAGAAAGGTATAGTTTACAGAAACAATGACGGCAGTATATTGGAGATAACCTTTGAAAAGATTTCGCAGAGGAATCCAAACTTTACGCAAGAGGACTTTGATAAGCTTAAAGCATTTTCGGATCAGATATATCTGGAGGAACAAAGGGCGGATGTCAGATACCGTAAATATGTTACCGGCAGCGTAGATTCGATTGAGGATTCCAAATGGCTTAGAGCCGAATCGTTTGAAAACGAAATAATCGAATATATGAACGGGAACAGGAAAGATGAGATTATGCGGTACATAAATACAAATCTTACAGAAGTTCAAAGACGGAGATTTCTGATGTTTGTAAACGGACTTTCAACAAAGGAAATAGCGGAAATAGAGGAATGCCGTCAAAATGCTGTTTGGGAGAGTATAGAGCTTGCGAGAAAAAAGTTAAAGAAATTTTTAAAACATACTGGTAGAAACGGCTCAAAAAAGATATAAGGTGAAAGGCAGAATTTTTTATTGCAAAAATATGCCTTGTGTTCTTTGACAACCGAATACCCAAGCACAAATACATTAGTAATAATCCGAGCCGTGCTGTAAATGCGCCAAGACCGCCTGTGCGGACAAGCTTTCTGCATAAAACGGACTGCAAATAAGGCTGCGAGCGTATTTCCATTTACAGCACTACAGTTATCGGTACACTGTACAGGTCATGACGGTTATTACAGATAATGATACTCCAACAATGGCGTTGCCCGGACGGATGTCGGGGAGGTGAAAGTCCTGTGATGTGCAGACCATGCACAGTTTGTGTTTTGCCCGGTATCCGAGGGACAGGAACAATTTCGGAAAAAACATAATTGAAAAACAAATCGTATGGCAGGGGGCGGAGCAATCCGCCTCCTATCCATATCTTTTAACCGGGAGGTGAAGATTATGACGATAAATGAACAGGTTAAAAATAACATGACATATTTGTATATTAAAACGGAGCTTAATAAACTTTCGCAAAAGTATAATCTGACCGATGATGAGATAAAAGAGATTGAAACTGAATTAAAAGTAAAATTAGGCATAACGAAAGAGTTATGTTGGATATGATGCATTTACAGAAAAGTTTTTTGTTGCGTTTGGTAATAGCTTTATAGCGAGAATTGTGGTATTGTTTGTTTGAAAATCAAGGAAAGGGGCGAGAGAGATGAGTGAACTTATAATAATAAATCCGACCAAGCGGGAAGAAAAAGAAACTTTCAAGCTGAGAGTTGCCGCATATGTAAGAGTCAGCAGCGATTCGGAAGAACAGGAAAATTCATTCGTAGTGCAATACGATTATTATACTAACCTTATAAATAACAATCCCGACTGGATATTTGCGGATATCTATGCCGATAACGGTATAACAGGCACGGAAATGAATAAAAGAGATGACTTCGTAAGAATGCTGGAAGACTGTCGTCTCGGAAAAATCGACTTGGTCATAACAAAATCCATCTCAAGATTCGCAAGAAATACATACGATTCAATAACCACAATAAGAGAATTGAAATGTATGGGAGTTGACATCATCTTTGAAAAAGAGGGTATCAACACAAGGTTTATGAAAGGTGAAACCGAAATCACCGCGCTAAGCTCAATGGCACAGACAGAGTCAATGTCATTGTCGCAAAATGTGAGAATGGGAATAAAAAGCCGAATGAGGCGGGGAACATTCAAGCAAGGCTGTCTGCCGTATGGATTTAAAAATGGCACAGACGGCTGGAATATAGTTGAGAACGAGGCAAGGATAGTAAGGGTAGTGTTCAACGCATACCTTACAGGAAAGAGCCTGCAAAAAATTGCGGATGAACTGAATAAAGCCGGAATTCCTAAAAAGGACGGCACAGTTAATTGGCTTGATAAAACAATAATATATATGATAACAAATCCCAGATATAAAGGGGATGCACTGCTGCAAAAGACATACACGGAGGAATTTCCGTTCAAGTCCAAAATCAATTATGGCGAAATGGATATGTATTATGTGAAAAATGCAAATCCGCCGATTGTAAGCAGTGAAACTTATGATAAAGTAAACCGCCTGCTGGATATAAAAAGAAAACAGTATTGTCCGCAGAGAACATATGTAAAGCGGACTTTATCAAAAATGATATTCTGCAAGGAATGTAAAACAATGTTTCGAAGAAAGTCGGGGGAAACCTCAGTTTGGGTATGCAGGGAAAGAGACGGCGGAAAAGAAAAATGCCCGACACCTCAAATTGCGGAAGAAACAATCAAAAAAGGATTTACAGAGGTGTATAACAGGCTGGTAAATAATGTGGAGTATGTACTCTCTCCGATGCTGAATTATCTGAAAGAATTCAGAGAAATGAAACTCAGCATGCAGGACGAGATTAAAAATATAAATGAAAAAATAATACAGGCAACAGAGCAGACTTTGGTAATCAATCAGCTTCATGCTGAAGGGATGCTGGAGTCTGCTAAATTTATGCAACAAAAAAATGACTTAAATGCAGAAATAATACGATTAGGAAAAGAAAAGAAACTATTGACCGGAGGCGATGAATGCAGAAAAACAATAATGCAGACGGAACGCCTGACAGCGCTTATAAAACAACATGGTCCAATAAGCGAGTTTGATGAAAATATATTCGGTCAGATCGTGAAGAAAGTATGGGTTGATAAAGACAGAAATATATCATATGAGCTGATAAATAACATGAAGCTTGAAATAGAATATGCGGAGGTAAAGTAGGATGGCAAACAGATATATGCCGTTCGGATATGAGATAGCCAATGGTGAAATAAGGATAATAGAACGAGAGGCGGAAGTGGTTAAAAATATATTCAGCTTGTATGTACAAGGCGAATCGCTGAAAAATATACAAGAACGACTGAATATGGCAGGCATCAGCTATGCAAGCGACGGTAGAGATTGGGATAAAAATATAGTAAAAAGGATATTAGACAATAAAAAATATATCGGTGATAAGGGATACCCGGTCATAATACCGCCTGAAACATTCAAGCTTGCAAAAAATTGCAAAGAGGATAAAGTGCCGAAACTTGATGAAAAAACCAAGGAAAGGCTTGATGCCTATCATAATAAAGCAAGGTGCGGAATATGCGAAGGAATGATGATCAGAAGACACTCATGCTCCGGGGAGAAACGAAAGATTTTCTGGAAATGCAGCAATCCAGATTGTGAGGGACATAAGCACGTGTTGAATCAAGATAGATTCGATACAATGATGGCGCACCTTCTAAATGACATAGCGGCAGATACAGAAATTATAAAAACAGATTATACGGCACTGATGGAGGAAAAACCGGAAATTTCACAGAAAACACGAGATGTAAAAAATATGATAGAATCTACTGACACAGAAATGGGAGAGGGAGTATCCCAAATAACTGAGCTGGCAGAGCTATGGTTCAAACATTGCAAAACAGCGGACAATAGTGCCGTGACAACAGAAATAGAAAAGACGATGGCTATGTATCCGAAAAGTGATAAAGTAGACGGGAAAATAGTGAATCAGATAATAAAAACCATAAAAATAATGCCGGATAAATCTGCAACAATTACGCTCATAAATGGCAAAATATTTGAAAGGCAGGCTTAAACCATGAAAAACTATGCAATCTATATAAGGGTTGGAATGACTAAACAGTTAAATAAAGAATATGTGAAAGGAGATAAAAGGTATGAACTCACAAACCGCAGTGCTGCCGGAGGTCATTGTAATACCGGCAACAATAACAGAAAAAACGCATAAGACAAGAAAGAAAAAACTTCGTGTAGCAGCATATTGCCGAGTGAGTACGGATGACGAAGAACAGCTTACGAGTTATCGGAATCAGATAGAACACTACACTAATAAAATTAAGCAAAATGCCGATTGGAAACTCGTGGGGATATTTGCCGACGAGGGGATCACCGGGGTTATGGCAAAGAAAAGAGATGAGTTCTTAAAACTCATAAACTTATGCCGAGACGGAAAAGTCGATGTTATCATAACAAAGTCAATATCGAGATTTTCGAGAAATGTTGCGGACACGATTAAATACGTCCGTGAACTTAAAGCCTTGAATGTTGCCGTGATATTCGAGAAAGAAAATATTGACACAAGCAAGATGACAAGTGAAATGATACTTGATATGTATGGTGTATTCGCACAGGCAGAGAGCGAGTCAATAAGCGATAATGTCAGAATGGGTAAACGATTCGGATATAAGTCAGGCAAGGTACCTATGCAATACGGTCAAATCCTCGGCTATTGCAGGGGAAAGGATAACGAACCTGAAGTAGTGCCGGAGGAAGCAAAAATAATAGAGCTGATATACTATAAATTTCTCGAAGGCTGGAGTCTACCAAAATTGTCAAAATATCTTGAAGAAAACGGATATAAGACTGCAAAAGGGAGTACGGCGTGGTCGAAAGCTACGATAAGAGGCATACTGACAAATGAAAAATACAAGGGTGATGTGCTGATGCAAAAATCATATGTAGTGGATTTGTTCAGTAAAAAAGTTGCGAAAAACAACGGTGAACTTCCAATGTACCTTGTAAAGAACCACCATAAGCCGATCATACCGAGAGAGGTATGGGATAAGGTACAGGTGGTTATTGCAAAGCGGAATAATATCAAGTCAGCCACTGATATGAACATGATGAAAAAGGGTAGGTACAGCAGTAAGTATGCATTGACCGGCTTGGTTATCTGCGGAGACTGCGGAAGTCAATATAGGCGAACCACCTGGACGGCGAATGGGAAACGTATTGTATGGCGATGTGTAAACCGACTGACAAACGGAAAAGATGCCTGCGGAACATCGCCGACAATAGATGAGGAAAGATTGCATACAGGGATAGTAAAGGCTATGAACAGCATGATTGACGGCAAAGAAAAAATCCAGTCACTGCTAAACGGGAGCATTGCGGAAATACTGGCGGCACCGGATTCTCATAAAGAGATAATCAGCCTGAAAAAAGAGATTGATGACAAAAATGAAGATATCCTTCAGATGGTAGCTGATGGTGTGAAAAATCGGGAAAGCCGTGCCGATATAACCGCAAAATGCCGTGATGAGTACGAAAAAATCAAAGCATTGCAGGAAAAGCTGAACATAGCAGAGGTAAACAGCCAAATGGAAAAAGAAAGCGGCGGCAGACTCCGGGAAATCTATGATACAATATCCGCTATGCCCGGAAAGATGACGGAGTATGACGATAATATGACTCGGATTGCGGTTACGGAAGTGAAAATACTGTCTGAGGAGAAAATATCGGTTACGCTGTTTGGGACTGTAACGGTAGAGGTTGAGATATAGGCTATGAACTACTATGAGTTGATAATACGATATGACCGTTCAACAACTGATTACGTGGTATTTAAGGATAAAAGAATGGCACTCAGCAGTAAAGGTATTATTGATATAGCTATTCAAAAAGATATAATTGATGAAGAAATGCGAGAGATGATTGAAAATGCAAAGAGCCTGAATGTTTATGAATATGAATACATAAAGGAATTATTCAAAAGAAAATAAGCAAAAGTCCGTCTGAACCGGCGGATTTTTTAATTTGCGGAAAAAGGAGGTTTTGGTAATGATGAAAATACTTGAAGCGCAGACGATGTCTGAATTATTGGGTGCAATAGATGAGTTCTGCAAAAATTTATATTTGCAAGATGATGCAGAAGAACAGTGCAGTAAGTTAAAAGATGAAGTTGCAGGCTGTGTAGATAATGATAATATTACTCTTTTGTCTGCCTATTTATCGTCTGCCGATGACGCAGATGAAGTGGCAGAAGCATTGTACGAATTTGCAAGCATTTGTGGCAGTTATTCCGAGGCAAATGAGGAAATGACACAGCAGATAACCAAAGCCGAATTTGAGGCGGTTTTGGACGAATGTGAAGATAAGTGTATGCTGGAAACCTGTATAGAAAGCGAATATGAGATTAAAGCTGCGGAAATTCCGGCATACAGTGGATGCAGGGAACATGATGTTAGATTTAAAGGAAATAACATTTGTGTTCTTCTGCCGAGGATAGATATAAACACAGATACGAAGAAGTATATATCCGATATGATTGGCGGAATACTTTATAGAATAGTCGAGACAAAAATCAAACCGGAAGAAATACGGCATGAGATGAACAGGTATATTCCTGCAACACGGAACAGCGAGGAATCTACAAAAAGATTATTCAAAAAATATTTTTATGATGTTGTTATACATAAGGATAGAAAGCCGGGAATCTATCTTGAATTTGATGACCACATGCGCCAACTTTTTAGTATTGAATTTTTCAAAAGACTGATAGTTCAGTATCTGCGGGAATGAGACTGGAATTTTGTGGACTTTGTGGATTGTAATTTGTCGGAAAATGTGTTATAATGATTTTAGAAATTAAATATAGAAAACTTAAGTGTTTTATAATATTATAATTTTGACTTGAACAAGGCGTAAGTGGAGGTATATTATATTCACGAGGGAGAATTTTAACTATGAGAGTTTTATTGGATACCAACATAATAATCCATAGAGAAAATAAAAAAGTAACAAATTATAGTATTGGGCATCTTTTTAGATGGTTAGATAAAATGAGGTGTACAAAGATAGTACATCCTTATTCAATAAGAGAAATACAGAAATATAAGGATTCTCAAACACAAGATACCATTGCAGTAAAGTTAGATGCATATGAAACATTAAAGACAATAAAAGAGCCGGATGAAGCTTTTAAACAGCGACTCAATTTCCCTGAAAAATCGGAAAATGACAGAATTGATAATTACCTTCTATTTGAAGTATATTCGAATAGGGTCGATGTTTTGGTTACAGAAGATCGTAAGTTGCGAAATAAGGCGCAAAGACTTGGATTAGGAAATAGGGTATTTTCAATAAACTCTTTTATTGGTTTTGCCACTGCAGAGAATCCTGATCTTATTGAATACAAAATGCTTGCAGTTGAAAAAGAGTATTTTGGGAATATAGACATAAACGATTCATTTTTTGATAGCTTTCGTATAGACTATCAAGGATTTAATGAATGGTTTGCTCGAAAGTGCGACGAGGAAGCGTATATATGCAATACAGACGAAGGAAAGATACTTGGCTTTTTGTATCTAAAAACAGAAGATGGCGATGAAAACTATTCAGATATAATGCCACCATTTAAGCCTATGCGTCGGTTAAAAGTGGGGACATTTAAAGTTGAATCTACGGGCTTTAGGTTGGGTGAAAGATTTATAAAAATAATATTTGATAATGCAGTGCAACGAAATGTAGATGAAATTTATGTGACATTATATACGGATAGGGAAGAACTCTCGGCTTTGGTAGCGTTATTAAAGAGATGGGGGTTTGTTGATTATGGTGTAAAAATAGGTCTGGGAAAAAAAGAGCGAGTTCTTGTTAAAAAAATGAAAATTATTATTCCAGAATTTTCAACACGAAAGAATTTCCCGAATATTCAATATGAGTGCAATAAATTCATTTTACCAATATTACCTAAGTACCATACTACATTGTTACCGGATTCAAAATTAAACAATGAAAATAAAATTGATTTTATGGGTAGAGAACCTCATAGATATGCGTTGCAAAAAGTTTATATTTCATGGGCACCGGATAATGGGGTAAGACCTGGAGATTTAATTTTGTTTTATCGAATGGGTGATGAGGGTACATATAAAAAATATACATCTGTTATTACTACTGTAGCAATAGTTGATGAAGTTATTAAAAACATTCACACACAGGAGGAATTGCTTAATATATGTCAAAACAGAAGTGTATTCTCAACGGAAGAATTAAAAAAATTTTGGAGTGGGCATAGGTATAATTTAAAGATATTGAAATTCATATTTGTTAAAAGTATGACAAAACGATTGAATTTAGAGTATCTTTGGAATCATGATATTGTTCCGGCACCTAACGGACCACGGTCATTTATGCAATTGACGGATGAACAATACAACCAAATTGTTAAAGACTCTGAAACACAAATAAAGTATATATAGTTGCGGGGGTGCGAGATTGAAAGCAATTCTTCTATCAATAAAACCGGAATATGTCGCCAAAATACTCGCCGGTACAAAAAAATATGAATATAGAAAACGTTTGGCACAAACCGAGAGCAGCATAATGATTGTTTATAGTACATCTCCGGTAATGAAAGTGGTGGCAAAAGTTGAAATATGCAATACATTAAGTGCAGCACCATCAACTCTGTGGGAACAGACAAAAAATGAAGCTGGGATTAGCAGAAGAAAATATCGTGAGTACTTTAAGGGTTGTAAGACTGCACATGCTTACAAGTTGGGAAAAGTTGAGGTTTTTGAGCCCCCCAAAGAATTATCGGAATTCAATATAACTGTAGCTCCTCAATCGTATATGTATGTAGATATATAGATGTTTTGAGGGCAATTTCTTGTTTTTTGCCATGAGGGGATGACTTATAAACAGAATTGTAACAGCCATGTGGATATTTATGGTAGAAAAATGTTGATTTTTTTGTACTTTTTACGAGCATTGATTTAGAAAATATGTGTAGTATAAAAATGATAAAATAATTATACTGGGTTCTTATTGTAAGAATGAGAGTAATAAATGTGTGGCTATAACATTATTGCGTTGCGCTGTACGAGGAAAGGAAACCGGAAATATATCCAGAATTTGATGCACATATGAAGCAGGCGCTTGATATTGAATTCTTTAAGAAAATTATAAAACGGTACATGGAATCCGAAAGCGGTTACAATTGAATTTAAACAACCTTGAAGTGGACATATCAGAGTTGCTTCGATAAGTCGAGTAGATTGATTAGAGCTTAGTAAAACAATGAGATGTATGCAAGGTATTTGTGCAATATGGAGAATTTTATAAAAAGCTAAATTTATATTGACAAATTCGTAATTTTAGCGTATAATAATGTTAACAGAACCCGACACGCCTCTCAACGATGCGGACCACGTCGGGTCATTTAATTTATGCGGAAGTTGAAACTATGGAACTAAAGAAACATCAGCCGCCGATGACGGCAGAAGAGCAGATAGAAAACTTAAAGAATCTTGGACTCATAATTGATAATGAAGATGAAGCGAAAGACTTTTTGAATGACATATCATATTTCAGATTGATAAAAGGATTTAGTATTGGACTGAAGAAAAGAAATGATATATATAATGAAGGTGTAACCTTTGATGAAATAAAAAAATTGTATTTATTCAATGCTAATTTCAGACAGGCAATATTTGCCCAAGTGGAAAAGGTAGAAATCAATCTTCGTTGCAGAATATCAAATTATTTCTCGTGTAAATATGGCATATTCGGATATGAAGATGCTTCTAATTTCCAAGATGCAACATACCATGAGGGATTCTTAAAAGATGTAGAAGATGAAGTGGCGAGAAATCGAAAGGCTCCTTTCGTAAAGAATTTTCAAAATAATTATGAAACAGGAAACCTTCCACTATATGCAATTGTTGAATTATTTAGCTTTGGAACTTTGTCAAAATTTTATAAAAATATGAAGAGTGAAGATAAAAAAGCAATTGCTAAAACATATGGAGTGGGATATACATACTTAGAAAGCTGGATTGAGCATATAGCCTTTGTAAGAAATATATGTGCACACTATGGCAGACTATATAATGTGAAGCTTGCTAAAACTCCGGCATTGTATAGGCAGTACAGCAAACAAGGAATAAGCAGTATGAGAGTATTTGCAACCTTGCTTTGCCTGAAGCATGTTTTACCAGATGATAGACATTGGAAGGATTTTGTTGACGCAGTTGAAAACCTTCTTGATAAATATTCCCATGTAAAGATTGAGGCAATGGGATTCCCTGAAAATTGGAAGGAAATACTTATTAAATAAATGTTAGGTTCAGTGAGGTATAAATATGTCGAATCAAGCAAATGAAGAAATCAAGTATTTATTAGATATTATAAATGATGTTCAATACCATAAACGCCGTTTTAAATTGATGTATGGAGAAGATAGATATGTTTTTGGAGTCGTATCTGGTAAAGAAGCCCTTGGACCTGCGCCTTTTAGTAAACTAATGGAATATAAAACTCTTTACGATACATTAAGAGATTTAGACTATAAAATAAAAATTTCATTTTGTAAAGCTATCGAGCTTGCATATTCAGATGCATTCAATGAATTCAGCTTGTTTGACGAAAGTACAATAGAGCAACAAAACACGTATTATTATATTGAAAATGCGTTGTTTAGAACATCTATTTTATGGGATTTGTTAGCTCAGTTCTATAGATTATACTATAATATTGAAATTGATAAAACACAGGTATATTATAACCAAATATTTAACCCCGACAGGGAAATAAATGAGAAATTTAAAGAAAAGGCAAGAGAGATACATAAATATATTATTGAAGAAGATAATACAGATTGTGAGGGAGAATGGAAAGGAAATCATAAATTTGTTAATGAGCAAAGGAATAAAATGACACATAGAAATTCTCCAAATGTAGGAGTAATGAGCGATTTTGACATTAATTTAAAAATGCAGCCTGCTTTTATACTTAAAAGAATTATAGAAGATTACTCAGTAGTTTCAAAGCAGTTATTGGAAATTTTAAATTTGATTGAAAAAGATGAAGTGGACAATTTTGAAGAGATAATCTTGAACGAGTAGAAGAATATAACGTGCATTAAGCAGCTCAGTTATTCCGGGTGTTATTTTAGATAAGTTTTAATAATTTGAGATATTGAACAAAATCACAAATTTGATAGTAAAAGAACTTGCTGTGATTTTTGGAAAATTCGAAAGAATATACAAAGCCTTACGCCGCATGGGCTTGCGTGTAATGAAAATTCTAATTTTCATCGGATATCTATAAGGTTCACCTCGTCCATAGGTCAACAATAAAGTTGATACAAGAAAAATCGCTTGAGATCAAGCGATTTTTTGTGTTTCAGCCCAAATTTTG
>CAKSOE010000014.1 GCA_934476675.1 uncultured Clostridia bacterium | reverse complement strand
ATATTCTTCATCTCTTTTGTTGCGGAAACCTTATCCGCATAATCAAGATGAGAATAAATATTTGCCGTTGTTGCATACGATAGTATTTTTCAGAGCGAAGAACAGCGAAACACCGAAGAAATAAAGCCTGTTCCCATATCCGAGTTAAAACCGTTTACGGAGCAGCCGTTCAAGGTGAAACTTGATGAAGATACGTAAAGGAAACTGCATGGATAACGGAGCAATGGAAAACTTCTTTGGCAGATTGAAAGTTGAAATATTAAAAAGATATATTGATTACTGCAACAACGAAAGAATTCATATAAAACTAAAGAATGAGTCCGGTACAGTACCGAACTCATTCACAAGCAAGTCAATATTTAATTTTGTCTAAACTTTGGGGTTCACTTCATTCTATCTGCCGTTTTTCAAATTTTTTGAATGTGCCTATTTTACGAGATTTCTTGAAATAATCTCAATTTTGCAGTTTTAGCTTACAGACAAGCTTTGTCCGCAAATTATCTTAAAATTATATCGCTTCTTGCCGGGCCGTTTGAAACAATCGTAATCGGAACTTCAAGCTCTTTTTCGATAAATTCAATATAGTTACGGCAGTTTTCCGGTAAGTCCCCGTATTTTTTAATGCCTCTTATATCCGTTTTCCAGCCGGGAAGCTTTTTAAGAACCGGCTTTGCTATATCCAACAGATTCGTTGTCGGGAAATCACGGATAACCTTTCCGTTCACCTCATAGCCTACGCATACCGGTATTTCGTCAAGATAACCCAAAACGTCAAGCACAGTAAACGCAACCTGCGTCGCTCCCTGAACAAGGCAGCCGTAACGCGCCGCAACACAGTCAAACCAGCCGACACGTCTGGGTCTGCCGGTAGTTGCGCCGTATTCGCCGCCGTCGCCGCCGCGGTTTCTCAGCTCATCTGCTTCGTCTCCGAATATTTCGCTTACAAACGCGCCTGCACCGACTGCCGACGAATATGCCTTTGCAACCGTGATTATCTCTTTAATCTCATACGGCGGTATACATGCGCCTACCGCACCGTAGCCTGCAAGCGGCGACGATGAGGTCGTGAACGGGTATATGCCGAAATCCGGATCTTTTAAAGAACCAAGCTGACCCTCCAAAAGAATATTCTTTCCCTCTTTTACCGCCTTATGCATAAGCTGAACGGAATCAACCACATACGGCTTAATCATTTCGCCGTACTCTCTCAAAGTCTTGTATAACTCGTCCGTATCAAGCAGCGGCTTATGATAAATGTGTTCAAGCATAAGATTTTTAACTTCAAGCACATTTTTTATTTTTTCCATAAGCTCTTCTTCTCTGAACAGCTCCCATACCTGGAAGCCTATCTTGGAATACTTATCCGAGAAAAACGGCGCAATACCCGACTTTGTCGAGCCGAACTTTCTGTCCGAAAGCCTTTCCTCCTCATACTGGTCGAACAGCTTGTGATAAGGCATAAGCACCTGTGTTCTTTCGGAAACAACAATATTCGGCTTCGGAACACCTCTTGAAACAACCTCGTTAATCTCTTTTATAAGAGCAGGAATATCAAGCGCAACGCCATTTCCGATCATATTGACAACATTCGGGTTAAACGACCCCGACGGCAGCAGGTGAAGCGCAAACTTGCCATAATCGTTCACAATAGTATGACCGGCATTTGCTCCTCCCTGAAAGCGTATTACCATATCCGCATCGGCAGCGAGCATATCCGTAATTTTCCCCTTACCTTCGTCGCCCCAACACGCGCCTACAACAGCTTTTACCATAATAATCCCTAACCTTTCTTTCCGCAAGCTCTTAGCCGCGGAACAATAAGACATTTATTAAACGTTAATTTCAACTTCAATGCCGAGCAAGTCCTTATTTTTTTCAAGCACAGGGTTTACGTATTCGTTAAGAAAATCCTCCACCTGTGCCGGAGCGCGTCCGACAAAGTTTTCCGGCTTAAACACCGACTCTATTTCCTCCAAAGTAAGTCCGAATGCAGGGTCGGCGGAAATCAGCTCTGCAAGATTGTTCTTCTTGCCCTCCATTTTGACCGTTTTTCCTGCCTCCATCGAATATACTCTTATTTTTTCGTGCAGATCCTGTCTGTCTCCGCCCTTTTTAACGGCGTCCATCATGATATTTTCCGTTGCCATGAATGGGATTTCCTCCATAAACTGCTTCCTGATGACCTTATCGTACACAACAAGACCGTCAACGACGTTTATATAAAGGCTCAGAATCGCATCTGCCGCAAGGAACGCCTCGGGAACGCTTATACGCTTATTTGCGCTGTCGTCGAGCGTTCTTTCAAACCATTGCGTAGAAGCTGTTATCGCCGGGTTCAGTGCGTCAACTATGACATAACGTGCAAGTGAGCCTATCCGCTCGCTGCGCATAGGATTGCGCTTATATGCCATTGCTGACGAGCCTATCTGCGATTTCTCGAACGGTTCTTCTATCTGCTTTAAATGCTGCAACAGACGTATGTCATTCGAGAATTTATACGCACTCTGTGCGATAAGACTCAAAGTGTTTAACATCTGTGAATCAAGCTTTCTCGGATACGTCTGACCGCTTACCGGAAAAGACGCAGAATAGCCCATCTTTTCTGCAATCTTTCTGTCCAGTTCCTTGCATTTGTCGTGGTCGCCGTCAAACAGCTCCATAAAACTTGCCTGAGTGCCCGTTGTACCTTTACAGCCTAAAAGCTTTGCCTTTGATAACTGAAAGTCAACGTCCTCCAAGTCCATCAGTAAATCCTCAAGCCACAGTGACGCGCGCTTTCCGACAGTCGTAGGCTGTGCCGGCTGAAAATGCGTAAAAGCAAGCGTCGGCAAATCCTTATACTCCTTTGCAAACTTCGCAAGCTCGCCTATAAGACACACAAGCTTTTTCTTTATAAGCCGCATCGCTTCGGTCATGATGATTATATCCGTATTATCGCCGACATAGCAGCTTGTCGCACCGAGATGTATTATCGGCTTTGCGTCGGGGCACTGCACTCCGTAGGCATACACGTGCGACATGACATCATGGCGCACCTCTTTTTCACGTTCACGCGCAACATCGTAATTAATATCGTAAATATGCTCCTTCATCTGAGCAATCTGCTTATCCGTTATATCCAGTCCAAGCTCCTTTTCACTTTCGGCAAGCGCAATCCACAGCTTGCGCCATGTGGAAAACTTCTTATCGGGTGAGAAAATGTACTGCATTTCCTTTGAAGCATACCTCGAATTTAACGGGCTTTCATAAGTATTTGAAGCCAAATTATTCACTCCTATTCAATCAGTTAAGACCCAGTCTTTTCGCAACCTCGATATAAGCCTCCTCAACATCGCCCATATCGCGTCTGAATCTGTCTTTATCAAGCTTTGCATGAGTAGTCGCATCCCACAGACGGCAGGTGTCGGGCGAAATTTCATCGGCAAGAATAATCTGACCATCCGGAGTTTTTCCGAATTCAATCTTGAAGTCAACCAGTTCTATATTTACCTTTGCAAAATAATTTTTGAGAAATTCGTTTATTTTAAAGGTAAGCTCCGAAATAGTCTTTAAATCCTCTTTTGTTGCCGCACCGATAGCTGTTATCTGATAATCGTTAATCATCGGATCGTCAAGCGCATCGTCTTTCAAGCAATATTCGAGAGTCGGATTTAAAAGCGCTTTTCCCTCCTCTACGCCGAAACGCTTTGAAAAGCTTCCTGCGGCGATATTTCTTATAATAACCTCCAAAGGAACAATGGTAACCTTTTTCACAATAGTTTCTCTGTCTGAAATTTCCTCAACAAAATGAGTTGGTATTCCCTCCTTTGCCATTTCCTTCATGAGGAAATTCGACATTTTATTGTTTACAACGCCTTTGCCCGCAATCTGACCCTTTTTCTTTCCGTTAAATGCAGTGGCGTCATCCTTGTAATCAACGATGTATAAGTTCTCATCGTCCGTCCTGTAGACTTTTTTTGCCTTGCCCTCATACAGCAGTTCTCTTTTTTTCATTACAATGTTCCTTCCTTTCTCCTCAATTGTTATTAACATAACAATCAAATAAACATACAACTACATATTATATTATAAATATCGAATAAAATCAATAAAAACATAAAAAAATATGGCAAAAGTCCAAAAAAACTTTACTGAAGGGTCGGAATATGGTATAATTGCATATGTATTTTGATAAAAGGACGTGAAATAATATGATTTACTCGGAGGATATAAACAAAATCTGCGGACTGTGCGTGCACGCAAAAAAGGCAAAAGGCAGCGAAACGCATATGCATTGTGGTATTCATAACGGCGAATATGTTGCAGTCAGCCGTGAGGCGTGCGAAAAATTTGAATATGACGTTTTTAAGCGTCCTGTGCGCAGACGAAAAAAATCCGCCGGACATTTCAAGCCGGAGGATTTTACTCTTTAATCGAATGATAAATTGCTGTGTTTTTCAATAAAATCTAATTCTTCCGCATATTTTGTATAATCAATGCCCTTGTCATATTTTTCTTTTTCTTCAAGCGGAATAAGTTCCTGGCACGTTACTCCCAGCGCAACCGACAGCTTTAAAACATTCTCCGCCGTGGGAAATGTTTTTCCGCTTTCATAATTTAAAAGCGTAGTGGGTGAAATCCCCGTCATAACAGAAAGCTGCTTTACCGAGAGTTTTTTACGTTTTCGTAAAATAGAAAGCTTTTCACTTAATTGCATTATAACAAACCTCCGTTTTATTGCTTGATATAACCGAAAATTTTATCCGACAATGCGCCGAATTCGCTTATATCCAAGGTTTCGCCGCGCCTTGACGGCTCAATGTCCGCCGAAATCAAAATCTGCGACAATATTTCTTTCGGTATCGGAAAAGATGCCGAAAGGCAGTTTAAAAGCGTTTTTCGCCGCTGTGAAAATGCCGCCTTTACGGTTTTGAAGAAAGTTTTTTCGTCAAGAACCTTTACCGACGGTTCGGGAAGAATTTCCAGTTTAAGTACTGCGCTGTCCACCTTGGGCGGCGGGACAAACAAACCTGCCGGAACGTCCGTCACAATCGACGGCTTTGTATAATAACGGCACAAAAGCGTTATCGCGCCGTAATCCTTTGTTGAAGGTTTTGCCTGCATACGGCGGGCAACCTCTTTCTGCACCATAACCACTATATTTTTTATGTTAAGTTTTTCCTCCAAAAGACGTGTGATTATGGGGGTTGTGATGTAATACGGAAGATTTGCGGCAACGCTTATTTTTTTTTCGCCGAATTCTTCGCATATAAGCTTATGCAAATCCGTTTTAAGCACATCACTGTTAATAATTTTTACATTATCAAAATCCGAGAGAGTGTATCCGAGAATTTCGTTAAGTCTCGAGTCGATTTCAACCGAAACAACCTTCGGAGCATTTTCGGCAAGCGATTTTGTAAGCACGCCGAATCCCGGACCTATTTCCAACACGCCGTCAGACACATCTGCGGCATCTGTAATCTTATCTATAACCTCCTGGGATGTAAGAAAGTTCTGTCCCAGTCCCTTTTTGAACGAAAATCCGAATTTCTCACGTATGCTCTTTATAACAGCAGGCGACGTTAAATCCATAATATACCTCGATTATTCCTAAAAAAGAGCGCCGCAAAAAGCAGCGCCCCCATTGGTTCTGATTTGGTTCTGATATTATTCCGCAACGAACGGAAGCAAAGCGATTATTCTTGCACGCTTTATAGCAACCGTAAGCTGTCTCTGATGTTTAGCACAGTTGCCGCTGATACGTCTGGGAACAATCTTTCCTCTTTCTGAAACATATCTTCTTAACTTAGCTGTATCTTTGTAGTCGATGTTATCAACTTTATCCACGCAGAACATACAAACCTTTTTCTTAGGTCTTCTTGCTCTGACGGGCTTGTCAGTTCTTTCAGCCATGAGTATATCCTCCTTATTAAATTCTTATCATTGTCAGAACGGTAAATCGTCCTCCGAACCGTCTATATCGGAGAAACCCGCATCATCAAAGCCGCCGTCGAAACCGGGCTGTTCCTGTGCCGGAGCAAAGCCGCCCGACGGTGCGTTAAATCCGCCCGGTGCTGACTGTGTCATGCCTCCGTCGCCCTGATAACCGTCCTGCTGACGTCTTGGACCGTTGAATGAGATTTCGTCCGCAACAACATCTGTCGCGTACTGTCTTTTTCCGTCCTGTCCGTCCCAGCTTCTTGTCTGGATTGAGCCGCATAACTGTATGCCGCTGCCTTTCTGGAAATATCTGCACAAAAACTCCGCTTGCTGACGCCATGCAACACAGCCTATAAAGTCTGTCTGCTGCTGACCGTCCTTGGAGTAACGTCTGCTTACCGCAACGGTAAACCTTGCCACACTCACTCCTGCCGGCGTCTGACGAAGCTCCGGATCTCTTGCGAGATTTCCTACCAAAATTACTTTGTTCATAAAACTTCACCGCTTTCTCAAAAAACGATTATCTCTCATCTTTTTTGATGATTATTGTTCTGAGGATTCCGTCTGTGATCTTGTACTGTCTGTCAAGCTCTTTCGGGAAATCCGCCCCTGACTTGAAGTTTGCGAGAACATAGAAGCCTTCTGTTTTGTCATCGATTTCGTAAGCAAGTCTTCTCTTGCCCCACTCGTCAACGGATTCGAGCTCACCGTTTGCCTGAATAAGTGATGTAAACTTATCCTTTAAAGCATTAACGTTTTCCTCGTCAAGCGTTGCGTCAATGATAAAAATTGTTTCATAGCTGTTAGTAAGTTTTTCAGCCATCTTTTGCACCTCCTTATGGACATTAGTCCCGAAACCGTATGCTTCGGGCAAGGATGTCTGCCTTGCAGACTGTAATATTATATAACGTTTTTTTGCAAAAGTCAAGCTTTTTTCGTAAAAATTGTTATTAAATACGGCAGGGTTGTATATTTATAATAATAACCACTTTATTCGGAGAGGAAACACAGGAATGAAAAAACAAAGCTTCATTATAGGCGCGGCAATTCTGATGGCTGCCAATGCTATATCGAAAATTCTCGGCGCGGTTTTTAAAATTCCGCTTACGTACATACTGCACGAAGAAGGAATGGCAGTCTTTGGTACGGCTTTTCAGATTTATATAATGTTTCTTACATTTATTATTTCGGGATTTCCGCTTGCTGTTTCAAAAAACGTATCGGAGGCTCTTTCTCGCAGCGATTATGCGCGCGCATATTCCGTTGTAACCGTTTCCACGCTGATTTTGTGCGTTATAGGTGCATTGGGCAGCGTTATACTGTATTTTAAAGCGGATTTTTTTGCGCTTGCTTTGAAAGAGGAAAAAGCGGTCAGTGCAATAAAAATGATTGCGCCGTCGGTATTTCTGGTTGCTCTCGGAACGGGATATAAAAGCTATTATCAAGGTACGTCAGATATGCGTCCTACTGCCGCGGCACAGGTTATTGAGGCTGTAATAAAGCTTGCAGCGGGGTATATACTTGCGGCGGCTTTTATCGGATACGGTACGGAAAAGACGGCAGGCGGCGCGATTTTCGGCGTGACGACAGGTGAATTTGCCGCTACGGCAATGCTCATGTCTATGTATATGTACGACAAACGCCGTACACCGGCAGCGGGCAGAATAAGAAAACGGGAGCTTTTATCCGATATACTTAGCGTTGCCTTACCCATACTTGCGGCGGCCGTAATATCCAACGCTATGTCGGTAATCGATACCACCGTAACGCGCACGCGCCTGCTTGACGCAGGATTAAGTCCCGACAGGGCGCGTTTTCTCTACGGTGCATACACCGGATATGCCATGACCGTTTTTCACCTGCCGTCAGGTATTCTGGCAACGCTCGGAATAAGCATACTTCCCGTTATCTCCGGCGCGCTTGCTATAGGCAACGACTCTCGCGCGCAGAATGCCGCCCTCTCGGGAATACGTCTTACTCTTTATATGTCCATCCCATTTGCCGTGGCAATGTATACGCTTCCCGAGGAAATTCTCAGCTTTTTGTTCGGCAACACCGCATCGGCATATATGCTGCAATTGTCCGCACCGTGTATTGTAATGGTGTGTCTGTCGCAGATAGCTGCGTCGGTTATGCAGGCGGCAGGCGCAATCACCCGAACGGTTGTGTTTTCATTTATAGGCTCGGCAGTCAGGCTTGCGCTTGACTGGGCGCTTATCGGTAAAAGCGAATTTAATATATACGGAAGTGTTATTTCGCTAAATATCAGCTATTTTATCGTAACTGTGCTGAACCTTGCCGGAACATCATCTGCGCTTAATATCGGGTACGATATTAGGGATTTTTTGATAAAACCTGCCGTATGTGCCGCGGCAATGTATGCGGTAATACGCTTTTTATGCGCTCCCGTTACCGTCCGCGGAAATGCCGGACTGATTTTTACGTGCACTGTTTCCTCTGCAGTATATGTGCTCGCCTTGATTGCAACAGGCGCTGTGAAGCTGTCCGATTTCGGAATTAAGAAAACCGCCTCTGTATAATATTTTACAAAAATTTACAGAAAATATTTTTAAAAAAAGTATTGACAATTTCTATTTAATGTGGTATTATATTCAAGTCGGTTAGCGATGCGGAATTGTGTAAAGGTAGCACGAATGACTCTGACTCATTTTGTTCGGGTTCGAATCCTGATTCCGCAGCCATAAAAGCGCCATAATTTTATACCTATGGTATCAAAATTATGGCGCTTTTTCTTTGCGCTAAACTCTTTGTTTTATGCGGTTTTCGAATACTCACGGTAACGATTTGCCTTTTCTCCCGTTTCCGAATTCGTCTAAGCGGTAATATATACTTTATGAATGCCTAAACAGAAAGCAGAACGCATTTCCGCATAAAATAGTAAATATATGTTTTACTGCTTTTGAAAGTGAAAATATAAAAACTTTTGAGAAGTTATAAGAATATCGCCTATAATTAAAAATAGTCTGAATTTTTCATACAAAAAATGTATACTAAATACATAAAAATCATATTGATTATGCAGTGGCGGCGTGGTATAATTGAGTTTGCCAAAGAAAGGAAAGGCATAAATTAAAATTATCTGAAAGGATACATAAAAATGAAAATAAAAGATAAGTTAGTAAACGGTATACGTCTGGGGGACGTTAAACCGGAGCCAGTTAAGAAAATTGCGGAAATTTCTGCCGCGGTTAATGCAGAGGGAACGGTTCTGCTTAAAAACAACGGTATGCTGCCGTTCAGAAAGGGTGACAGCGTCGCTGTGTTCGGCAGACTTATGAGAGATTACTACAAAAGCGGAACAGGTTCGGGCGGTATGGTAAATACAGAATATGTCACAAATATATTTGATAGTCTTAAAAAGCTGAACCACGTTGTTCTGAATGAAGAAATAGAAAAATTTTACGATAAATGGATTGAACAAAATCCGTTTGACGCAGGAGACGGCTGGGTTCAGCCGTGGTCGCAGAAAGAAGCGGTTTTGGACGATAAAATTGTGGAAAAAGCCGCAAAAGAGTCCGAAAAAGCAATTATGATTATCGGAAGAACAGCGGGAGAATCAAAGGACAATACGCCTGATAAAGGCAGCTATATGCTTTCCGACGAAGAATATAAGATGATTGAAAAGCTTACAAAATATTTTAAAAATGTCTGCATTGTGCTTAACGTCGGGAATATTATAGATATGACATGGGCGGAGGAGCTTAATGTTGATGCGGTTATGTATGTATGGCACGGCGGTCAGGAGGGCGGTGCGGCAGCTGCGGACGTTCTTTGCGGAAAAAGATATCCGTCGGGAAAGCTCACCGATACCATTGCATACAGCATAGAGGATTATCCGTCATACAAAGGATTTGAAAATGTTGACGAGGTAGCGTATACTGATGATATATTTGTTGGTTACAGATATTTTGAAACCTTTGCAAAGGAAAGAGTTATGTATCCGTTCGGCTTCGGATTGTCATATACAAATTTTGAATACACTGTAAAACCGCAGGTTATCGGCGATAAATTTACTGCAGAGGTAACGGTAAAGAATGTCGGAGACTGTACCGGAAAGGAAGTAATACAGGCATATTATGAGATGTGCGGCGGAAAGCTTGCGCATCCGTCAAGAGAACTTGTTGCGTTTGCCAAAACAACGGAGCTTAATCCGCAGGAGAGCGACACGGTAAAAATTGAATTTAAAATATCCGACATGGCGTCATATGATGATGACGGAACAACAGGTAATAAATCGTGTTTTGTTCTTGAAAAGGGCGAATATAATATCTATATCGGTACGGACGTAAGAAGCGCTGCAAAGGAATATACATATTTGCAGGAAGAAACGGCAATAACTGAGCGTTTAAATACTCTGCCGGCTCCGTCGATATCATTTAAACGGCTGACAAATAAAAACGGAAAAGCAGAATATGAGGAGTTAAAGGCACAAAAAAGAGCCGCACATACGATTGAAACAAATGCTCCCAAATCCACAGGCGATAAGGGAATAAAGCTTAAAGATGTTTTTGACAAAAAATACACAGCAGAAGAATTTGCGTCGCAGCTTACAGATTTTGAACTGGCGTGTCTTTCACAGGGCGAGGGCATGAACAGCGCAAAGGTACGTCCGGGTACCGGCGGAGCAATCGGCGGCGTCACATATGAACTGCAAAACTATGGCATACCTGTTGTGTGCGTGACAGACGGCCCGTCGGGATTAAGGCTTGACAACGGAGACGCCGCTTCAAGTCTGCCTATGGGAACGCTCATAGCCTGCACATGGAACGAAGAACTGGCAGAACAGCTCTATACCTATGAGGGCATGGAAATTTACGCATATAAGGTTGACGCACTTCTCGGTCCGGGAATAAACATACACAGACTGCCGCTTTGCGGAAGAAACTTTGAATATTTGTCGGAGGATCCGTATCTTACGGGAGTAATAGCAAACGGTATGTGCAGGGGATTGAAAAATGCCGGAATAAGCGCGACTATAAAGCATTTTGCGGTGAATAACAAGGAATTTAACAGAGTTAAGGTAAATACCGTAGTATCGGAGCGTGCGCTGCGTGAAATTTATCTTAAAGCGTTTGAAATAATCGTTAAAGATAATAATACAAAAATGCTGATGACAGCGTATAATCAGCTTAACGGGGCGTTTTGTTCGGCAAATTATGAGCTTAATACCACTGTACTCAGAGATGAATGGCACTATGACGGACTGGTTATGAGCGATTGGTGGGCAAAGACTTGCTTTAAAGACGGCGACGCAGCGGCGGACAGATACCTGCAAATAGATGCACAGAATGATGTGTATATGGTAAATGCCGATTCGGAGAAAGCAGCGGCTGGAATTATGCAGGCGTTATCCGACGGAAAAATAAGCCGCAGCGAGCTTTTAAGAAACGCCGTAAATATACTTAATGTTATTATGACAACTCCGACATTTGAACGTTTTATTGATGGCGAGAGTATGGTAAATAAAGTGACAGATATAGAAAAGATGTCACTTTCCGAGTCGTTTTGTGATGTGAAGCCAAACAAGGAATATAAGGTAAATACCGATGAGGGCAAAATGTATGCGGTACGTGCGGAGGTATCCTCACAGCAGCAGGAGCTTGTACAGATTCCCATAAAGGTGTATGTTAACGGAAACAGCGCCGCACTGATTATGGCACAGGGTACAGGCGGCGAAAAGCAGACCTTTATCGCCGATTTCTATATGATGAAAGGCGAAAACAAGGTAAGCTTTGACTTTACGGAGGAAAGCGCAACAGTAAGCAAAATAGATTTGTTTTCGGAATAAACAGTTAAAAGGAACTGTGAAAATTATATTACGTAATCATCCGCCGTACTGTTAGCCATTAAATCCGCCAGTGTTATACTGTCAAGAAATCCGTTAATCAGGCTGTCGAGCTTCTTCCACATCGGCAGTGTTTTGCATTGGCTGATTCTGCTGCAAGGCTCTGCGCCGTTTTCCAGGCAGGAAACAGGGGAGAGCGAACCCTCCGTAACACGCAGAATATCACCGACCTTATAATCATCGGGCGCACGGTAAAGGCGATAACCGCCGCCTTTACCGTGCACTCCCTCAACAAGACCGTTTTTTGAAAGCATAGTCATAATTTTTTCCATATATTTTAAGGATATTTCCTGACGTTCGGCAATGTCTTTTGTAGGTATAAAGCTTCCGTTCATATGCTCTGCCAGATCAATCATTATCCGAAGCGCATATCTGCCGCGTGTAGAAATTAACATATAAAACGAATCCTTTCCGGTTTATTCGGCAAACAATGCTGTTGAAAGATATCTGTCGCCGGTATCGGGGAACAGCACAACAATGTTCTTGCCCTCATTTTCGGGACGCTTTGCTATTTCAACCGCCGCATGGAGTGCAGCGCCGGAGGAAATGCCTACAAGTACGCCTTCGCTTTTGCCTACAAGTCTGCCTGCTTCAAATGCATCTTCGTTTTCAACCGGGAATATCTCATCGTATATTTTGGTATCAAGTACATCCGGAACAAAGCCGGCGCCTATACCCTGGATTTTATGCGCACCCGACTTGCCCTGTGAAAGAACAGGTGAGGAGGCAGGCTCAACAGCAACAACCTTCACATCACTCTTTTTCGATTTGAGGTATTTGCCTACGCCCGTAACAGTACCGCCCGTACCTACTCCGGCAACAAAAACATCCACATTGCCGTCGGTATCCTCGAATATTTCGGGACCGGTGGTTTCAAAATGAATTTTTGGGTTTGCCGGATTTACAAACTGTCCCGGAATAAAACTGTCGGGGATTTCTTTTGCCAATTCATCAGCTTTTGCTATTGCTCCCGGCATACCTTTTGAACCGTCCGAAAGAACAAGCTCCGCACCGTATGCTTTCATAAGCTGTCTGCGCTCAACCGACATGGTTTCGGGCATTACAATTATTATCCTGTAACCTCTTGCAGCGGCGACCGACGAAAGACCTATTCCTGTGTTGCCTGATGTTGGCTCAATGATTACAGAGCCTTTTTTAAGTTTGCCGCTCTTTTCCGCTTCGTCAAGCATCGCTTTTGCAACTCTGTCCTTTACTGAGCCGGCGGGATTGAAATACTCAAGCTTTGCCAAAAGCTTTGCCTTTAAGTCGAATTTTTTCTCTATGTTTGTAAGTTCAAGAAGCGGCGTTTTGCCTATTAATTGTTCGGATGATGTATATATGTTTGACATGATTTATCAATTCCTTTCTTATTTTACAGCCTGAAAACCGTGTTCCAGGTCAGCAATAATATCGTCTATATGTTCAGTACCTATTGAAAGTCTGATTGTGTTCGGCTTTATTCCGCCCTCTAAAAGTTCTTCCTCCGAAAGCTGCGAATGAGTTGTCGAAGCCGGATGAATAACAAGTGATTTTACATCGGCAACGTTTGCAAGCAGTGAGAACAGTTCGAGACTTTCCGTAAATTTCTTTGCTGTTTCCGCATCGCCCTTTATTTCAAATGTGAAAATTGAACCTGCTCCGTTCGGGAAATACTTATTATAAAGCTCTTTTTGCTTTCCATCGGACAGTGAGGGGTGGTTTACCTTGTCAACCTGCGGATGATTTTTCAGAAAATCTACAACCTTGAGCGCATTTTCAACGTGCCTGTCAAGTCTTAATGAAAGTGTTTCCAAGCCTTGCAAAAGCAGGAAGGAGTTAAACGGAGAAATTACCGCGCCTTGGTCTCTCATGAGAGTTGTGCGGAGTTTGGTTATATATGCCGCATTGCCGCACGCCTGTGTGAATACGATTCCGTGATATGACGGATTAGGCTGTGAAAGTCCGGGGAATTTGTCGTTCTGAGCCCAATCAAATTTACCCGAATCGATTATTACGCCGCCCATTACCGTTCCGTGTCCGCCTATGAATTTCGTTGCCGAATGAACAACTACATCTGCACCATGCTCAATCGGACGGAGCAGATACGGCGTTGCAAACGTATTGTCTACGATAAGCGGAATACCGTGACGGTGTGCAACCTCTGCGATTGCCTCAATATCTATAATGTCGGAATTGGGGTTTCCGAGCGTTTCAGCATATAAAAGCTTTGTTTCGGGTTTGATTGCCGCTTCAAAGTTTGCAGGATCTTCAGGGTTAACGAATGTTACGGACAATCCCTGTTCCTTTAACGTGTTTGCAAACAGGTTGTATGTACCGCCGTAAAGATTTGACGAGGAAACGATATGATCTCCCGCAACAGCTATGTTCTGTACTGCATATGTGATTGCCGCCGAACCGGATGCGGCTGCGAGTGCGCCGAGTCCGCCTTCAAGCGCTGCAATTCTCTTTTCAAAAACGTCTGAGGTGGGGTTCATCAGTCTTGTGTAGATGTTTCCGCCCTCTGTCAGTCCAAAACGTCCTGCCGCCTGTGCCGAATCCTTAAATACATAAGATGTGGTTGCGTATATCGGAACCGCTCTTGCGTCTGTTGTCGGATCAGGATTTTCCTGTCCTACGTGTATTTGTAATGTTTCAAATTTGTAATTCTTATTGCTCATGAGTAAGTCTCCTTTTTATATGTAAATTTTAGGCGATTGTAAAATTCAAAAAATCCCATAGCTACGCCATTTTTAGTGTGTTATATTTATTCGTTTTCTCCACCTTTAAACGCATAAATATTAATTAATTACAATTAACCAATATGTAAATTTATTATTATCTGCAACATCGCATTCGTCCGAAACGAAAATTCGCACGGACAAGCATTTCAAAGTATTGTTCCTTAATTGACATCGTATCACCTACCTAACTACTCTGTTGGTATGATTATACTATACACATATGAGTTTGTCAATAGGAAATTTGAAAATTTTTGAAATTTTTTTAATTGTTGTGGTTTTTTGCATAAAGCTGTGGTATAATTGGGTTATCGGAGAAGCTCCGAAACATATTTTTGAAAGGCGGAATAAGTAATGAACAAACAGCCAATAAAGCTTTTGCCTGCGTTTAAGGATTATCTTTGGGGCGGAACAAAGCTTAAAACATCATACAACAAAAAAACGGATCTTGATATAGTAGCCGAAAGCTGGGAGCTTTCCACTCATAAGGACGGGCAAAGCACGGTAAACGGCGGTGAATTTGACGGACTTACGCTCACGGAATATATTGAACAAAACGGAAAGGAATGTCTTGGAGCGAATGCGCTGAAATTCAGTTATTTTCCTATACTGATAAAGTTTATTGATGCGCTCGGAAATCTTTCTATCCAGGTGCATCCCGATGATGAATATGCGATGCGTGTCGAGGGTGAGTATGGCAAAACGGAGATGTGGTATATACTTGAATGTGATGAGGGAGCGTATCTATATTACGGAGTAAACCGTGAGGTTACGCGTGAAGAATTTAAGGAACGCATAAAAAACAACACATTGCTCGAAATACTTAACAAAGTACCTATTCATAAGGGCGATGTGTTCTTTATTCCGGCAGGAACGATTCATGCTATATGCAGCGGTACGGTGATATGCGAAATACAGCAGAATTCAAATACGACATACCGCGTGTATGATTATGACAGACGTGACAAAAACGGAAATCCGCGTGAATTGCATATTGACAAGGCGATAGAGGTTTCAAGGCTTACACCGTCACCGGAAATAAAAAAAGCGGACAGAACCGCAAAGGACGCAATGCTTGCTTCGTGTGATAAATTCACGGTTCGCAGACTGCTTGTTGACGCTCCCATGACCGTAACAATCGGCGAGGATTGTTTCCATTCGCTGATTGTTACGGAGGGAAGCGGTACTCTTGAAATGAACGGCGCCGAATATTCGCTCGAAAAAGGCGACAGTATATTTATTCCGGCGCAGAACAGCGATTATACCTTAAAAGGAAATTGCTGCGTTATTCTGTCGTACGTTTAAAATGCGCTTCCGCATTCGGGGCAGAATTTGGGCGGAGCGGCTCCGTCCGCCGGCTGCCAGCCGCAGTTTTTGCATTTTGCCGGAGCAATAGACGGACGGGGGCTGCCGCAGTTCTGACAGAATTTCCCCTCATTAACCGCTCCGCAAGAACACGTCCAGCTGCCGTTATTTTCAGGCTTGGGCGCGCCGCAGTTCTGACAGAACTTGCCCGTGTTTCCACTGTATCCGCACGAACAGCTCCAGCCTTGTGCAGGAGCTTGTGCGGCTTGCTGCTGACCCATGGCAAACAGGTTTGCAGCTGAAGCGCCGCCGGCGCTCTGCGCCATATTCATTCCGAAAAATCCGCCCATAGCGCCCATGCCGCCCTGGTTTGCGGCAGCTGTGCGCATAGCGTCGCTTTGTGCTCCGACAACGCGTGATGCAGCCATCATCGGGTTTGTCGTCATCAGATTTTCCTCCCATTCGGTAATCTTCTTTCTTTGATCCTCCGGAATAGATACGGAGTTAAAGCTAAGAGAAAAGATTTCAAGTCCGCGACTTTCCCTCCATTCGGAGGCAAGTTCTTCTTTAAGTGCTTCGGCAACTTCTTTTGTGTGAGCCGGTATTTCCGAATATGCAATTCTGAGTGCGGAAATTTTAGCAAGCGCAGGCTGCAAAGCGTTTAAAAGCTCGCCTTTAAGCGTGTTGTCAATTTCCGAGCGGTCATATGTATCCGTTACGTTTCCGCTGACGTTTGTGTAGAACAACAGCGGATCTACGATCTTGTATGAATATACACCGTTACAGCGTAAGTCAACCGACAGCTTGCTGCCCGAATTTTCGTCCAGTATTACGCGGAACGGAATAGGGGAGGCTGTTCCGAATTTGTTCCCGGGAATTTCTTTTGTATTAAAATAGTAAACTCTCTGATCCTTGCCGGTATCGCCGCCAAAAGTAAAACGCTTGCCTATCTGTGCAAAACTCTTTTTAATTCCCTCGCCGAGACCACCGTAGAAAATACTCGGTTCGGTTGAAGTGTCATAAACAAATTCGCCCGGCTCGGCGCATATGTCAACAACCTTTCCCGACTCGACGATAATCATGCACTGACCTTCGTTTACCGCGATAACGGAGCCGTTTGAGATAATGTTATCCTCGCCCCTCTTGTTTGAACTTCTGCCGCCCGTTCTTTTTTCGCCTTTGGCAATCAACACCTCGGCGGCAAGGCTGTCGCAATAGAAAAATTCACGCCACTGATCAGCCATTACGCCGCCCAGTGCGCCTGCTCCCGCTTTTAATAAACCCATAAAAATTCATTCCTTTCAAATTATAATCTTAATAGCTTCCGCCCGTGCCACCGTGAGTTTCACCTGAGGAAGATGTATGGCTGTCCGAAGAAGAATCCTCTTTCGGACGTTCAACTTTATCTATTCTGCTGTAAAGATATATGTCCTGCGAATTAGTCAGATTATAGCTGTTTTCTTTTATGTAATTTTCCGCAAAATCCTCGTTTACGGCAGTGTTCATCAGACTCAGCTTGAAGTGCATAGCTGCATATGCGATTATAAGCGGCAGAAGCAGTGCGCCTGCAACGACGCATAATGTATACAATCCGCTGCTTTGAGATTCGTCATACGGCTCACCCTCGCTTGCCATCTGCAAAAGCTCCTCTGCTTTGTCCGCATATACGGTGAATGCGGTATAGTAGTCGTTTTCCTTTAAATAAGGAAGAACTTCCTCCTCAACATGGGAAAGACCGCTTGAGTTAAAGTATGCCATACCGAGACCGTGCGTTGAAAAATGGTATACTCTCGGTTCTGTTGCGACATACAGAAGTATTCCGTCCGCATCTTCGCCCGCACCGTAGCCCTGATAATCGAAAATATCGTCTGCGGCATCCTGTGCGCTGTCAGCGTCCATTGTGCTTTCCGTGTATATATCAACGTCAAAGTCGTAGAGCTGACGGATTCTTTCGAGATTTTCCGAAAGCTTGCTAAATTCCTCCTCGGTGAGATAACCGGCGTTATCGGTAACGGGGGGATTTGTAAATTCTGCCATAACCGGCAGAGCCGACGCAATGCAGATTGTCAGCGCCGAAATAAATGCAATAAATTTTTTCATAGTGCCGACACCTCCTTATGAAAGTAAAAACCATGCTATCACGCCCGTAACAACATAAGAAATAGCCGCGATTTTTGCAAAGTAAGCCCATTTTTTCTTTTTGTCAACAGGATAACTGCCGACAACCTTTCCAGTCTGACCGTTTACGGCAAACTGATACATATTCCCCTCGTACTTTATATGAAGCATCCATATCGGCAAAAGCGCATATCTGATTTTACCGTCCGAAAAGCTTATGTTGGAACTTTCGGGAACAACAGCCGTATAGCCGTCGGTGGTACGTCTGAATGCGGATTCGGTCGAGTTTTTTACGCGCTCGTTCGCACGGTCGATACATTCCTCCGCCGAAACATCATACTTGTCTGCAAGATAGCCTGAAAGATAGGCTGCATTAAACTCTACGGCATCGGCATAATTGTACGGCTCTACCGCCTCTGTGTATGTATTGTCGGCTTTTTTTGAGCCGTCAACGGGAATATTTTCAAAACCGATGCTGCCGCTGCGCAGAAGCTTGTAATAATCGGTTTTTGTATAGTCGTAGTCGGAATCGCTCCAATGAGATATTTGTTCGGCGCTGTAACAGATGTTTGCGTTACAGTCGCAGTCGAACATCCAATACGGAACATAAACTCCCGTCATTTCCGAAATTTTCTTTTTATCCCTAAACGTATCCGGCAAAAACGGGGCAAATTTAAAGTCCTCTTCAAATGCGCTTACCGCGGCCTTTTTATCAAGCTTAAACGGAATTATGTAATCGGGGCGCAAAGCTCCCTCAAACTGACTTTTGACAATGGTCGAGTTGCCGCAGTACGGACATACCGTCGAGCCTAATGTGTCGTCTCCTGTGATTTCGGCGCCGCAGGACGGGCAGGTGTAGCCGGACAAATCAATACTTCCGTCTGATTCGTAGCTTCTCGGCTCGTAGCGCTGCCAGTCGAATTTCGACGCAGCCTGAGTTTGATTTTGGGCATCGCTTAACTGCTGTAAGGTGTCAAGCGAAAAATCATTGCCGCAAGCATCGCAGTGCAGATTTTGCTTCTCGCCGCTGAATGTAAGCGGTGCGCCGCAGCACGGGCACTTGTAGCTTTGGACTGTGTTCATAAAGACACTTCCTTTCCTGAAAATATTTTTTTGTAACATATATACATAAGTATACCATACTTACAGCCGGTATGCAATTTAATTTACACAAAAGATAATTTTTTGTAAAAAATGCTTGACAAGTAGTTAAAAGTATTGTATAATATTTGTGGTGTCAAGTGAAAAGCCTTTACAGAGGCGTTGGGTGGAGATTTATATGGCAAAGGATTTAAAAATCGGAGTGCTGATGGATTTTTACGGTCAGCTTTTGACGGACAAGCAGTACGGTGCGCTTGATATGTATTATAACCAGGATTTATCGCTTGCGGAGATTGCGGAGGAAAATTCGATAAGCCGCCAGGGCGTGAGAGATTTTATAAAGCGCGGCGAAAAGCAGCTTTGCGAATATGAGGAAAAACTCGGACTGGTAAAAAGATTTAATGATATAACCAAACAAATAACGGAGATGAACAGTATTATTGAACGTCTCAGAAACGATACAAACAGCTCGGATATAGAAAAATTGAAACAGATTTCGCAGAAATTATCCGAAGAAATTTAGGAAGGGAGTCCTTAATATGGCATTTGAAAGCTTGGGCGAAAAGCTGCAGGGCGTTTTCAAAAAAATGCGCGGCAAAGGCAAATTGTCGGAAAAAGACATCAAGGATGCCATGAGAGAAATTAAGCTGGCTCTTCTGGAAGCAGACGTTAACTTCAAGGTAGTAAAGGAGTTTGTTGCGGCGGTTTCGGAAAAAGCGCTCGGACAGGAAATCATGGAGTCGCTCACTCCGGCGCAGCAGCTTGTAAAGATTGTAAATGAGGAACTTACCGCAATGATAGGCGGAGAAGCGGCAAGACTGCAATTTGCGTCAAAACCGCCCACGGTTATCATGATGTGCGGCTTGCAGGGTGCAGGTAAAACAACGGCATCGGCAAAGCTTGCGAAAAATCTTACAAAAACAATGAATAAGCGTCCGCTTATGGTTGCCTGTGATGTGTACCGTCCGGCGGCGGTTAAGCAGCTTGAGGTTTTGGGTGAGCAGATACAGGTTCCGGTATTTTCGATGGGAACGGACGAAAGCCCGGTAAAGATTGCCAAAGCAGCAATCGAACACGCCGTTAAGCACGGAAACGATCCGGTAATCATAGACACGGCAGGACGTCTGCATATAGATGAAAAGCTTATGCAGGAGCTGTGCGATATACGTGCGGAGGTAAATCCGTCCGAGATTTTGCTGGTAGTTGACGCAATGACCGGTCAGGATGCGGTAAATGTAGCAAAAACCTTTAACGAACAGCTTGATATAACAGGCGTTATACTTTCAAAGCTTGACGGCGATACGCGCGGCGGTGCGGCGCTGTCTGTAAAGCAGGTTACGGGAAAACCGATTAAGTATGCGTCTGTCGGCGAAAAATTAGGGGATTTGGAGCAATTCCATCCGGACAGAATGGCGTCGAGAATACTTGGTATGGGCGATGTGCTGACGCTTATCGACAAGGCACAGGAAACTATTGACGAGAAAAAGGCGGCAGAGCTTGAAGCGAAAATCAGAAAACAGGAGTTTGACCTTGACGATTTTCTTGAACAGTTCAAGCAGATTAAAAAGCTCGGTTCATTCTCGCAGATAATCAGTATGCTGCCCGGTGTTGACAAAAAAATGCTTGACCAGGTAGATACGGAAGAAAATGCAAAGCGCATGGTGCATATTGAAGCGATAATCCAGTCAATGACAATGGAGGAGCGCAGAAAACCGTCAATTATCGGCGCAAACAGAAAAATAAGAATTGCAAAGGGAAGCGGTACGCGTGTTCAGGATGTAAATCAGCTTTTGAAGCAATTTGCGCAAATGCAGAAAATGATGAAGCAGCTTTCGGGAGCGAGACAGAGCAAGATGCTTAAACGTCTCAGAAAGAGCAAACAATTTTAGAAAATACAATCATTGGGTTGTTTTTCATAGATTGCGGAAATCCGCATATGAATTTTTTCAGGAGGTGAAAGAAATGGCAGTAAAAATCAGATTAAGAAGAATGGGCGCTAAAAAGGCTCCTTTTTACAGAGTTGTAGTTGCAGATTCAAGATACCCCAGAAACGGTAGATTTATTGAAGAAATCGGTACTTTTAATCCGCTTACGGATCCGGCTGAAATCAAAATTGACGCAGATGCAGCCAAGAAATGGATTGGTAACGGTGCACAGCCTACCGATACCGTTAAGGCTCTCTTGAAGAAGTCAAATATTATCTGATAACGGAGGGTATGGTGTATGAAACAGGTATTGGAAAAAATTGCCAGAGCTCTTGTTGATTATCCCGAACAGGTATCTGTTACAGAGATAAATAACGACGATGAGACAATAACTCTCGAGCTTCGTGTTGCGGAAAGCGACATGGGCAAGGTTATTGGTAAACAGGGAAGAATTGCGAAAGCGATCAGAGCTGTTGTGAAGGCTGCTGCGAACAAGGAAAATAAAAAAGTAGCGGTTGAAATTATATAACGTATGAGGTTTGTCCTTTCGGACAGACCTTTTTCGCTATATCAGGAGGATAAGCGTATGGAAAAGCTTGAAGCAGGAAAAATAGTAAATACTCACGGTTTGAGGGGGGAAGTAAAAATTGTTCCATGGACGGATTCGCCGGAAACCTTTGAAGATATCAAGTATGTGTATGTTAAGGAAAAAACAGGCGAATTGCGCCTTGATATAGAAAATCTTAAATATCAGAAGAATAATCTTATTGTAAAATTTGCACAGCTTGCATCAATTGAAGATGCACAGAGGCTTAAAAATAAAACCGTTTATGTGGAGCGCGATATGCTTGGCGAGCTGCCGGAGGGCGTGTATTATATTACGGATATAATCGGTCTTGACGCAGTTGATGAGTACGGGAATAAAATAGGTACGGTTGCGGATATTTTCAATACCGGTTCAAACGATATTTACGATATAAAGCGTGACGGAAAGAAAAATCTTCTTCTTCCGCTAATTGATGACGTGATAACGGTAGAGCTTGAAAATAAGCGCGTACTGGTGAAAATACCGGAGGGACTGGATGAGGAATGAGATTTGATATTTTAACGCTTTTTCCGCAGATGTTTGAGGCGGTGCTGGGTGACAGCATTATAGGACGAGCGCGTGAAAAAGGCATTATTGAAGTGAATTGCGTGGATATACGCGACTTTACGGAGAATAAGCACCGCAAGGTAGACGATTATCCGTACAGCGGCGGAGGTGGAATGCTTATGCAGGCGCAGCCGGTGTATGACGCATATATGTCGGTTGTGAACGGATTATCATATAAACCGCTCACGGTTTATATGTCGCCGCAGGGAAAGGTGTTTGATCAGAAAACAGCGTGTAATTTATCGGAAAATGAGCATATAATTTTATTATGCGGACATTATGAGGGTATTGATCAGCGCGTTATTGACGAAATTGTCGATATGGAGCTGTCTGTGGGCGATTTTGTGCTGACGGGCGGTGAGATTCCGGCAATGGCGGTGGTGGATACCGTATCGCGGCTTATTCCCGGGGTTCTTGCGGCGGAGGAGTCGTATGAGAATGAATCGCACTACAACGGACTTTTGGAATATCCGCAATATACAAGACCTCCGGTTTGGCACGGAAAGGAAATTCCCGAAATACTTGTATCGGGGCATCATGCGAATATAGAAAAGTGGAAGCATGAGCAAGCACTGTTAAATACTTTGAAAAAGCGTCCCGATATGCTCAAAAAAGCAGAGCTTACAAAGGCGGACGAGGAGTTTTTAAAAAAATATTCGGACGGAGAACAAAAAATATGACGCTTAGGGATTTAGAAATAGGAAAATCGGCGGTTATAACGGTTGTTGGCGGTGAAGGCGCTTTAAGACAGCATTTTCTTGATATGGGAGTTTTGCCGGGGGCAAACGTTACGCTGATGAAGTATGCTCCGATGGGCGATCCGATGGAGCTGAGAATACAGGGATATGAGCTGACTTTAAGACTTGACGATGCGGAAAAAATTGAGATAAAGCCGATTGCATCAGTACCAAAAAATGAAGAAGCGCCCGATGAGGACGGCAAGTACAGACCTCACCCGGGATTGGGTGAGAGCGGAAAATTTCATGTCAAGGCAGACGAAAATCCGCTGCCAAAGGGAACAATACTGACATTTGCGCTCGCAGGCAATCAAAACTGCGGAAAAACTACGCTGTTTAATCAGCTTACGGGTTCAAGCCAGCACGTAGGCAATTTCCCGGGAGTTACGGTTGACAGAAAGAGCGGTTCGATAAGGGAATATCCGGATACCTTAGTTACGGATTTGCCGGGAATATATTCGCTGTCGCCTTACACAAGCGAGGAAATTGTATCGAGAAAATTCATACTTGACGAAAAGCCTACAGGCATTATAAATATAGTTGACGCCGGAAACATTGAAAGAAATCTTTATCTTACAATGCAGCTTATGGAGCTTGATATACCGATTGTTCTGGCGCTTAATATGATGGACGAGGTGCGCGGAAACGGCGGAACGATACGCATAAACGAAATGGAGGAAATGCTCGGAATACCTGTTGTGCCGATTTCGGCGGCAAAGAATGAAGGAGTTGACGAGCTTGTAAAGCACGCTGTACATATAGCAAAATACCAGGAAAGACCGGGACGGACGGATTTTTGTGACAAAAAGACTCACGGCGGAGCGGTACACAGGTGTCTGCACGGAATAATGCACCTGATTGAAGATCATGCAAAAGCGGCGGATATACCGGTCAGATTTGCGGCAAGTAAAATTGTTGAGGGCGATGAACTTATTATAAATTCGCTTAAGCTTTCCGAAAATGAAAAGGAAATGATAGAACACATCATTTGTCAGATGGAGGACGAAAGAGGTCTTGACCGCGCAGCGGCAATCGCGGATATGCGTTTTTCATTTATAAAAAGGCTTTGTTCGCGTACTGTTGTAAAGCCGCATGAAAGCAAGGAGCATAAGCGCAGCCGCAGAATCGATATGCTGCTTACCGGAAAATATACGGCAATTCCGATTTTCATATGTATAATGGCAGTGGTGTTTTATCTTACTTTTAATGTGTTTGGGGCTTGGCTGCAAAGGCTTTTGGAAATGGGAATAGACGCATTTACAAATGCATTGGACTCGGCGCTTTCCGCTGCAAATGTGAGCAGCGTGCTGCATTCGCTTATTATTGACGGAATATGTGCCGGGGTGGGAAGTGTTTTGAGCTTTGTTCCGATTATTGTGATACTGTTTTTCTTTCTGTCAATGCTTGAGGACAGCGGATACATGGCAAGAGTGGCGTTTGTAATGGATAAGCTTTTAAGAAAGATAGGACTTTCGGGCAGAAGTATTGTTCCGATGCTTATAGGTTTCGGATGTACGGTGCCGGGGGTTATGGCGAGCAGAACACTGCCGTCGGCAAGGGACAGAAAGATGACAATAATGCTTACGCCGTTCATGAGCTGTACGGCAAAGCTGCCGATTTACGGATTTTTCACTGCGGCGTTTTTTCCGGAATACAGCGGTTTGATTATGGTCGGATTATATTTTCTTGGAATATTAACGGGGATTATTACTGCACTTATCGCAAAGGAAACAGCGTTTAAGGGCGAAGCGGTACCGTTTGTTATGGAACTGCCCAATTACCGTATGCCGGGCATAAAAAATGTTGCGCATCTATTGTGGGATAAGGCAAAAGACTTTTTGCAGAGAGCATTTACGGTGATATTCCTTGCGTCGATTGTTGTGTGGTTTTTACAGACGTTTGATTTCGGACTGAATATAGTAGAGGATTCAAAGACAAGCATTCTTGCAAGAATTGCCGGAGTGGTATCGCCTGTGTTTGCACCGCTTGGATTCGGTGACTGGCGCATTGTGACGGCGCTTATGGCAGGCTTTATGGCAAAGGAAAGCGTTGTTTCTACGCTTTCGGTGCTGCTGGACGGTACGGGAAGCCTGCTTTCAATTATTTCACCTGTTTCGGCAGGTGCGCTTCTTGTGTTCTGTCTGCTTTATACGCCATGCGTTGCGGCAGTTGCAGCAATAAAGCGTGAACTGGGCGGAAAATGGGCAGTCGGAATTGTAGCAGGACAATGTGCAGTCGCGTGGGTGTGCGCGCTTATTGTACGCGCTGTGTTAATCGTATTGCACGTAGGTGTGTAGGTATGGAAGCAAGGCAAACTGAGAAAACGCACTTTCTGAAATGAAGTGCGTTTTCTTTGTTTTTACTTATCACGTGATCCTATCAGATTATATATACAGTCCAGTTGTGTTTTTGTCTTTTCCTCGTTATTCCATATAATGAAATCCAATACGGTATCAATATACATATAAATAAACGGTTTCAGCTCATCGGCGGGGAAGCTTAAAATATTTGCAAGCTTTTGCGTGTATTTTTCGCAAGCGCTGTTAAATACCTCTACCTTTGCTCTCAGCTTGTCGCCGTACATAGGGCTGGTTGCAACCTGATAAATAAATTTCAGCTGATTTTGGAATTTTTTTATCCTGCTCATATTGGTATCAAAAAAATCCTTTATGCTTTTTATATCATCAAAATTACAATCAAAAATACGCGACGATATATTATCAAAACCAAATTCAGCGGCGGCGATGATAAGCTCGTCTTTATTATTAAACCAATAATAAAGACTTCCGGAGGAAATACCTGTATTTTTACAAAGTTCTCTTAATGAGGTCTGTTCAAGACCGAACTCAGACATATGCTCAAAAGACATTTTCAAGAATTTATTTCGTATGTGTAAGGAAGATTTTGCTCTCATTATAATGCTGCTCCTTGTAAGTGTTTTTATATAACATTCGTTATATTTTTCCTAAAAAAACAAAATTGAGTACATAAAATACGTACTCAAAAACTGTTCTATTATCTTTTCATTATAGATTATACCATATCTTCCCATGTATGTCAATGCAAAAAAACAGATATTTTGACGAAAAATGGTGAACGTTTTTCGTCAAAATCAACAAAAAATAACAAAAACGGATAAATTTTCACTAAAATCGCAATAATTAGCAAATAAAAAGACAGTTTTTTTGAAAGTGGGCATATCAAGCATTTTCGGTTGACCCCGAACGATGTTTGTAGTATAATAAAGAAAAACAGAGCCGTAAGAGCGTTTTTCTTTAAATTTCTGCGGAGGATATTATGAACGATACATTAAAGGACATTACAGGATATATAGATTTTCTGCGCAAACATGGGTGGTGCGTCATGTTAAGCTGTTTCGGGAATAATTTCGGAGATTGTCTGCCTGTGCTGTTGGAGTATGAGATTCATCAGCCGAATGTGTGCGCATATTTAAAATCAAATCCGTCAATGCGCGGGAAATGTATTCGCAATAAACGTATGCTTGAAAAGAAATCCCCGTCACAGATATATTATTCGCATTGTTATGCCGGAGTTGAGGAATACGTTTATCCTGTTATATATGAAAGAAAAATGATAATATGCGTGAGCATTTCGGGGTACAGAGGGAAAAACGAGCGTTCAGAGCTTTGTGCGGAAACGGTAAGAAAACGGTGCGGACAGAGGTTTTTTGAACTGTATTCGGAGCTTTCGGCAGACGTGCCGGAGGAGGAGGAAATAAAACGCATGATAAAGCCGCTTGAATATATGCTCCTCGAATTGTACCGCAAATGCGCGGAGACGGCGCAGACGGAAACACCGCAAAAAATCGTATTCAGAAAAGCCATTACGTACATATATGAAAACTGTGCCTGTAAAATAACCTGTGCGGATGTGGCACGTGCGGCAGGGTATTCGGAGGTGCATTTGCGGCATATTTTCAGGGAGGAATGCCGGAGCAGTATTATGGAATACATAAATAATGTAAGAATGGCACGTGCGGCAGAGATGCTCAGAAGTACGGCACACGGAGTAACCGACGTGGCGTTTGCGTGCGGTTTTGAGGATTCGAATTATTTTTCGACGGCGTTCAAGAAAAAATACGGAGTATCGCCCAAAATATACAGACGCAAAAATTCTGAGGCGTAAATATCGTTCAGAATAACGAAATAATTAAATTTTGGGTGATTTCTCTTTACAAACTGAAATATTTGTAATATAATATAGAATTAGTTATAAAAGAGATTTTTTTTCGGGAGATGAAGTATGATGATAAAGGCGGCGGTACTCGGAGCAACGGGGTACGCAGGAATTGAGCTTGTGAGACTGCTCACAAATCATCCCGGCGTAAGCATTGAAATATTAGGATCGCAGAGCTTTGACGGACAGAGCATAAGCGATGTTTATCCGAACTTTAAAGGCGTGCTTGACAAAAAGTGTGAAAAGGTGGATGTTGATGCGGTGGCAAAATGTGATGTTGCGTTTACGGCGCTTCCTCACGGCGCATCAAAGGAGGTCATTCCGTCAATAATCGAAAAGGGCGTAAAGGTCATAGATTTAAGCGGTGATTTTCGTTATGACGATATAGAGGTTTATGAAAAGTGGTACGGACAGAAACATTCGTCGCCGGAGCTTTTAAAGGAGTCGGTATACGGTATGCCGGAGCTGTACAGGGATAAAATAAAGAGCGCAAGGCTTATCGGAAATCCCGGATGCTATACGACCTGTTCGATTCTCGGAGCATATCCGCTTTTAAAATCGGGCATAGGCAGCAGTGAGAATATTATAATTGATGCAAAATCCGGCGTCACGGGAGCAGGCCGCAGTTTGACGCAGCAGGTACATTTTTGCGAATGTACGGAAAATATGAAAGCGTATAAGGTAGCAACTCACCGTCATACATCGGAAATCGAGCAGGAATTGTCACACGCGTCGGACAAGCCGGTTATGGTATCGTTTACGCCGCATCTGATTCCCGTTAAACGCGGGATTTTATCGACTATTTACATAAATCTGAACAAAAAACAGACTACGGAGGAATTAACAGAGCTGTATAAGGATTTTTACAAAGACGAATTTTTTGTACGTGTTAAGGATGCCGGAAAACTCCCGGAATCAAAGCATGTGGCGGGCTCAAACTTCGTTGATATAGGCGTTGTTGCCGACGAAAGACTTAACCGTGCCGTTGTGGTTTCGTCGCTTGACAATATTGTAAAAGGCGCAGCCGGACAGGCAGTTCAGAATATGAATATAATGTTTGGTCTGGATGAAAAAACAGCCTTGGAAAGCGCAGGTTTTTATTTATGATGAACAATACCGAAAATATTATGGACAGGTTTATAAAAAAGGCGGAAATTCTGATTGAAGCTCTGCCATATATGCAGAAATTCGGCGGAAAAACAGTTGTTGTGAAGTACGGCGGAAACGCAATGATAAACGAGGAGCTTAAAAACAGCGTTATGGAGGATATAACGCTGCTGAAATTTATCGGATTAAACCCGATAGTCATACATGGCGGCGGCCCCGATATTTCGCGCGCACTGAATGAAAGAGGAGTACAGAGCAAATTCATAAACGGTCTGCGTGTGACTGATGACATTACGATACAGACCGCCCAGCAGGTGCTTGTCGGAAAAACCAACAAGGAAATAGTGGCGCTTTTGAATGCAAAGGGCGGCGGCGCAGTCGGAATAAGCGGTATTGACGGCGGATTGATTGAGTGCAGAAAGCATTATACCGAAGTGGACGGCGAAGCGGTGGATATAGGCTATGTCGGAGATATTGTAAAGGTGAACAAGTCGCTTGTAAACCTTTTGAGCAATGACGAATGGATACCGGTTATAGCGCCGATAGGAACCGATTCGGAGGGACACAGCTATAATATAAATGCAGATACGGTTGCAGCTGCGGTTGCGGCGGCAATGCAGGCGGAAAAGCTTATTCTTCTTACTGACGTTGAGGGGATTAAAGATGAAAACGGTGAAATAATATATGAAACAACCAAGGAAGAAATCTACGATATGATTAACAACGGCGTGATAAACGGCGGAATGATACCGAAGGTTCAGGGCTGCGTCGAGGCTATTGACGCAGGAGTTACGGGCGTACATATCATTGACGGACGTGTGCCGCACTGTCTGTTGCTTGAAATATTTACAAAAACAGGTGTGGGAACACTGATTAAGAGTGAGAAATATTGATTTGAAAGGAATATAAACTATGAGAATGTCAAAATTACTGATGCCTACTTTGAGAGAAGTACCGTCAGAAGCGGAAATCACCAGTCATAAGCTGATGCTCAGAGCCGCTATGATAAGAAAGCTTGCAGCAGGAGTATATTCGTATCTGCCGCTTGGATTGAGAAGCAAGAGCAAGGTTGAGCAGATTGTGCGCGAGGAAATGGATAAAGCCGGCGCACAGGAGCTTTTAATGTCGGCGCTGCTTCCGGCGGAGGCTTATCAGGCTTCGGGCAGATGGGAGGTTTTCGGCCCGAATATGTTCAAGCTCAAAGACAGAAACGACAGGGATTTCTGCCTTGGCCCGACTCATGAGGAGATTTTCACACAGGCGGTTATCGACTGTGTAAGGTCGTATAAGGAATATCCGATGACACTGTATCAGATTCAGACAAAATACCGCGATGAGAGCCGTCCACGTTTCGGGCTTATGCGTACAAGGGAATTTGTAATGAAAGACGCATACAGCTTTGATTTAAACGAAGAAGGACTTGACGAATCATATAAAAAAATGTATGACGCATACTGCCGTATATTTAAACGTATGGGACTTGACTTTACGATTGTTGACGCCGACAGCGGCGCAATGGGAGGTAGCGGCAGCCAGGAATTTATGGTAAAATCCGAGGTGGGCGAGGATGGTATCGCTTACTGTGATGAATGCGGCTATGCGGCAAATTATGAAAAATGCGAATGTATTCCGCAGGAGGTTCCTCAGATTGAGGGCGAACTTGATATGGAAAAGGTTTATACTCCTAAAGCGCATACCATCGATGAGCTTGTAGAGTTTTTGGGCATGAGCGCCTGCAACTTTGCAAAGACAATTATTTATAAAGCGGATGATAAATACGTAGCGGCAATGGTAAGAGGCGACAGAGAAGTAAATGAGGTAAAGCTTAAAAATCTTGTTGGCTGCATTGACGATTTGGAACTTGCGGAGCCGTATATGGTAAGAGAGCTTACACACGCAGAGGTTGGTTTTGCAGGCCCTGTAGGACTTGAAATTCCGGTATATGCCGACAAAGAAGTTGCAATGATGAAGAATTTCGTGATCGGCGCAAACGAAACGGATATGCATTATAAAAACGTAAATATCAATAAGGATTTCACACCGTTTACGGTAGCGGATATAAGACTTGTTGGGGAAGGCGATGTATGCCCGAAATGCGGACACAAAATAAAGACAGCACAGGGCGTTGAAGTAGGACATATTTTCAAGCTCGGTACAAAATATTCCGAATCGCTGGGATTAAAATATCTTGATGAGAACGGAAAGAGCAATGTTGTTGTAATGGGCTGCTACGGAATAGGTATTACACGCTGTTTGTCTGCTGCAATTGAACAGAACAACGATGAAAACGGCATAATCTGGCCGGTGGCTCTTGCGCCGTATCAGGCTATTGTCATTCCGGCAAATCATAAGAGCGATGAACAGAACGAAATGGCGGAAAAGCTGTATAAGGAGCTTACCGATGCGGGAATAGAAACGCTTATTGACGACCGCAGCGAGCGAGCCGGAGTAAAATTCAAGGATGCGGATCTTATAGGAATCCCCGTAAGAATTGTTGTCGGTAAGAAGTGCGGAGAGGGAATTGTAGAATATAAGGAAAGACGCGAAAAAGAAGCTGTTGAAAAAACATACGAACAGGCAAAGAATGATGTTATTGAATTTATAAAATCGAGCCTTGCTGAATAATGATAAACAAAAATCCGTATATCTGCACGATTTCGACAGATATACGGATTTTTTATTACATAAAGATTATATTTTTTAAGTTTTATATACTTTTTCGCGTTTTTTTTATTAAATCAATTGAAAAAAAGGAATAATAACGTTATAATATTAAACTGAGTACTTATCTAAATTTCCGCATTATGCGGAAATGGGTTATTAAACGTGGAGGAAATCGAATGAAAAAAATAATTTCTTTGCTGCTGACGGCGCTGATTGTATTTGCGCCCGTAAGCACGTTCGCAGAACCGGAAACCGATAATAATAACATAATAATTGAAAATTCGGATATGACTCCGCCCGATGTAAGCCATGCCGAGGCGGCGGCGCTGATGGATATGAAAACGGGCAGAGTATTATACGGAAAAAATATTCAGGAAAAATTATTTCCGGCAAGCACAACAAAAATGATGACAGGAATACTGGCATTGGAAAAAGGTAAGCTTGACGATGTAATCACGGCAACGTATGAGGCAATAAAGGATATTACAATCGAGGATTCGCATATGGGTATTCTCATAGGCGAGGAGCTGACAATGGAACAGCTTATAAACGGAATGCTTGTTTACAGCGCAAACGACGCGGCAAATGTAATCGCAATCAATATTGCAGGCTCGGTGAGCGCTTTTGCGGATATGATGAACCAAAAAGCGGCAGAGCTGGGAATGTATAATACACATTTTGTAAATGCGTGCGGTATTCAGGCGGACGAGCATTATACAACAGCGGAGGATTTGGCGATACTCGCAAAATACTGTATGCAAAATGAAAAATTCAGAGAAATCGTCAAGCAGTCTATTTACAACATTCCGCCTACAAATAAATATACAAAGGAGAGAAATCTTCCGAACACAAATCTGTTTCTATCACGTTCGCCATATAATTTCTATCAGCCGTGTATAGGCATAAAAACGGGGCATACGAGCCAGGCAGGATATTGTCTTGTAAGCGCGGCGGAACATAAGGATATTTCGCTTATCGGAGTTGTGTTAAAATGCGCAAATCAGAATGAAAAAGAAAAAGCGTATTCATATATGGATTCAAAGAATATGTTTGAGTTTGGATTCAATAATTATACATCAAAGAAAATATCTTCGCCGGGAGATGTTATAGCGGATTCAAAGGTTTACGAGGCAAAGGACAATATGCGCGTGGCATTTACGGTAAAAGAGGATATATTCGCACTTGTGCCGACAAAGGCGGAAAGCGAGGATATAGTATTTAATGTTGAACGTTCCGATGATGAGCTGAAAGCTCCGATAGCAAAAGGAACGGTTCTCGGCAAGGTGACGTATATGTGCAACGGCGCACAGCTTGCAAGCGCAGATCTTGTTGCGGCTAATGATGTTGAGCAGGATAAAATTCTTTTTGTAATACATTTTGTTGTGAAAATTATTACGAGTCCGTTTTTCTTTATTCCGGTAATTCTTTTGATAATTATCGCAATCATATCTAATAATCAAAAGAAAAAACGCATGAGAAAAAAGAGATTAAATCAGCTCAAGCATAACAAACAGCGAGGCGTATCGCGTACACCCGACCGAAATGCGGCTCGGACGGAAATACGTGAATCGGAAACAAAGGGCTCAAATTCACGCTACACCGAAAGGTAAGGAGACAAACTTATGTTAACAAATGAAAGTATTGAAAAGAGAGCGCGTGAGATATTAAGCACCCTCACGTTAAAAGAAAAGATAGGTCAGCTTACACAGGTTCACTTTTCGATAGAAGAAATAGACAAGCTGAAACAGGAGATAGCAGACGGTAAGGTGGGCTCTGTAATACTTTCCGATACTGCATTTGCAGGCAGTGAGGGTAAAATGCTCGGCGGCGGAACATACGTGGACGAAATGCAGAAAACCGCCGTTGAGAAAAGCAAATCAAAAATTCCGGTTATATTCGGCAGAGATGTAATTCACGGGCATAAGGTGGTTCTTCCGATACCGCTTGCAATGAGTGCGTCATTCAACTTTGACCTTGTAAAAGAAACATATGCGGATATGGCGGAGGAGGCGCTTAAAGACGGAGTTTCATGGACATTTACGCCGATGCTTGATATGGCGCGTGATCCGAGATGGGGAAGAATGATTGAAGGCCCGGGCGAAGATCCGTATGTGGGCGAACAGATGGCAAAGGCTATGATAGAAGGCATACAGGGCGAGGAACTGCCCTTGAAAATGGCCGCGTGTGCAAAGCATTATATAGGCTACGGCGCATCAGAGGGCGGCCGTGATTATCATAAAACGGAAATCAGCGACTATTCGCTCAGGAACTATTATTTAAAAGCTTTCAAAAGCGCGGTTGATTCCGGTGTTGCAACCGTGATGAGCTCGTTTAACGAAATCAGCGGAGAACCCACATCGTCAAGCAAATATCTGCTTACCGATGTTTTAAGAGACGAACTCGGATTTGACGGGTTTGTCGTAAGCGATTGGGGCGCAATTATTCAGCTTGTGCGCCAGGGCGTGGCAGAGGACGCAAAGGATGCGGCAAGACTGTCGATTAATGCAGGACTGGATATGGATATGGTGGATAACTGTTACAGTGACTATCTTGAAGAACTGCTAAACGAGGGCAAGGTGTCAATGGAAACAATTGACGAATCTGTTTTAAGGGTTTTAAGAATAAAGCTGAGATTAAATCTGTTTGAGAAACCTTTCCGTGAGAATAAGGAGTATGATACAAAGGCACATCTTGCCAGAGCGAGAGAACTTGCGCGCGAATGCAGTGTTTTGTTAAAGAACAGCAATAATATTCTGCCGCTCGGCAAAAACGAAGCTATTGCCATGACAGGCCCCATGCTCAATGAAAAACGTGCAATTTTGGGTGCATGGACTCTGGACGGTGATACCGATTTATCGGTAAGCATAGCGGACGGACTGAAAAACGCATCGGATAATGTGTTTGAGGTTGATATGTTTAACGTAACCGGCATACAGCAAAATAAATTAAGAAACTGCGATAAGGTAATTCTTGCATTGGGAGAATCGCATCTCCTGTCGGGAGAAGCTCATTCCATGGCGGATATTGAATTATCGGAGGAGCAAAAGGCTCTTATACACAAAATGAAAAAACTCGGCAAAAAGATTATTGCGGTTATATCATCGGGACGTCCGCTTGCGCTGGAGTCGGTGGAAAATGATCTTGACGCTATTCTGTACATATGGCATACAGGTTCGGAAACCGGTAATGCTGCGGCAGATGTGCTGTTCGGCGATTATTCGCCGTCGGGCAGACTGACCGTTTCGTTCCCGCGTACAGGAGGACAAATTCCGATTTATTATAATTGTCCGCCGTCGGGACGTGATTGTGACGGTTACTACGGAATAGAGGACGATGGTTTATTATGCTTTAATTATGAGGATTGTCAGGGTACACCGTTGTATCCGTTCGGGTACGGTCTGACCTACACGAAATTTGATTATTCGGAAATTTCGGCTAAAACCGATAAGATAAGCATGGATAAGCTTAAAAACGGAGTTGAGTTCAGCGTAACGGTTAAAAATACCGGTAATTATGCCGCAAAAGAGGTTGTTCAGTGCTATATCCGCGATTGCAAATCGTCAATGACAAGACCGATTAAAGAATTAAAAGGTGCAAAAAAGGTATTTCTGGACAAGGGTGAGAGCAAAGAAATATGCTTTACTCTGACCGATAAAGATTTGGGTTTTTACGGCAGAAACGGAAAATTTACGGTTGAAAGCGGCGAATTTATAATATACATAGGCGAAAATGCGCATACAGACCGCAGTATAAAACTGACGGTTGAACAATAAACATTCCCTCAAAAACTCCGACATTCTGTCGGCGTTTTTGAGGGTTTTTAATTAAAAATCCTTAATTGTGTCGGTAAAAAAACGATTATGCCCTCAAATGTAGAATATTATAAAAAACTATTGACATTTTGAAATTTACGTGATATACTCCATTTAAATTAAAAATTATTTAATGCGTATAACGTATTATAAAACGGATAAAATAAAACAGGAAAATTTTTTAGGGGAGCCAGCTGTCTGTAGGGTAGGGCTTCCCTTTTTATATATAAATCGGAGGAGGGATATTATGGCTAAAAAGGCAATAGATGAGATTTTGCAAAAGGAAAAGGACTGTGGCGAAAGACTTGACGCGGCAAAAAAGAAAGCCGATGCGGAGTATGCGAAAATTATTGCCGCGGCAGAAAAAAGAAAACAGGAAATAACAGACAATGCAAAAAAGCAGGCTGATAAAATTCTTGCAGACGCGAAAGCGGCAGCCGGAAAAGAATATGAAAAGGCAAAGAAAACGGCGGCAGAAAACAGGGAAAGGATAGTGAGCAGTACGGAAGAACTTAAAGAAAAATCAGTCGAAGTAGTTGAGGATATGTTATTTTGTGAATAAGCAAAAAGGAGGTGGTGAATTGTGTCAAAACTTCAGATGCAGAAAATTGAGATAATTGCTCTTTATAAAGACAGTCAGAATGTTGTTGAACGATTGCAGCGACGAGGTGTTGTCGAGCTTATCAATATTGAGGACGAAAGGCTTGTCAAGATAAACACAAACGCAAGCATCGCCGCATTTGAAAGAAATATAAGTACGGCTAATGCCGCTCTGGAATGTCTTGACAAGTATACGGAATACCACAAATCACCGTTAGCGGTTCTTAACGGGCGGCAGGCGATTTCGACAAAGAAATTTGCGGAGCGCAAAGAAAATACGGATAAGACGCTTTACGTATGCAGCCGTATTCTTGACGCCGCCAAGAAGATTAATGAATTAAATTCGGCAGCGCAGAAAGCACAGATGAGAATTGATGCCGTAAGACCGTGGGAAAACCTTGATTTACCGACAGATTTTAAGGGTACAAAAAGTACAGGTGTGTTTATCGGTGCATTTCAGGGCGAAATTACAAAGGAGAGTATAGAAGAACAAATCAATGCGGAAGAAAACCGCGGTGCGGCAGCGGAAATAATCTCATCGGGAAAGGTGCAGACCTGTGCGGTGATAATCTGCCACAGAGAATACGCAAAAGAAACGCTTGCGGCGCTTAGAAATATCGGCTTTGTTCAGCTTACACAGGTGAGCAAAAAAACACCGAAAGAGGAAATACAGGCTTTAAATGCACAGATTGCGGAAAATGTACAAAAAGCAGACGAATATGCACAAAAAATAAAATCGTTTGATTCGGAGCGCAATAACATACAATTTTTGCTTGATTTTCTCACGATGCGCAGAGATAAATACAGAGCGATAAACAGTCTCGGCATGACGGAAAACACTATGATAATAAGCGGATATATACCAAGAAAATATGTAAGCGGACTTATACGGGAATTTGAAAGTAAGTACACCGCAGCAATATCGGTAAGTGAGCCGGCAGAGGACGAAGATGTGCCGGTTAAGCTTGAAAACGGTAAATTTTCGGAGCCTGTCGAGGGCATTACGGAAATGTACGCACTGCCGAACAAGCGTGATGTCGATCCGAGTGCGGTTATGGCGTTTTTCTATTATTTATTCTTCGGAATGATGCTTTCCGACGCAGGCTACGGACTTGTAATGCTTATAGGAACGACAATAGCGCTGAAAAAATTCAGCGTAGAGGGAAGCTTAAAGCGAAGTCTTGTGATGTTCAGAAACTGCGGTGTTTCAACGCTTATATGGGGGGCGTTGTTCGGCAGCTGGTTCGGGGATTTGCCGCAGATAATTGCATCTGATTTCTTCGGAAAAACAATTGCGACAACTGCGCTGTGGTTTGAACCTCTTGACGATCCGATTAAGCTTTTGCTTTTCAGCTTTGCGCTGGGAATTGCACATTTGTTTCTCGGTTTGGGGGTTAATTTTAAAATCCTTTGGTCGGAGGGCAGACGGCTTGACGCGGTATGCGACGTCATTCCGGTCTACATCGCAGTACTCGGTGCGGCGCCGATGGCGGCGTCGATTCTGACAAACGTTCCGGATGTATACACGAAAATCGGAAAATATCTTCTCATAATCGGTGCAATAGCTATTGTGCTGACATCGGGAAGAAGCGGCAAGAATGTGTTTATGAGGTTTTTCGGCGGAATTTACGGATTGTATAACATCGCAACCGGATATTTGAGCGATATACTTTCATATTCGAGATTGCTTGCTTTGGGACTGGCAACGGGAAGCATTGCGGGGGTAATAAACCTGATTGCCGTAATGCCGCAGAATACGGTGTTAAAAGCTGTAATGCTGATTGTGGTCGGTATTGCCGGACATACGGCAAATCTCGGAATAAACCTTCTCGGTGCGTATGTTCATGCAGACAGACTTCAGTTTGTGGAGCTGTTTTCAAAATTTTATGAGGGCGGCGGCAGAGCCTTTAAGCCGTTAAAAGCAGATACAAAATATATTAAATTTGAAAAGGAGAATATTTATGAATAGTTTAGGTTTGGCATTGGCAATAACAGGAGCGGCATTTGCCGCATTGTTTGCAGGTATAGGCAGCGCAAAGGGCGTTGGTCTGGTAGGCGAAGCGGCGGCAGGACTGGTCAGCAATGACCCGTCGAAATTCAGCAAAGCGCTGATTTTGCAGCTGCTGCCGGGTACACAGGGTTTGTACGGACTGCTTGTTGCGGTTCTGCTTTTGAGCCGTATAGGAGTTTTGGGCGGCGGTGCGGCTGATATTTCGCTTGCACAGGGAATTATGTATTTTTCGGCGGCTTTGCCGATAGCGTTCGGCGGACTGTTTTCGGGAATTGCACAGGGCAGAGCTGCTGCGGCAGGTGTAGGCATAGTTGCAAAAAAGCCCGATGAAAGCGGTAAGGCAATTATTATGGCGGCTATGGTGGAAACATATGCAATCCTCGCGCTGCTTATTTCAATTCTGATAATATATAACATATAACGGAGGTTGACATGAACGGTTTGGAGCAAATCATGGCAAAGATTGATAACGATACCGATGTCGAGATAGAAAGACTGTCGGCGGATAAAAAAGCCGATGCGGAGAAAACAGCGTCACAAATTACTGCCGATGCGGAAATTATCGCAAAAAAAATCATTGCCGATGCGAAAAAAAGTGCGGCACAGATTACGGAAAATGCAAAAAGCGGCTGCGAATCGTATATAAAAAAGGAAAAGCTTGCGGCAAAAACCGATGTTATCGGGGAATGTATGGAATATGCCCAAAAGCGTATTGACGAAACCGATACAGAACGATATTTCAAGATGATTGAAACGCTTATTGCAAGGTACGCACACCAAGAGAGCGGAGTTCTTTTGATGAACAGCCGCGATAAGGAAAGAATGCCGCAGGGATTTATGGAAAATTTAAATGCAGAGCTTGTATTGTCGGAGGAAAATGCAGATATAGAAAGCGGCTGCATAATACGGTACGGCGGAATTGAAGAAAACTGCACGTTTGAAGCGCTTGTTGAAGAAAAGCGTGATGAAATACGCGATAAGCTGTTTAAACTTCTTAAAGACACGGAGGGTGCGCTATGAGTAGTACGGAATATGCGTATGCTGTGGCAAACGTCCGCGCAAGGGAGTCAGAGCTGCTCGACGACCGCTTTTTTAATCAGCTGTTGTCAGGCACATCGTTTGAAGAAGCAAAAAGAATGCTTATAGATAAAGGTTTTTCGGAATTTGAGAATACATCGGATATATCGGCAGCGCTTAAAAATTACATGGAGGAAACATGGGAATATTTGCAGGAAATAACTCCCGATAAAAACGTGTTGGATTTTTTGGTTGTGAAAAATGATTTTCATAATTTAAAGGCTCTGACAAAGGGTATAATGACCGATACGGATGGCATAAAATACTGTTTGAAGCCATGTCTGATAAATGCAGAGGATATTTTAAATGCGGTAAAAAACAAAAGCTTTTCGGATTTGCCGTTATGGATAAGCGAATGTGCAAGGGAAGGGTATGAGCTTTTGTCGTCCTCAATGGACGGACAGCTTTTTGATATGTTTGTTGACAAATGCTCTCTTGAAGCAATGCAAAAGCTTGCGGCGGACGATTTTTCAAAAAAGCTTGCGGACAGCTTTACGGCGCTTACGGATATAAAAATCGCCTTGCGCATGGCAAGAGCAGGTGTGAATGAAATGCTTTACGATTACGCGCTGTGCGAATGTGACACAGTTGATATATCGGAGCTTAAAAGCGCGGCGCTTAAAGGATACGGCAATGTAGTTTCCTGTATTGAGGAAACGGAGTTTGCGGAGCTTGCGGAATATGCGGCAGTATCGGCGGCGGAATTTGAGAAAAACAGCGAAAATTATATTCTTGCACTTTTGGACAGCGCAAGGCGTATAAGTTTCGGTGCGGAGCCGCTGATAGCATATTATGCGGCACGTGAAGCAGAATGCAGAAATCTGCGCATAGCGGTGAGCGCGGTGCACATCGGATTGCCTGCCGCAGCGGCAAAGGAAAGGATGCGTGAGCTGTATGTATAAAATTGCGGTAATGGGTGACAGAGACAGCATATACGGCTTTGCCGCTCTTGGGATGACAATATTTCCGGCAGAGGAAAAAGAAGCGGCAGCAAAGCTTTTTCGCAAAGTGGCAAACGGCGGTTACGGAATAATATATATAACGGAAAAGCTTGCGTCACAGATAAGCGATGAAATTGAAAAATACCGCTTTATGCCTGTACCGGCGGTGATTTTAATTCCCGGAATAAACGGCAATACGGGCGAGGGAACGGCAGCGGTCGGAAAATCTGTGGAAAAGGCTGTCGGCTCGAATATTTTATAAAGCGGCAATGAAAGGATTTTGAATATGAGTAAGGGTACAATAGTAAAGGTCAGCGGCCCTTTGGTAGTCGCTGAAAATATGCGCGACGCAAATATGTTTGACGTTGTGCGCGTAAGCGAAAAACGGCTTATCGGCGAGATAATAGAAATGCACGGCGACAGGGCAAGTATTCAGGTTTATGAGGAAACTTCGGGACTGGGTACGGGCGAAATTGTCGAATCAACAGGCGAGCCGCTCAGCGTAGAACTTGGACCGGGACTCATCGGAAGTATTTTCGACGGTATACAGCGTCCCCTTGACGATATAATGAAAATATGCGGAAACAACCTTGACCGCGGTGTTGAGGTGGCGTCGTTAAAAAGGGACAAGAAGTGGAAATTTAATGCGGCGGTAAAGGTCGGCGATGAGGTAAGCGAGGGCGACATAATCGGAACTGTTCGGGAAACGGATATTGTTTTGCAGAAAATAATGGTGCCTTACGGAGTTAAGGGTACGGTAAAGAGTATTGCAGACGGCGAATATACCGTTACGGATACGGTGTGTACGCTTGAAACCGAAAAGGGTGCAAAAGAGCTGACGCTTATGCAGAAATGGCCCGTACGGCGCGGCAGACCGTATGCGAGAAAGCTTTCTCCCGACAAACCGCTTATAACGGGACAGAGAGTTGTAGACACAATGTTTCCGATTGCAAAGGGCGGAGTTGCGGCAATACCCGGGCCTTTCGGAAGCGGAAAAACGGTCACACAGCACCAGCTTGCAAAATGGGCGGAGGCTGATATTGTGGTGTATATAGGCTGCGGCGAGCGAGGAAACGAAATGACAGACGTGTTAAACGAATTTCCGGAGCTTATAGATCCGCATACGGGCAAATCGCTTATGGAAAGAACGGTGCTTATCGCAAATACGTCAGATATGCCCGTTGCGGCGCGTGAAGCGTCAATATATACCGGTATAACCATTGCGGAATATTTTCGTGATATGGGATACAGCGTTGCGTTAATGGCGGATTCAACCTCACGCTGGGCTGAGGCTTTAAGGGAAATGTCGGGACGTTTGGAGGAAATGCCGGGCGAGGAAGGCTATCCGGCATATCTCGGCAGCCGTCTTGCGCAGTTTTACGAAAGAGCCGGACGCGTAATTTCTCTCGGCAGTGACGGCAGAGAGGGAGCACTGTCGGCAATAGGCGCGGTAAGTCCTCCGGGCGGCGATATTTCCGAGCCGGTATCACAGGCAACATTAAGAATTGTAAAGGTGTTCTGGGGTCTGGATTCAAAATTGGCATATAAAAGGCATTTTCCGGCGATAAACTGGCTTACAAGCTATTCTTTGTATATTGATCTTCTTAAAAACTGGTATAGTGAAAACGTTGATAAGGACTGGATGAATTTAAGAGGGCGAATGATGAGCCTTTTGCAGGAAGAAGCGGAATTGGAGGAAATCGTCAAGCTGGTCGGTATGGATGCACTGTCCGCGGGAGACAGGCTGAAAATGGAAACGGCACGTTCCATACGTGAGGATTTTCTGCATCAGCTTGCATTCCATGAGGTTGATACCTATACAAGCCTTAAAAAGCAGCTGTATATGATGCGCCTTATATTGGGATATTACGATATGTGTAGTGAAGCGCTTTCAAAAGACGCGCCGATTGAAACGCTTGTTTCGCTGCCTGTAAGAGAGAAAATAGGACGTTTTAAATATGTCAGAGAAGAAGATATTGATGCCGAATATGAAAGCGTGACAAATCAGCTGAAAAAAGAAGTCAATTCGGCGTTAAGAAAGGAGGAGTACTGATGCCTAAGGAATACAGAACGATAGAAGAAGTGGCAGGCCCTTTGATGCTCATAAAGAACGTGAGCGGAGTAACGTATAACGAACTGGGCGAAATTGAGCTTGGAAACGGCGAAACGCGCCGCTGCCGTGTGCTTGAAATAGACGGCACGAACGCATTGGTACAGCTTTTTGAAAACTCAACGGGAATAAATCTTGCCGAAAGCAAGGTACGCTTTCTCGGCAGACAAATGGAGCTGCCCGTGTCGGAGGATATGCTCGGACGTGTGTTTGACGGTCTGGGCAGACCTACGGACGGCGGCCCGCAGATAATTCCCGAAATGCGCCTTGACGTAAACGGCAAGCCGATGAATCCGGCGGCACGCAAATATCCGCAGGAGTTTATACAAACGGGAGTTTCGGCGATTGACGGATTGAATACTCTTGTAAGAGGGCAAAAGCTGCCGATATTCTCGGCAAGCGGACTGCCTCATGCGCAGCTTGCGGCGCAGATTGCGCGGCAGGCAAAGGTAAAGGGTAAGGACGAAAAATTTGCCGTGGTTTTTGCGGCGATGGGAATAACGTTTGAGGAATCGAATTATTTTATAGATTCTTTCCGTGAAACGGGAGCGCTTGACAGGACGGTGTTGTTTATAAATCTGGCAAACGATCCGGCAATCGAAAGAATAGCAACGCCTAAAATGGCGCTTACCGCAGCGGAATATCTGGCATTTGAAAAGAATATGCACGTGCTTGTGATACTGACCGACATCACGAACTACGCAGACGCACTGCGTGAGGTATCGGCGGCAAGAAAGGAAGTGCCGGGCAGACGCGGCTATCCGGGATATATGTACACAGACCTTGCAACAATCTACGAAAGAGCCGGCAGACAAAACGGAAAAGACGGTTCAATTACCATGATACCGATTCTTACTATGCCGGAGGACGATAAAACCCACCCGATTCCCGACCTTACGGGATATATAACGGAGGGACAGATAATTCTTTCGAGAGATTTATACAGAAAGGGTGTAGAACCCCCAATCGATGTTTTGCCGTCTCTGTCAAGGCTTAAAGACAAAGGAATAGGCGAGGGAAGAACACGTGCTGACCACAGCGGAACGATGAATCAGCTGTTTTCAGCATATGCACGCGGAAAGGACGCAAAGGAATTAATGGTAATTCTGGGTGAAGCGGCATTGACGGATATTGATAAGATGTATGCCAGGTTTGCGGAGGAATTTGAGAAGAAATATGTTTCGCAGGGGTATGATTCGGACAGAAGTATTGAAGAAACGCTTGATATCGGCTGGGAGCTTTTAAGAATTTTACCGCGAAGTGAGCTGAAACGTATAAACGATGAATTTCTGGACAAATATTACGAGGAATAGGCGGTGGTCTTGTGGCAATTTTAAATGTAAACCCGACGCGTATGGAGCTTACCAATTTAAAGCGCAGACTTATTACCGCAAGACGTGGGCATAAGCTGTTAAAGGATAAGCGTGACGAGCTTATGCGACAGTTTTTGGAGCTTGTGCGTGAGAATCAAAGCTTACGAGCGGAGGTTGAAAGCGCAGTCGGAGAAGCAAACAAAAAAATGGCGGTTGCGAGGAGCGTTGTGCCGGATGAAATTCTCGATACTGCTCTTATGCTGCCGAAACAGGAGCTGTCGCTGGAAATTGACGAAAAAAACGTTATGAGTGTGATTATTCCAAGCTATCGCGTCGGCTATAAAACAAATAATCCGAATGACATTTATTCCTACGGTTATGCGTACACCTCCGGCGAAACCGACGGAGCGATTCTATCGCTTGCAGAGATTTTGCCAAAGCTTATACGGCTTGCAGAGGTGGAAAAGTCGTGTCAGCTTATGTCGGCGGAGATTGAAAAAACGCGCCGCCGTGTAAATGCATTGGAACACGTAATGATTCCGCAGTATGAGGAAACCATAAAATACATTTCCATGAAGCTTGACGAAAACGAAAGAAGCACAACAACAAGGTTAATGAAAGTCAAGGATATGATGATAAAGGAAGTAGTAGAGGAAAAACACGAGGCGGAGCAAAGGACTGTTAAAAAAGGCACAGACCGTTCAAGGGCATAGATGCCGCTTTAAAGTGATAGCATTTTAAATAAAGCATAAATTTAAGTTGAAATCCGCAAAAATGCGGATTTCGATTTGTTTTTGCCCTTGAACTACACATAAAACGCACCACTCGGAGTATATTTATACGCCGTCGGGTGCGTTTTATGCGTTCTGCACTCTTTTTTAATAACCCTTATTTATTTTACTTCAAATACCTTATGCGCTTTTACAAAAAGCAAAACAAGTACAGCAAGGCATATTATAAGCTCCGGTATAAGATATGTAGCCTGGTATATAAGCGAATATATCCATGGGCTTTGACCCTCCGGCGCATAGCTTGCAAAAAGAACCGCTCCGCTTAAATACGAGCTTAAAAATCTTCCGCCTACTCCGGCAATTGTTCCGCAGATAATTCCGGTAAGGTTTTTTTTGAAAAATCCCGCAATTCCGAGAACTCCGAAAGCAAGAACATAATCAAGTAAAATTGACATTGGGTGATAAATTACACCGTTTATCGCCATGGAAATCAAGCCGTATACCGCACCTGCCGCAATTCCCGAAACCGGACCGCGGCGGAAAGCGATAAGCAGCAGCGGTATCATTGTGAGCGATACGTCTCCGCCCTGCGGCATTCTGTACAGTGGTATAAAAGCGAGTACCGCCGCAAGCGCAACGGCAATGGCTGTTTCTGTAAGCTGTTTTGTGTTTTTCATATAAATAGCTCCTTTGAATTTTTTAAATATAATGAAGAAAAAAGCATACCCGAACACGGATATGCACAATTTATCTGATCCCTACGACGGCATTACCCATATCAGGTTACAGGGTCGAAATTCACAATTTCCTCTCAGCCTGTCTGCAAGCTCCCCTTCATATATTCATTTTTTAACATTATAGCATATATTTTGCCGAAATGCAAGTATTTTTGCAACGATATGAAATTTTATTTGAATAAAGGTTGACAATCACCGAAAAATGTAATATAATAATCTGGAAAAGTTAATAAAAGCGTTGATGAAGACAGTAGCGCAGGGTAAAAGTCAAAGCGAGCCGGTTACGGTGTGAGTCCGGCGGCGAGTAGCCTTGATGCGAAAATCACTTCGGAGCTGCGGACTGAACATATTTATATAATTAAGTCTTGCCGGTTTTTCCGCCGTAAAAAGGAACTCATATGTTGGTATGACGAGTGGTACAGCGAAGGTCAAAGCCTTTGTCTCGGCAGCGGGACAAAGGCTTTTTTATCTGTTTTTCCATACCGCACGCATAGCGTAAATTTTACAGGAGGGAAGATTTATGTACAAAAAAGTAGATCCCAATCTTAACTTTGTGGAAAGGGAAAAGAAAATCGGAGAATTCTGGAAAGAAAACGATATTTTCAGAAAAAGTATCGATGAAAGAAAAGAGGGTGAGGTTTATACCTTCTATGACGGACCTCCGACAGCAAACGGAAAACCGCATATCGGTCATGTATTAACGCGTGTTATTAAGGATATGATTCCGCGTTACCGCACGATGAAGGGATATAAGGTTTTAAGAAAAGCCGGTTGGGATACACACGGTCTGCCGGTTGAATTAGAGGTTGAAAAGAAGCTTGGTCTTGACGGAAAGGATCAGATTGAAAAATACGGTCTGGAACCGTTTATAGAGCAGTGTAAGGAAAGCGTATGGAAATATAAGGGTATGTGGGAGGATTTCTCACAGACTGTCGGCTTTTGGGCGGATATGGACGATCCGTACGTAACATATGACAATAACTTTATCGAATCCGAATGGTGGGCGTTAAAGAAAATATGGGAAAGAGGACTTTTATATAAGGGACATAAAATTGTGCCGTATTGTCCGCGATGCGGAACGCCGCTTTCATCGCATGAGGTCGCGCAGGGATATAAGGACGTTAAGGAACGCAGCGCCATTGTACGTTTTAAGCTGAAAGACGAGGACGCATATGTTCTTGCATGGACAACAACACCATGGACGCTTCCGTCCAATGTTGCGCTTTGTGTAAACCCGAACGAAACGTATGCAAAGGTTAAGGCTGCCGACGGATATACCTATTATATGGCAGAGGAGCTTTTGGACTCAATACTGGGAAAACTTAAAACGGACGATACTCCGGCATATGAGATACTTGAAAGATATAAGGGCAGTGAGCTTGAATATAAAGAATATGAGCCGCTTTATGATTTTGTAAAGCCGATATGCGAAAAACAGCATAAAAAATCACATATCATACTCTGTGATGATTATGTTACTCTTACCGAAGGTACGGGCGTTGTACACCAGGCGCCGGCATTCGGTGAGGACGATGCGAGAGTAGGCAGAAAATATGATATAGCGTTTGTTCAGTTTGTAAACGAAAAAGGTGAAATGACAAAAGAAACGCCGTGGGCAGGTACTTTTGTCAAAAAGGCGGATGCACCTATTTTAGAGGATCTTGATAAGAGAGGTCTGCTTTACGGCGCGCCTAAATTTGAACACAGCTACCCGCATTGCTGGCGATGCGATACTCCGCTTATTTATTATGCGAGAGAAACATGGTTTATCAAAATGACTGCCGTAAAGGACGATTTGATAAGAAACAATAAAACAATTAACTGGATACCTAAATCAATTGGTGACGGCAGATTCGGCTCATGGCTTGAAAACGTTCAGGACTGGGGATTAAGCCGTAACCGTTATTGGGGTACGCCGCTTAATATCTGGGAATGTGAATGTGGTGAAAAGCACGTTATAGGCTCAATTGAAGAACTGAAATCAATGTCCGATAACTGCCCCGATGATATAGAACTGCACAGGCCGTTTATAGATAAGGTAACAATCAAATGCCCGAAATGCGGAAAGGAAATGCACCGCGTTCCGGAGGTTATCGACTGTTGGTTCGATTCGGGCGCAATGCCGTTTGCACAGTGGCACTATCCGTTTGAAAACGAGAAGATTTTCAAGGAAAACTTCCCTGCAAACTTCATAAGCGAAGCGGTGGATCAGACAAGAGGATGGTTCTATTCCTTGCTTGCGGAATCAACGCTGCTGTTTAACGAAGCGCCGTATAAAAACGTAATCGTTTTGGGCTTGGTTCAGGACGAAAACGGACAAAAGATGTCAAAATCAAAGGGAAATGCGGTTGATCCGTTTGAAGCTCTGGAAAAGCACGGTGCGGATGCGGTCAGATGGTATTTCTACTCAAACAGTGCGCCGTGGCTGCCTAATCGTTTCTATGACGCGGCAGTTACAGAGGGACAGCGCAAATTCATGGGTACGCTTTGGAATACCTACGCATTCTTTGTATTGTATGCAAATATAGATGAATTTGACGCGTCAAAATATACGCTTGACTACGATAAGCTTTCCGTAATGGATAAGTGGATTTTGTCAAGATTGAATACTACCGTAAAGATGGTTGACGAATATCTTAACGATTATAAGATTACGGAAACTTCAAGAGCACTGCAAAGCTTTGTTGATGATTTGTCGAATTGGTATGTAAGACGTTCGAGAACCCGTTTCTGGGTAAAGGATATGCCGCAGGATAAGATTAATGCGTATATGACGCTTTACACATCGCTTGTTATGCTGTGCAAGGCTGCCGCACCTATGATACCGTTCATGACAGAAGATATTTATCAGAATCTTGTCAGAAGCGTGGATAAGAATGCTCCGATAAGTATACATCTGTGCGATTTCCCGAAATTCGATGAAAAGCTTATTGATAAGGATTTGGAAAACAGCATGGAGGAGGTTCTTGACATTGTCGTTTTGGGCAGAGCGTGCAGAAACACGGCAAATATCAAAAACCGTCAGCCGATAGGAAAAATGTATGTAAAAGCCGACAGAGAGCTTAAAGATTTTTATAAGGGCATTATAGAGGAGGAACTGAACGTAAAGGACGTTGAGTTTACCGATAATGTTTCGGCATTTACCGCATATAATTTCAAGCCGCAGCTAAAGACTCTTGGCAGACGTTTCGGAAAGAATATAGGTCTGGTTAAGGAAATCCTTGCGGGACTGGACGGCAGTGCGGCTATGGGCGAGCTGGAAACAAAGGGAACGCTTACCATAAATGTGGACGGCGTTGACGAGGAGCTTTCAAGAGAAGATTTGCTTATTGAGTCTGCACAGTGCGACGGATATGTATCCGACTCGGATTACGGCATAACGGTTGCGCTTGAAACCACATTGAGCGAGGAGCTTATCGAAGAAGGCTTTGTACGTGAGGTAATCTCGAAGATTCAGACCATGAGAAAGGATTCCGGCTTTGAGGTTATGGATCACATAAAAATTTACCAGTCGGGAAGCGACAAGGTAAAGAGCGTTATGGAAAAGAACGCGGACGTTATAAAGGACGAAACACTTGCAGAGGAGATTGTTTTCGGTGATTATTCCGCTATGAAGGAATGGAATATAAACGGTGAAAACGTATCTCTCGGCGTGGAGAGAATATAATGATACACGTTTACTGCGGCGGCGGAAAAGGTAAAACCACCGCCGCCGTAGGCTTGTGCGTGAGAATGTCGGGAAACGGCGGAAAAGTCCTTTTTATGCAGTTTATGAAAAATGGCAGTTCGGGTGAGGTAAACACGCTTGAAAAGCTGGGTGTAAAAGTTGTGAGCTGTGACGGTGATTACGGGTTTTGGAATACTCTTGGCGAAAGCGAAAAATGCGCAGTGAGAGAAAGCCATAACAGAAATCTGAAATATGCGGCGGAGCATATGAAAGAATTTGATCTTGTTGTGCTTGACGAGATATTTTCGGCTTATATGCTGAGCGCCGTTGACCGCAATGCGGTACGAAAGTTGGTTGAAAGCTGTACTGTCGAGCTGGCGCTTACGGGACGTGACCCCGATGAGTTTTTTATCGGAAAAGCCGATTATATTTCGGAAATAAAATGTATAAAACATCCGTATGAAAAGGGTATAGCGGCACGCAAAGGAATTGAATATTAAAAAGCGACGCCATGGTAAAAATCACCATGGCGTCGCTTTTTTAATTATTCTTTTTGTAATCTTGTTTTTACATCCCGCGCTTAATAAATACGGTTCTGCTTTCTTCGTCCCAGCCGACGGTTACGCCGAGTGATTCTGCAATAAATCTGAACGGAACAAGCGTTCTGTCGTTTATAATACATGATTTTGCGTCAAGAGTAACGGTTTTACCGTTTACCGTGGCAATTGCTTTGCCTATCGGTATTTCAATTCTTGAATTGTTTTTTTCAATCACCGCCGCATAGCGGTCATGATCCCACTCCACGTCAGCGCCCAGTATTTCCGCAATATTCCTTATCGGAACAAGCGTAAAGCCGTCAATAATAATCGGATACTGGTCATCGAAGGCGACAAGCTCATCATTTATACGCACTTTTGCGCCGAGATATTCTATGTCGTTGTGATAGTAGCGCAGTACGTGTTCTATGTACTCCGCGTCTCCGTATTTGTCATATTTCCAGTTGTCGGCATATTTTGCGGCGTTCTTGCGTTCGTTAAGCCAGTTATCTCCGCTTGCGGAAATTATTCTGTCAAGTACCGTCTGACCGAAGTTATATGCCTGTACGGTTTTCATGTAATCGCAGTCATACGCTATAAGCGACCGGGATATAACCCATGCCGCATAAGGTACAGCCTTTTCGGGGTCAAGGCGGTCTGCAAGCGTCCATATCTTGCCGGTGGTGTCAAGTCCGAATTGACCGAATGATTTTTCATGTGTGTATTCAATCTGCATAATTCCCCATGCAGGGTATTCACTGCCGTCCTCACGGTAGCTCACGTTTCTGCCGGAGGATTCCTGCATACATATAGCCGCAAGAAGATTCGGGTCAACTCCATACTGATTTCCGGCGCTTTTAAAAAGCTCCGTATAGGATTTTACCGCCGCATTAAGCGGTTCTGTACCGGTTTTTACCGAATCGGTCGGAGTGCCGCAGTGATCGGGAATAACACTGTCCGCAAAAACACTCATGTTAGACAAAACAGCTGCGGTGCATATTATTGCAGCAAACCGTCTTTTCATCTGTATCAGCTCCTTTCCGGGCATAACTGCCCACTACTATTATAAAAAATCTCAAACAATAAGTCAATGTAATGTTTTTCTATGAATGAATAAATAATCAAAACACGGTACAAAATAGAAGCGGCAGTATAAAAAAGAAACGGAGGAAAATACAGTGAAACAGTATATCGAAATAAGAGATGTGTATGCCAGGGAGGTGCTTGATTCGAGAGGTAATCCGACGGTTGAGGCAGAGGTGCATGCGGAGTATGGTTCGGGCAGAGCAATTGTTCCGTCCGGTGCGTCAACGGGAGCGTTTGAAGCGGTGGAGCTTCGTGACGGAGATAAAAAGCGTTATAACGGAAACGGTGTAAAAAAAGCGGTTGAAAACGTAAATACACGCCTTGCCGAGGAGCTGGTCGGCTATAATGTTCTTGATCAGCGTATGATAGATATGAAAATGTGCGATATGGACGGCACGGAAAACAAATCAAAGCTGGGCGCCAATGCAATTTTGGCAGTATCGCTCGCAGCGGCAAAGGCAGCGGCAAACAGCCTTGAAATACCGCTTTACCGCTATATCGGCGGCGTTAACACCTATCGTCTGCCCGTGCCTATGATGAATATTTTAAACGGCGGCGCACACGCAAACAATAATGTGGATATTCAGGAATTTATGATAATGCCGTTCGGTGCAAAAAGCTTTCGTCAGGGGTTAAGATGGTGCAGCGAGGTGTTCCATGCCTTGAAGAAGATACTTGCCGAAAACGGAAACACCACAGCGGTAGGCGATGAGGGCGGTTTTGCGCCGAATCTCGAACGCGATGAAGATGCCATAGATGCGATTATACAGGCAATAACAAAGGCAGGCTATATACCCGGTACGGATTTTAAAATAGCGATTGATGCGGCGTCCTCCGAATGGGAGCAAAACGGAGAATATCTTTTACCGAAAGCAGGCGTAAGAAAAAGCGCCGATGAACTTATTGTATATTGGGAAAGATTAGTGGAAAAATATCCGATTTTTTCGATTGAGGATCCGCTTTCGGAAAATGACTGGGAGGGATGGCAGCTGCTGACCGAACGCTTGGGCAGTAAAGTACAGCTTGTGGGAGACGACTTGTTTGTTACAAATCCCAAGAGATTAAAAGAGGGAATAGAGCGCAGAGCGGGAAATTCATTGCTTGTAAAGCTTAATCAGATAGGAACGCTTTCGGAAACGCTGGAGGCTGTACAGATGGCTCACCGTGCCGGTTACAGTGCGGTTGTTTCTCACCGCAGCGGCGAGTCGGAGGATACGACGATTGCGGATATTGCGGTTGCGCTTAATGCGGGACAAATAAAGACCGGTGCGCCGTCAAGAAGTGACAGAGTGGCAAAATATAACCGCTTGCTGCGCATTGAAGAGGAATTGAACGGATACAGCCGTTACGGAGAAGAATAAATCAAAAACGAGTTGTAAAATAAAATGGAATTTGTGCGGCAGCTTTGAACTGCCGCATTAAATTTTTTTTTATGAAAATACTATAACTTTGCCTTTTTGGCATCCCCTTTGCTTGGAAAAATATTTGTGCTAATTATGACGTTTTTGTGCGAGTTATGTCATTTGTATTGAAATTTTTAAATTTAATATATAAAATATAATTAATTGCGGCTGCACGATGCAGTGCGGAAAGGGATGATTATAAAAAATGAGAAAAATTATAGCGGGAGCGCTTGCGGCGGCGTGCGTATTTACATCTGTTGTAATACCACGAAACGAAAGCACGGCTCTGGCAGCGTTTGTGATAGAGGCTGATGCACAGACGGCAATGGAGAAAAATCAGGAGGCGGTTCTGGCTGCGATTGAAAAGGCGGAATTTACAAATGATATTACCCGCGATGAGTTTGAAAGTATCATTATGGGTGCGTGCGATTATTCGTCAAACGAATATGTGGGTGCGGGAGTAGAAACGGTTAATTACAAAATGACCCCGTCTACCGCATTAAAGTCCGGGTCGGTAAGGGCAGACGTAATACTTTCGCAGGATGACGGGGAGGTAGCGTTTTCGATTGAAAAAGAAATTCCGCGGCAAGGCGGCGGAGCGGCAGAAAATGTAACTGCCGATACTGCCAAGAAAGAGGTTCTCAAAGGCTTTGACAGCCTGGCGGTCTCAAACGCAACTACGGCGGAGGACATTGCCGATGCGGCGGAGGAGGCAGCGCCGGACGGCGTGAACATTGAAATAAGCGATTTTTACATATCGGAAGCGACGCAGTCCTCTTACGGAAGCATCAGCGCAAAATGTACGCTGACGCTTGCAGACGATGCAGAAACTTCGTTTGTATATAAATGGGAAATTGCAAAAGTTTCGGGAAATCCCAAGCAGGAGCTTGAAGCAGCGTCAAAAGCAATCAGTGATGCGATGTGGACATTTGAGGTTTCAAACGACACTACCGCAAAAGACATTTTAGCCATGGCTGAAAATGCTTTGCCGGACGGCAGCAATGTCTTTGCAGCTCTGAGCGATAACGATTTTTCAATTACAAAAGCCACAACAACCGTGAATGGAACCGTTTCGGCTACGATTGTTCTTTCATGCAGCGGAGTAACGAAAAGATGTCCGGTGGGAAAAACGATACAGCCGGTGGTTACGGTAGATTCGACCAAGATTGCGGAGGATTGCATACTGGCAGGCAGAGCAATAGACGCTTTAACGTACTCCAATAAAATTACAAAGGAAGAGATGCTAAACGCCGCTCTTTCGGCAGTTAAAAACGGCTCGTCTGCTGTTTGGAAAGACAATTTCTACAAAAAAGACGCAACCTTTCAAGCGGACGGCGAAATTATCGGCTATTTACAGGTGACTTGCGGTGATGAAACAAGAGAGGTTCGTCTGCAAGAGAAGATTCCGATGCTTGTGCGAAAGATTCCGTCGGACAAGCTGTCGGTAAACAAAACCGAATGGGACATACTCCGTATAATGAATGTTGAGCGCGCTAAGGAAAGGGGTATACCGCTGAGAATGGTAGCGCCGCTTCAGGATTCATGTGATATCCGTGAGCCGGAGCTGGTGGAAAACTTTTCGCATACCAGACCGGACGGAAGCAAGTGCTTTACGGCAATCAAGGACTTTAATGCAGCGTCAATGGGCGAGAATATTTATGCCTGCCCGAGCGCCTCGTCCAGCCGCTTTGTTGAAATCGACAGCGAAAAGGTAATGACTGCATGGATGAACAGTACCGGACACCGTGCAAATATTTTAAGCACAAAATATAATTACGTGGGTGTCGGAGCATATGATAATAAAGGAACGGGAACGGCAGTTCAGATGTTTGCGGGACTTGCGTCAATTATTACTTCGGTTCAGACGAGCGCCGGAACAATGGACTTTGAAGACGAAGAGGAAATGCAGAAAGAATATCTGATATTTACCGATTCCAACGGATTGGTATCGTATATGCCGATTGATGTGGATTATATGACCAAAACGGACAAAGGCTATACATTGGATCTTCCGTCGGAAGAACCCATAGTCCTCACGGTAGGAAACAGCAATTCGGCAGTTAAGCGGCCGTCGCAGAGCGCATCTTTGTCATTTGCTGATGTATCGGCAGATGCGTATTATGCAGATGCGGTAAAATGGGCAGTTGAAAGAAGGATTACCACAGGCACATCAGATACAGAATTTTCACCGGCAGACACCTGTACGCGTGCGCAGATACTGACCTTTTTGTGGCGTGCGGTAGGAGCGCCGGAGTCCGATGAAGAAAATCCGTTTAGCGATGTAAAAGAAAGCGATTATTATTACGATGCTGCTGTTTGGGCATATGAAAAAGGAATAGTTAACGGGAATCAATTCGGTGCGGACACACCATGTACACGTTCGTCAACCGTGACGTATCTGTGGAAGAATGCAGGTTCGCCGCAGTGGCCGGAGGGAAGAGCATTTGCTGATGTTGACAGTAGTTCAGAATACGCTAAGGCGGTTGCATGGGCAGTTGGAAACGGTGTAACAAGCGGTATGTCCGATACTGAATTTTCACCGGAGGTTATTTGTGACAGAGGACAAATTGTCACGTTTTTGAAAAGAGCTTTGAATTAACAGGAGGTATAAATTATGTATAAGAAAATATTAATCACATTATCGGCTGTATGCACAGCTGTAACAATGACATTCGGAGGAGCTGCGATTAATGCGGAAAACGCAAGCGTAATGGCTGCCGAAAAAAAGGTTAATGCTGTAACAGAGGTTCAAACAGCGATAAAAACAGTTAAAACAGATAAGGACAACGTCAAGCTTTTCAATGATATGACGGCAGACGAGTTCTTGAAAGCCGTTGCAGAAATTCTTCCCGAGGGAAGTGCGGTAAAGCTGTCATTTGACAAAGAGACCGATTATCGCATATGGAATGCGTCAAGCGAAAAAGACGGTTCGATTTTTGCAAATATTCTCTTTACCTGTGATACATATACTCAGCATGAGATGTATGACTTCAAAATGCCGATGCTGACAGGCGATGCGGCAGAAGCGAATGCCAACAGAGAAAAGCTTGATGAAGACGTGGCAGCGGTAAACTCACGAATGAAGTTCCTGGCGGTCAACAACGATTCAACACAGGAAGAAATGCTTGAAATGGCACGCGAGGTTGTAAAGAACGGTTCGACGGTTGAATGGGAAAACGATTTTGAAAAGGTTAATTCAACAAGATTAGAGCGAGGTTCAATAAAGGGAACGTTAAAGCTGACACTTAACGGTGAATCGGGGACTGTAAAGGTAAGCAAGCTTATAGCACAGGACATTCCGGAAAATCAAAACATTCCGAGAAGCACTCCGAAGCCTAAGACAGATGCTCCGTCAGCAGAGCCTGTACCTAAGCCGTCAGAAACCCCCGTTCCAAGTGCGGACGGCATGAAATTTGCCGATGTAACAGCTGACGCTTATTATGCAGATGCGGTAAAATGGGCAGTACAGAATGAGATTACATCGGGAACATCAGATACAACATTTTCACCGGACGATACTTGTACGCGTGCGCAGATTTTAACTTTCATGTGGCGTGCGGCAGGCAAACCGAAAGCAGAGATAGAAAATCCGTTTACTGATGTCAATGAAGGCGATTATTACTATGACGCAGCAGTATGGGCAGCAGAATGCGATATGGTTGACGGAGATGTTTTTGCGGCAGATACACCGTGTACACGTTCGTCAACGGTAACATATATGTGGAAGAGCAACGGCAAGCCTGAAATAGGAGAAATAAGCAATTTTAACGATGTAGACGCATCGGCGGAATATGCCAAGGCAGTTGCATGGGCAGTGGAAGAAGAAGTAACCGGCGGAACCTCGGATACGACATTTTCACCGGATGATATATGCAGCCGCGGACAGATTGTAACGTTCTTATACAGAGCATTTTAAGCAATACTGAATAGCGGAAACGAGAGATTCACAGTCTGTGAACTTTTTAGACAGTACATTCGGATTTTAAGATACCCCAACCATCTCCCCATAGGAGAGGAAATTCCGCAAGATTAGAAAAATCTTGCGGAATTTCTTTTTTTTATTGGGTTAAATATATTGAAAACGAAATTATTTATGATATAATAAAAAATCATTTAAGGAGGGTTAACTGATGAAAAAAATATTAGCGCTGTTTACAATGTTATTTTTTGGCTTTCAAATCTTTGCATTTGCCGAAAAACAACCTGTTGGAGAAACAATCATTAAGGATAATATGCTTTTTATAAACGGAAATTCCATTCCTGTGGCACAGCTGCCGAATCAGTTTGTTTATGTGGCAGTTGATGAGCTTGAATGGTATGGGGATAATGAATGGTATATCCGAAAAAGAATTTGCGCCTAAACAGACATATACGGTCGAACAGTCTGTTGCAACCATGTTACGATTGTACGAATGTAATTAAAAAATAAGGGGCTTAAAAAAGCCCCTTATTTTTTTAATCAGAATAGTCCCATGCCGCCGTATGCAACAATAAGCGATGCAAATACAATTGACACCATCGAAAGTAATTTTATAAGAATATTAACGGACGGACCGGCGGTATCCTTAAAAGGATCGCCCACCGTATCGCCGACAACAGCCGCTTTATGGTTGCTGCTGCCCTTGCCGCCGAAATTACCGGCTTCGATATATTTTTTTGCATTATCCCATGCGCCGCCTGAGTTTGCCATCATAACCGCAAGCGCAAATCCCGATATAAGCGCACCGGCAAGCATACCTACAACGCCGCTGCAGCCGAGTATAAGTCCTACAGCTATCGGAGCAATTATGCCAAGCGCGGCGGGAAGAATCATTTCTTTAAGCGAGGATTTTGTGCAAATATCCACGCACGTTTCGTAATCAGCTTCTGCCTTGCCCTCCATAAGACCTTTAATTTCTCTGAATTGCCGTCTTACTTCAACAACTATCTGCTGTGCGGCACGTCCGACAGCTTTCATCGTCAGCGCACTGAACAAGAACGGCAGCATTGCGCCGATAAGCAGACCGATAAGTACCGATGGATTTGTTATCTCCAGATTAAGATTTCCGCCTATTCCGTTTATTTTATCCGTGTACGAAACAATCAGCGCCAGAGCTGTAAGCGCCGCGGAGCCTATTGCAAATCCTTTTCCCGTCGCGGCGGTGGTGTTTCCGAGAGAATCAAGCGCGTCTGTTCTTTCGCGCACGACTTTAGGCAGACCCGACATTTCCGCAATACCTCCGGCATTATCGGCAACAGGGCCGTATGCGTCGGTGGCAAGCGTAATTCCGAGCGTCGAAAGCATTCCAACCGCACTCAGACCTACTCCGTAAAGTCCCTGTGCGAAACTGCCATTGCCGCCTGCGGTGAAAAAGCTTATTATGATAGATACTGCTATAATTATAACGGGAATAGCCGTTGAAAGCATTCCGAGAGAGATACCGTTGATTATTATTGTAGCAGAGCCGGTTTCGGACGAGGCGGACAATTCTTTTGTCGGTTTGTATGAATCCGAGGTGTAATATTCCGTAAAAAAGCCTATAAGAACTCCCGCAATCAAACCGGAAATAACTGCCCAGAATACGTTTTTGTTATTGGGGAGCAGCATAAAAATCAATGCCGCCGAGCCGATTGCCGCAATTATTGAGCTTGCATAAGTTCCGCGTCTTAACGAGCCGAGAAGCATTTTCTGGTCGGCATTTTCCTTTGTACTTACAAAAAATGTTCCTATAATAGACGATATAATTCCGACAGCCGCAATAAGCATCGGTACTAATACGCCGCTAAATCCCAGTCCTGCCGCGGTTGCAAGAGCGCCGCAGGAAATAATCGAGCCTACGTAGGATTCGTATAAATCCGCTCCCATACCTGCGACATCGCCTACGTTATCGCCAACATTATCCGCAATACAAGCGGGATTTCGGGGATCGTCCTCGGGTATTCCGGCTTCAACCTTGCCGACTAAGTCTGCGCCGACATCGGCAGCCTTTGTAAAAATTCCGCCTCCGACACGTGCAAACAGAGCCATTGACGAGGCTCCCATGCCAAATGTCAGCATTGCGGACATAATGCTGTCAACATCAAGTTTAAAACCGAATTTTAATATCATAAACCATACGCTTATGTCCAAAAGTCCGAGACCTACAACCGTCATTCCCATTACCGAGCCGGAAGCAAACGCAATTTTAAGTCCCTTGTTAAGACCTTCGCGTGCGCCGTTGGCAGTTCGTGAATTGGCATAGGTTGCAATTTTCATGCCGACAAAACCCGAAAGCCCCGAGAAAAATCCGCCCGTAAGAAATGCAAACGGAACGAACGGTGTTAAAAATCCTGTTGCTGCAAAAATTACCAGTACAATAAACATAACTGCAAAAAATATGCCGACTGTTCTATACTGCCTTTTAAGGTACGCCATAGCGCCCTTTCTGATCTTTGAGCTTATGTTTGCCATGGTTTCCGTTCCCTCGGGCTTTCTCTTGACAGAGAAGAATTTTGACGCTGCAAATACAAGCGCAATCACGGCGCATATAAATACCGCTATCGGTGCAATGTTTTCCATAAAGTACCACTCCTTATCATGTAATTACATTTTAGTATACCCCGTTTAAGGCGTAAACACTCACCATTGGGTCTATATATTTTATAACTTTATTTATTTTTTGTCAATAACTTTAACATCTTTGTAAATGACAATTAACATTTTAGTGCATATTATACAACTTTCGCCATAAATTTATCGTTTTATAATATCGTCGCCAAACTTTTTCCGAAGAAGATCCATTGTCTTTTCAAGACGTTCTGTTTTTTCGCGTTTGCTGTCCGGCTCGTCAAACAGGCTTATCTGCTCAGAAACCTCGTTCTCTTTTATAAGATTTGCACCTGTTACGGAAATCATGCGTATAGGCTGCTTCATATTCCAGGATTCACGTATTATTTCCATTGCTGTTTTGCGTATTTCACGGGCAATATATGTTGGATTTTCGGTCTTTTTTTGTCTGGATATTACCTTAAAATCGGGATTTTTTATCTGAATCTGCACGGTGGTGCATTTTAAGCCTTTTCTGCGCATTCTTTCGGCTATGCTGTCGGAAAGCGCATAAACACCTTTTTTTATCTCATCCTCACCTGTAATGTCTTTGCTGAAAGTTGTGCTGTTTCCGATAGACTTGACTTCTTCCTTGTCGTATATGCTTTTAACAGGCTCGTTATCCAGTCCGTTGGCATAGATATGAAGCATTTCGCCTGCCTTTCCGAGCTGTGCCGCAAGCAGCTCCCTCGGTGCGGCGGCAAGCTCACCGATTGTTTTTATTCCAAGGTCAAAAAGCTTTTTTTGGGTGTGTTTTCCCACATATAAAAGCGTGCTTACAGGCAGGGGGAATATGTATTGTTTCCAGTTTTCACGCGAAAAAACGGTGGTTGCGTCCGGCTTTTTGTAATCACTTCCAAGCTTTGCAAAAACCTTGCAAAATGACACTCCGACGGAAATTGTAAGCCCTGTTTCTTCCCTTACAATGCGCCTTAAATTATCCGCAATTTCTTTTCCGCTGCCGAAAAGTCTTTTGCAGGAGGTCACGTCAAGCCAGGCTTCGTCAAGACCGAAGCTTTCAACAAATTCGGTATAACGAAGATATATTCTTTTAACGCGTCCGGAATAGTCGCTGTAAACTTTATGCTGCGGCGGCACAATGACAAGCTCGGGACACTTTTTCTTTGCCTGAAAAATAGTTTCGGCAGTCTGGATACCGTATTTTTTCGCAATTTCGTTTTTTGCAAGTATAATGCCGTGCCTGCTTTCGGGGTCTCCGCCGACTGCCATGGGAACTTCTTTAAGCTTCGGGTTTAATACACATTCCACCGAGGCATAAAAGCTGTTGCAGTCGCAGTGAAGTATTGTTCTGTTCTTCATTCCGCTCACCTCTTGAAATAATAATATCATAACGCAGACAAAAATGTCAATAATATATTGAAAAAATAAACAAAGAATATCGCAGCGCTCAGAAACCGCATAAAACCTAACTATTTCAGCTTTTTTATCAAAATAAAAAACAAAGAAATTCACAAAAATTTTTATAGTGCAAATCGCTGAAAATTCCTCCTGTTCATTGACGAAAACAAAAATGTATGATATGATTTAATATGGGTTCTTGTATCGCATAATAACACATTCTGCCGGGGGAATTGTCCGGCAAACCAAACGAAGAAAGGGGTTTGTTGAATAATGGATACAACCGGATTTTATAACGACTATCTTTCAGGCGATGCAAAGGCTCTCGAAAGGCTTATGGAGATTTACGGCGACAAGCTGACGCTGTACATAAACGGATATGTGAAAAATCTTCACGATTCGGAGGATTTAATGATAGAGGTTTTTGCATATCTTATCAGCAAACGTCCGAATATTAAAATCGGCTTTGAAAGCTACATATATAAAGCGGCACGCAATCACGCACTGATGTTTTTGAGAAAAGCGAAAAGACACTTTATTCTTACAAACGAGGAAATGGATTTCTGCATAGAAGATACATTTGAAGATGAGGTGTGGCTTGCGGAACGAAACAAACGGCTTTATGATTGTATGGAATATTTGCCGTCCGCTCAGAAAGAGGCTCTTTATCTTGTATACATTGAGGGAATGAGTTACAAAGATGCCGCTGCGGTTTTAAAAAAGTCGTCAAAGCAGATTGATAAGCTGTTGCAGCTCGGCAAAAAAAAACTAAGACCTTTACTTGAAACGGAGGGGATAAAAAGTGCGTCCCACGACTGAAAGAATGAAGCTTGCGAAAAAACGGGCTGATGAAATGAAAAAGCGTCGCAGCGCAAAAAAAGATATGCTTGCGGCAGTCTCGTGCTATTCGTTTTGCATTGTTTTAATCGTAGCTATATCGGCGATTGTATGTGATTTGAATTTTCCCGGATTTGAGCAGACGCCGCTGCATGACACCGCCAGTATTTTTGCGGACAAAGCCTTTGCAGGTTATGCCGTTGTAGGCATTCTGGCATTTTTACTCGGAATTTCGGTAACCCTGATGTGTGATATTCTGCATAAAAGAAAGAAAGAGAGGGGCGGTGAAAATGAAAGAGCTGACGGATAATCTTTTGCAGCTTTTCTGCGTTTTTATCTGCGGATGCTGCTCCTGCATTTCAGCAATACGCAGCAGAAGCTACAATCGGCTTTTGGTATCGCTTTTTTTTCTGAGTTTCGGAATGGGACTTGCCTATTGGGTGCTATACCTTGTATTATTCGGTACCTCTCCGCTTGTGTTCTGCGTTTCGGAGCTGAGCTGGACGGCTTCTTATATTTTTCTTGCTTTGCGTCTTTATGCGGATATTCCGAAAGAAAAACATAAGGCGAAAGCCGTATTTTGGATTTTGCCTGCGTTTTCGCTTGCTATGGGTATTTTCTTTTGCACACGCGGCAGCTATTTTGAGAACATCTTAATGGGCACGGCGATGGGAATATTGGGATTTTATGCGGTAAAAGGCATTTATTTTGCAAAAACGGGCAAGCTATGGATTTTTTATGCGGCTTTGATTTTTTATGCGGCGGAATATCTTTTGTGGATTTCCTCGTATTTTATTACAGAAAACACCTTTGTAAATCCGTATTATCTGGTTGACATATTTATACTGAATCCGGCGCTTATTCTTATAGCTGTTGCACAGAGCAAGGAGGAAAAGCCATGCCGTACAACATAGAAAATATATTTATATGCCTTGCGGCTCCGTTTCTGCTTGCCGCACTCGGCACAAATACCGGCAGCAGAAAAAACTGCTTTTTTATAGTTCTCGGATTTGTCTGCTGTATTATATCCGCATATCTGAATACGTTTTTTTCGGCGATTTACGGTGCGCAGGGGATAACTGCCGTATTGGAAATATCTCCGGTTATAGAGGAAACCGTAAAGCTTATTCCGCTTTTGTTCGGATTGATTGTTTTTGAGATTGAGCCGCGGGAAGGGAATAATGTTATTTTTAATATTGCGGTAGGTTTTGCTACATTTGAGAACATCTGTTATCTTTTGGAAAACGGTACAGACAATTTGTTTTATTTATTCGTGCGCGGTTTCTCAACAGGAGCCATGCACATTACCTGTGCCTTTATAATCGGATACGGACTCAGAGTATTCCGCCGCCCCGCCGCATTAAGGGCGGCAGGTATTTTCGGACTGTTATGCGTTGCGACTACCTTTCATGCAACGTTTAATATGCTTATGAAAACTGACGGAATTATAAAGCAGCTGGGTTATGCCATTCCGATTGTTTCCTGTATTATTCTGCTTCTTCTGAAAGCCCCCTTCAGAAAATTGACTGCTTCAAAATAACTTTGTTTTATACAGACCGGTAAAAAATCCGGTCTTTTTTATTTTCTTGGGGGGAATTTTATGTTTTCAAGCACCTATATAATAAAAGGGTAAATTTAGGGGGTGTTTGAATTGAAATCCAATGCGGAAAGAATGAGCTTGGTTTTCGCCCGGGCGAAAAGAATAAAATATCGCAGGGAGACAAAAAAGCTGAATTTCTGCAAGGCGGCAACCGCCCTGCTTTCCGTTCTCTTGCTGTGCTGTACCGCATTATTTCCGGCATCGTACAAAAGTGCGGCGGTTGCCGGTTACTGCGGTGCAATTCTGCTGATTGACGGAATGGGCGGATATGTGCTGACAGCCGTTGTGACGTTTATACTCGCAACTGCAATTACCGTTATCTGTATTAAAATTAAAAACAGGAGGAAACAAAAATGAGCAAAAAAATAGTGTCGGTGATATTATCACTTTGCATCATCGTTTGCGCGCTGCCGATGAATATTCTTGCGGCACCCGAGCAAAACGAAACGCGTACCTTTGAAGTAAACGGCCTAAAAACGCTTCTTCTGCAAAACGATTACATAAGCTTTTATTTCTACGATTTTCAGT
>CAKSOE010000013.1 GCA_934476675.1 uncultured Clostridia bacterium | reverse complement strand
AATTTACTCTCATTCCGTAACGTGTTAAGGCTGATGAAATTTCGCAGGTTGTGCGTTTAACCGAACGCCGCGTACTCTCGGGTACGCAAGCGAGGGCAAACGTGCAAGATGCGGAATTTACTCTCATTCCGTAACGTGTTAAGGCTGATGAAATTTCGCAGGTTGTGCGTTTAACCGAACGCCGCGTACTCGGGTACGCAAGCGAGGGCAAACGGGCAAGATGCGGAATTTACTCTGCCTTAACCCCCTCGTAGAGTGGAGACATATCCCTTAACCTTTGTACGATTTTGGGGAGTACATCAATAACATAATCAACTTCTTCGTCAGTTGTATCTTCACTCAGACTTAAACGCAATGAACCGTGAGCAACCTCCGCCGGCAATCCGATTGCCAGAAGAACATGGGACGGATCAAGCGAACCGGATGCGCAGGCACTGCCGCTTGACGCTGCAATTCCGTACATATTGAGCAGCATAAGTATTGATTCACCCTCAATATATTTGAACGAGAAATTGACGTTATTACACAATCTGTTTTCGTTTTCCGGGCCGTTGAGCATACAATACGGAATATTTTCCTTTATTCCCTTTATAAGCCTGTTGCGTCTTTCAGTCATTGTTTTTACGTTTTTATCAAGGTTTCCCACCGCGATTTCAAGAGCCTTTGAAAGTCCCGCTATGCCGGCAAGGTTTTCCGTTGCGGCACGCTTTCCTCTCTCCTGTCCGCCGCCGTGAATCAGATTCTCAATCTTTATGCCGTTTCTGATATACAGCAGTCCCACACCCTTGGGGCCATGGAATTTATGCGCCGAAACCGACATCATATCCACACCCAGCTCCTGTACGTTTATATGCATATGCCCTATCGCCTGCACCGCATCGGTATGGAATATAATTTTATGCTTTTTTGCAACCTCCGCAATCTCCTTAATCGGCTCTATTGTTCCGATTTCATTATTTGCGGTCATGATGCTTATAAGTATCGTTTCCTCGGTGATTGCCTTTTCAACGTCTTCCGGCTTCACACGTCCGTCGGAATCAACATCAAGATATGTCACCTTAAAACCGTTCTTTTCAAGAAATGCACAGGTGTTTAAAATTGCATGATGCTCAATCTTGCTTGTAATGATATGGTTTCCCTTATACTTATGCGCAAAAGCAATACCCTTCAACGCCCAATTATCCGCTTCACAGCCGGAAGCGGTAAAATAAACCTCATTCGGCTTTGCCGCACCGATATTCTTCGCAACGGTTTCACGAAGCCTGTCCAGCGCAACAATAGCGTCTATGCCCGTCTGGTAAAATTTCGAGGAGGCATTTCCCCATATATCCGTATAATACGGAAGCATTGCGTCAACAACCTCTTTTTTTATTGCTGTCGTCGCATTGTTATCCATATAAATTGTTTTATTCATTTTAACAACTCCCGTTTCTGAATATACATATGAACAACTATTCATATGTTCCTCTACTATTGTACTGTAAATTTTCTCATTTGTCAATACCTTTTGACAACATTCCGTCTATTATAACATATTTTTATACCTATAAGTGCATTTGTTGTTAAGATTAACACATATACATTAAGTATATTGGGTAAAAAACACAAAAAATATTACAATGGAATGTAAAAAAAAAGTCTGTTCCTGAACATTTTTTCCCATCCTCTTGAAATTAAGCGGTAAAAAAGTCCGAACCGCAAAAATAAACCTTTCCTCATACCATTAAAATGAAGCTGTAAAAAATTATTTTTACAGCTTCATTTATATTATTCAATTTCTACGGAAATTACGGCATTTTTAAGATTTTCAGCCGAAGCGTACAGTTTCAGACAGCCTTTTTCCCCGCCTGCTTTTACCGCAACCGAGCAAAGTCCGGCACGCATTTTTCTGTCCTGGAACATGGGCGGTATGTGGTCTGTTATATCCGAGCCTGTTCCGGCAATTTTTCCGAAACGGTTAACGTCAAACTTCACAAACGGTTCCGCATCAGGCACAAAAACTCCGTTTTCATCCACACAATAGCAGGTAAACAGCAGCAAATCCTGTCCGTTTGCCGAATATATCCTGTTATCCTGTTTAAGCTTTAATGCTGCGGCACGTCCGCTTGTCTGCACACTGTCGCGGACAATATCTTTTCCGCCGTTTCTGCCGACTACTTCAACAGCGCCCTTTTCATATTTAACATTCCAGTCCGCATGGCCAAAACGCTCAACCTTTTTAACGCCAAGGCTTTTACCGTTTAAAAACAGTTCTGTCTCTTCGCAGTTGGTGTATGCACGGACAAGAATTTCTTCGCCCTCCATGCCCTCGTGATTCCAATGCGGCATCAGATGTATCATAGGCGTTTCGAGCCAGTGGGATTGATTCTGATAGAATGCGTCCTTTTTTTGCAGATATAAGTCTATTGCGCCGGACTGAGAGCAAAGTCTCGGCCACACACATTCACCTCTGTGTTCAACCGCAATCCACTGGAACGCTCCTGCCACCCATTCACGCTCCATAACAAACTTCCACGTTTTTTCACGCGCCATAAACCAATTTGTTGTGTCCTTGTCATACGCGCTCAAAAACGACCTTGTAGCGCTGTCGTCCTTGTACCAGCCGCGTGTTGTTCCCGTTGCGCAGCATTCACTTGACACAAACGGCTTTTCGGGATATCTTTTATGCAGCTCATCGTATTGATGAAGATTGTAATTGACACCTATAACGTCAACTACATCAAGAACGGTTGACGCAAGCGGATTATCTGAAACTGCCGTTGTTATGGGTCTTGATTTATCATATTTCAGCACAAGCGCTTTTAAAGCCTGCGCAATTCTTCTGCCCTGCTCTGTCAGATGCTTTGGTTCCTCATTTCCCACCGACCACAGAATAACCGACGGGTGATTTCTGTCGCGCTTTATAAGCGACGCAAGCTGTTCCTTTCCCTCGTCCGTTGCTTCGTACCAGCGCGTTTCGTCCATTACAAGTATTCCTAATTCATCAAGCGCGTCCATCATCGCCTCCGCATGAGGATAATGCGAGGTTCTGTATCCGTTTGCACCCATTTCCTTTATAAGCTCCGCTCTGTAATGATGAAGATTATCCGGTATCGCTCTGCCTGTCAGTCCGTAGTCCTGATGACTGCACACGCCTTTGATTTTTACATTTCTGCCGTTCAGGAAAAATCCCTTTTCGGAATCAAAACGGAAAGTTCTGAAACCGAATTTTGTTTCCGTTTTGTCAATCTCCTTACCGTTTCTGTACACATACGTGGTCATCGTATACAGATTCGGACTGTCAATATCCCACAAAAGCGGCTCTTTTACCTCAATCTGCTGATTTAACGTACTTTTTTCCCACGTGTATGTATCAAGCACATTTTCCGCACTTCCCGTTTCTTTTCCGTCCGAATCGGAAATAACAGATTTTACCGTAACCTGTTCATCATTTTCGGAGGAATTTATAAGCGTTGTTTCAGTATTTACCGTCCAGCCGTTGTCATTCTTCTGCGGATTTACATAAACTCCCCATAAATCAACGGCGATTTTATCCGTTTTAATCAGCCACACATGACGGTATATTCCGCCGCCCTCATACCACCAGCCTTCATTCCCCGATACGTCGGTATACACGGCAAGCACGTTTTCTTTATCAAAATATACAGTACTTGTAACGTCAATTTCAAACGGCGTATATCCGCAGAAATTATGTTTTACAAGACAACCGTTCAGATAAACCGTTGCATTTGTTCCAACACCCTCAAAATAAAGCGTTATGCGCTTATCCTTATCTTCTTCACTTAAATTGAAATGCTTTCTGTACCACGCATTTTCATACTTTAAATATCCGCGTGCCTGCGGATATTCCGTACTCGGAATACCCTCTATAACATAATCATGCGGCAAGTCTACGTCCTGCCAGTATTCGTTGCACATATCCTCCGGTTCAAATGCGTCCGAATAGTCTTTTGTAAGATATGCCGCCGGGCCTAAAAGCATACGCTCAGTCTTTGCGCTTTTATAATACGGGCCTTTCATTAAGGTTGTCTTTTTCGGCAAATCACCCCTGTGAAATTTCCAGCATTTATCCAATAAAACTTTCTCTCTCATTTATCTTCTCCAATCTTTTATGAATTTTGTAAAGTTTTGTGCGATTTCATTTATACCTCGTATGTTAGGATGAACAAAATCTGCCGACAATCCCGCCGTTGAGGTCATAAGCTCTGTTCCGCATATGTACGGGAATCTTCCCACTGTAAGCTCACGTATAATTGCACGGAATTTCTGCATTTTTTCGGGATTTGTTATATCGCTGCCTGCCGTAAACATATCAGTACAGTAAACAGTACGCTTATCCTTTGCCAAAACATCAAGAAATGCCGATGCACGCTTATGAAATTCGTCTGCTTCTATCACATCTACAAGATTTATTCCCATTTCGGCAGTTGCAAAGTCCCAGTCATCTCTTAACACTATCCATTCCGCCACTTCCTTTTCGAGATGTGCCGAGCCTGCAAAGCCGAGGTTAAACAGGTCTGCGCCGAGATTCTCAGCTATCTGAAATGCATATGAAGTAACGGGAGTAAGCGCATTTGAGCCGTGAGTAATTGATGAGCCGTAAGCAAGATAGCGCAGCTTAGGCGTCTGCTCCCTTTTCGGCGGACACACATCTCCGATTACGTCAACAAATGTAATTTTGTTAAACGGCAAAACCACTCTTACCACCTCACTGTCAAACGGATAATCATTATTCTTGTACAGCAGTTCAAGCGTTTTTCCCACGGGGCGTTTTATATCGATTACAGTATCATGCGTGTATATAATCTTTCTTGAATAATCCCAGCCACCCGGAACAGAACCGAATATTATATACGCAACCTGTGCTTCTTTTGACTCCTCCGAACGCAGAATAAGCTTTGCATTTTCGCTTTTCATCACGAATCTTATTTCCGCACCGGTAGCATAATACGCTGTTCCGTTTTTTGCGCAGTCGTTAAGACTCAGCCTTAGTTTTTCGGGAACTCTGACAAGCTTGTACCCGTCCTCTGTTTTCTCCATATGGTCAATATTATGAAAATCCATATTCTTAAATATCATAATTAAAACTCCGTTCCGCCGTTTTTAAACGGCATAATCTTTTGTTTTTATTATATCATTCATGCCGCATCTGTCAATACAATATGCAGCTGAAAATATGCACAAAACAGCTATTGATTTTTATAAAATAACATGATACAATATATCTGACGGGAGGGATGTATTTATGGCTGTAATAGTTGCCGAAAACGAAAAAAATGATTTTAAATCGGATAAATATATACATATAAATTCATGCGGAAAGCATAACAATCGCAATTATACTGTTGTTCGGCGTTCGGGCAGGCGTGATTATCAGCTTCTTTACATATCCGCCGGCAGCTGCACCGCTGTATATGACGGCGCTAAGTACTCGCTTAACCCCGGCGATTTTATTTTGTATCCCCCATGCCGCACACAAAGATATTCGTTCGGCAGCGATTACGGAGCTGACACAATGTGGGTGCATTTTTCAGGCAGCTGCATAAATGAACTTTTTGAGGATTTAAATCTTTCACCCGGTGTCTTTCGCTGTGCTCCGTCCGATAAAATAATCTCTGCATTCAATGATTTGATACATGAACATCTTGTAAGCGCATATATGCATGAAACCGCCGAAAACGCATTGCTTATATATCTTTTCACCTGTATATCGCGGCACGTATCGGGATTTTTTGCCGAAAAGTCTGTTAATATAGAGGAGGCGGCAGAGCTTATGAACGAAAATTACCGTGAGGAATATAATCCCGAAACCTATGCCGCGTTGTGTTCTTTAAGTGTGAGCAGATTTTCACATAAATTCAAGGCGGTTACGGGCGTTGCGCCGTTGCAGTATTTTATAGGAATTAAAATGCGCAAAGCGTGCGAACTGCTTTCCTTTTCCGGTCTTACAATTACGGAAATCGCCGAAAATGTAGGCTATACCAATCCGCTGTATTTCAGCCGCCTTTTTAAAAAGAACATCGGATTATCCCCCTCCAAATATCGAAAACAAAAAACCGGATTGTAAAAAAAGCGCTGACCGCCCGCGCAGTTTCGCATAAAAATCGAGCAGAGGCTGGCTCTTAACGAGTTTCGCCCCTCTCACACAACCGTGCGTGCCGTTCGGCACACGCAAAAAAAACGAAACGGTATAATAACTTACACCGTTCCGCCGTTTATATCAGCTTGTCCGACAGCTTATCTTGCGTTTTTAGCTGCTTCAACTAACTTTGCAAACGCTGCGGGGTCTGCGATAGCTACTTCGCTGAGCATCTTTCTGTTCATTTCAATGCCGGCTTTCTTCAAACCGTTCATGAATGTTGAATAGTTCATGCCGTTCATCTTTGCAGCAGCGCTGATTCTTGTGATCCAGAGACGTCTGAAATCTCTCTTCTTTCTCTTTCTGCCTATATATGCATTCTGCATTGAGCGCATTACCGCCTGACTTGCCACTCTGTACTGTCTGCTCTGCGCACCGTAAAAGCCCTTAGCAAGCTTTAATATCTTCTTATGTTTCTTTCTGGTATTTAAAGCACCTTTAACTCTAGCCATTGATTTCTACCTCTCTTTCAAATTATTTGTAAGGAATAAGCTTTTTGATTACTGCTGCGTTTGCCTTTGAGCAGTAAGCCTGTTTTCTTAAATGTCTTTTTCTCTTTGTTGTCTTTTTGTTCAGAATGTGTCTTCTGAAAGCTTTGTTCATTTTAACCTTACCGTTTTTTGTAAGATTGAATCTTTTGGCAGCGCCTCTGTGTGTCTTTATCTTTGTCTTTGCCATAACGTCCACTCCTTCCGATATATAAAACTATTATGATAAGGGTGATAGAAACATTATCATGTTTCTGCCCTCAAGCTTAGCAGGTCTTTCAACAGTACCGGCTTCCTTAGCCTGTTCGGCAAATCTTTCAAGCAAGGTGTAACCAATTTCAGAATGACTTACCTCACGGCCGCGGAATCGTACCATTACCTTCACCTTATCGCCGTTCTTCAAGAACTTCACAGCGTGTTTGCATTTGGTGTTGAAATCATTAGTATCAATAGAGGGCGAAAGCTGAACCTCTTTAATATTAACAACTTTCTGATTTTTACGGTTTTCCTTTTCGCGCTTTGCAGCCTCAAACTTATACTTGCCGTAATCCATAATCTTGCACACCGGCGGCGTTGCCTGCGGTGCGATTTTAACAAGGTCTAAACCTCTTTCGTTTGCTAATGCCTGTGCCGATCTGGCATCCATAACACCAAGCTGTTCTCCGTCATTTGAAATAACACGGAGCTCTTTGTCCCGAATCTGCTCATTTATTTGCAGGTCATTCTTGCTAATAGTTAATCCCTCCCATTCTAATGCTTGCGCATCAACATTGCCTTACAGTTATAAATAAAAAAACGGATGAAACCATCCGCCGCAATACAGACAGGCAAACCTGTCGATGTATTTACCGCAAAGCTGCTTCGCCGTACGGTGAGAACGGATAGTCCTGCTTGTTTTCTTACTCTAAATATTATACACGATTTATAATGTATTGTCAAGTATTTTGTTTCAAATTAACAATTTTGGTATTTATGCTGTAATATGCAGTAATTTTCACCGCATATTACAGCATAATGTATCATTAATACTTCTGATTTTTGTCAGCCCAGCCCAGTTTGTTTGTCTGACGTGTTCTTGCAATAGAAAGACTTCCGTCCGGAATATCCTCCGTTATCGTTGAACCTGCGGCAATATATACCCTGTCTCCCACCTCTACCGGTGAAACAAGATTCGTATTGCAGCCGATAAATGAATTATCGCCTATTTTTGAACGGAATTTTTTCTTTCCGTCATAATTGCAGGTAACTGTTCCGCAGCCGAAGTTTACGTTTTTGCCGACATCGCTGTCACCTATATATGTCAGATGTGAAATCTTTGTTCCGACATCAATATTTGAATTTTTAATTTCTACAAAATCACCGACTTTTACATTCGCCCCTACCCTGCAATTCGGTCTTACATAAGCAAACGGACCCACGTGAGCGCCGTCTCCTATTTCCGATTGCAGTATTACCGAGCTTAAAATATCGGCATTGTTACCGATTACTGCGCCGTCAAGTCTGCTGTTCATGCCGATTACGCAGCCGCAGCCGATCTTTGTGCCGTTAAGCAGCTCAACATTACGGTCAAGCTCCGTATCACTGCCTATTTCCACTCCGTCCTCAATATATATGCTGTCCGGAAAATGCATGGTAACGCCGTTTCGCATATGCTTTTCGATGATTCTGTCGTGCATAAGCTTTTCGGCTTCATTAAGCTGTATTCTGTCGTTTATACCTCTGATTTCATCATTGTCCGAAACGACATATGCTCCTGCTTTTTTACCGGATTTTATTATAATTTCAAGCGTGTCGGTAAGATAATATTCACCCTGCGCATTATTTGTCGTGATTTTTCCGAGTGCATTACAGAGCGCAGCGCTCTCAAAAACATACATTCCCGAATTTATCTCGTTTATCTTTTTTTCTTCTTCTGTTGCGTCTTTATGCTCTACAATCTTTCTTACGCTTCCGTCCTCGTTTCTTACAATTCGTCCGTAGCCCGAAGCGTCGTCAAAAACAGCCGTTATAACCGTAACCGCATTGCCGTTCGACTTATGATACCCGATTGCCTTTTCAATCGTTTCAGCCTTAATCAGCGGCGTATCACCGTTTAAAATAACAACGGTATCCTGTGCGTCACGGATATAGTCCGCCGCCTGCATAACGGCATGACCCGTGCCTTTCTGCTCGCTCTGAATTGCATAACGGCAGCTGTCACCGAGCGTTTCCTTTACCATGTCGGCTTTATGACCTATAACGGAAACCACCGTATCCGCACCTGCATTCTTTGAAGCCTCTATCACCCATCTTACTAGTTCTTTGCCGCATACCTTATGCAGAACCTTCGGCTTTTCGGATTTCATCCGAGTTCCCATTCCTGCCGCCAAAATAATACTTGTAAACATTTTTTACCTCCCCTTTAAAATTCTTTCCGCTTCGGCGGCGTCTTTTTGAATCTGCCTTGCAAGCTGCTCCGTTCCGCCGAATTTTATATCATCTCTTATTTTTTTTACAAACGACACCTTTATTTTTTCGCCGTAAATTTCCTCGTCAAAATCAAACAAATGGCTTTCAATCGTAACCCTCGCACCGTTAAATGTAGGATTGTTTCCCACATTTATTACGCTTTTGTATTCCTCGCCGTGTACATAAGTCAAGCCTGCATAAACTCCGCTTTCGGGTATGACCAGCTTTTCGTTATACGAAACATTTGCTGTCGGAAATCCCATTTTTCTTCCGTTTTGCAGTCCTCTTTCCACGGTGCCGCCGATATAAAAGCTTCGTCCGAGAAACTTTTCCGCCTCCTCTACGCGTCCCTGTTCTATAAGTGAACGTATATGCGTGCTTGAAACTGTTTCTCCGTCTATCGACATCTGCGGCAAAATGAACGTTTTAAAACCGTACTGCTCTCCCGCGCCCAAAAGCATTTTGGTATCGCCCTGCGCCTTATAGCCGAATCTGTAGTTATATCCGGTAAAAACCGCGCATATATGCAGTTTTTCAACCAGATATTCTATAAATTCCTCCGGTGTTTTCTTCATAAACGCGCTGTCAAACCGTACCTTATACACAAAATCCACGCCGGTATCTTCAATCAAACGTAATCTGTCCTCATTTTCTGTTATGAGCCGTATATTCTGCTCCAAAACCGACTTTGTATTCTCTTCAAACAGAAACACTCCGATTTTTAAGTTGTTTTTGCGCGCATATTCCATGCCTTTTCGTATCAGCTCCGTATGTGCGGCGTGCAGTCCGTCAAAATCACCGAGTGCAACTGCCGTTTTCTCATACGGCACAATCCTGTTTTCATTTATTATATCCAAACCGTATGCCTCCGTCAGATTTTTCAGTTCCAAAAGGATTTTTCCAGCCAAAGCCTTCCGTCAATGCATTTTGAAATACACAAAAAGCTGTTGTTCATGTCATATAACCGATAACGCTGTCCCTCGTGTCCGCCGCGCCATGTCATTCTCACACCGTTTACAATGCTTTTGGTTTGCTTTTCATTCAGATGAATTTCGGGATATTCCGCAAACAGCCTGTCAGTTTTTATAACAGCGTCCTCTACATTCATAATTGAAAGCTCCTCCGGCGTAAATGCGTCCTTTTCGGTAAATCTCCCCGACGCGGTACGCCTTAAAGAGGTCATACACGCACCCGTACCGAGTTTTTTTCCGATGTCGGCACACAGCGTTCTTATATACGTTCCCTTTGAGCAATGAACATCTATTTTCAGTGTATTTTCGCTTATGCCAAGTATATCTATGGAAAATATCGTAATTTTCCGTTTTTCGCGCTCCACCTCTATACCCTGCCGAGCCAGCTCATACAGCTTTTTTCCGTTTTGCTTTATCGCACTGTACATAGGCGGTATCTGCTCCGATTCGCCGACAAAGCTTTTTACGGCTTCCTCTGTTTTATGCTTTTCAACCGAAACATTTTCTCTTGTTATAACATTTCCGCTTATATCCTCGGTATCAGTAGTTATTCCAAGCGTCAATTCTGCAGTATAGCGCTTATCCGCAAGCATAAGCATATCCGCTGCCTTAGCGGCGCTGCCTATACATATCGGCAAAACGCCCGTTGCCATAGGGTCAAGCGTTCCGGTATGACCTATCCGGCGTATGCCCGTAAGGCGGCGCATAAAATTCACCATATCATGCGAAGTTTTGCCCTCCGGCTTATCCAGAACCACTACTCCGTTCACTCAACCACCTCTTTTAAAGCTTCAACTATAAGCTTTTCGGCTTCTTCGATAGTTTCGGCATCTATGCTGCACCCTGCCGCACGCGGATGTCCGCCGCCGCCGAATTTCACAGCAGTTTTTGACACGTCCGCATCTCCGTTTGAACGCAGATTTATACGCATAGTACCGTCCTGCGGCTTTATGCAGACGGCAACCTCCGTTCCGTCAATGCGCCGCGGAATGTCTACCATATTCGGTACGTCCTTTACTTCCAGATTGTATTTTTTATACAATTCGTCGGAAACAGATACAACTCTGATTTTTCCGCCCTTATAGCTCCTTATTCCCGTTGTCACCTCAGCCGATATAAGAGCGCCGTTAAGTGATTCGCAGTCAAACAGCCGCCTTGAAACCTCGGAATTATCAAAATCATATTCCAAAAGCTCCGCCGCCACTCTCATCGTTTTCGGACTTACATTGCAGTATTTAAAACTGCCGGTATCCGAGGCTATTGCTATATACAAATACCGCGCAATTTCGGAATTCATCTTCACGCCCATCTCATCAAACAGCGTATATAAAATTTCCGCAGCTGCGGCAGCATTGCCGTCAACATGGTTTGCGTCCGCAAAATATGTGTTTGTGGAGTGATGGTCAATATTTATGCTGTTCCCTATTTCATCAAACAGCTTTTCTCTGTTTCCCAGACGCTTGATATCACCGCAGTCCAGGCAGGCGCACAAATCATGACTGTATTTTTTTTTCATATCATAAATTACATAGTCACCGCCTATAAAATCCAGACGTTTTTCAACAGCGCCGCTTATGTAAATCACAGCTGTTTTCCCCATACTGCGAAGTACGGACGCAAAGGCACAGCAAGAGCCCAATGCGTCCGGATCTTCGTTAATATGAGGTATTACCGCCACTGAACGGGCATTTTTAATTTTTTCTATTACCTCATTCATAATAATCTCCCGTTATTCGGATTTTGTATTAAACTTCTTCAATAAATCCTCAATATGAGCGCCGTGTTCAATGGAATGATCCAGCTCAAACACAAATTCCGGAGTATAGCGCAAATCAATTTTTTTGCCTATTTCGCGCCGCACATAGCCTGCCGCACTTCTCAGACCCTCCATTGCCTTTTTTTGCGTTTCCTCATCGCCCATAACGGATATATACGCCTTTGCGTAACGAAGATCGTTCGTCACACTTACAGAAACCACACTCGTCATCATCGGAATACGCGAATCCTTGAGCGTACGTATTATCTGTGCCAGTTCACGGCGTACTTCTTCGTTAATCTTGTCAATTCTCGCCATTTGTTACCTTTCTATTTCCTCCATCACGAAACATTCAAGTGTATCTCCCTCTTTGATGTCGTTGAAGTTTTCAATGCCGATACCGCACTCAAAGTTTTCCGATACCTCTTTTGCATCGTCCTTAAAGCGTTTTAAGCTGTCGATTTTACCCTCGTGAATAATGATACCGTCGCGGACAAGTCTGATTTCGGCATTACGCTGAATCTTGCCCTGCGTTACATAGCAGCCGGCAATCGTTCCGGCAGACGATACCTTGAACACCTGTCTTACATCTGCATAGCCGAGCATTTTTTCTTTATATTCCGGCTCAAGCATACCCTTCATAGCCGCTTCGATTTCTTCAATCGCCTGATAGATTACGCGATAAAGTCTGATGTCTACCTCCTGGCGTTCGGCAGCGCTCAAAGCGCCTGCGTCAGGACGTACGTTAAAGCCGACAATAATTGCATTTGACGCATTTGCAAGCATAACGTCGGATTCATTTATCGCACCCACTCCGCCGTGAATTGCACGAACTCTTACTTCATCGTTTGAAAGCTTTTCAAGAGACTGCTTAACCGCCTCGACAGAACCCTGTACGTCTGCCTTGATTATAACGTCAAGCTCTTTCATATTGCCCTCGTCAATCTGCGAGAACAGGTTATCCAGCGATACTTTAACAACAGAATTAAATCTATTCTCCTGCATTTCCTGCTTCCTCTGCTCTGCAACATCGCGCGCAAGCTTTTCATTTGAAACCACCGTCAAGCGGTCGCCGCCTGCCGGCGCTTCACTGAATCCCTGAATTTCAACCGGCGTTGACGGCCCTGCCGATTTCACACGTCTGCCCTTATCGTTAACCATCGCACGCACTCTGCCGACGGCCGTTCCGGCTATGATAATGTCGCCTACGTTAAGCGTACCGTTCTGTACAAGCACGGTAGCAACAGGGCCCTTGCCCTTATCAACACGCGCTTCGACAACCGTTCCGTGCGCACTTCTGTTCGGATTTGCCTTTAATTCCTGCATATCCGCAACAAGAAGAACCATTTCCAGAAGACCGTCAATATTGATATTCTTTTTAGCCGATACCTCGACAACAACCGTATCGCCGCCCCATTCTTCGGGTACAAGCTCATACTCGACAAGCTCCTGCTTAACTCTGTCTGGATTTGCTCCCTCTTTATCGATTTTGTTTATTGCAACAATAATTGTTACTCCTGCCGCTTTTGCATGGTTTATTGCTTCAATCGTCTGCGGCATGATACCGTCGTCGGCAGCCACAACAAGTATGGCTACGTCCGTTACCTGTGCACCTCTTGCACGCATGGTTGTGAACGCTTCATGTCCCGGTGTATCAAGGAACGTTATGTCACGTCCGTTAAGCTGCACACTGTAAGCGCCTATATGCTGCGTAATTCCGCCTGCTTCGGTTGAAGTAACGTTTGTGTGTCTTATAGCGTCAAGCAGCGAGGTCTTGCCGTGGTCTACGTGACCCATAACAACTACTACCGGCGGACGCGGAACAAGATCCTCTGCCTTGTCCTCTGCTTCGGTATCCATAAAGAGCATATCCTCTTTTGTGAGAACTACCTCCTGCTTTACAGTGATTCCGAAATCATCGCCTATAAGCGAGGCTGTATCAAAATCAATCGCCTGGTTCATGGTTGCCATTACGCCGAGCATAAACAGCTTTTTAACAACCTCCGCACCCGGTTTTCCGATTTTCTGCGCAAATTCTCCGACTGTAATAGTTTCTGGAATTTCAACCTCTGTAATAACCTTTTTGGGGATAATTTTTTTAGGCTTTTGCTGCTGCTGTTTTTTCTTCTGGTTTGCGTCGTGGAAGTTACGGTTTTTCTTTCTGTTCTTTTCTCCTCCGCCGCTCACCTTAATATTATCGGGAACGAGATTTTCTATCCGCTCCTGCGACTCAATCTTTGCCAAATCGACATTTGATGTACGTGTATCAACGTGACGCTTTCTTTCCTCCGTCTTTACAACATATTCTTCTTCCGTATTACTTCTGTCAATATTTGATAAGTCGATTTTCTGACCGCTCTGCTTTTTTGCCGGCGTATGCTGTTTCTGCTTTTTGTTTTCCGCTTTCGGCTTATTATCCTTCTTCTGCTCCGGTTTCTTTTCTGTCTTAACCTCCGGTTTGCTGTCAGCCTTAGCCTTTTCTTTCGGCTTTGTTTCCGCTTTTATTTCTGCCTTAGGTTTTTCCTCCGTTTTTACTTCCGGTTTCGGCTCTTCCTTCAGCTTCTCCTCCGTTTTTACTTCTGCATCAGATTCAGCTTTAACCTCCGGCTTTTCTTCCGCCTTTTCCAATGCTTTTAGAGCATCTTTTCTCGCCTCAAGCACCGTGTTTTTATCCACGCTGTACATCTGTGTTATAATATCGTATGCCAAGCCTGCCTGTTCCTCCGTCAGAACAGACGCTGCGCTTTTGCAGTCAACGCCGTGTTCGTTCAGCGCCGCAATCAAATCCTTATTTGTAATTTTTAACTGTTTTGAAATTTCTCCGAGTTTTATAGTTTCTGCCATATGCTCATCACCCTTTCTTACATTTCCCTGAATGATTGATTATATCTATCTGAAATTGCCGAAGCAAAATTATTGTCGTTTACGGAAATAACAGCTCTTTCGTCCGTGCCGATACATCGCCCGAGACTTATCATATCCGAATATTCTATAAACGGCACTTTGTAAAAGCGACATGAATCGGTTATACTTTTGCGTGTATTTTCCGATGCGTCCGAGGCTATTATAACAAGCCTTGCCGCTCCGCTCTTAATCGACTGTTCACAGCCAAACGACCCTGCCGATATTTTTCCGGCGCGTTTTGCCATGCCCGTCATTGAAAGTATTTTATCCTTCAAAGCATATCCTCCGCCATATTATAGATTTCCTCGCTCACCGTATGCCTGAAATGCCTTGCAAGAATATTCTTTTTTCTTGCTTTTGCAACGCACTCCGCCGAACGGCAGATATACGCTCCGCGCCCGAACAGCTTTTTGTCTATGTCAAGCTTTACAGCGCCGTTGTCATTCACAAGCCGTATCAGCTCGTTCTGAGGGTGCATTTTTCTGCACGCAACACACATTCTTAACGGTATATGGTCAGCCATTAAGCCATTAGCTCCTTTCGCAAAATTCCGGTATTTATTCGGCAGAAATATCTATCTTCCACCCTGTGAGATGCGCCGCAAGACGAACATTCTGTCCCGCTCTGCCTATCGCAAGCGACAGTTGATATTCGGGAACAGTCACCTTTGCGCTCTTTTCTTCTTCGTTAAGTACGGTTGAAATAACCTTTGACGGGCTTAAGCTTTCCGCTATAAACTTTGCCGGGTCTTCACTCCACTTAACTATATCTATTTTTTCGTTTCTCAGCTCATCGCCGATTTTCTGAACCCTTACGCCCTTAGGGCCTATGCACGCACCTTGCGGATCAACATTCGGGTCATTCGAGTATACCGCAATTTTTGTTCTCGAACCGCCCTCTCGCGCTATGCTCTTTATCTCAACTATTCCCTCCGCAATTTCCGGCACTTCCGTTTCAAAAAGCTTCTTTACCAAACCCGGATGTGTTCTGGAAAGTATTATCTGCGTACCCTTTGTACCGTTTTTTACCTCGCTTACATAGCATTTGAGTGTCTGGTGTATTTCATACTCCTCGTTTTCCGGCTGCTCGTTTGCCGGAAGTATCGCTTCGATTTTTCCGATGTCCACATAAACCGTGCCATGCTCGATTCTTGCAACCGTACCTGTTACGATTTCATTTGTTTTTTCGGTATATTCGCTGTAAATAATACCTCTTTCCGCTTCACGCAATCTTTGTGTCACAACCTGCTTTGCGGTCATTGCCGCAATTCTTCCGAAATTTTTGGGCGTTACTTCTATATTTACAATATCGTCAAGCTGATACTGTCCGCTTATCGCTCTTGCATCGTCAAGGCATATTTCCTCGAAAGGATCCATAACCTCCTCGACAACCTTTTTCTGAGCCATAACCTTAACCCCGCCTTTTTCTTTATCAATCATTACCTCAACATTCTGAGCGGAATCAAAATTCTTTTTATAAGCCGCAACCAACGCCGCTTCAAGAGCCTCCATTATAACCTCTGGACTTATGCCTTTTTCCTCACACAGAGCCGTTAAAGCCTCCAACAATTCCTTATTCATTTTTCCGTTATTCCTCCTGATATTAAAATTCAAAATGCAGCTTTATATATGCCGCTTCTTTTACAGGTACCCGAATTTCTTTTCCGCCTGCGGCTATAACCGCCTCACCGCTGCTGTATCCGTTAAGTACCCCGCTAAACTCTTTCATGCCGTCTGACGCTTTATAGAGCTTTACATCAACTTCACGCCCGATGTAGTAGCAGAACTCGCGTTCTTTTTTCAGCTGACGGTCAACGCCCGGAGAAGAAACTTCAAGCGAATATTCCGATTCAATCGGATCGCTTTCGTCAAGACGAGCCTCAACAGCTCTCGAAAAATTCTCGCAATCATCAATTCCCACGCCGCCATCTTTATCGATATAAAAACACAGTGTGTTCTTCTGACCGATTTTTTTGTAAGATACGTCAACGACATATACTCCCATTTTCTCTGCAACATCACTGCTAAGTTCAAGTGCGGCTGTTTCTGTTTTATTCGCCATTATTCCCTCCGTTTTCCCTATACAAACATGAAAGAGTGGGCTAACCCACTCTTTCAAACAAAAGTATATAATCTGCTATCACGTATTATATCATACATTATATAATAATGCAAGCATTTTTTTATATTTTTTCAAATTTATTCTTCATCAAGGTCTTTTGCTGCCGGTTTCTGCACTGATGAGCTGCTTGATGATGAACCCGACGAGGATGATGAGGAGGACGATGTGCTGCCCGACGAACCCGACGAGGACGACGAACCGCCGGATGACGTACTTCCTGATGAGCTGCCCGAGGATGTTCCCGAGGACGAACTTTTTGATGAGGACGAACCCGATGAGGAGCTGCTCTGTGAAGAACCTGTTCCCGATGAGGACGATTTCGAAGACGATGAACTTTGCGAGCTTTTCTGTGATGAGGAGCTGCTCTGTGAGGAGCTTCCCGAGGAAGTACCCGTCTGCGGTTGCGTCGTCTTTTTCTCCGGCGCGGCTGTTGCTGTGCTGCCTGATGATGTGCTGCCTGACGCACCTCTTATTGCCGCATCCTTTTCAGCCTCATGTGCGCCTGTCGGGTCATCAACCGTAATTCTTGACGCATCATAACCAAATTGAGTCTTTACAAGCTCTTTTGTTTTTTCTATATCAACCCTCCATATGTCTCCGTTTGATTTATCCGTTGCAAATTCTCCCGGAAGCTCATAGCTTTCTATCTTGTCGCTGCTGAAATTGGTAAGATATTTTGAATATTTTACAATATCTTTAACAGTGAAATTAGTCTTGATTTTTGAGCTTATTGTCTGAAAAATTGCCGGCACTTTCAGAATCATTGACGCATTTACTTTCTGGTCAACTATCGCCTTAATCAGCTTTTGCTGCATTTCCATTCTTTCTTTGTCGCCGTTTATATAGCCTTTAAAGCCCTTTATATCGGGGTCGTAGTTACCGTGTCTGTAACGCATAACCCATACTGCCTGCTGACCGTTCAATTTATAATCTCCCGGCGGAAGATTTATATGCAGGCTCTGAACCGGATCGTCATATACCATTCCCACGCCGTCACCGTACAAATCCGGAATTGTGAAATCAATCGGTCCAAGCTCGTCCACAACCTGTGCCACTGCATCAAAGGTAAAATCAACATAATAGTTAATCGGTATCCCGGTAATCCTGTTCACTGCTTCACACGTTGCGGTAGGGCCGCCTATAACGCCGTTTTTCTCAAAAGCATGAGCCGCATTTATCTTCTGATACCTGTTTCCGACAAATAATTTAGTATCACGTGGAATAGAAAGAATCTTTACCTTTCCCGTTTTCGAATCATAACTTGCAAGCATAATGGCATCCGTCCGCAAACCATCAACGTCCGTACACATCAAGAGGACGTTTATTTTTCCGTCATTAGCCACAACTGTTGAAGTGTTATCCACATCTTCTCCGTTAAGTCCGCCGCCGTAGTTTATTCCAAGCGCAACCAGCGCCGCCGCAAGCAACACGCCCAGTGTTACGCCTAAAACCTGAAAATATCTTTTTACATTAAATTTTACTTTCACTTTAATCTCCATTCTGCCGCCATACGGCGGCACAAATCACAATATTGAAAAGATACGGTCAAATTGATATATATTCCCCTAAATGAGCTGATTTGAGCAGCGTACTTTTCATATTAATTCTCCATTCCGCCGCTGTGCGGCGGCACAAGTCTCAACGTGTAAAAGATGCAAACGGGTTGCCTTTTGAGAAGTGACAGCGTATGTTAATACTCCCAACCTCGAAAAAAGGTACGATGTGCAGCATATTTTTCACGTTAATCTCATATATAGAGTTTTTTCGCATTATAATATTGATAATTATATCATCTCTGACAGGCAACGTCAATACATAACCGCTTACAATTTATAAATATTTTATTAATTTTTTGTAACACTTGTATTATTATCCGTCAAATTCCACCCTTTATGACGGATTTTTTCTCATTTGCGGCACAAAAAAAGAACTGCCGAAACAGTTCTTTTTTCTATATTAAACTTAAATTAGAAAGCTCTTTCAACAGTTCCGTCTGTATATACTCTGAATGCTGCAACATCCTTTGATCCGCCGCCCGGAAGCTGTGTCTTTACATATACATGATAGCCGTTAGCAACCTTTACGGGTGAGAACCACTCATAGTTTGAAGCAAGTGCATAGCCGCTTGCCTTAACTCTGTTGATTGCTGAAGCTTCTGTGCAAACTACAATCTTTTTCTTGTTTTCGAGAGCTGCAATCTTGTCAGCTACAACATCTTCCCACCAAAGGATTGAATAGAAATCGTCCTGAGTAAGGTCGCCTCTTGCATTCAATGTGTTGATTACTGCCTGAGCCTCATAGTAGAAACCTGCATCGTGAAGCTTCTGAACGTTCTTCAAAAGTGATTTGATTTCCCATCTTGCGATAGCATAATTGATTTTGCCTCTCCAAGCCGCTACCTTGTTAGCATCATAATAAGCGCCGTTCGGATCTACCTTACCGAGAGCTTCTCTTGCTTCATAGTATAAGCCATCATAGTATAAGCTTTCGCAAAGTGTAAATGCCTCATTGTTATTTGCTGTATACGGCAATGTAGCAGCTGAAGCGCTTACTGCTGAAATTGACATAATTGCAGCAGCTGCAAGACAAGTAATTTTATTAAGTTTCATGGAAAATTCCTCCTTGTTTATTTTTATAATTCGATGATATCATATTTATACTCTTTTGTCAATGCTTTTCAGTTAAATTCTTGGTAGTTTTGGTATGTTTTACAAATTAACAATTCATTTTTGTGATTATTGCACACAAAATAATTGTATCATTGCGTATTTTTATTCATAATGTCTTTGCTATTTCAGCTAATATATAGCCTATATTCCTTATCGGATATGCTATTGCGTCAAAATTGCTTTCAGGATACGGATAATCTCCTATATACGGACACAATTCGAGCGTCATTGCCATTTTTTGTTTGAAATAGCGTACATAATCCGTCATGTAACCGCTGTAACCCTTTTCGCCATCGGACGGCATTTTTTCGTAGCCTATTTCTCTGCATATTCTGTCTATGTACGGACTGAATTTTCCGACAAGCTCCTGATTGCAGTTTGGATCCATCCAGTAAAGAACCTGCCCCTGCGCATGGAACGATGCAAGAATTTCAAAATCGGTTTCATCTATCAGCTTCTGCATTGCCCGCGTTTCCGGTTCGCTTGCCGCATACGGGCCTGCGTAACCTCCAAACGACGGCGCAGTCCCCTTTGGTCTCCACAGACAGTCAAAATTATTGTTTAAATCAACACCGTTTACGGTTGCTTTCCAGCCGCGCGCACCGTACTGATTTGCCGGCATATTTTTTACGTTTTCCGGATTTTGTGTACTGTCATAGCCGTTCTGAACAAGATTTATACCGTCGGGATTTACCATCGGCACTATGATAAACGATACGCTGTCCAACAGCTCTCTTACATTATATCCGTCGCGGATTTCGTTATTTACATACGAAAGCGCATAGGAGTCCGCCATATACATAAGGAAATTTGTCGCTATGTATTCTCTTGCGTGCATTGAGCCGCACAAAATCACCTTTTTACTTCCCTTTCCGAAAGTAAAAGCCATAATCTCGCGTCCCTCCGTTGATTTTCCGATGCTGTAAACGTCAAACAAATCGGGATATATTCTTGCCAGAAGCGCCAAATCGCCGTTCATAAAATCATATGTATACATAATCCGCGGATTTACAACGCTCCTCGGAGTCAGATATGCGTCCTTATACCCTTCAAAATGCAGAAGATCTTTGTAATGTGCAATTTCATCTTCTTTTAAAATTACATCCTCGTCCGCCACGGTAATAAGCGCCTCATTCCAGTTTACCTTAAATCCGAGTGTTTCACACATAACTCTTACCGGCACAAACGCCGTACCGTCAAAATTCCGTATGCTTGCGTCATCTGCCGCTACGGAATAATGATATTCTCCGTAATCAGCACTGATTGTATTCGTTTCGCCGTCATATCCTACAATTCCGCCGAGACTTTCAACCGTACTTCTGAGCGGAACATATGTGGTTTCGTCATAAACAAACGGTCTTGCCCATATATTTTTTACCTCGCCGTTCATGTACTGCAATTCGGACTCCACGGCATATATAAGAACATTCTTTTTTTCTTCTTCCGTTTTTTCCGCAGTTTCCTCCGCTGTTTCGTCTGTAACTTCTTCCGCGGTTTCTTCGGGATTTTCGTCCGTATTGTCCGTCATGGCAGCTATCGGTTCTTCATCGTCCGCATTCTTTGCATTTTCTGCGAATACCGCTCCTGTACTCACCATAAGTACGCACAGCAGCAAAGATACCATTTTTTTCATAATATAACCCCCATTATTAAAATATCCTTTTATATTATAGTGTTTTTTGACATAAAAGTCAACTTTTTTCAATAAACTTTCAATACAGCACAAAAAAAAATTGCCGTGTTACCGGCAATTTTTTTAGTCTTCTTTTATGTTTATCAATACCCCCACAGACGGCTTCGGGAATACACTAAGCGTGCGCTTGGGCATTTTCTCGCCGGCAGCCGTAACATTTCTTATCTGCTCCGCCTTAACCGGATTCATAACAAACATCACGTCTGCACTCTCGTCTTCAACGTGTTCCATACAAATACGCGCACTTCTTGACGAGCCGACATATTTTTCATAGTCCTCGTCCTTTATGCGGAAAACATCATTAATAACAAGCTTATTAAGTACCACCATGTCAAGTGAGCAATATGCCTCGGACATTTCCGGCAAAAGCTCCTTTTTAATATAGTCACGGTTTTTCAGCGTAATTCTGAAAAAGTAATTCCCTGCATGATATACCGCAATCTTTGTTTCCGTTCTTTGCGTTGCAATCTGCTTTTTCATTGTCGGGATAAGTCCCTCGTCCTGAGAATCCACAATTATTTTCTCAATCTTAAAATGATCCTGTATTCCCGAAACGAAATAGTCCTCTCGGAACACCCTCGGCAGCTTTAAGTATCTGTGTACCGGCAAAATCGCCAAGCCCTCATAATTTGAGTTTGAAAGCGACATCATCGTATAATTATACATTTCCTCGCCCGTATGCGACGGATTTTTCTCGCGCATATAATCACGGTATTTCAGACAGGTTTCGTATCTTGTCTGACCGTCCGTAATATACAGATTAAGATTTTTGAAATGCTCCACAATAAAATCAATCGTCTGCCTGTCCGTTATTTTCCACAATCTGTGATAAATATCATCGCTCGACTGCGCCTCCATATCCGGCGCCTTTTCGCTTATATCCGTCATGAGGTTTAATAAATCCTTTTCACGTTCCTGATACAGACAGCTTATCATGCTTAAATCCGCATTCGTGTGCAGCAAAAACTCATATCTGTCCTGTCTCGACACCTCACGCGTTTCCTCACAGGGCATTATAACCCCGTTTTCAAAATCCTCCAGCTTCACCAATGCAACAAAGCTTCTGTTCTGGTACTGTATGCCGTGTACGTCAATGGTCTGTTCAAGCACATATATTGTCGGCTCGCTGTCACGCTCCAAAATTCCGTCCGCAATCCACTCGCGCAGATACTGTGCCGCACGTGTAAATCTGTTTTCCTTTTCGTTATCACCGTCTTTGTCTCTGCCCGAAAACAAACGCACCGAATTATATTCGCTCAGATTATAGAGCGCATCCTTATCCTCCGCTTTAATGTTATAATACGGAGGCGAAATAATATTTTTCAGTCCGCCTACCTTTTCGGCATTATATCTGTAACCCTTAAACGGTTTTATATTTGCCATTCAATCATTCCCCTTTTATTCATGCTTCTGTTTTTATAGTATATCACCGCCGCGCCCAAAGTCAAGTGGTTTTTCCAAAATTCCGTACATTTTCAATAAATTTCGTTATTTATCATAAAATAATACCGTGATTTATATAATAAATGTCATACTATCTTTTTCCGTCAAGCCTGCTCATGACTGCCTTCTCGCCCACAGCCGTAATAACATCGTTTTCCCTAAATACGCAATCCGACTTCGGATTTACATTTATGTCGCCGCCGCTCTTGACCGCAACTATGTTTATTTCATATTCGCGTCTCACATCAAGCTCCGCAATTGATTTTCCTATCCAATCCGACGGCACGCGAATATCCGCAACTGAATATTTATCCGACAAATCCATTATATCCATAAAATCATCAGAAACAAGCTTTGCCGCCGTTTTCAAGCCGTATTCATATTCTGGAATTATCACAGTGTCCGCACCGATCTTCAAAAGCAGCTTTTTGTGGTCAAAATCATTCGCCTTGCACACAACCCTTTTTACGCCCATTTCCTTTAAAAGCAACGCCGTCATAACACTGTCGGAAATGCTTTCGCCGATTGCCACAACTGCGCAGTCATAATTTTTTACACCAAGCAGTTCAAGCACACTGTGCGACTTTGTATCGCCCATTACCGCTCTTGTAACCTTATCCGCCGCAGCATTCACTCTGTCGATATTCTTATCTATCGCCAGCACCTCATATCCCATATTGAAAAGCTGTTCCGCCACTGCTTCGCCGAAGCGTCCCAAACCTATTACAACAAATGATTTCATTTTAAATTCCTTTCCGCTATCCTACCATAATGCTTATGTCGGGATAACGTATTTCCTCATTTTTGCTTGTCCGCGACATAAATGATATACTAACCGTCATAACACCGACACGTCCCAAAAACATATACAGCATCAGTATGCACTTCGACAGTACCGATGATTTTTCCGTTATACCGCACGTCAGACCCACCGTACCGTATGCGGATGCCGCCTCATATACTGCGTCAAGAAGCGGTAATCCGTCAACGCTGCTTATTATAAAAGCGGCAGCCGATATAAGAAACAGCCATATCGCCGCAAGCGATAATGCGCAGCGCACATTTTCCTCCGAAACAGTTCTTCCCATTACGGTTACGTGTTTTTTTCCTTTGAGTACGGATACCGCCGCAAGCATTGTCACTGCTGCCGCAGACACCTTTATTCCGCCTGCGGTTGAGCCGGACGCTCCGCCTATCATCATCAGAATTACTGACAAAAGCTTGCCCTGTTCCGTCAGTTTTTGCTGACCCATTGCGTCAAAGCCTGCCGTACGGCAGGTTATGCTTTGAAAATATGCCGAAAGCAAATTTTCATTTTCAAACAGAAAAAATCCGGCTGTTCCGGATGCAATAAGCGCTGCCGTAGCTATAATCACAAGTTTCGAATACACCGAAAGCCGTCTGAATGATCTTTTTGTATAAAAATCCTCCCACACGACAAATCCAAGACCACCGAAAATTATGAGCAGGGAAATCACCGCAAGCACATAAAAATCGTTTGCATACCGCATCAGGCTGTCGCCCGTGCCGAAAACGTCAAAACCGGCATTGCAAAACGCGCTTACGGAATGGAATACGCTGTACCATATCCCCTTTAATCCGTACTCCGGCACAAATCTTACCGACAAAAGCGCCGCACCTATCCCCTCTGCGGCAAATGCCGCACCGAGAACGTGTTTGGTCAGCTTAACTACTCCCGACGCATTTTCCAGTCCGAAATTCTGCGCTATCATCATTCTGTTTCTCATACCTATGCTTTTTCCCCGTGCGAGAAATGCCAGCGTCAGTACAGTCATGAATCCCAAACCGCCTGCCTGTATAAGCAAAATAATGACAGCTTGTCCGAAAAAGCTGTAATATGCGCCCGTATCAACCATGACAAGTCCCGTAACACAGGTTGACGAAACCGCCGTGAACATTGCGGTCAAAAACGGTGTTACTTCACCGTTTTTTGACGAAACTGGCAGCATAAGAAGTACGGTTCCCATAAGTATAAGCATTGAAAATCCGAATGCCATACGTCTTGACGGATTTATTCTCTTTTTCATGCTGAGCCTTTTAAGTATAAACAGAGAAATTCTGCCCCTCATACCATCACCCTTTTTAAGCCTTTTTCCATACTTTCGGCATAAACAGCGCCAAAAGCGGATAAATTTCCAATCTTCCTGCAAGCATATCAAATGCCATTACCAGTTTTGACAAGTCCGAGAAATCCGCAAAATTCCCTGCCGGACCTACCTTTCCCAATCCAGGGCCGATGTTGTTTAATGTCGTAATTACTGCGGTGACCGAGGTTGTCATATCAAAATTGTCTATGCACACTATCAAAATTGACGCCACCATAATCAGCATATACACCGCAAAATACGAAAATACTCCCAAAATAATACCGTTAACCAACGGCTTTCCGTCATTTTTCATCGTGCTTATACTCCTTGGGAAAACCGAATGTTTTATTTCGTTTAACGCTCCCTTTGCCAATATGCTCACACGTACCAGTTTCAGTCCGCCGCCCGTTGAACCCGCACAGCAGCCGGTAAGCATAAGAATCACCAGTACAAACTGCGAAAGAACCGGCCATTTTGTGAAGTCGGCAGTTGCATAGCCCGTTGTCGTAATGACAGAACTCACCTGAAAAAATGCGTATCGGAGTGAATGTAAAAATCCTCCGTAAACCGGCAGTATATTCAGCGTGATTATAAATGTAGCCGCCGCAACCACACCGACGTACAGTTTAAATTCATCGTTTTCAAGCACACCTTTAAAGCGTCTCATAAGTATAAGGAAATAGATGTTGAAATTCACGCCGAACAGTATCATAAAAATACCGATAACCCAGTCGACATATGCACTGTTATAATAGCCCACGCTTGCGTTTTTTATTCCGAAGCCTCCCGTTCCGGCAGTACCGAAAGTATGAATCATGCTGTCAAATACGCTCATTCCGCCAAACAGCAGCAAAACAAATTCAACCACCGTCAGACCAAGATACATAATATAAAGAATACGCAGCGAAAACTGCCACTTTTCCGCAAACTTGCCTATCTGCAAGCCGGGCATTTCGGCACGCATGATATACGACATTGATGTGTCCTTCTGCGAAACTATCGCATTTACAAACGCAAGTACGCCCATTCCTCCCAGCCAATGAGTAAAGCTGCGCCAGAAAAGCATACTGCGGCTCATTGCCTCAACATTTCTGAGAATAGTAGAGCCTGTCGTCGTAAAACCTGAAACCGTTTCAAAAAAGCAATCGACCAGCGATGGTATCTGATTACTGAATTTAAACGGCAATCCGCCCAAAAACGAAAATAAAATCCACGTAAGAGCCACTATCACCATGCCTTCTTTTGTATATATTCTTCTGTTCTTAGGTTTTGCAATTATTCCCAAAGCTCCGACTGCAAGAAATATCAAAATCGTAAGAATAAACGCCCATGCCGTGTTCTCGTGATAAATCAGTGAAACGGCAAGCGGAGCGGCAAGTGTTGCCGCTCCTACACTCATCATTCTTCCGACCACATAAAATACCATTCTGCAATTCATATCCACGCCCCCGTTACATCAGAATTTCGCCGAGCTTTTTCAAAGGCTTCGTTGTCACAAGCACAAGCGAATCCCCGACCTCTATGGTAGAATCACCGTCGGGGGTTACAACCTGATTTCCTTTTATAATTGCGGCTATCAGTATGTTATCCTTTAATCTAAGCTCCTTTAACGGAGTTGAAGTCAATGCGGATTCACGAGTAATGCGAAATTCTATTGCCTCCGCACGTCCGCCTACTATTCTGTAAAGTGCATTTATTTCCGTATCCTCTGATACCTCCATTGCACGCGCATAGCGCAAAATCGTATTTGAGGTTATGTCTTTCGGGGATACAATGCTGTCTATGCCAGTTGCCGTTATTACCTGCGGCATTATATCGCGGTCAATTTTGGTTATAACCTTATCCATGTTCTTTTTCGTTTTTGCGTACATGGAAATAATTATATTTTCTTCATCGATACCCGTAAGGCTCACAAGAGAATCATATGTATTTATTCCCTCCTCCTCAAGTACCTGCTGATCCGTTCCGTCGCCGCAGACCACCGTAACATTTGAAAAATAACCCGCCAAAAGTTCACACTGATTCATGTCATGTTCGATTATTTTTACCTTCATACCGATTTCCGAAAGCTGCTTTACCAGATAAAAAGCAATTCTTCCCCCTCCGATAATAAGTACGTTTTTGATACGCTGATTATCAATTCCGGTAAGCTTTAAAAACGATGCCAGTGCCGCATGAGTTGCCGTTATATAAATTTTATCTCCGCTTCTTAATATAAAATCACCGTTCGGAATGATTACGCTGTCGCCGCGCTGCACCGCACATATAAGAACCTTTACCTTATATGTGGTGTATATCTGCCTTAACGCCTTTCCGTCAAGGCTTTCCGGCATACGCATTTCCGCCAGTTCCACTCTCCCCCGCGCAAACGTTTCCGTCTTTATTGCGGCAGGGAAACGCAGAGTTCTCGATATATCGGACGCCGCATAATATTCGGGATTAACGATATGGTTAACTCCCAAAACGTCTCGCATAAACGGCAGCTGTTTGGAATATTCCATATTTCTGACACGTGCAACACATTTTTTTGCACCCAGCTTTTTGCCGATAACCGCACACAAGGCATTAAATTCGTCCTTATCCGTTACTGCAACAAGCAAATCCGTATTTTTTATTCCGGCTTCCTTTAAAACCTCAATATCCGAGCCGCTGCCGCATATGCCCATAACATCATACTGGTCTTGCAGCTGCGCCGTTACGGAGCTTTTAATGTCAATCAGAATAACGTCATGTCCCTCGGAATTAAGCTCCGAAACAAGCTTTCTGCCGACTTTGCCGCCGCCGATAATAACAACCTTCATTAAATTTTCAACCTCTTTTTATCTTGCTATTTTTTCCTTTTTTCTCTCGCGCGTCATAAGCGAATTAACCGCCTCGCGCGGATTTTTCCCCTCGAACAGCACTGCGTTTGCCTGTTCTGTTATAGGCATATCTATATGGTATTTCTGCCCCAATTCATACGCTGCCTTTGCCGTATTAACGCCCTCGACAACCATATGAACCTCATCAAGCGTTTCCTGCAAGCTTTTGCCTTTTCCCAAGAGTATTCCGGCGCGCCTGTTTCTGGAGTGCATACTTGTGCAGGTAACAATCAAGTCTCCCACTCCCGAAAGTCCTAAGAATGTGTTTTCCTCCGCACCCATTGCAATTCCAAGTCTTGCTATTTCGGCAATTCCTCTCGTCATAAGCGCAGCCTTTGTATTGTCGCCGTAGCCTAAGCCGTCGGAAATTCCGGCACACAGCGCAATAACGTTTTTAAGCGCACCGCCCAGCTCCACGCCGACAATATCCTCCGAAGTATACACCCGAAAAACATCGTTCATGAATATGCACTGAATAAATTCGGCTGTTTCATGCGTTTTTGAAGCGACAACATTTGTTGTCGGGAGCTGCCTTGCAACCTCCTCCGCATGAGACGGACCGCTCATAACCGAAATATCCGCCTGCGGTATTTCCTCCGCATAAACCTGCGAAAGCCGCATAAGCGTATTTTCCTCCAACCCTTTGGAAATATTAAGTATTTTCTGACCTTCTTTTACGAATTTTGAAAGTTCGTGCGCCGTTGTACGCGTTGCAACGGACGGCGCTGCGGTCACAATCAAATCCGCGCTGTCGGCACATTCGCCCATATCGTGCGTACAGATTATACTATCCGGCATTTTTACGCCCGGAAGAAATTCCTTATTCTCCCTGTCACGGTTTAATCTGTCCGTTTCCTCCTGTTTCCATGACCACAAATATACGTTATGCCCGTTTCTTGCCAAAAGCATTGCTACGGCTGTTCCCCAGCCGCCGGAGCCTATTACCGCTGCTTTCATTACGTATCACCTCTTTATTTCTTTTTAAAACTCAGCTTATTTTCAGTACCCGACATAAGCCGCTGTATGTTTGTGCGATGTCTCACAACAAGCAGTCCGCCTATTAAAATTATAAGTACAAGGCGGATCGGATTCCAACTGCTGTCGTAAAACATTTTTGAAATCCCCAGAATAATATATAAAATCCCTGCCGTAACCGAACCGAGCGACACATACTTTGAGACAAGCATAACCACCAGCGCCACAACAAGCGCTATAACCGCCGTTTTCCAGTCGAGCATCAGTACAACGCCTAATGATGTTGCAACGCCTTTTCCGCCTTTAAAGCCGAAATACAACGGAAAATTATGCCCCAGTATTGCAAAAAATCCCGCAATGTACGGCAGAGAAATCCAATCAAGGGTTTCCTGCCACATCTGTAAATCAGCGCTGCCCCACAAGCCCGTTATATACTCCGAATGATAGTATTTTACATAAAGCATTGCCAATCCCACCGCAGCAACGCCCTTTAAAATATCTATCAAAAGCGTAAGCGCTCCAAGCCCCTTGCCGTGAGTTCTGAGCATATTTGTCGCACCGGCATTGCCCGAGCCGCTCTCGCGTATATCCTCACCCGTTGCCGCACGAGAAATAATAATTGACGCATTTATTGAGCCGATCAAATATGCCACAAGCGCCGCAGCGCCTGCCGCGGCAAGCGCTCCTTTTCCGAAAACATTCCATATTGCCGTATTCATACACCGTCCGCCTCCTACATTTTCTTTTCATTCTTTTCTCTGATAATAAAGTTTATCGGAGTTCCGTTAAAGCCGAAATTGTCCCTTATCTGATTTTCAATATAACGCAGATACGAATAATGGAACAGTTCCTTAGAATTTGCAAACAGTATAAAGGTTGGCGGCGCAGTTGATGCCTGCGTGCCGTAGTAAAGCCTTAACCGTCTGCCCTTGTCTGACGGCGGCTGCTGCTTTGCGGTAGCTTCGTTAATTACGTCATTTAACATTCCTGTAGTTATTCTGCGTTTATGCTGTTCATTTACCGCCTTTATCTCGTCAAGAAGCTTATCTACTCTCTGTCCCGTTTTTGCACTTATAAACACTATTGAAGCATATGACATAAATGCAAACGCCTCACGCACTCTGTCTGCAAAAACACGCATGGTTTTATCATCTTTTTTTATAATATCCCATTTATTCACCGCAAAGATACACGCCTTGCCCTGTTCATGCGCATATCCCGCAATCTTTGTGTCCTGCTCCGTAATGCCCTCCGATGCGTCAATCATTATCACGCATACGTCGCTGCGGTCAACCGCCGCAAGCGAACGCACAACGCTGTATCTTTCAACCGCCTCGTCTATCTTTCCTCTCTTGCGCATACCTGCTGTATCGATAAACAAAAACTTATCGCCGTCATGCTCATAATGCGAGTCTATCGCATCACGCGTTGTTCCGGCAACATTGCTTACTATAACTCTGTCCTCACCCAAAATTCTGTTAATCAGCGATGATTTTCCGGCATTCGGCTTGCCGATTACGGCAACCTTGATTTCGTCATCGTCCTCCGAGGTATCCGCCTCCTCCGGAAACAGCTTTGTCACTTCGTCAAGCAAATCGCCGACGCCCAAACCGTGAGTTGAAGAAATTGCAATCGGGTCGCCAAGACCGAGATTGTAAAATTCATAAAACTCAAACGGAGGATCTCCTATATTATCCACCTTATTAACTGCAAGAACTATTTTTTTCTGTGCTTTTAAAAGCATTGCGGCAACATCGCTGTCATTTGCCGTAACGCCGTCGCGGACGTTTGTCATAAGCACCACAACGTCTGCCATTTCAATCGCCAACTGTGCCTGACGGCGCATCTGCACAAGTATTTCATCCTTTGACGCCGGCTCTATACCTCCTGTGTCAATAAGCGTAAAATGCTTATCAAGCCACGATGCGTCCGCATATATTCTGTCACGCGTTACACCCGGAGTATCCTCCACGATGCTTATACGCTGACCTGTTATTTTGTTAAACAGCGTAGACTTGCCCACATTTGGTCTGCCTACTATTGCTACTGTTGGTTTCATTAAACTACCTAAACCTTTCTGATTAAAATTCCAACTCACAGCCGATAAGCTTTTCTATAAATTCATAGCCGTCATTCATAATCGGCACAATCGGCATACCGAGAGCTTTTTCAACATTATCAACCGTTAAGTCGTCAAGAAATATATCTTCGCCGTCACGGAGCATACTTTGCGGAATCGCCAGAATATCGCCTTTCGGCTTATCTTTAAGCTGAGCAATTATATCTCCGCCCGTCACCAGTCCCGAAACAGTTACTCCGCCGCCAAAAAAGTTGTTTTTTATAGCATAGACGTCAATTTTAACGCCGTTTGCCTTTTTTTCAATCCGTTCCGCAAGGCTTTTTATAAAATCATATGCTATTTCGCCCGTTGCCGCAACCACATGACGGCTGAATTTTTTATCCGGAATAAGCTTTATAGCGCTGTCAAACTCCTCCTGCATACTTGCCATAAGGCCTACACCGTTTTCTATCTGCGGAAAACCCTCGTATGAGTCCGCTTCGGGCACTTCTCTGCCTGCATTGACATAAAATTCATCGGATAAATACACAAGCCTTGTTCCCAGTTCTTCCAAAAACTCGTTCTGCATTTTTTCCACCTGGTCAATCGTTTCTGCCGAGGTTTCGGAATTAAACGGCTTTAACGGATACAATCCCTCACGGTAAGCCGTCAGTCCCACCGGCACGACTGAAATACTGTTTACATACGGATAAAGCGACGCCATATCACGCAGCGAACGTTCAAGCTCCGATTTATCGTTTATATCGGGGCAAAGTACAATCTGGCAGTTCATCTGTATTCCGTTTGCCTTGAATTTTTTCATTATTTCAAAGCATTTTCCGGCAAAACGGTTATTGAGCATTTTGCACCTTAATTCCGGATTCGTTGTATGAACCGAAACGTTTATCGGCGAAACGTGCATAGCGATAAGACGATCTATTTCTTCATCGGACATATTCGTAAGGGTTACATAATTCCCCTGCAAAAAAGACAGCCTTGTATCATCGTCCTTAAAATACACCGTCTCCCTCATACCCTTCGGCAGCTGGTCGATAAAACAAAAAATGCACTTGTTTGTACAGCTTTGCGCCTTATCGATTAAACCCTCGCGAAATTCTATTCCCAAATCCTCATAGTTAGATTCAACCGTTATTATTTCAACCGCACCGTCTTTTTTTTCCACCTCTATCGTAATTTCGTATTCCGATATGAGATAGCGGTATTCAAGAATATCATGAAACTCATGACCGTTGATTTTAACAAGCTTGTCGCCCGCTTCAAGACCTGCCTCCTCGGCAATCGAAAAAGGCTCAACATATTTAATTGTAGTATCTGCCTTTCTCACGGCTAAAAAGTCAGCTCCTTTTGCTGTATTCGGAATTTGTAAATATTATCCCATTATGTCATTGACATTATAACATCATTTATCCCAAAAGTCAAACCTTTTTACGCTATTATCATATTAGCCTTTTATCTGAATAAATTTTACTCAAATGTAAATCATAAATACATATTAATTCCGGTACAGAATACGCCGGACAGAAAGGGCTGAAATATATATGAAAAAAATCCTTTGTTTGATTATATGCTCCGTATTTATGCTCAACATGAGCGTATATGCGGAAAAACCCACACTTGAAACGGACGCAAAAGCGGCTGTTTTAATGGAGGAATCAACCGGAAAGGCGCTTTACGAGGACAATGCGGACGAACGGCTTCCGATCGCAAGCGTAACAAAGGTTATGACGATGCTGCTTATAATGGAGGCGGTGGACAGCGGCGCTATTACGCTTGACGATATGGTAAGCGTGAGCGAAAATGCCATGAGCTACGGCGGTTCGACAATGTTTCTTGAAGCAGGAGAACAGCTGAGTGTAAAGGATATGTTAAAGGGTATTGCGGTGGCAAGCGCAAATGACGGCTGTGTTGCAATGGCGGAGCATCTTGCAGGCAGTGAGGACGCATTTGTCGAACGCATGAACGCACGAGCCGCGGAGCTCGGTATGCAGAACACGCATTTTATGAATACAAACGGTCTTGACGAGGATAATCACTATTCTTCCGCACGTGACGTAGCGATAATGTCGCGCGAACTTATCAAGCACAAGAAAATTTTCGACTATACCTCAATATGGACAGATGAGCTGCGCGGTGGCAAATTCAAGCTTGCCAACACCAATAAGCTTGTCAGATTTTATGAGGGCGCAAACGGACTTAAAACAGGCTCTACTTCAAAGGCGCTGTGCTGTCTGAGCGCGACGGCATTGAGGAACAATATGCAGCTTATTGCGGTTGTTTTAGGAGCACCGACCTCCGCAAAGCGTTTTTCCTCCGCGCGCGTATTGCTCGACTACGGATTTGCAAGCTATAAAATAAACACGCTTGCCGAAAAAGGCTCCGAAATCGGCCGCATAACGGTTGAAAAAGGGCAAGCGGCGGACGTTGCGGCTGTATGCGGCGATAATTTCTTTGAGCTTGCCGAAAAAAACGACATCGAGCAGACTCAGATTAAGACAGAAATGGAAGAAACGCTCACCGCACCCGTAAAGGCAGGGCAAAAGATAGGAACAATGACATTCCTGCACGGTGAAGAAGAATGCGGCAGTATTGATATAACAGCCGCCAATGATGTGCCTAAAAGAGGTTTTTTTTCAATTATTGGCGGTTTTATAGCTATGCTTGCCGGAAAAACCAATTAACCAAAAAACATCTGAAATGCCGGAAATTCGGCATTTCAGATGTTTTTTAATTTATTTTTACATCAAAATCTTTATCTGCGTCAACGCAAACAGTAAATCCGCCTGCCTCGTAAGCTGTTTTTGAAATTTCAAAAACAGCAGAATCTTTTACTTTTATATCGGGATTCAAGTCGCTTAAAACCTTGCGGTCGGGGTCTGTTTCCGTCGCATAATATGTACCGGCGCTTATATCGCCGTCGTATGAAGTGCCGTTCGGGTCTTTAAGCTTTATTTTAGGGCATGAATATGCCGCCACAGGTTTTTGCGATATATTCTTATATTCAAAATCCACGCATACATATACTCCGCCCTCCGAGGGAGTCGATGAAAGATACTGCGTACCTACCGAAGTTTTTGTCTGTACATTTTTTACGGTAATTTCAAACTTATCCGTTGTAACGGTATCTCCGACAGAATATACCGTTTCTTCGGGCTTATTCTGCTTATTAGCAGCCGCTGTTTCCGTACTTTGCGGCATATCCGTTGTCGGCTTTTGAGAGGTTTTTCCTCCTCCGGCTGCACCTATAACAACTATTGCCGCAATAACCCACACCCACCATTTTTTATAAAAAGGTTTTTTATTTTTTCCGCCGCAGAACGGACATTCTTTTGCGTTGCTTGAAATTTCCTTACCGCAGCTTTTGCATTTAATTAACTTTGGCATATTATCCTCCTCATTTTTGACATTCACTAAATGTCATATTTTAATTAATTATAACATATAATTTTTATATTGACAAGTACTAAATGTCAAAATTGGAGGTTTTTTTATGTTTATAAATAAAACAAGCGAAAATTTGAATAATATCTGCGGCAAAAAGGTTGCGGAATACAGAAAAGCGATGAAAATATCGCAGCGTGAGCTTGCGGACAGATTGCAGCTTGCCGGACTTGACATCGACAAAAACGCTATACAGCGCATAGAATGCGGCAAGCGGTTTGTGACGGATATTGAGATAGTTTTTCTTGCAAAAGTACTGCACGCCGATTACAGTGATTTGCTGTCATTATAATGTATCTTCCTCATGCAAAAACAGCAGTCTGTAGACAAAATCGGTTGCAAATCCAAAGTTGCAACCGATTTTTGTATTACTTGAGCCAATATTTGAATAAAACCACAAAATATTGAAACAACACTTCAGACGTACTCACATCTGTACCCAAACAAACAGCGTGAAGTTGCTGATAAACTCAGCGATATCGTGTAAAAGCTTTTTAATTTTGTAGTACACTTTTGACTTTTCAAGCCTCGAAAAGCCCGTAGTTATGGGTTTTTTAGGGGTTTCGTCTGTTAAAGGACAAACCCTTTTTGTAAAAAAACTTTGCCCCTAATTTGAGCATTTTCAAAATTCAAAATTACAATAAAACTACGATTTTATTGTCAAAAATACCGTATCTATGAGGTTTATCGGCTATGCTATAAAAAATTAGACCTTAAAAGTTTTCGCTTCTAAGGTCTATTTGGGGTATTAAATTTTTTAAAAATCGTTTTGCCCGGTGACAAGTTTATTAATCCCACGCCCCTTAGGGTAGTAGCCCGCAAACCGTGTAACAATGCGGTCTGCGGGCTTTTTTGCTGAAAATGTAGACAACATTGTAGGCAAAAAAGATTATTACTCAAATTTTTGTATTTTTTCGGCTGAATTTCAATACTTTCGGCTTATGGTGCGAAGCACATTTTTTAAGTATGGCGGGTTTATCCGTCTGCTTAAAAAATTCTGCTCCTTGCTCGCGCTCAAAAAAAACTTAAACGGTTGCCCCCTGAAAGAGTTAGGGGGAAAACTTTCCGAAAACTTAAACTTCCCCTCAAAACTTAATTTAGAAAAGGGGGTTGATACCATATTTCAAACATCACTTGAAATACTTTTTCTTGCACTTCAAAATCTAAAGTATATATATCCATAGGTTTTGCATTATGGTCATTTTCTACAACTTTTCCAATCTTGGCATTTGCTGTTGTTTTTATTGTAACATCTCCGATTTTTACCCCGCCCTGCACAATTTGAGGCTCAATAACAGAAATAAATCTTTCCGTAATTTTATGCTTTTCAAAATCATTGCACATATATTCATCCGTTAAAATAACAGTACTTTCCGTAACATTAAATGACCTTGTTATTTTTTTTATATCTGTTTTATAGGCACCTTCTATATCCATTGTAAACGAACAATCTGTCGCCGAAACATTTGCAGCAGAAAACATTTTACCGCTAAATTGCCCTTTTCCGTCAATGATGGGAACGCTATGCCCTAAAGATGAAACATTGAAAACATTGTATCTTTCCTTCGGATCACAATATGCCTTTGTATATTCCATGGCTCCAAGATCACAAATCATCTGACCTTTGTCTGCCGCAATAATAAATGTACCGACATCATTATGATTGTGTTCTTCTCCATTATGTCCTGCTTTTGCGGCAAAAGAATACTTTTCTTTCTTTTGCAGGTACCATTGTGTAACATCGTAATATTTATAACCGGTATCTGTGCCGATATCTGATTTTAATTTTGCATCGGACCAAAGCAAATCTCTTATAGTCCATGACGGCTTTGCACCTGTCAGAGAATGTCCCCATCCATACATATTGTTTTTTGACTCATTATTATAAGAATCAATTTGCGGAACTTTAAAATTCTGATAATGCTGCTTGAGATAATTATATAAGCCTATATGAATAAAGGTATCCTCCGTTTTTCCGTCCGAAAAGCTTACAAGGGTATGATTCCTCATGATCATATTCTGCTGAAATTCAACCAGCTTCTTAACTTTCTCAATATACCTTATATCATCTTTGCCATCAGTAAACCTATACAGCATTTCAGCAAAATGAATATAAAAGCTGAATCCATAACACCAATAGCTAATCCCCTCGCTGCAGCAGCCATCCTCTCCTATTCCATCCAGGTAGTTACTCATAGACTTCATAATGCGCTCTTTGACCATACTAAAGCGTTCCGGTGCAAGATACATATATGCCATACCAACACTGCCGCCGCAAACAGCCGCCCAATTGGAATTAAGGCTTTCCCACCAATTTGCGGTGTTTTCCATTGTATCAAATATGCGAAGCGAAACCTCTGTTTTTATTAAATCGCAAATATTTTTCGGCAATCTGTCCCCAAGCAAATAAACAAGTTCCGATAAGTACAGACCTGTTTCGGCGGCAAATAAATCTATAATTGATTTGTGTTCGGTCAAATTACAATGCAAATGGGCAGCAATAACCCAAGAAATTTCCGAACATATTGACCATACCACTTCACATATATCATCTATATATTTCGTTTCTTCAGGATATATCAAAGCAAGCATCGTTAAATATCCCAGACGCCGTCTTTTATGGAAATATGGCTTTTCGGATTCTGCTCGTGAACCTTTTTCGACAAATGTCATAAATGTCTTATAACTAAGCGGCAAGATAGGATTTTCTTTATCTTTATCATATAAATCCTTAAATTCATTTATATATGGCTTATAGTAATCATTCGTCCTTATTTCTTCAAGCTTCGCTTCCAAATTGTTAAACATTTTCATTTTTTATCAACCTTTTCCTTTATGAACTATGACAGCCAAAATACTGTTATAATGGGTTTGAGTTACAACAAAATCACCTATATTAATATCATTATAAGAACCCTTGTAGAAATTCTTTCCGTCAAAAACCACTATAAATGAATTTGCACTTTTTAAGTTCAGAACCTGATTTTTCAACTCCGGATTCAATGCACTGTTATCATAGCCGGTTTCAACCTTAAAAGCAGCTCCGTTTTTATCCTTTACTATTGAAGAAAAAATTCTTTCTTCACATTCGCCGTAAATCAAGCCATATTGGTTCAATCCCCATCCGCCGTCACCGTAAAAGAATTGACCGGTAACATCATTTTTATATATCAGCTCAATCTTTGCAATTTCCTCATTTCTGATCCCTATTCTGATAATATCGCCTTTCGCAACATCCTCAATCGTTTTGTTTGATTTGCATATATCCGAAAATTCACAGTCAACACTTACCGGATAGTCAGTTTTACTGCCATTTGCAGACATAATTTCCAAAATATCAACAATATCATCATCTTGATTGAGTCCTTTAGTTTTACCGGATACAGAAACAATTTTCTCCGTCGGGCCTATATCTATGGTTGCCGGAGCTTTATGCACGATATACTGTTCATAAAAAACATCCTCAGTTGTAACCTTGTATGCAACAGCATTTTGATATTTTGCATTATCTTTTACTCCGGTTACCGTAAACAGCGATTCCTTTGCATTTCTTATTTCCGCATCGGAAGGAACATTGAATACCTTTGTATTTTCATCATACAGCATAGACACGCCTATAATATTCTGTTCAGCCGCTGCCATACATCCCCAAATTTGCCTACCGTTCATTTCCTGTGTTTTTATCAGTTTGCTGTCACCACCGTTTTCAGACGATGTTGAAATGGATGTAATTTTTCCGTCCTTATTTTTTTGCAAAAGCATAAGCTGAGGCTTTACATAACCGTCGGCTGTTTTCTCCAATAAGTCCATAACCTCTGAACAATCTTTCTTTGCGCTGTTAAATTTGAATGTATCGTCGGTTTCAACTTTTTCAACTTTTCCATTTTCGTTTAATATTTTTAATATCAGATGTTCGTTCAAATCATCTTCTTCAAATATATTATATACATATGCCACAAAGCTGTTGGCATTTAAATATTTATAGCTTGCGTCTGCGATATATCCTCTGTAATCCAGATAAAACTCTGCACTTTTTGCACTTGTATTCAACACTTTTGTGTTATCATAGTATTCGTACCAGCTTCCATTGACTTCAATTTTATTTTCCTGAATCGAAGATATATTGCCGGAAACGATTTCTCTGCTTAAAATACCTTTAAAAGAATGATTATTTTGCGATATAAACACGCTTATAACATCATCACTTTCAATATCCTCAAATGCTACTGCTTCCCCGGTTGTGGTTACAAGAGAAAATAAATCATAGGCATTCGGATCAAAATTAACATATGTGTCGGTCAAAGAGTTATAAACCTTTTTTTCATCGCTTAATCTGTCTTTTACCAATACATTCTCATAAGACCATACAATTGCAAGATCATTTGTATTATTCACACTGATGAGCTTAATTTCATACTTTGGTTTGCTTAGAATATCATGAACGCTTCCGGAGTAAAAACTGCCGTTATATATAATCGTAAGATTATCCGCAAGTTTGTATTTCTTCGTTGTTCTGTCTTTATGATAAGTCAACTCATTGTTATCATAGGTACAATCTTCATCAACAAAAAGCTGAATCGTTGTTTGTAACGGAGCTTCTCCAATCCATATCAAACTATACTCATCAGAGGAATCGGCACAGGATACTATATAGTGTACTTTTAGCCCAAGATAATCAAAATAATCTTTATCGTCGAGTTCAATCGTTTCTCCGTCAATCATCATTTGATCTTTGCCCGGAGCTGTGTTATAAATGCTTGTACCATGAACACCTGTCACAATTCCTTTGGTAAAATATTTCATTTTTCTTATTTTATACAGGTATTGTGTATCCCCTTTTGAATAGGACGGCGTACCTGATAAATCACTTTCCAAACAATTTGCAATAAGAGAATTAAACATCATAGCGAAAAGATCACCGATTGTAAGGGTAGTGCTCAATGAAACATTCTTTGTTATTTCCGCATAATTTGCCGCAGCAATCACTCCGTTGTTTTCCATATATACACCGTATCCCAAAAGTCTTAAAAACACAGAATATGCATGTTCTTTTTGCATAACCGTTTCAGGTAAAAACAATTTATCATCTGCACCTTTTAAGTATCCGTATTCCGTCAAAACAGTAATATCATTATACGCATAATGGTTCTTTGAAACATCATTATAATACAACGTTTTCCCTTCCCGTTCGGGAATATTGGCAAACCTTCTTAAATAAGCTGCAAATTCAGCACGGGTAACTTCTTTACTTAAATCAAGCGTCAGCTCATCATATTCCTCACTGACGATATCAAGCGACTGTAATACACTCAAAATTTCTTTTTGTGATTGCGTCAATGCAGAGGTCGCATCTGCACTCGGAGCGGCATATGCTCCAACCGAACAAATGATATTGATCAGTATAGAAACGCACAATAACAAGCATATTTTTCTTTTCATGTTAATCTCCTTTCAATGGCGACTTGCACAGTTATTTTTTAATCATACTGTACATACCATAAATCATTTTGGCAGCTTCTGCACGGGTAGCATCTCCGGCAGGATTAAAAGTATTATCATCCAATCCATTGATTATGCCTGCTTTTGTTAATGCGGATACCGCACGTTTTGCATAATCCGAAATTAAATCTTTGTCCGAGAATACAAGCTCCTGTGTTTCAAGATTTATTCCTTTTCGGGTTATTGCATTGTAAATAACGGCTGCCATATCTTGCCGCGTTATGTTTGCCCCCGAACCGAACAAATCATTTCCGATCCCGTTTACGATATTCAGCTGATAAGCCTTTAAAACGTATCCGGCATACCAAGCATTTTCATGAACATCTTTAAAGGTGTCTATGTACTGCGACGGATCTTCACCCAGAGTGGAAACGATCATTTTGACAAATTCTTCTCGCTTAATTTTATCTCTCGGTGCAAATTTTGTATCACTCTTTCCGGCAATAATCTTTGCATCTGCTAAGGCGGAAATAGCTTCATATGCCCATGTAACAGTATCCAAATCATCAAATGGCATATACACGGTATCATTTTTTTGAACGGGTGTATTCACTGCACCGCCTGAAGTGCCAAATCCCGATGAAATGGAATTGCCTGATGAATTGCCGCCTCTGCCACCGTTACCGCCATTACCGCCGCCCGATGTTGTAAGCGCTTTATACTTTTCTATCATTTTTTCAACACTCGTATAATTATCAACAAGATTTTTATAAACATTTGCGTCTGAGCTTACCGATGAAAGCCCTAATTCGTTTTTATATCTTTCAAAAATGCTCTTTATATTCATATAACCGTCAGGATGATGTACGGCTGTCAAAATAACAGCGTCACGGATTTTGGTTTTTAAATCATCCGTTGAAGTGATCCCTTGATTGATCAGCCTATTGTTCATTTCATTTTTTCTGTCATTGCTTGTAATGTATTGATTGTAATACTCTTTTAAGGTATCATCACTTTGCAGTAATTCTTCTATGATCGCAGCAGCTTCATCCGATATTGTACCCTTATTCAAAATATCAAGCGCTGCACATGATTTATATAAAACAATGTTCCGGTCATATTCTGCTGCATCAAAAGGTGTCCCGTTTTTTTCATTAAACAGCAAGTCTGAAACATCTTTTAAGCTCTGATTGCCTGCCAAAGGCAAATCAAATCCCAGTTTTTCTTTATTTGTCAGAACCTTATTGTAAAATTCATCTCTATTATTGATTTGCTCATTTATTTCGTCTATTGCCTTTTTATAATCCTCTTTACTGACTGCATAAATCGGATAAGACATGATTTTACCATCGTTTTTTGAAGAAATATATATTGTATAATTATCGGATTTCGTCACTTCAATAACCAATTCGTTATTGGACTCAAATTCATTTTGGTATTCCAAAAAAGACATAGGCTTATATCTTGTAATATCCCCTTCTGCCGTAACATTTTCACTTTCGATTTTACTGAACAATTCTTGTGGTTTTATTGTCCCTTGTAGCATAATAATGCTGTAATGCTTGCTTTCTTCTTCATTGAGATTTAATTTAATCTCACCGTTTGAATAATTTTTTTCAATATTAACGCTCGGTGATGCAAGCACGGGCACTATTGCTAAAAACGCTATCATTAAGGTGCTTACAAAGGCTTTTGCTTTAATTCTCACTTTTTATTCCTCCTTGCTTGCATTATCAAGCATATCATGTTACATATGGGAACGGATCAAACCGTTCCCATATGTATGTATTATTGTTATTTAAGTTCTATAGGGGACGCTAAAGGCGTTATTGTCTCAAAATCTCCCCAGCAAAATACTTTTGTTGTTGTGATATTGTCCATATTGGTCGGAACCATATATTCTATATCTTCATTGACTTTGGAAATTGCTGCATCATGCTTTACATTGATAATTTCAGCACCTGCCAGCTGTACTTCATCGCCTGCAAAATGAGTAACTATAATGTTATATTCTCTCTCGCTTTGCAAAGTGTTTGTATAATCAATATTGATTTTAACTTTTTGACCGCCCAACAGCTTTAAGGCACTAAGCGTATCAATCGGTGTACCGTCCGCGGCTTTTACACTGTTTAATTTAACATTCAATTCACCGTTTACCGTCTTAAATCCTGCCGTATAAGTTTCTGTTCCGAAGGTTTCGCCTTTAATATTTTGTACATCTGTCGTGATATGCAGTTCATATTCCGTATTTTCAGACAAAGCTTCATTTAACGTCAACACATATTTGCCTGAAACAAATGCGCCTGTTGCATTGATTTTTGCGGTGTCACCTTTTGCCGTGACATAAATTGAATTATTGTTTACGGTTGCTTCATTCATAGGAGCCGAAAAATCAATTTCAATTTTATTTGTCAATGCTGATACTTTGCCCCAATCAGCTTGTATGTCATCATCGCTCTTGATCACAATGCTATCTGCATTAACTGTCGGTGCGGGATAATATTTTTTGAACATGATATTATCAAGGTCAATTTCTCCGCCGGGGAGCTGGAATGCCATAACCTCGAACGGAGTAGAAAGATTATCTTTCCAATACCCTTGACCATCACCTGAAAGAGCTTTCCAGTCAACTTTATATTCATTTGTACCGTCACTCAAAACAGCTTTTGCCTTTTTATTGTTTACATCAAGAATGTATGTGTAATGATACCACTGATTCGGTGTTAAATTTGTAATCTCTTTAAATGCTCTGTCTGCTTCCGGCTCGCCCATAGCAACAGTTTCAGAATCCATACCGAATATCTGTAAGCCGTTTTGATATTGATGCCTTGCTGAGAAATAAATCCTGTCTGTTGCTGTCATTGCTGCCTTTGTTCTTATATCAAATTCGATTGACATAAATTTATAAGCCGACTGCTCATTCCAATACGTATTAATGCCATCGCCTGCCGGATTAAAATACTGCCAGTATCTGTAATCGCCCGGATCGCCCGATGCCGCAGCCGTACCCTTTGTAGCTTTCATGTAATAATTACCGTCTGTATCTTGTTCAATACTTGCATGGTTGCTTCCCACACCAAATGCATTCAGTGCCGCTCCATTATCCAAACCATCTGTGAACGGGTGATAACCCATTGTATCCTGATCTTTAATGTCAAGAACAAACACCGCTTCTTCTTCGGTACTGCTGCCGCTTACAGACTGGATTCCGGCAGGAACAACAACTGTGTATGTACCTGTTTTCAGGTTGCTTGCAGACAATGTATAGGTCAGTCCGTCATCTGACAATGTGCCGCCTATATCCTCACCGTTTAACGTAATTCCCGATACGCTTGAAACAGCGTCACTGAATGTAATATCAATTCCCGTGCCGTTAAAGCTTGCGCCTGTTGCCTTAAACGGCGGTATGTTTTTTTCAACCGATACATTATCAATGCTCATACCCACGCGAGTAATATATCTTAATCCCGAAATTGACGATGCCTTCGAACCTCCGACAATATAATTACCGGAAGCAGGTGCTGTTGCTGACGCACTGTAAACGGTCGCATCCTGAGCATCTCTTTCATATAAAGATGTTGTCATCTTTTTTGACGGGAACTCAACTTTACTTTCAACATGATACCATTTTTTAGGATCAATAGTCGGATAATTTCCTGCTTTGTCGGTTAATTTTGTGATTTTTCCTGTTTCGTTATTCTCAACGGAACCTATTACCACACCGCCTTTTTGCGTGTAACCGATAATCCAGAACGAGCCGTTTCCTTCCGTTGCATCACCCAATCCCACACCGGTCATATTTTGCGCTTCAAATTTAACATCCAAGCTTGTTTCAATATTACAGGTTCCTGCCACATTTACACTTTGTCCCGAAGCAAAGGTCTGATAATATCTTGACCAACTGCCGCCGAATTTAAGATATTTATTGGAATCTTCTGTCTCAATTGAAACAGAAGCGCCGGAATTAACCTGTATCTGAGGCGTCGTTCCCTTGGTATCAAAATCTGCCCAATAAAGCTGTTTTGAGCCTTCCGATTGTTCTTTCAAACGTTCAACCTTTACATTATCAATATACGCATCTCCCCTTGAGAAGAGCCTTATTGCGCTGATTTCCGTACCTTGCGAACCCCCTACTTGATAACTGCCATACGCAGGGGCGGTAATGGTTCTTGTATAAACTACGCTCGGATCACTTTTCAGCCATGCCTTTGTTGTCATTGTTTTTGATGGCATTTCAAGGTAGGCTTCAACACTGTACCAAGTATCTGCTTCGGCTGCTTTCATTTCGCTGTTTGTATCTTTCAATGCATATAATTTGTTATTATCTTCCCATGCAGAACCCATCGCCAGATTGCCCTTAGCCTCATTGGTTATATTCGCATCAGGAGTTATAACCGAAAAATTCCAATACGCACCGTTATTCCTGTTTTTATCACCCAAACCGATTCCCAATCTGTTCAACTTTGTCACCTTGGCATCAAAAGTAAATTTAAATGTATTTTCATCTGAGGAAGAATACGCTTTGTTATCATCAAAATTAATGTGAAATGTTTCATATGAATTACCGAATTGGAGCGCACCGTCAACCGCTGCTATTTGGCTGCCTGCTACTGCGCCCTCATCGGTTACCGATTCAATTCCGTTATCAAAGTTATCCTCGAAGATGGTTTCATAAACCTCTGCACTTTCGGCATGGGCATAAATTCCTGAAAATGCCGACAACGTCATCGCCACTGCACAAACCGTTGAAATTAGTTTTTTCATTACTTTGTACCTCATCTTTCTTTAAAAAATAATAATTTTATTTATACTTACTGTCCGTCTGACAGATTAAGTATGCTATACAAATTTGCAGACTTCGTCTGCCCTATTCCATCACTGAACTGAAGCCAGCCTCTGCCGGCACCGTCGTTATCGTTTACAAGCATTGAAAATCCAAGCTCTCTGTCTTTGATTTTTGTAACCCCCGGAAGAATTTCCGACCACGGGATCCTTGCACGATAAACATACTTTCCGTCTTGCTTTTCAACGGAACATTCACAGTCATTAACCAAAACATTCTTTTCGAGCTTTGTTGAACTTTCCGCCTGCATCGCTTTTTCTGCGGATGACAGAGATTCAAATCTGAATAATTGAACGCCGTCGGGTGTTTTTGAGAGTCCAAATTCCGTAAAACTACCGCCGGATGACAATTTTCTGTCCTCTGCCGTGGAAATTGCAAACTGTATTCCGTCTCCGCTCCACATGTCCGAACCGCTTTTGTCTTGGAAAAATACATTATCGGTTACAACTGCGAGTAAATAAAGATTTTCATCGTCCCATTTCAGTTTTCCTAAAACAGAACAATCATCTTTACCGCTCCAGTCATCCTTGTACCTCACATCCATTTTTCTGTCTGCCGCATAAAAATCTCCGCCCTGCCAATCATTATAATTCAGCTTTCCGCTTATCGGAGGTTTTTCATTTGCAAACTCGGCGGTAAGCTGTGTACATTTTACTGCAACCGTTGTTTTATAACCATAGTCAAGCTCTACATTGGCATTAAAGTTAAATGTCCGCTGCACATAGCTTTGAGGAACATTAAGCTTCACCGTAACTGTTTCTTTTGGCTTTACATTTTCAAAATATCGTGTTTCGACCTTTCCGCCGTACGCGGTAAAGTCGGCAGTTACTTTTCCCGAAAATGTATTTTGTGCCGCCATATTGGTTATTGATATATGTGCCTCTGTTCGAGATGATGTGTCATTAACTTTTTCAATTTTACCGACAAGCTTCATAGGTTGTGTTCTTACAACATGTACTCGTGTTATGAAAACCAAATCATCACCATCATACATTTTTATTCTCAATGTATTTTCGTCTGCGGTTTCTTCGGCTGTTGCAACGGTTATTTCTGCTTTACCGTTTTGCATACCGTCGTTTTGAGCAATTTCAATATTATCTCTTGCTTCTGCATCAATTCTCAAATTTCTGCCCTGTGTATCATGAATTGTAAAGGTAGCTTTGTCGCTCGGTGCTGCAAAAGCCCGTGCATTATCAATCGTTACAATAGGTACACATTCTTCAAATGCGCTGAAATTTCCCACAATATACATCGGCTCAAAGGTTGTTGTAAATGAATATTTACCGTCTTTTGATTTTAAATCTCCCGTTTTGTTGCTGTACATGTCATAGACTTCAACCTCATTGGTTCCCAGATTGATTCCTATGTTGTCATACGAATTGTCAGTCCATAACACAAGAACATCTTTTCCGTCTGAGTTTCTTGTGAATTTATATACGCTTGTTTTATCCTTTATGATTTTGCCTGATGGCTTAACATCGCTTAACAGCTTGTTGTAACCTGCCATCGCCAAATACGACAGCTTTGCGGAATACGGCCCTGTTATTTCTGATTTATCATACAATAGACCCCAATGAGATTCGCCTGTTTTTAAATCATTATCAAGTCCCGGATTCACAAAGTTGAACTGATAAATGTTATCTGCAACATGATCTCCCTGAATCATTGCCATAAGCTGCGTTAAGTATGAAGCCTGCGCAATTTCACTTGCCCATAGAGAGCCTGATCTTACGCCCAGCTCAGTCCAGCTTATTTCAATTTCCGGATGTCCCGCATCCTCAAGCTTTTTCCTTAGCTTTGCTGCCCGTTCCCGATAAATGTCGTTTCTTAGTCTATCCTTACCGGTATCATCCAAATTAGTGTCCCAATCGTAGGGATGAACTGAAATAACATCACAATAATCCAATATTCCTGCTTCTATACAAGCATCAATAAATGCGTCATGAAGCGTTGCGGTAGAGCATACCGTCACTTTGATACTTGGTTTGACAGCTTTTACCCGTTTATATATAGCTTTTGTCAATTCCGTGTATTGCTGCGGTGTTGCATAATCTTTATTAAATCCACCGTAAACATTCGGCTCGTTCCAAACCTCATAATATTCAAACCGGTCACCATAGGTTTCAACAAACCATCCTGCATAATCGGATATTGCCTTTATTTCTTCATCCGTAACAGGGATATGGGTTTCACCGCCATAAGTGGGGTGGCCCATAGCAACAGCCATATTTTGCGTCATATCAAGCTCTTTTGTCAAATCAAATGCAGGTTTGAATACATATTCTTTATAGGGCGCTTTTGGAGAATTTTTATTCCACATTGAATATTCTCTTATTCCGCTAAAACCTGCGTCCGACGCCATTTGATACAATTCGGTCATATCCGGTTCACGATTATTGAATTGAAATTGTATCTGAGTGCGCATCATTGGGTTGGGCTTTTCCGAAGCTTTTCTTTTATTTGCAACTGCAAAATGAATATCATCTCCCACAACATCGCCGTTTATTATTTCACCATTGTACGCACCGCTATAATTCAGCGTTGTTCTGATGAAATATTTACTGCACTCATTAACATTATGAAGCTGAATTTTTAACTCTCGGACTTTTTGCGGCGCAATGACTGTTTTATCAATAACTCCATCCTCTAATAATCTTTTATCGTATGATAAAATCTCGTATTTTCCGTCTACTGTCAGTTCAGTGCTCTGTGTGAGATTTTTCAATGTTGCTGTCAAAATTTTATCATCATCATAATCAAATGTATTGCCCAAACTACCTGTACTGTATTCGGCAATGACGGGCTTTTGCGGAAATGACTCCTTAACTTCAACCCATTCTATATACACCGGCCCTGTTGAACCGCCATAAGCCGAGGACCAACATGCTATAAGGAAATCAGCACCGGCATTATCATTCTTAAAGTAACATTCATCAAAATAAAATGTATGTTCTTTAAATTGATTATCTCCTGTCATTGTCACTTTTTCGGCGGCAACTCTGTTTGCTCTTGATGTTGTATGATCAATCGTAAAATATGCTCCGGCATATTCATCGAAATACCTGACTGTTACCGCAACACTTTCGGGCGGATTGTTCGGCTTGAAAAGGCTGTCTGCACAATTTAATTGGACATAGTTCGCTCCGCCGTCGGTACGAAGCTTAATAACCTTTGTTTTTTCTTTTTCGATTTCCAGCAGTCCGCCTTCAAGATACCCGACGCTCATATTCTTATTTCCCGAACCGTCCCACGCATATCTTGCATACAACTCTTGTTTGTCGGTTTCTTCCGCATAAACAATGTTTCCTATTATGAGAATTATCGAAAGCAAAATCGCCATATATCGCTTTATTTTCATAACATTCCTCCTTTCTTCCCTGTTTTCAACCTATCACCGCTGCCATGCTCTGAATTATTCCGCATAAATCCATTCCGAAAGAGGTATTAAATTATTTATGCTGTCAAATACAAAGGCCTTTACTTCCGTTGTTCCCGAAACAAAAGGAACCGTGAATTCATATGTATTTCCCAAAACTGTATTTGCATCTACGGTTACATTTTCAAACTTAACATTATTAAGCACCTTATCTGCATATTGCGCTACGATAATATTTGCATTTCTTTGTACTGTATCGGTATTATTCAGTTTAGCATATACACTGATGCTGCTCTGCTTTTCCGCCGATAAGTCACAGACTCCGACAAAATGATTGTTTGTTCCGTTTTCAAAGCCTTTATTAAAAATACCCGAAATATTGTTTCCGCCTATGTATAATTTGTATTTCCCCTCTGACTTTTCAGGCATAATCAAATTAAGATTAAATTTTTCTTCATTTACGGTTGTCTCGCCGATATACGCCATATTTGCAGACACTGCTGTTTTAATATCAACGTTTTCCGGCAAAATCATAACCGATAATTTTTGACCGTCCTTTGCGCCTGTTGTAGCACCGCTTACGGAAACATGGTCATTATCGGCAACCAGCATTACATTTTCAATCGTAAATTCTTCGCTTTGTCCGAAATCAATTTCAGCCACATCGTAAGGATAACGCTCATCACGTCCTGCATATACATTGCATATACCTGTTACGGTCGTATAGATCTCCTTTTCAAATTTTCCGTCTGTCACCTTTGCATATACTGTATCTGCGACAACTCCATTTTTCTCAATTTCAATTTTAACGGTATCCTTAAAATCACATTCACCTTGAACTGTTAAAAGCCTTTTTGAATCCGAATAATGGATTGCGGAAATACTCGTTCCGTGATTTTTACATTCAATTAATATCGGACTGGATTGTACATTAAGCTTTACCGTATTATCCTGTACTGAAACATCCGATATATTTTCACCCTTATAGTTGTAAACATTTACCCTATCGGTATCAACAGTAACTGTTTGTTCGCTTTCTCCGGTATATCTGTTCCACAAAATATAAAGTTTATCATTTGTTCTGCTGTTTTGATATAAAGCTTTATAGATGCCGTTGTTATAATCAAGCTGTACAAAATCCTTATTCTGTATCAGTGAATTTAGAGCAGTGAATGAGTAAAAAGAATCCTTTAATGTTCCGTTTGCTCTTACAAGTCCGTGGTTGGGAGATACGGCTGATTTATCGCTGCCCCAATCATTTGCAAAAAACCAGAACATATTGCCTTCTTTATTATTTGTTTTTAAGAAGTTATCCCATAAAGCCTGCATGCGAATCAAATATTCCGCTTGTGTTTGCTCGCTTACGCCATTTGTGTCTGTGCTATATCCGGTTTCTGTAAGCCATATCGGTTTATTGTAGTTTAAGCCGTTAAGGAAAGAACCGAGATCATTAATTCTGTTTAACCAAGATGCTTCCGGATAGGTAGCATACTCATAAATATGGAAACTCAATCCGTCCATTTCATTTCCGCCATTATTATAAAAATCCCTTGTGAATTGCTTGTGCGGATTTGCATATGCGATTGCACCGCCGATAACAAAGGCGTCTTCCTTAATTTCTTTTATGGCATTTCTTGTAGCAACAGCCATTTTAGCATAATCTATTGCGGTAGCATTTGCGTTGGAAACTGCCAGGTTAGGCTCATTCCAAATTTCAAAATAATTGACCTCATCTTTAAATTCTGTGACAACCGTTCTTACATAATTGAGCCACTTTTCAAAATATTCCTTGTTGTCCACCGTAGGCATTGTAATATTGGTATCACCGTACAGTGCATTCCCGTAGGCAAGTACCATAACGATTTCTTTGTTTTCTGTTTTTAACTTTTTATACCGTTCTTTTACACGATCCGGGATAATGATACCGTTATCATCAGTTTCAAAATCAGACCATTCTTCAATATCACGAACCCACAATTTATTTTGGGAATCAGTTACGGTATCCGTAAGTCCGCTATATCTGTTGATCCATGACGCAATTCCCATCCCTTGCGCATTTACAACTATGTTTGATAGCAGCACGGATACACATAGCAATACTGCGCTCAATTTTCTGATTTTCATATCTGCACCTCCATTAATGTAAAGTTATTTTTTTGTTCTGTCAATTCATAAATACTTGCTCTTTCCAACGGATGAATATTAGGTTCATGCATAACGAAGTACCTTTTCCCCTTCAAATCACTAAATATCATTCCGTGTCCGCCGTTATTTTTGTATACAGGGGTTTGTATAACATTCCATTCTCCGTCAATATCCCCATTACTGCTTTTGGAAAGACAAACCAAATATCCGTCTTTGCCGATAGTTGACCATGTCGCAAACAATTCTCCTTGCTCTGACCTGAATAAAAACGGTCCGTCCGTAACAAGAGAAAGTCTATTATCATGTGCTGCATTAACACTACCCGAAAAATCTGATGCAGACCATAAAACTCTTGGTTCTGTAATCGCTTCTGTTAAATCCTCCGACAGCTTGATTTCACATACGGTTCCATCATCGATTTGCTCCCACTCATGACAAAATACCACATGCGGTTCATTGTTATGATCAATATACAATGTACCGTCCAATGCTTCCCATTCCTTGGGTGTTATCGGTTCGTCCGAAATCGGTACAAAATCGCCGTCCGGCGCATTTGACTTTAGTATATGGGTACCTCTGCAAGCGTTATCGGATTTAAATGAAGCGAACATATAAAACTTCCCTCTGTAAATATGCACTTCCGGAGCCCAAAAATCATACTTCCCCCAAAAATTATCTTTGGGTTTAAATACCGTCCTCGGTTCTGACCAATCCGCTAAATTCTTACTTTTGTAAACAACAAATTCTCTTGCGTCAACAGACAATTTTGAATACAAATAATATATCCCTTCATAAAGCAAAATATATGGGTCTCTGACATAGATATCCTCTAATTTCATATTCCAAAAATTCCTCTCCTTATATTATCCTTTTATACCGCTCATATTTAAGCCGCCCATGATTCGCTTTGAGAATATAGCGTAAACTATAATAGATGGTACCGCTGCCATAAACATAATCAACATTCTGTCATTATCCTTAAACTGACTTGTTGCACTTGTAAGCTTGTACAGCAAAACCGACACAGGCTCTAAATTTGTGTTGCCCAAGACCAAATAGGGCCATAAGAAATTCCCCCATGAACTGATTATAGAGAATATAGCAACCACAGAAATTATAGGAGTTGAAAGCGGCAATATTATTTTAAAGAATATTCCAAAAGCCGAACAACCGTCTATCTTTGCCGCTTCCAAATACCCCATTGGTATTCCGTTAAAGAAATTTCTGAAAAGAAATATATTAAAAGCATTCGTCATCGCCTGAATCCATAGCGGTGCAAATGTTCCGGTCATATTTATATGTAAAACAGGTAAATCCACAAAGGTCATATAAAGCGGCACCATACTGATGCCCGGCAGCATCATCGTCCAAAATAAAACCGTATTTATAAACACGCTTCCCAACGGTCTGACTCTTGACAAAACATATCCCGCCAATCCGTTAAAAACAACATCAAAAGATAAGCATCCGATTATGATCCATAGTGAATTTAACGCATAACGGCCAATAGATGCGCTTTGCCAAATCGTTATTATCCTGCCCAAATCTATCGACTTAGGGAACAGTGTAGGCGGTACTGCATACATTTCCTGTGTTGTTTTAAATGAAGAAAGCACCATCCATACTACCGGTAACAAGCAAACCAAAGATATTGCAAACAATATGATAAACATAATAAGATAGATAATCTTTCCGCTTGTTTGTTTCATATCATTCCAATTTAACAATCCTGATGTATTATCAATATTTTTGTTCATATTTCAGCCGCGCCTCCTTTATTCATTAATCTTTTTGTCGAGTGTAAAATATACAACCGTAAGTCCGACAAGAAATACAAATGATACAACACCTATTGCAAGTGAGTTTTGCATTTGCCCGTATTTAAACGCATAGTAATAATTTGTCAGTCCCAGCGACAACGAAGCACCGTTCGGTCCCCCTCCTGTCATTACCATCGGTTGTTCCGTAATTGCAAATACTCCTATAATCTGTCTGACAGCAAGCAATAAGATGATCCCACGGCAGTGCGGAAACAGCACCGCCTTAATTCTTTGCCAAAAATTTGCTCCATCAATTCGCGCTGCTTCATACAACGAAGTATCCACACTCTGCAAAGTTGCAAGATACATAACCATAGTTGACCCAAAACATTGCCATGTCATCATGAGAATGATATACGGAATAACAAATTTGCTGTTTGATAAAAACTTCATATTCTCAATCCCAAAAAGATTCAAAACAGAATTGATAAGTCCTGTCGAGCTTTCTCCATATATCATTGTCCAAAGGAGGTAAACTGCCATTCCCGGCAACACACAAGGCAGATACGATGTAATTTTAAAATATTGCTTTCCAAATCGAATTTCATTCAACATTACAGCAGCAACAAAAGGCAGCGGAAGTCCCAATACCAATGACCATAATACATATTGAACCGTATTCCACAAAGTCTTTAAAAAGTTTGTGTCTGACAATACCCTTATGTAGTTATCTACTCCCACAAACCTTACGGGGGTGAAACCGTTCAAATCAAAGAATGAATAAAATACTCCTATTATAATAGGGCGCCATACAAATACAATAAACACCAAAACTGTCGGCAAAATCAACATCCAACCGGCAATATTTTTTTTGAATAATCCATTTAATTTACTATTTTTCATTTTATCAAAGTTTTCCTTTCTTTTTCTGTCCGATGTTTCATCCGCAGCATGATACCAAGAATGAAACATCGGCAATATCCAAAACAAAAACTTTTACTTCTCGTTATTCAAATAGTTGTTTTGAAAATCATTCGCTGCTGTCTTTACAAGATTATCAATATCAACATCTTTCTTTGTTAAAATTTCCTGGATAATTCCATCTATTGCCGCGTAAAGCTGCTGACAGCATACAGGTTCTTCAGCCTTTAAGGTTACATCTTCAAAGCTATAATAATCTTCATAGTTTGCAAAGTCAACGTTTGAATATTTTTCGTAAAGGGCGTCAAGCTGTTCCTCGCCTTTGCGATTTACAAAATCCGGGAATGCTGATTTAGGAAGAACAATTCTTCCGTTTTCCAGCGAAGATTTTATACTGTTTTCAGTTTTTTCAACTTGTTCCTGCGTAATTTCCGGCGCAAAGCTTCCTTCTTGATACCAGGTTAATGCCGCATTTATATTTTCCTGACTTTCTTTCGCATTAAAGAACTCTACGGCGCCGCCGGTTTGTGCAAATCTGCCTGCCGGTCCTTTGGGGAGCCTTGTGCAAACTATGTCATCCTTGTTCATGTCATATTGCGTAACCAAGCTTTGTTCAACAGGCGCTGCAATTGTCATAGCCGCCTGATAAGTACCGATATACTGCATACGTTTATTGTGGTCAATAAATGTATCTTCCGGGAATGCATTGTATTTCCACTTCATATCATACAACCATTTCAACGAATTTTTAAATTCATCAGAATCAAATGTTGCAGTCCATTTACCGTCACTTTCCTGCTTCATAAATTCAGTACCATAACTCCACGCAATATTTATAAAATTCCAACCGCCTTGATTATTCATTGTAGGAATTACAAAGCCTGCCTGACCTGTTTTTTCTCTTATGATTCCGGCAAACTCAGCCAGCTCATCATAGTCTTGAGGAATTTTTACACTGCCGTCTTCATTTACCAATCCTGCCTCCTGAAAGAGCTTCTTATTGATTGTAAGACCTTGAGCATACGCATTGTGCGGCAATCCCCAAATTTCTCCGTTTTCGCCCGTAACAATCTTCAACAGTTCGGGGTTGATAATTTTATCCATACCCATTTCTTGTATATTTTTCGAAATATCCGCACAGTATCCCGCTTTTGAAATCAAATCAATTTCGGTAAATGGCGCAGCCCAAACGGTAGGGAGTCTTCCTCCTGCCGCCATAGTCGTAAACGATTTTGTATCATACACATATTCGCTCGTTTCAACTTTCCAATCCGGATGATTGTTTTTGAAAATATCCAGATTCTTTTGAACGGTTTCATAACCCGACTGTTCTTTTGTAGGCCAGTTCCCTATAGTAATTGACACTCCCTTTTGAGTCTGTCCGCACCCTGCAACAGCTCCCAATATGAGAACCGCAGCAGCCATTTTTGAAAAAATTTGTTTTTTCATAACGCATAATCCCTTTCTGTTAATTTGTTGTTTTTGTAATTTTATAACTATTCCATCCGGCATGTACACTGTCAGCCATAAAATACATACATTTTTCCGCCGCATCTGTTAAACCGACTCAGATCAATAACAAACATTGACTTTGCCAACATTCTATGATATACTTATTATAAACCTTGAGTTTTATTTATTCAATATTCATATGTGACTTTTTAATTGTATGTATGTGACTTTTTTAATGGAAATATTTCTCATGAATCTGAGAAAAGGCAAGGGGGGAAAATAACATTGATACAACAAAGCTTGGAAGGCTTCGATGAAGAAATTTATGTACATCTTGGTGCATTACATTCTAAAATTCTTGCTTGCTCAGCAGGTATTTCATATCCTGACGCAAAGTACGAAATACATCGAAAAAACAGCAGTCATTTTTCAATAGAATATGTATATGAAGGTTCCGGATTTGTTCAGCATAACAGTGAAACCTATCATATTTCTGCCGGTGATTTTTTTATTTTGCATCCAAATGCATATCACCATTACTATGCTAATCGTAAAACCCCATGGAAAAAGATTTTTCTTACTTTAAATGGAGATCCGGAATTTTTTCTTGCTTTATTGAAGTTATATAAGGTGGAAAACGTTCACTATTTACCGCATACACAATCGCCTTTTGAATTAGAAGCCATACTCGAATTGGTAAAAAAAGGTGCACCGAATATGGATCATGAATTGGAAACACTTTTATTTAAGCTGGTAATTTCAATATCCGACTTTTATAAGGCAAATGATCAACAAATTGATAATAATAAAATGACTCGTGCTAAAAATTTTATCGAACGGCGCATTACCACAAAGCTTACGGTCGATGAGCTCAGCCAATACGTCAATCTGAACAGGTCATATTTAACAAGACAATTTAAACATTGTTTTGGTTTATCACCGAATGAGTACATATCTATTGCTAAAATAGAATATGCAACAGATTTATTAAAAACAAGTAATCTATCGCTTGAAACGATTGCTCACAAACTTTCATTTTCAGATACGGCACACTTTTCTCACAAATTTAAGCAGTACACCGGATTAACCCCCGGAGAATTCAGAAAGCTTTTTCAGAAATAAGCTACCGAGAGCCGCTTTCAAAAAAGGGGTGTCTAACGCTTGACCCCCTTTAAAGCAAAAGCTCTTTTATATCTCTCCCTCATTCAAATTGTACCTCCTCATATATTTTTGGTATAATTGCATTAACAAGATCAAAATCCGAAACATCAAGTTCATCAAACATCCCCCAGTGAATCGGAATTGCCTTTTTTGCCTCCGTCATTTTAGCAAACTGCTTTGCATCGGAAATATTCATGTTGTTGCCCACCCCATTTACCGGCAAAAATACGGCGTCAAGATTTTTCGGCAGCTCCGGGAAAATATCCTTATTATATAAAGTGTCACCCGTCACATACACTTTAAATTCACCGTCATCTATGATAAATCCGATCGCCGTCAAGTCCGAATGTTCTGCTTTAACCGCTGTAAAGATGATACCGTCCTGCGTCCAAACCGTACGCGATTAAACATGACATAATTATGATTTTTGCCATTCTTTCTTACCTGCTGCCACGCATTATACGGAGCCAGTACAGTCAAAATCTTATCCTTTTTCAAAAATCTTTCTAAGGTTTGCGGATCAAGATGGTCAAGATGGTCATGTGTTATGACAATCATATCTATATCTTCTTCAAACAAACTCTCATCAACCGCTACACGCCTCCAATTTTTAGGGTTAATCGCCTCAACGCTGTCGGACAAATACGGATCAACCATAATTTTCTTTTCGCCTGTTTCAATAAGCAGTCCCGCTTGTCCAATCCATGTTATTTTCACTTACCTCACCTCGTAAATCCTTAAAATATTGTGCCGCAAACACTCCTGTTTTTGAATACATACTCTTTTTATTACCGTGATTTATATGTCAAACCTTATGTAATTTAAAGAATATTCATTGGTTTTCTTTTTCCAAATATTTTTCCAATCTTATTTTAGAGATATATTCTTTTGTTGACTGCGGCGGTATGCTGTCAAAGCCTGTATACTCGCATTCAAATGGTGCGTTAGGGCAATTTGCCATACACGTCATTGGTTCAAGACATATATATTCTTCTGCATTCCCGTTATAAAATAATCTCCAGCCAAATTTTTTATCATTTTCATATACAAGCTTTACTTTTTGTTTTGTATCAATTAATTCGATTCTCCCTTTACCGCTTGCTTTATAATGTCTGCTGATGGATTTTTCGGTTGGTATAAATGTACCGCTGTTTATTTTCTTTGAAATTTCATCATAAGGCAAAATCCGACCTGTTGGCAGATATACATCCATATTTCTTTCAATCTCATCTCCTATTTCCGCAAAAAGCCGCACATCATCAGGCTTTGTTCCCTCTATAAACGGAATATTGAATGTAGTATGATAGCCGAGAAAATTAGGCATATTCTTATCGGAAAGATTGGTGATTGTTGTTTTCTGCATCAATCCTTCCGCTGAAATACTATATATTATTTCAATACGAAACTTATGCGGAAAATCAAGGTACTTATTTTCAAAAGCACACTTTATAAAACTTTCCCCTTTCTGTATGATTTCAAATGCCGTCTCATGCAGCATACCATGCAAATGACAGTTTGTCGCAGGCTCATTGATAGGGAATTTATAGATCCGTCCTTCAAATTCAAATTGACCGCCGGATATTCTGTTTACCGGATAAAGGATCGGCATACCATACAAAAAAGGATTGTCGATGTCCCCCGAAGTATTCTGCTCTCTTAAAATCTTAGCATTGTATCGCGAATTTCTGAGACTTATACAGTTTGCTCCTCTTTGCGGATTGATTAAAGCCGTATAATCCCCCGAATGTATTTCTATTACCATTTTTCCATTCTCACCTATAAAGTTCCCTTTCAATGTTTGGCGTCAGCTGTGCGAGCATTCCCCCGTCAACTGCCAATTCTGCTCCGGTTATGTTTTTTGCCGCATCACTTGCAAAATACCATACGGCATTTGCAATATCGGAAAAATCAGCTATGTCTTCAATAGGTGTATAGTTTGCCAGATAATATTTGCAATTATTAATATTCTTCTCCCAGCGTTCTGTTTTTATCATTCCGGGCAGAACACAATTGGAGCGAATACCGTATTTTCCCCAATCCACCGCAAACGACTTTGACATGGCAAGTATTGCACTCTTTGAAGAACAATACGCACACCTGTTTTCGGTCACCCGCAAAGCCGAATTTGAAGTTATGAACACAACCGAACCTTTATGTATTTTTTTCATTTGTTTTGCCGCCTCACGTGCCATCATAAAATTCCACAAAACATTTATTCTGTACACTTCAAAAAAGTCCTCAACATTTACAGTCAAGCTTTCCTGATTGATACCCAGATTAGCCGCATTTAAAACAATGCTTTCAATATTGTATCCGTTTATGTCAATATCGGAAAAAATTTTATATACTTCCTCTTGATCAAACTTCTCTGTCCGATAACCTTTTGCATAAACATTATATTTTTCCGAAATAGCTTTTGCGGCTGCATTTGCTTTACTTTGATCACGACCGCTTATAAAAACGTTATATCCCTCCCGTGCAAACCGTTCGGCAACAGCATATCCCGTACCATAGCAGCCGCCCGTTACAAAAACCGACTTTGTCATTTCTTACAGCTCCTCTCATTTAACAGCTCTTATACATTTTCAAAAATTCTGACTGCGCCTTTCGGTACAGACATCTCACAAATTGAATCCTCCATGCATACAACCTGTATATCCGAATACTTTTTTATCAGATAATACATAGGAATACGTATTTGCTTTTTTCCGCCGAGAACGATTCTTTTCACCGGTAATGATATTATTTTTTTAATCTCATCATGTAAAATAACTCCCTCAAAAAAGCTGTATACCGCATTTTTATCGGAATGATACATTTTATCAAGAATACGTGTCTTGAAAAGCGCAGCATTAACTCCGTTTTCCTCACACAGCAAATATCCTTTACATAAATATTCCCAATTAAATTCATCACAAATGTCAACCGAACCTTTAAGAATTGTGTTTTCCATAAGCGCAGCAAACATTTCACCTGTCATAAAAGTTGAAAAATCCACAATACGCCCTTTTTTATCGGTTATTATACATTTTGAATGAGAACCCGGGAGTATGTATGCACTTTCTGCCCGAAGTTTTTCTTCCAATCCAAACAGTTCTGTCTCTTCGCCGCGCATCATGTCAGACTTTTCAAAATCTTCTCCGCTGATTTTCACTCCGCGGATAAAAGCAAAATCAATATCGGATATTTCGGGAATACTCATAATTGCGATGTTGTCATGAAGTTCTTTTATTCCGACCGGAACAGTTAAGTGTTCAAGGCTACAAATTCCTCCCTCACTCGTAATCATTCCCGACGCTATTATTTTATTTATCTCAAAAGACTGTATATTGTTTCGGGTCAGAATCTCCGATATTGTGTTTTTCAAGATTGAATAAAAAGCCTCTCTATGTCCCAATCCCTTTGATGCGCCGATATTCTTTTTTATGCAATCTGTAATTTCACCGTCAGAAACAAGGAATATCCGAGTATTCGTTGTACCTCCGTCAATGGTTAAGTATTTCATGTTCTATTCTCCGAGGTTTGATATGAATTTTTTTGTTAAATCGGTGATAGCCTTAAAGTTACCTTCCGATATAAATTGTTTATTGACAAGATTTGAGCCTATTCCGAAGCCGCATATTCCTGCCTTACTGTATTCGCTCATATTATTTTCGTTTATTCCGCCCACACCGAGCAGTCTGATTCCCGATAACGGGGCTTTTATTGCCTTTACATAGTCTGTGCCGAGCACAGTTATCGGAAATAGCTTTACGAAATCCGCTCCGCTTTTATACGCTGTCTCAATTTCGGTCGGTGTCAATGCTCCCGGAATTGAAACCATATCAAGCTCAGATGTTTTTCTTATAATCGCTTCATTCGTATCAGGTGAGATAATAAACTTTCCGCCTGCCTTTTTTGTAAGTTCAACTTGACTTACTTCCGTTACCGTCCCTGCTCCTATGAGCATCTTATTCTGAAAATGCTCCGAAAGACTCCGTATTCCGTCAGCCGTTTTTTCGTCAAGACGCCTATCCTCATGAGTGTACGTTATTTCCAATGCGCGTACTCCGCCTGCATACAATGCTTCCGCAAGAGGGAGCAGCTTATCATGTTCAACACCGCGTACAATAACTATAATTTTGTTCTTCATGATTGTATCTATGATTTCTTTACGCATAACAATCTCCTTTTAACTATTGATTATCTTTTTACCAATCGGCATTACTGCCGTCCTCATAATACTGACGAGGGGTAGTCCACTTTCCGTCATACAACTTATCCTTTAAAGCTTCTTCATCAAGTTCTACACCCAGTCCCGGCTTTGTCGGAACATCAATGTAACCGTTCTTTATAACAAACGGTTCCTTTATATAACCTACTCCCAAGTCAGACTTGTCCGCATTTCCGGGATGTTCCTGGATAAGGAAGTTTGGTATGCTTGCATCAAGTTGTATACACGATGCCAATGATATCGGGCCGAGCGGATTGTGCGGTGCGACAGAGCCATAATACATTTCCATCATTGCGGCAACTTTTCTTCCCTCATAAATTCCTCCAACATGACAAATATCCGGCTGTACAATACTTACGGCTTGCTTTTCGATAAGTTCTCTGTACTGCCATTTTCCAAACAGTCTTTCACCTGCCGCAATAGGGACTGTTGTTTTTCTCGAAATGTTTACCATGCAATCAACATTTTCCGGCAGACACGGTTCTTCTATAAACATCGGATTGTAGGGCTTCAGTTTTTCTATAAGAACATTTGCCATTGCCGGAGAAACACGTCCATGGAAATCTATCGCCAAATCTATACTATTTCCTATTTTTTCACGAATTTTTGCAAAACGTTCAATATGCTTTTCGGTATTTTCCGGATTTTCAACAGCTTTTATCGGCGGAATAATCGAATATTTCAGAGCGGTATATCCTGCTCTTAGACGTTCCTCCGCAATATTCATCATCTCCTCTATCGGGAATTCTCCGGCTGTTCCCGCTCTTTTTATATGTGTATACATTCTGATTTTATCTCTGCATCTGCCGCCAAGCATTTCATAAACAGGGCAATTATAGTATTTCCCCTTAATATCCCACATCGCTTGTTCTATTCCGCTTATTGCCGATAACATCAGCGGGCCGCCGCGGTAAAATCCTCCCCGGTAAAGTGCTTGAACATGATGCTCGATCCGCATAGGATCTTTTCCTATCAGATATTCCTCAAACTCCCTGATCACAGCCTCGACAGATGTGCAATGCCCCTCCAAAACAGGCTCGCCTAAACCGTAAATATCTGCATCTGTATGCATCTTTAAGAACATCCATCTCGGTTTTACTTTAATGACTTCTAATTTTGTTATTTTCATAATTTCTCTCCGTTCCGTATTTAACTCTTTTCTTTTTTATATTCTATACTATCTATATCCTATAAGCAAGCAAGAAAAAACGTCTGACTTTTACATGATTTTCTTGCCTTTTGTTTTTTGTTATGCTATAATAAAAATGCAAAATGACTTTAATAATACAAAAAGCGAGAAGGTGTAGATTTGACTATTCACGTAATAACCGAACCTGAATATAATCAAAGCACTTGGTGCAGTGCTATTCAAAAAGGGCTTATCGAACGTGCAATGCACAAAAGAATTAAAATTCAAGTTGAAACATGTGATTTTCACACAAACGAAGATGATGTAATATCAATCATCGCTACAAGCTCCAATTGGATATACAATGCCGTGAATAAAGCAAAATCCGCACACTCTGTACCTATTGTTCTGATAAGTAACAGACCTTCCGATTTGGCTGTTAATAATATATGTACTGATTTATATTCTGCCATGAAAGATGTCTTATTGTATTTAAAACACTGTAAAAAAACCGAAACTGCACTATTTGGAGTTAATCCATCTTCTTTAACCGACAGTGTACGGCTTACTGCTTTTACAGACAAAAATAAAGTTTACTACAACTTCGGTAATCTGATAAAATGCTGTCAAGCCTTTTTTGAAGATATAGAGAAATATAACTCGGTAATATGTACAAATGATTTTGCGGCGATTTCTCTTCTGAATTATCTGAAAAAATATGCACCTGCATTTATAGATAAATTATATATAGTCAGCTTTGGCGATTCCAGAATAGCACAAAGATATAAACCTGCAATCACTTCTGTTTCGCAAAATTACAGCGACTATGGTATGTCTCTGATTGAAATCCTGCCTTTTATCACGAAAATTAAAAACACAGGATATATTACATTAAATGTAAAGAGCAAAATAATACCGCGCGAAACAACCCATAATATCCCAATCAGTAAAGACTCAGCCTTCATTGAAAAAGCAACATTATCCGATACTAAATTCTTTAATGACAATGAAATAAAAAAGCTCATAAAAATCGAAAAATTGTTGGATTATTGTAATGAAAAAGACATTTCTATTATTAAATCTTTGCTTGATGGTAATTCCTATGAAAAAACAGCAGCATTGCATTTTTTCTCTGTAAACGGCATTAAATACAGACTCAAACGACTTTGCTATATGTGCGGCATAGAAAATGTGAAAGAACTTTTAAATCTGGCAAATGTATTCATGGCTCAACATCAACCATGGCAAAAAATTGAGTAGCATTACAAGGTCATTAATTATCATTATTCGACTGTCTATTCCTTTGCGGATTTTCTTCACCATAACTATTGACATTGAGCCCAACAATTGACAAAGAGCCAGATTATTGACCGTTACCACTTTATCAGACAGATACTATGGGCATTTGATAACGTACGAAAGCGTGTTCAGAAGCTATATGGCGACAGAAACAGAAAACTGTTCAAACACTCTAAACGGCTTTTGATTAAGCGTTCATCAAAGCTGAAAGACTACGAGGCAGAACGCATTAACGCTATGATGTACATATCCGATGAACTCAGACAGGCATACTACCTCAAAGAGGCATTCTATACCGTCATAGACGCACAAAGCCGTGAAGAAGCCAAAAAGCTTATGGCTGACTGGATACTATCGGCACAAAACAGCGGTATTCCCGAATATACCTAATGCTCAAACACACTCATCAATTGACAGACCGGAATATTGAACTCATTTGATGTTCCGTACTCTAACGGTTTCACCGAAGGCTGCAACAACAAGATTAAGGGTAAGCGTCAAATGATACACACTGTAAATGTTCGAACCAAAAAAGGATGCCATTCAGCATCCCCTAACCCTTGCGTATATTTGGTGGAATCTTACTGCTCCATGGCAACAATTCTGTTTTCGGCAGAATATGTATATTTTCAAACAGCCATACCAGATAATCATAAATTTTTAAATTATTTGCTT
>CAKSOE010000012.1 GCA_934476675.1 uncultured Clostridia bacterium | reverse complement strand
ATTATATAAAAGCTTTTCTAGAGGACGGTGAAATTTTTTGAAAATTTTTGTAACACATCATTGACAAACCTACATTTAAAGAAAAAGTAGGGGAGTCCTTGTGTAATCAGCTATATGCTTCTGTCCATACTGACAAGCTTAGAAGCATTCGGCCCCGGCAGAAAACCCGACTTTATTATGTCTTTAACCGGAGGTACCGAACACGAAAGGAGCATTGCTGCACTATTTTTTACAAATTTATTTTACAGATATCTGGATTTAAACAAAAAGAGCTACAAACATGTCCACTTATTCCCCGATGAGCCTTTAAGTAAGTGGGTACAAAAAAATAAACATAAACTTATTAAGCCTTTTTGTTTTTGAAGTGTTCAGTTTTTTTGACATCTCAATATTTTAGACAAACATATTTATTTTATTTATTTCAGCGAAACTGCAAATGCTTACATATAGCATTTTTTTTAATTTCATATACAAATCTTCATTTCCGTTGACTTTCATCACTGCAAAAGGTATAATTATTTTAATCAGCAGAAAGGGGATATAAGGCATGACAAGCAGAAACAGTTGGAAACCGGGTGTTGGAATAAGAATATTGGATAATGACGGAGGGTTCAGTCCCGAAGGTTTCGGTAAATATAAAGAAAACGGAATACCGTATGCAGAGCTTTCGCTTCGTCATAACGAACTTGAAAATATGAATTTTTATGACAAACCCGAAATTTTAAATAATTTGGCAAATAGCTGCGGAGTAGAATTTTGGTCATTTCATATTCCGTTCGGGAATGAAATTAATCCTGCGATATTAAATGAAAAAGAATGTAAAGAAGCAATGGCAATTATGGAAAAAGGAATACGTGCCGCCGCAAAAGTAGGAATACAAACTATGGTAATTCACCCGTCAGCCGAGCCGAACAAGCCCGAGGAACGCAGAGAAAAGATGAAAAAATCCATAGAAAACATGAAAATTCTTTCTGATTTGTGCCGCAGTTTAGGCGCTGTTTTAGCTGTCGAGGACTTACCGCGCACTTGTCTCGGAAATTGTTCGGACGAAATAATAGAGTTTTTAGGCTCTATCCCCTCGCTTATGCTTTGCTACGACACGAATCATCTTACTGTTCAGAAAAACAGCGATTTTTTAAATGCACTCATTGAGCACGATCTTCACGGTCGTATAAGAACCGTTCACGTTTCCGACTATGACGGCATTGATGAAAAACACAGGCTTCCTTTTGACGGAGTTAACGACTGGAAAGATATTTTATCAAAGCTTGAAGTGCTCGACTATAACGGAGTGTTTATGTACGAAGTAGACAAAGCCTGGGATAGGGACAAGCCTTATACCGTAAAGGACGTAGCACAGAATTTTGAAAAAATGATGAAACTTTAACAATAAAAAATCCCTCCGCTTTTGCGGAGAGATTTTTTTGTTATGCGATTTTAAGATAATCGGTAACTGCCATATTAGCATCTTTTGCTAGTTGATTGATACAGTCAAGAATAAATCTTGCGCCTGTTTCGTTCACGTGCAGACCGTCAACATAATATTCGCTGCTGAGCGTATCCCACTGCGGATCATCCGTATTGCCTGCCATACCTGGGTATTTATTGTTAATTTCCGTTTTCATTTTTGAATTAAGTTTAAGCAATACGGTATTTGTGTCATTTGCCACATCCGTCATATATGTTTCGGTTTCACCGTTCGAAAGATATTTTCCGATAATGCCTACCGATGAGGAAATCAGTGCAACATTTGCGCCCTTTGTTTTTGCGTCATTTACCATTGTTGTAAGATTTTCTTTATAATTATCTGCCGTATATGAACCGTCAGCGGTATTTCTGATTTTAGTCATATCATTTATTCCGAGATTGATAAATACGGTATCTCCGGGATTTATAAGCTCCTTTATATTTTCCCATGAATATTCAGCGCCGCCCGCACCGTCTCCTTTTATAAAATTATCGGTCGTATATCCTGCATATGCCTTGTTTACAACCTTTACATACTTTTCATCATAAGTTTCCTGTGCATACTGTCCCCAGCCTTTTCTTGTGCTGTCGGCGCTGTATGCCTGGCAAATCGAATCACCGACAAGAATAAGCCGCGACTGATTGTACTTGGACACCGCTTTGACAAGCGGCTTCATAGACACTATTGAATCCAACAAGAAACATTTTACGCCGTATTTTCCGTTTTCTTCAAGTGTACCAAGCGTCATATCCGCAAAAACAGGTGTTTTTCCGCTGTATGCGGTAAACTCAAGCGGTTTTACACTTATTTTCTGAAGCACATCGTCCTTATAAAATGCCATAACCATATCTGCCGATTTTGCTTCACCTGTTGTATTTGTAACTGTCGTGCTGCTCTTTACGGTTGAATTGCTTTCGATTTTTCCCGATAAAACCATATCATCTGCTTTAAATACTTCCTTTTCCGGTTCTACCTTTATATTCTTAAACCACACCTGTGGGGGGTTATCATTAAATTCCGCAACAAAGCCGATACGTCCCATTGTGTAAATTGCATCGTTTGCTGTAAGCGTCGGAGTTTCTTCTCCGTTAAAGTATACATTAATTGATGAAGCCTTGCTGTCGTAATCAACTCTTACCTTAGTAATTGCCGATTTCACCGTAGCGCTGGCAAGCCGCATTTCCGCAGAGGTACTCTTTTCGCCTTTATAGAGTGCAACCGCAATATCAGATGTTTCACCGTAAAGTCGTAGTTCATAGCCTACCTTATCGGCTGTTTTATTAAAATAAATACGTCTGACATTTTTTGTTGTATTAAGACAATCAAAGCTTAGTGAATAGCTGCCTGTTGTAAATATATTTTTGATATATGCACACGCCGTTTCTGTATTTGTAATCTTTCTTGCCGGAGCCAATCCATATTTACCTGTTAATGTGTTTGCTTCGGTTTTTTGAATAAGCTGATATGCTCCCGAGGCTAAATCCCAGTTTGCAGCCGACATAGCCGTATCTGTAAAATCGTCCGAAAACTCATCTTGTGTCTTATTTATTTTTATATTGTCCACTGCTGCATTTATCTTTTTATTTACACCTGCAGAAAACTTTCCTGCCGAACGATTCGATATGCTTTCATCGGAATAGTCTATAACCATATTGCTTCCGACTGCTTCCGAAGACAGATACACCTTTATCGTGCCTGTGGATTTGTAATCTATAACCAGACCGCCGGATTTTACATTGCCATTGTTAACTCCCGATATTTCATTCGATGTATTGTTCTCATCCGGATAGAATTTGACATTTGCTTTTCCGTCAACACTTACCTTCATTCCGCCTATCGACACTTCAACCGCACTGCCCTCTGCTCCGGCATAATTTGTTATATTTGCTGTTAAAACAAAATCACCTTCTATGCCGACATTTTTATTATATGTAACCGACATACCGGCAGCGGTTGCCGCTTGCATTAGAATTTGTTTTTTTGTTGCATTAAATGTAGCTTTATTCCCGTTAACTGTCCAGTCCTCCGCCGCATACGACGGCTCAAAATAATCCGTTTGTGTGTTTGTTTCGTCGGCAAATACTGCCGTAAACGACGATACAAGCATCGCCAAAGCCGCAAACGCGGATATAAGTTTTTTCATCATTTTTTACCCCTTTCAAATTTGAATTTATTTAGTGTTGAATTATTAACTTTTCTATCACTCCCATCGTAAAAATTTCCTGTCCATACTTTTAATTGTCCGTATTATAAACATAAAGCTCACCGGCATTTGCATAGTTAAGTCTTGCAAATATCATTGAATGTCTGCCTGTGGTTTTATAATCATATATATCTGCGGCTGAACCTGTTTTCCATTCTTCGCCGTCAAATACCTGAATATTTGAAAATGCTTTCAAATTAATCGCCTCAACCGAAGTTTTTGCGGTTCTAAGTTCTTTTTCAAGGCATATTATCAGTCTGCCGTTGTAATTTTCATACGCCGCACCAAACATAAATTTACGTATTTTTCCCAAGCCTGCCTCATCGGTTACAGCCGGATTATCCGCCGCATTAAAGCCGCTTCCGTCCGCATATGCGCTCTTTAACGCCAGCTTTACGCTTTTTGTCTTTGAATCAAACGCCACAACTCTTTCCAAATTGCCTATACCGCCTCCGGCATCGGTAGAAACCCTTATAAGATCACCTTTACCCACGCCGTTAAGAATATCCTTATCATCTGTCTGATATGACACCCTTGCGCCCTTATTTACGGCATTAATCTGCCATACAACTTCATCGTTGCTGTTGAGTACCTCCGGCACTCCCGTCACTCCGTATACCACAGAAGTATCTGACGGACTTCCCTTTGCGTCTCCGGCTCTCACAATAATATCCGCAGCCTTTGACTGACCGCTTGTTGCAAAAAGCTTGACCTTCTGACTTCTGTCATTTTGAAGATAGCCTGTTGCAGCATACTGGCTTTTGAGAGATACGGTATCATCGTATTTTTCCGGCACGGTGAAGAATGTTCTGTCTGAATCAAGTAAAATCAAATCATTCATTTTCTTCAATCTCAGCGCAGGCATAAACGCATTTGAATGGCTCGAATACATCAGTTCCTTAAAATCCTTTAAAATGTAATGGAAACCGTCGCCTGTCATATCCGGATTTCCGTCTGCATCTGTTCCTTTGCACGGTACCGCCGTTTCAACAACAGCAACTTTTCCGTTCTCATCAAGCTTATACCGTATAACATCATTAATCATGTTAACGCCCTGTGCAAGAATGTTGTGTCCTATCTGTGCCGACTTTATGCTGACATTGGTTCTTTTTGACGGATATTTACTGTCATACGCTCCGCTCAGCGTAAAGTTTTTCCTACATTCCAGATTTGCAAATTCATTGCCTGTTGTCAATATCTTTAAAAACAGTTTTTCGTTATCTTCCGATACATATGCAGAAATAAGAAACGCTGTTTTCATACTTGAGTCTACACTTCCGGCACAAGCAAAAATTTCTCCGTTAAGATTTATATAAAATGTTTCCTCCGCACCGGTTTTAAGCTTATCGAGTTTATATCTGTTTTCATTATTCGGATCGATATTGTACTCTGCCGTACCGTCATCTGTTTTCACCGCAATCTTATCGGCTGACTTAGAAACAACTTCTCCGATAAGCGTTTTTGCCGAAACATAAATTGTGTACAGTCTGTCTTGCTCACCGTCCTTGCCGGAAACAGCCGCAAAAATCGCATTGCCTGCTTTTATAGCAGAAAGTTCTGTTTCGTTTCCGTCAGATGTGTAAACCTTTACATCACTGTTCTTAACATCTATACTGTGTATTCCGCTGCCCTCATAATCAAATGAGATATATTCATCCGATACGTTTATGTTTTTTACTATTCGGCTTATGAAATCCCACAAGAATATAACATCAAATTTTCCGTCATTATTGTTATCGATAAGCTTTACATATCCGCTTTTGGGAATATACAGCTCTTTATCATATCCGCTCGCATAAAGTCTGCCGTTATAAATAAAGTCATATCCTTTCGCAAGAACCGCGTCCTTTTTTGAGCTGCCTTCATAATATGTGTATATTCCGTCCGAAAAACTTATCAAATCACAGGTCTTTATTGTTTTTACTCTGTTTTTTATCGGTCTGCATAATATAAGCGTATCGTCACCACTGTCGGTTCTGTAATAATATTTCACATTGAAACCGAGATAATCATTTGTATCCGTATCGCCGCTGTTAAGAGTTCTGTCGCCTATTACCGTTATTTCTCCCGAACCGCTGCCGTCAGACTTTGAAAGAGACGCGTCTTTTGTTTCGCTGACAATACCGCTGTCGTATTCAACAGAGAAAACACTCTTTAAAAGCGTTTCCTTTTCTTCAAGCTTATCAAGACTGCTGCCCTGCGACAAAATATTTGTGTTCAGCGTATTATTAAGCACGATAACGCAGTTTTCCCACGAAAGCTTATCCGTACCCGAAAAATCTGTTCCTTTCAAAAGCTTCAGCGAGCCGCTCATTTGGTTATATCCGTCATACCAGCCGCCGTACAGCGATGCCGGTGTTCTGTAACCGAGAACACATACAAGTATTTTGCACGCTTCATCTACCGATATTTCTTTATCGGGAAGATAAAGTCCGTAATCGTATCCCGAAACAATCCCCATATCAGCCGCCATATCCACTGCCCAGCCTCTTTTTTCGGTTACGTCCGTAAAATTCTTTGATGCGTCGTATTTGTCGGCACTTTTTTCAAAATTAAGCATACGAACCGCTATTTCCGCAAATTCGCCTCTTGTTACGAATTTATCCGTAATTTCACCGCCGTCGGGCAATTCCTCCGTTAATATATCAAGCTTTTTTAAAAGCTCAATATTCAGTTCTCTTTCCACAGTTATCCGTTCCTGTTCCGTACCTTTTAAATCCTGTGCCGCAAACACATTCATGCACGAAAGCATTGTAGAAATCACAACACACAAACATATAAGCCGTTTAAATCTCACTTAATTTCACCCCCAAAGCTTTTGTTGAATATGAATATATTGTATATAATCTTTGCCGCCTCTGCCCTAACGGCAGTGTTCTTCGGAGCAAATTCTTCTTCATCGTTTCCGCTTATAATTCCGGCTGATTTCATACGGTACACGGCTTCATACGCATATTCGGATATATCTCCGTCATCAATAAATCTGCCCTCTGCCAAATCATCTTCACCGGAAAGCTCCGTGCCGTAAGCCGATGCAAAACGGAAGCACATTGCCGCCATTTCTTCTCTTGTTATGCTTGCGCCGAAACCGAATTTATTGTCGCCTATCCCCATGACAAGTCCGTATTTCTGTGCTGCCGAAACATATTCGCTGCACCAGTGAGATTTAGGTATATCAGAGAATGTGCCGTCTGTACCGTCCGACTTTACTTTAAACAGCAGACAAAGCATCTTCACAAATTCCTCGCGCTTTACGGCGGCCGACGGAGAAAATTCGTTATCGCCCGTACCGTTGATAATTCCCTCTTTCAACAGCACCTGTGCCGGAATTTTTGCCCATTCGTAGCCGGACATATCCGCAAAACCGGTCTCCTGCACAGTTTCGGATTTATCTGTATTGTCCGTTATGTGCGGCACTGACACAGCTGTCTTTCCCGATGATGAGGACGAACCGCCGCTGCCGCCGCCTCCCGACGTGGTTTTCTTTATCAAATTTTCATCTATCAGTCTGCTTTCGTCACGTCTGACTTCCTCTGCACTGTTATATGCTTTTTTGCAGATTCCTTTGTAAACCTTTGACACATCGGAAACATTTTTAAGCTTTGCATTATTTGCGCCGAAGAAATCGGTATTATTATTAATTATATTTTTGATTTCGGTCCAGTTATCGATATTCTCTATCGCACCGAGAAAAATCGCGCTGATCAGCTTGTTTTTGAAATCGTCTTTATCCTCAAACGATTTTCCTCCAAGTCTCTCGCATATTACCTTTTTTGTACTGTCGTCATAACGCTTATAATAGTTTTTGTATGCGCTTATTTCCTTAAACGGAAAAATCGCGTCCAGCACGTCCTCATAATCGCTAAATACCTTTATTCCGTTTCCGCCGCTTAAAGCGCTTACAAGCGAAAACTCTTTTATTTTCTCCGACAGCGCCGTCTTGAAAGCATCATCGCTGTCAAAGCTTTCAAAAGGATTCGATGCCAGATATTCAATCAGCATTTTATCGGTCTGTTCCGAACCTATTTGAGTATATATTTCCGCCGCGTCACCGATTGACAAATTCTTTATATTCTGCGTATCGGTAAGAACCTTGTGCATTTCCTCCGATGTTTCCGCATTGTACAGTGCAGTTCTTGATTTTTTAAAGTACAGCGTATTGGTATATTTGAATATTGCCGTATTTTTGCCGTAGCCTGCTCCGATACCCTGCACAAGAAGTTCAAGCATATATTCTCCGGAGTCCGCATCGATTTTAAAATCAACTCTTCCCTTTCCGTCCGCGTCAAGGTTTACGGTTTCATATGCAATACAGTTTCCGTCTGTATTTTTAAGCACTATTGCCACCGTTCTTTCGCCCAATTCCTCGCCGGCATTCACTTCAACACTTACGTTGTCCTCTGTATAGCCCGCCGAAAATACATCGTTAATTCTTTCAGCTGTTGATGAAACAACCTGCGGCTTTTTCCAAAAGTACAGTTTTTCACACAACGGAGGTTCATTTCCGCCATCTTCCGTAAGCAGCACTGTAACAGTGTCATTTTCACCGATTTCTCTGTCAACAGCTATTTCATATCCGCCCGTTCCGTTCGCCGCAACAGTTACGGGAGCATCCGACTTTATTACCTCGCTCAGTATGCCGTTTCTGTATATTTCCACAGCTGCTTTCACGGATATATCCGTATCGGAATTGTTTGTTACCGAAATTTCGGCACGGTTTACATTTGTTCCGTCAAAAGAGGTAATCTCGCTGCCGTCTGCATCTGTCAGCTTGGCATTTAAGCCTATTTTTCCTAAAACAGATGCCTTTTTCTCGGATTTTCCCATAACAACAATCTCGTTTAAGCCATATGCGTACTGATACGAAAAACCTGTCACTTCCAGATTTATATACCTGGCATAGGCTTCATCAAAGCTGTTTTGAGTAAAGTAAAATCCGTTTTGCCAATACGGATTACCGCTCATTTTTGAAAGGAAATTGTGCATCATATACGTGCGATCATCCTTTGTATCCGAAACACTGAATGTCTGATTTGTTCCGTCAATACTTCCCGACAGCGTGTATGAATAATAGTTTCTCGTAGTCTGCTTATCAGGGAAACGGCAATAAATATCGCTTATTTTGCATACCTCGCCGAGGTCTATAATCAATCCGTAAGGCACACCGAAGCGAGTTGCATTGTCCGTGCCGCAGATTCCCGTATAAAAGCTGCCGTCATTAAATATCGCGGGATTTTTTTGTGCGGCATCGCTGTTTTGAAGTCCTCCGGTAAATGTAACAGGCTTATTTAACGCAACATTTTCTTCGCCGTCCGCATCTGAACCGTAAACCCTTACCTCACGAATCCGTACCTCCTTATTCTCCGGAGATGTCAGCAAAATCTCAAGCTGCAGCTGCGCCATATGTATCGGCTGCTTAAAGTTATCAATACTTGTTTTTGTATTTTCATCAGCCGCAGTGAATGAAGGTGTTCTTTCCTCATTAAAGCAGCTGGCACGGTCTGCTATTTCCTGAAAATTAACCTTATTTAAGGTGTAGTTCAGCTTATAAAAGCCTGTGGTATCATCTTCATCGACAGCCCAGTCAATCTCTATACGGCTTATCTTTTTTATTCCACCGAAATCAAGCAAAAGCTTAGACTTTACCTTTCCTTCCCAGCAGGTGTCCGCATCACCGTCCGCCGCCGCATCGGGATTCGTTCCTCCCGACGCAGTCACCGGAAGCATTGCCGCCTCCGCAAATACCGACATAGCAGCAAGCACCGCCAATACCGCTGTAACAAGCGCTATATAAATGTAACGCTTTACAATACTGTTTTTTCTCATAACAATGTCCTTTCAGCCGCCGCGCACAAGCATGACGGCAAATGCTAAAATCCTCTTTTAGTTATTGGTGTTTAAAGCAAGGCAGTTTTCTGTTTTTTCCACTCTGCTTACGCCTTTGCCGAAACATTTGCTGCCTTTAAGATACATAACGGTTTTTGTGTTCTTTTTTGCCCGAAAACTTATATTTACCATGCTGCCCTTTACCTCATCGTATATGACGCAGGCAAGAATTTTGCAGCTTTTATCCGTTTTTCGAGAGGAAAAATATCCTACGGCATTCTTATCTATGTAATTCACGCTGCCGTTATCCGTCTCCTGTGCCGTAGTGCCGAAATCCGCATTTTTACAGCTTACAAGCTCCACCTCCGACGGATTATACACCAGTTCCGTCTGAAACGCATATATCGGCTCATCCGCACTTAACACTACATTAACCGTTTCGTTTGCCGATACGTCAAATACAAAAATTTTGTCTGCATCCTCATCGGGAACATATACCTCACTTGACGATTCCGCAAGAGGCTTTAAGCTTGCGGCGCTCTCAAAAATAAAACTTTTTTTATCACCGCTGCCGGTATACAGCGGTGAATTTTTAAGCGCATCGGTCAGCTTTACGTTTTTAAGCGTTCCGCCGTCGGCATACTCGGCATCAAACTTTGCCGCCGTTTCGGTATTTTTGCCGATAATCTCTATCTCTTTTATGCCGTACACCCATTTATACGTACAACCCGTAACGTCAACACGCACATACCTTGCATATACATCGTTAAGACTGTTTTGGGTTAGATAAAAGCCGTTGCCCCAATAGTTTTGGGTAATTGTTGTCATAAAATTATGCAACATACCGCTTTTTGAAGTTTTATCCCCCTCGGCGGCAGCCGTAAAATTTTCTCCGTCCGTACTCACGGAAACGGTATATGAATAATAATTTCTCGCATCCTTCTGCCTGTCGGTAAAAGTTGAATAAATTTCACTGAGACTGTAAAGTCCACCCAAATCTATTATCGCACCGAACGGTACGTCAAAAAAACGCGTTTTGTTATCATATCCCTCAATACCGTTTGTATAATTTCCGTCCGTAAGCTGTTTTCCGTCAGCGCTTTGATTATCGCCGTAAAGAAATGTTACCGCTTTTGCTTTTGAAACAACCTCACACTCATTTGCGCTTTCGCCGTAAACACGTATTTCCCGTATCGATACAGGTTTATTTGCGCTCGTTTTAAAAACAGACAGTTTCAGCATTTTCACATAAACCGGACGATCAAATGTATCGCTTGTTATGTATGAGGTTTTGCTGAAATTCATTTCCGCGTCAGGATTTCTGCTCTCCTCTGCTCCGCTTGCTCTGTCTTTTATCTCCTGGTAGTTCGTTCCGTTAAAGCTCCTTAACAGCTTATAATACGCTATATTTTCGCCCGTCGGCTGCGCCCAGTCGATTTCCACTCTGCTGATACGGCTCATACTGCTGTCGGGCAATATGAGAAAATCATCTTTGACCTTATTTGCCGTCACATAAGTCTGCTGCATACCGTCACACGCCCCGTTTGCGGATTTTCCGGCATATTTCAACGATATATTCAGCTGTTCTCCGGCATTGCCGTAAGCCGATACGGCAATGCCCGAAAACATTAATGCCGCAATAAGCATTGAGACTATTATTTTATTAAAATATTTTTTCATATTCATGGTTTCAGTTTTCCTTAATTGTAACACTTACGGTTTTTGTGTATTCGCCGCTCGAAAGATTTTTCACCTTATACCAATATTGTTTTCCGGTTTCAACATCACTGTCATCATATTCTGTTTCTGTCATTTTACCGGTAATCTTCTCAAAGCTTTCACCGTCATCGGATTTATAAAGCTCATATTTGTCAAGCGTTTTGTCCCACTCGTCAAAAATTCTTCCGCTTATAATATCCATATCCCTTTCATCAACCGTTCTGTCGCCGTTTTTGTCATATGCGGTGACAACGGCATTATCGGGTGTTTTATTATATTTTGAATTATATGCAATGTTTGCCATATCTTCAACGCTCATTCTTCCGTTGCCGAACCAGTTTATATGCACACCGTTTCCATTTTGCGAAACGGTTATGGGAGCAAGATGGTTTTCTTCTGTTCCGGGAGGGCCTATTTTCCACGTTCCGAAGCACGATGTTGTAACATACGCATAACCCGTTTCTGGATGCACCCAAATCATCGTTCCTTCTCCGCCACCCGATACGCCGTTATTTATTACGGTATCACGGTTATTTCTTGTAAGAATTTCCCATGTTTTTCCGCCGTCTGTCGAACGCTGAACAGACGCGTCGTTTACATATGTATCACCGCTGCCGCCCACATAAAGAATCTTTGGATTACCCGGATCGACCGCAACATTTTTAACTCTGGTTCTTCCGTAGCTGTTAAGCTTTAACCTGCTTGTTATATCTTCTTTGTCCATACCTCCGGTGCTTTTATTTTTTGTATACTTATAAAGCCTGTCACCTCCGGCAACATACAGTATTTCGTTTTTCCAGTCGTATGACACATCGTTTATTGTAGTTGAACCTATGAGCTGTTTCCACGTAACGCCGTCGTCCTCCGAATAAACCACGCTCATTTTGCCGACATTGTTTTCAATCTTGATTTCTCCGTAGCCCAAAAGCTCCTTATTTCCGTCAGGATCGGCATTATGCGAAAGCACACCCACGCATCCGTTCATTTTCTCCCACGTTTCGCCGCAGTTACGGCTTACGTATTGTCCGGCAAAAATCGTATTTTTGTTTTTGGGGGACTGATAGCACATCGTTGTGTCAAGCCACATTTTATTATCCGTTTCGGCATTGTCGGTCTGCTTTATCTTAAATTTGTAAATTCCGTCCTGCGCACCGCCGCGGCTTTCGCAAAGTATAAGATGACTTGTCTTGTCGGGAGCGGTATATGTAAGAACTCCCAAAACATAATCACGGCTTACCATATATCCGCCTCTGCCCTGTCCGCCCCATACGGCATTTTGCAGAAGTCCGTAATTCCACGTCACTCCTCCGTCTGTACTCACTGCGCTGTTATAATCGACAAGCGGCGCAAACCACAAATTCGGGTCATATACGTTTCTTGTGGAACGGCGCATTGCCACGCTGTTGTTTCCGTTGTTAGACCATCTCAAAGTCTTGCCGCCGTCCGTTGATTTTGTCACCCAGTCTCCGCCGAATGAATAGACAATATTCGGATCTGTCGGGTGAAAAAGTATTTTGCTCTGACGCTGGTTAAACGGCATAATTGACATTGAATTGTCAACAACCGTCGGATTCCACGTTTTGCCGCCGTCATGCGAATACCACCTGTAATATGTATACATACCCGTTCCGACTACCAGCATCATGTAATCCGGATTTGCCGGACTTACTTTAAACTCATGCCAGCCGTATGCAAAATCATTTACCTGTTCCACCGGGTCAAAGCCTTTGAATAAGTCGGATTTTTCATCCATAGTATCTGGCGATTTTTCGATTTCTATTTCATCAAAGCTCTCTCCGCCGTCCTCCGACTTGTAAAGCTTATTATATGCGGAAAGATATACGGAGTCGGGATGCGTATAAATAGTTTCCATACAGGTGAATATGCCGTCAAACTTTTTTGCGAACGTTCTTCCCCCATCCTCCGACTTATAAAATCCAGTTGCTCCTGCAGCATAAACATCTCCGTTAAGTTCATTCACTTCAATAAACATTCCTCCGTACGGCTCTGAATTTTCAATCATGCTCCAGGTTTTTCCGCCGTCGAGAGTTTTGTAAATTGCCGGTGCGGGCACTGCGTTTCCCCGTGTTTCAACTTTTACTCTGCTCCAATAAGCGACCTTGCATATACCGCTTTGCTTATCATACGATGTCGGGTCAAATGCAACCTGGTCTCTGAAATCACGGTAACTGCTGATGTTTGCCATACAATTCTGCTCCCAGGTTTGTGCGCCGTCAAATGACGTATACAAACCGTTTGCCGTTCCGTTAGTTGAGTTTGAGCCTACCGAAATTATATGATTTTCATTGAATGGATCTATTGTCATTCCGCTTGCCGCACCTCGTGAAATATACCCTTGATTTGACTCCGTCCACAGATTGCCGCCGTCCGTCGAGCGGTAAACCGCCGAAACATCCGTTCCAAGCATCATGAAATTCGGATTTGAGCGGCTGATGGCAATAGCCTGAATCCATTGACAGCCCTCACCTCCGATTAATCCCCTGTCAAGCTGTGCCTCCGTTGCAAGCGGAACGCGTACCCATTCCTCTGCGTATACGCTCCCGACTGAAACCGCAACAGCAGCCGACACAAGAATTGCCGATAACTTTTTTAACATTATTTCACACTCCCTCTATGATTATCCGAAAAACTCTTTAAGCGCCGTATATATCATCTCCGCCGCCTCGGCGCGTGTAATTTCCGTTTCGTACGCGCCGTTTTCCGCAATCTCCTGTATTCCGACAGCTTTTTTTGCCATTTCTGCCGCTTCTGTCTGCGAAACAGTGCCGTTCGGATTGAAATAAGACGTTTTATCGGTCACTCCCACCTGTTCGGCAGAAGCCGCATAAGGATAAAACCAATCTGTAAGCGATACGTCGTTATAGCTGCATTTTGCCGACGTATCTGTAAATCCGCACGCTTCGGCAAGCATTTTTATATATTCGGCTTTTGTTATTTTATCGTTCGGACGATAACTTATATCATTTCCGCCGCTGATAACCCCCGATGCCGCAAAAGTTTTTACAGCGTTCGCCGCATCGCCTGACGGCATATCACGAATTACCGGATACAGCGGCACTATGTAATACGTTCCGAAATCCTGCACCGCAAATCTGATTTTATCTTTATCCGCCCAAACGGTTTTTACAGTATTCTGTGTTCCGTCAAAGCTTATTTTCACCACTGCCGGCACTGCCTCATCTCCGAAAGGATTATCCGCCGTACATATGATTTTGCCGTTTTTTACTTTTATATCGCTTTGTCCGTCAACGTAATTTACCTTTATTTTTTTCGCGCCCGACAAATCATAAGCACTGCTTTTTTCCGTATAATCGGAATATGTCTTACTCACATCCGTAAGTTCCGGTGAAACTACATTAAAATAGGTTTTTGACCCAACAAGGCGTTCTTCCGATTCAACCATTGCTTTTTCGTCTGCAATTGTGATGAATGACTCTCCGCCCGTCTTGGATTTAAAAGAAAACTGCACAACCTCATCACGGCTTTTAATTACAGTTCCTTTAACCGCACTCGAAAGGTAGTAAACCTTTCCCTCCTCCGGTTTTATGTTTTCATATCCTACCGGAGTTTCTCCCGATTTATAAAGAGTGCCGTTTTCCTTTATTTCGCCGTCTGCCGACGGAAAATATCTTTTTGAAACTCCTTCAAATTCAAGCATATCGGGATCGAAACTCAGCAGGCACTGATACCCGAAAACTCTTGCCGGCAAATCAAGCTTTACCGTCACTGTTACATTTTCGCCCTGACGCACAGTTTTTGAAACAGCTTTCCGGTATTCCTGCGCCGCACACGAAGCCGCAAGTACATTAAATCCAACTGCCCCTGCCGCAAGTGCTATAAAAATTTTTTTCAAGCAAATCAGCTCCTCTTATTTCTTCTCCTTTTTATACCTTTCGGCAGCCTCATCCATAAGCTTCTGTATGCCGTAGCTCTCACATTCGCTAAGATAATTGTTCCAAATCGTGTCGTCTGCCGGGTCAAGATCTCCGCTTGTAAATTTGAGCATATTTGTTTCTACGCCTTTTCGCCAGCTCGGGTATGTTGTAAAGCTCGAAAGATCGGGGTACTGGAATTTTATATCCGTTCTGTCCGTATAGTAGTTGTCGGCATTGTTGATTGTCTCCTCTATATACTGCTTTCCGAACTCATCGCTTCCGTATGTCAGTTCGGCAAGTTCCGGATAATATGTATTGTAGGATTTTCCGATTGCATACATATCAAGATAACTCATTTTCTTCCTGTATTCCTTATCAACAACAGGTTTTCCGTCCTTCATTGTATACTCTCTGCCCTCAACACCGTATGACTGGAAGAATGTTCCCTCCTCCGAATAGAGCCAGTTGAGAAGCTTGAATATATTTTCATGGTCCTGAGCCATTGATGTTATCATGACCATGTTTTTCCAGTTATTGCTGCGATTCCAGCCGTAAAATTTATTGTCTATTGTGGAGGTAATCTGATTTGTGCACAGTGCAAACGCTGCTTCGGTATAGCCGTTGTCATGAAGAACATCGCTGAGCTTTTTTACCTCTCCGCCCGAAGAAATCATCGTACCTACTCTGTTTGTACCGACAAGCTGCTCATTCGCCTTTGTATCGGTTATGCCGTCATGGCAGATATAGCCTGCCTTATCCCATTCTCTTATCTTGCTGTAAGCCTTGCGTGCTCTGTCTGTCATGGCTTGTGAAACAAGCTTGTCACCCTCAAATTCTTCACGCCATGTATCAACTCCGAAAAACAGCATAAGTGAATTTACCGTGTTACTTCCCTTATAGCAAAGTCCGTATGTATCGTCTATACCGTTGCCGTCGGGATCGTTTTTCGTGAACGCCTTTAAAATATTTCCGACATCGTCCATGGTTTTAGGCATTTCAAGTCCTAATTTGTCCATCCAGTCTTTTCTGAAAAACATATAGTTTATGGGTGCATTCGGCAATTCCGCTCTTGACGGAATACCCCAGACCGTATCTATTTTTGTTGCGCCTTTCCATGCGCTTTCGGGAATATTTTTCTGAATGTTCGGCGCTTTGTTTTTGTATTTGTCAAGCAAATCCCCCACCGGAACAATAAGCCCCGATTGCATATATGACTGAACAATATCCTTGTTTACTATTAAATCAAGTCTGTCGCCGCCGGCTCTTTTTAACGCCAGCTGCTGCGCCTGGTCACCGGAAAGCAGCACCGGAACCATACGTATGCCTGTTTTTTCAAATATATATCTTGTGTAAGGATTGTCCTCATAATCGTCTCCTGTTTTTCCGAGCTGACTTTCCCAGCTGTTGCTTATTGCATAGTAAACCTTCGGTGCGTCCTCCCACGATTTTGACACCTTCTCTTCTCCGCCTTTACCGCAGCCGGCAAGCGCCGATGCTGCAAAAATCGCAGCCATTCCCATACAGATTATTTTTTTGATTTTCATATTTATACCCATTCCTTTCCGTGCAAAAGCACAATCAATTTATCCTTTAACCGCTCCTATCATAAGTCCCGTCATAAAATACTTCTGTACAAACGGATACACCATAATAATCGGTGCGATTGTACAGATAAGAGCCGCCGCTTTTAAAGATTCCGTGTTTAATATCTGTCCGTCGTTGTTGGTCGTGTTCGGTCCGGTCTGTGAACCGATATTTGCCTGCAAAATATCGTTTAGATACATCTGCAACAGCTTTTTTGACGGTGACGTGATATACACAATGCCTTCAAAAAATATGTTCCACGCCCATACCGCCGCAAAAAGCGTTATCGCCGCAAGCACCGGCACGGAAAGCGGAAGCACTATGCTTACAAACACTCTCAAAATTCCGGCACCGTCAATAATCGCTGCTTCTTCAAGGCTTTCCGGCACTTGCTGAAAGAAGTTTTTGATAACAATTGTATTCCATATGCTTATTGCTCCCGGAAGAATTATTGCCGCATAGGAATCAATCAGATGCAGGTTTCTTATAAGAAGATATGTCGGAATAAGTCCGCCGGTTCCGAACATCATCGAAAAAACAAGCAGCGACATTATAACCGAACGTCCTTTAAGATGCTTTTTGGACAACGGATAAGCAAATATTGAAGTGAACACTATCTGTGTGACTGTTGCCGTAATTGTAAAAAACACCGTGTTTCCCATGGATCGGAAAAAGTTTTTATCTGCCACTATCTCACGATATGCGTCAAGCGTCGGCTGAATCGGCCACACAGAAACCTTTCCCGAAATTATCGCACTGTTTGAACTGAACGATATTGCAATCTGATTAATCATGGGATAGAGCATCACTATAATAATCAGAAACATAAATATATTATTTACCGCATCAAATATTTTTTCTCCGCGGCTTTTTAAAACCTTCATTAATAATGCACCTCCCGTTATAATAATCCGTCTTCGCCCATCATCTTGGCTATGCGGTCAAATGTGAATACCATCGCAAAGTTTACGATAGACTCAAAGAATGACAATGCCGTTGACAAGCTCATATTCCATTGTCCGATACCTACCCTGTAATTGTATGTGCTGAACACCTCTGCACGGTTTAAAATCATTTCGTTTTGCAGCACAAACACTTTTTCAAAGCCTACGCCCAAAAGACTTCCTATCCTCATGAGCAGCATTGTTACAATAATAAATTTCAGGCCCGGGAGCGTTATATGTATAATCTGATTAAGCTTTCCCGCACCATCAACTCTTGCCGCCTCGTAAAGCTCGGGAGATATTCCGGCAATCGCCGCAAGATAAAGTATTGTATTCCAGCCGCAGCTTTTCCACATTTCTCCCGCGGTTACAATTCCGTAGAATTTATTTTCATCGAGCAGAAGATTAAACGGCTCTATACCGAACAGATCTGATATTGTACGTATTACAAATCCGCTTGGTGAGAGTATCCTTATAATAAGTCCTCCCACAACTACCCATGACAGAAAATGCGGCAGATAGCTTATTGTCTGCACTGTTTTTTTGTAGAGAGGGTTCTGAATTTCACTTATCAGTATCGCAAAGATTATCGAGCCGAAAAATACAAAAATAATGTCAAGCAGATTTATCATAATTGTATTTCTGAATATTCTCATAAAATCCGGCGACTCGAACAGTACCTTAAACCATTTTAAGCCTACCCACTTACTTCCCGTAATACCAAGACCCATGTTGTAATCTTTAAATGCAATCTGCATTCCGTAAAGCGGCATAAATCTAAATGTTATAATAAATATCAGTCCGATTGCCGCCATTATGTAATAAGGCATATTATTCCTCATGTATTTCCGTGTTATGCCGCTTCTTTTTAATTCGGGCGGCTTGGTTTTTCGTATTGCTTTCATTTTGTCCTCCATTCTGCCGGCTTAAACGGCATAAAGCTGCCATGATAAACAACCGCTGCTTTCCTTCCGACGCACCGATTATTTTCATGTTGTTCTTTGCGATAAACAGTTTTCCCTGCCCTCTTGCAAATTCATCATAACATCTCATCGGCACAGTGTCAACGCTTAACTTTTTATATACATTACGCATTTTTAGAACATAAAAAAATGATATGTAGCAAAAGAAATAATATGTTTGGATAAAAAAATGTTGCATTTACGCACTTTACACACATTTTTTTATGTGTTATAATATAAATGCACAAAAAAACATTTAACCGATACACAGAAAGGAGGCTGTTGGAATTGAAACGATTTTCAAAATATATTCATAAATTTGCGGATCTGCGTCACGCAAACCCTATAAAACACCGCAAACTTTTGCTTAATATTTTTATCAGCAATATAGTGATTGCTCTGGTTGCCGCAACGCTGCAATTTGCATACAGTTTCACAATATCATCACACTTTATAAAGGACAACTATGTATATTCAAGCAGTTCAAAGCTTAAACAGCTTACCGATTCATATGACAAATATCTTAGCAGTATATATCAGCTAAAAAATCTGTTCAACCCCAAAAATGACAATTTAGCAATTTTTCCCGACATATATCATTCCGACATTGCCGCACTTAAAACATGGATGGATAATTACTCATCTTTTATCAGCAATTACGAATTTATAGACAGCAGCTGGATTTATATGGATAATTTGATTTTAGACACCTCCTCCGGCCCGAAAGATCAAACAAAATTCAGTCAGTGGGCGGTATTGAGCAAACTCATTTCAGACGGTATAGACAATTATTTATACATGATTCCGTATATTTCACAGCCAAGAGAAAAAGAGGATTCCTACTATAAAATATTTTCTATTATATCTCCCCTTTTCCCCGAGGATAAAAAGTATGAGCGTGGCTGTATTGTATTTAACATAAATCTCAACGAGCTTACCAAGAAAAACATATCTTTTCTTGACAAAGACTCCGAATACTTTTATGTATACAGCAAGCAGCGTAATGAAATCGTCATGTCATCACCCAATGCCCCCGAAGACTTTGACGGAAAATATGCAAATACAGTGCTTTCAAAAATGGACGACAGTAATAATTATTCAAATATAAAGCTTGACGGAAAAAAATATATGTTTATTTCACAGCGTTCCGAAAGCAGCCCCGATTGGGTATATATTTTTATAACAAATAACAAGGCATACAATTCGGCGCTTACCAAGGTTATAGGTTCATTTCTGCTGTTTCTGATGCTTATGATTGTGGTAGAGCTGATTATATCATGGATTATAGCCTTATTTATATATAAGCCTTTTAATCAGATTACAAAGAATTTATCAAGATTCTTTAAAGAACAGCCGCACGATGAAATAAGTCTGATAAACTCGCATATAGTCGAGCTTCAGAATAACATTAACGAAAAAGACAATCTGCTGAATCGTATTATGCCGGATATGCGTCGTTCCGTACTTTCCAAGCTGTTTGCCGGACGTTTTAAAAGTGCTGATGAAGCAATAGCTGTTCTTGAAAATTACGGAGTGTCCTTTTCTCAGCCTGATTATTTCATTTGCCTGTTTCTTGTAGACAGATTTCTTGATTTCAGCGCCGAAAAACAAATGGAATTTGCCGACGAACTGCGCTCAGCCATTGACAAGGTGTGCGCCGGCAGCTTTAATTATGTAAGCTCGCCTTTGCGTGAAGACTGCACTGCAATACTTATCAATGCCGATAATGAGCTGTCGAAAAGCAGTATAACACGTATTTCATCACAAATAAATGATATACTTATGAACACCGCCGGTACAACCTGTACAATGTGCATCAGCAATGTTATTACAAATACAGATGATATAGTTCCTGCGCTTTCCGATGTGCTGAAAAACAGTACCGAGCGTTTCGGCAGATTCGGATACGGTTCTGTTATATTTCCGGATATGCTGTACAGCGGTGATGCAGCCGATGATTTTGAACTGGACTCAAAAATAGAAGGAATGTTGCTATACGCCGCAGCGCATAATTCAACCGAAAAGACCGATCTCCTCATCGAGCGTCTTTCTAAAATTTTGTGCGGAAGTACGGAGCATATAGTAAAACTGTATGACAGGATATTCTATCTTATTGATAAAAACACCGACGGCAGTATTTTTTCAACCGAAGCATATAAGCAAAGCTTTGATAAGCTTGTAAAATACGGAACAAAAGAAGAAGCTCTCACTCTGCTGCAAACTATGCTAAAAAGAATAAATTCTTTGGCAGGCAGTGAAACGCCGAACACCTCCGGCAAAAAAATAAAGCAGTACATTGATGAAAACTATTCGTCCGATCTTTCGCTGCAAAAGCTTTCGGATATATTCGGGCTTTCGCCGGCATATATAAGCAATACCTTTAAAACCGAAAACAATATAGGTTTTATAGAATATGTAAATAAGATAAGAATCGAAAAAGCAAAGTACCTTCTTGCTCATTCGAGTATGCCGGTAAATCTGATATGCGAAAATGTCGGCTTTACAACATATACGTCTTTTGCAAGAGTATTTAAAAGCATTGTCGGTATGTCGGCAAAAGAATATCGCTGCGCCGCCAAAGGTACTGATATATAATTCTTCAAATAAATTACAATCTTAACGGAGCAAAGCACAATGCGCTTTGCTCCTGCCTGTTTTATTAAAACATAGTCCTCTGCTTATATGACTTTTGCCATGCCAACCCGTGTGAAGCCGACTTGCAGTATTAACCGGATATTTAAACTGTCCATTGTCTGAGCTCTTTTATCAGACTGTTCATATCAATCTCCATTAAACAGCTTTTTCATCACACGCTCCGTAGCTTACAATGAGTTTGCCGCCGTCCCTAACCAATAAAACAATGGAAAATGTACATACGAAAAGCGCAGTAGAAGAAAATGTGTTCAGATTAATATCTATTCTTGATTATACAGTTATCAGAATGTTTGAAGATGATAATTCGGACTACTACGAATCGCTGCGACCTCATAATTACCTTCTGCCGTTTTCAAATGTGTATACACTGAAACAAAAATCAAGAGATTATATTAATATGCTTACAAATATCATCAAAGAACGTCAGCTTAATAAGGTTTCCGTAGATGCACAGATCAAAGATTACATAGATGAAAACTATCAGAACGCAAATTTAAGTGCAACATTAATATCTGAAAAATTCGGGATACAGCCTGTCGCCCTGTCGGTTCTTTTCAAAAAGTCGTTCCACATCGGTATGTCGGATTATATCACGAAGCTGCGCATAAAAAAAGCTAAAGAGCTGTTATCTTCGACCTCTGAAACGCTCGAAAGCATAGCGCAAAGCGTCGGATATACAAATGTGCGCTCATTTTTCAGAGCGTTCAAGAAGATCGAAAATATCACTCCCGGTCAATACAGAAATCAGTAAACATCACGCTTATGGTATTTCGGGAAATATACAATCACAAAAGTATTCCTTGTTTCAAGGATTTTGGGTTTAGATAACAACATGGATTTGACTAAGAGATACAATATTCTTCAAATAAATTCACACAAAAAGCGTCTGCCGCATTTGGGCAGACGCTTTTGCATTTTATCATTCAATTATAATTCTGCTGTCCGAAGGCAGTTTTTTATGTTCTTTCTTCGGCAGAACGACTGTCAAGACACCCGATTTATACTTTGCCTTTACATCCTCCGCCTTAACATCGCCGACATAGAAACTGCGTGTACAAACTCCGGCATACCTCTCCTGGCGCAGAACACGTCCTTTCTTATCCTCTTCATCCTTGTCAAGACCTTTTTCTGCACTGATAGTCAAGTAACCGTCCTTAACATCAAGGCTAATCTCATCTTTCCTGAAACCCGGTAAATCAACAGAAAGCTCATATGCACCGTCTTTTTCACGAATATCGGTTTTCATTAAGTTCTTTGCGTGTTTACCGTACAGCGGATTACGTCCGCCAAAGAAATCAACGTCAAACAAATCATCAAACATATTTTCACCAAAAATACTGGGTAGCATAATAATTCCTCCGTTTCAATTTATATATAACTCCGCGGTTACAATCACAACCGCAATTCATAGTAACATTTTCTGTTTTCTTTATCCATCGGTATCACTCTCTTTCATATTTTCTAAATATAATTATATACTTTTTTCTTGAAAAAACAATAATACCATGGTACAATAAATTTATAGCAATTTGTGCTCACAGCACAATTATATTCAAAAGGAGTATATAATATGACTGAACATAATTGGGATTCTTGCCGTGTTAACTCGCTCGTAACAGAGTTTTTTGAACAAGACGACTTAAAACAGCTTGCCGAGGATACGGGGATTTTGCTTGAATGTCCGCTGCTGGTGTTGGACGACACTTTTCATGTTGCCGCATATTTCAGTCCGCCGGGATTTTCCGACCCGCTTTTTAAAGATGTGGTAAGCTGCGGTGAAATCACATACGAAGCCGGCGCGATAATCAGCAAAAGCGCGGCGCTTTGTTCCGGCATGGCTGACTACATTAAATTGGACGGCAGCACATTTAAACGGCGCTTTGCTCCTCTTGTCAGCACCGGCGTGCGGCTCGGATACCTTATTTGTGTTGATACAGACGGGCATTTGCAGGAGATTCCGTCAGACATCTGGCAGAAAGTAGAAATAATACTGTCCAAACAATTATTTATTGAAACCAGCCGTCAGGATAAACCGTTTGAAACTACCGAAGATATATTGATGCATTTGCTTGACGGGGGTTTTCCGTCAGAGCCGTATTTTCGGCTGCAAACAGCAAATACATATCTATCGGATTTCCGCCCTGCTGCTTTTGCACTTATCGACCTTACGGCTTACATCGGGAAACGGCATTTAAAAGAAGAAATCAATCAGCATTTTTCAAATGCGCATGAATTTCTTTACAAAGGCGATATATTCTTATTTTTGCATAATGAGCAGGATATAGATATATTTTCCGAAATGGTAAAGGAGTTCGGTTTAAAAGCAATTATATCCGACCCGATAAGTAATCTGTTTGAGCTTCCTAAGCTCTACCGCACGGCTCATGAGGCTTTGGAAATGATTCTCGACAGCAATTTTCACAGTACTGAAGTATGTTCCGTTGCACAGCTGCGCACACTTTTGATGCTGAAAAATCTTACGGAGCGTAACGACCTTATTTCTCCGAAGCTGCGCAGCCTTGCCGAACACGACAGAACCAAAAACACTAAATACTGCGAAACGCTCTATTATTATCTGATATGCAGCAGATCGCTGAAAAAAACTTGTGATGTACTGTTCACCCACCGCAACACGGTTTTGTACCGTATTCGCAGAATACAGGAGGATTTTTCGATTCCGATTGACGATATTTCCTCACATACAGAATTGTTGCTCGGTACAGCCCTGCTGCTGTTTAACAGCCAAGGACCCGATTTCTTTTTGCGCACTCTGCCGGAATTATAATAAAAATATATGTATATACACCAAAACGGGATGTAAAAGTCACTTTTACATCCCGTATCATTATACCATTTTTCGGTTACTCTTTTGTTCATCTTTTAATCCGGCTTGCCGCTTGAATGTCCGATAAACTACGTATACTCGTTAGATTTGTGAACATAGCAACCGGACCTTTACAAGACAACCGTCCGACACTCATGTTCTCATCGAAATAAATATTAATAACTTTCTTTTCATAATCTCTGCCTAATTAACTTTCTTTATAAATTTCAATCCATCATCGCCTACAAAGCAATAACGGTGCCGTTTGTTCAGGATAAGCGATACATCGAGCAGTACAATCAGCTTGACCAGCAAAAGGAGGCGCTGGACGTCTGGGGCGTGAGCGACAGGGATAAATGCCGTCTGCCGCAGATTACGCTCACAAAGGAGGAGTCCTCCGAGTATACAAAAATCATGATCGACCTCAACATCTACAAGGATGAAGCGGTGCTTAACTTTATAGTAGGCAACAAGCCTATCGAAGAATTATTGTATGTATAGACAGATATATCGGTCTTTTGCCTAATGACTATCTGTTCTATACAAAGCCTGTTACGTGACAGGGAGCAACACGTGATTTATTATCTATGAGCCGTATTTTTCGGGCGAAACCGTTCCCGACGCCTCTTTAAAAAAGCCTTTGCCCGATTTAAAGCAGATTTCGCCCGAAATCTGTGACGGAATGGGAGATTTTGATTTTAAAAAATTAAATGCGCGGGGATATTGCTCATACGCTTACGTTTTGGCAAAAGGAAAGCTGTCCGTTTCTCACAGATGCCCGATTGCCGTATTTATAAACGGCGAAAATGTGTACAGTGATAATTCCGGTATTTTTTCGTGCTGTATTGATGAGGAAAGCAAGCTTCTGATAAAATGTATAAAAAAGGGCGATGAATGGGATTTTTGCGCGAAAATCAACGGAGAACAGCGAAACGGACTTATTCCCGATTACAACCGGCTGTGGATCGAGGACGAAAAGCTTCTTTCGCACATTTATTTTCCGCATACAAATCTTCCGAATCGTGTCCCGTGGGGCAGAGGAAACGGCTGGATGGCGCTTACGCTTACGGAAATAATACGTTTCCTCCCCGATTCCTATGCAAAGGAAAAGGAAGAAATCAAAGCGTTTTTTAAAGAATTCTGTGAGGGAATACTCAACGCACTTGACACAAAAAGGTACATCTTCCATCAGGTTCTTAACCGCCATGAATCCTATGAGGAAACCTCCTGCTCATGTATGTTTATCATAGCGTTTATACGCGGCTTTAAATACGGCTTGCTTGATAAAAAATATGCAGATGCGGCAAAGCGCGTATGGCAGACTGTTACCGAAACCTCGATTGATGATTTGGGTAACATATATAATGTGTGTATGGGATCGGGATGTAGCATGGAGAATGAATATTATTTTAATATTCCCACAAAAATAAACGATGACCATGGCACCGGCATTGTACTTCTTGCCGGAAGTGAGATTTTATCGCTTTAACCGAGTATAAATTTTGCGGAGCTTATTGCACTGCCGCAAAACGCTACGATAAATATCTGTTTCTTGTAAAAAAAACCCTATAACTGATGTGCCCCCAAAAGTCAGACTTTTTGGGGGCACATTGATTTTTACAGCTCATTTTATATTTTTAATCCATAAAATAAGCATCCTTTATGCATTCCGCAATAAAGCTCTGTCCGAATTCATTCGGGTGTATATTATCACTGAAATACATATAATCAAAATTCTTGTTTTCTTTAAGCATTGTGTGCAAATCAAGAGGTTCAATTTCATTCTTTTCTGCAAGAGCCTTCACTCTCGGGATTACCTCATTTACAATAACCTTATCGCTTATACCGTAGTTATCACCGCGTGCCGGTACGGGAAGATTTATATAAATCTTACATTCGGGATTAGCCGCTTTAAGACCGTCTATAATCGCCTGATAATCCTCCGGTATGCTTTCGTAGAACTGTGCGCTCTTTGAATCATTCGTACCGAGCATAATTATGTACACATCGCACTCAGCCGCCTTTGCACGCTCAAACCACACATTGTTTTTGTAAGATGATGCGGTTGATGTTCCCCGTCCGAAATTCATCACCTCATATTTTTCCGTTCCGAGCATACTTTGGAGATATTTCGGATAGCAGTACGCCTGATAACCCTCATTGTCATAGTTCCAGTTGTTTGTAATACTGTCACCTACACAGCCGATTGTTATTTTATCCGTTGTCTGCAATGCCGGATTTTTCAGAATCGGCTTTAATGTAGTATTATTCAGCGCTATCGGCTTAATAGTATACGTATCGTCGAAGGTATCGCAAAGCGTCAGCTCCGCACTCAGAACATTATTGGTTCTGTCCGCTGCGGCAAGCTGCTTTAATGTTCCCGATGCATCATAAACCGCTATGAAAAGTTCCGTGCTGCCATCGCCTGCGGTTGTTGTTTTCCATGTATAACCGTGCCCTGCCTTATAGCCCGTAAATTTAGCCGTACTGTCATATTCACCGTTTACAACCGGCATCGTATCCTGCAATACTCCGTCCTCAGACACGGCAATATTCTTTGCCGCACCGTATTCAAAGCCAATCGAATACACTCCGTCAATTGCGCGTACGATTCCGTTTGCATCGTTTCCTCTTTTAAGCACAAAGAACAAATTATGCGCTTTCCCGTCGCATACAGGCTCTATTGCATTTTTATACGGCATGAAAGCATATTTTGTATCGTTTGTATTTTTCGTTATTATCGTACTGCCTATCAGCCTGCCCTTGGCAGAATCTATACGGCACTCCACCGTAAGCGGTTTTTGAGCTACTTCAAGTATATTGCTTGCACGAACGGTAAACGCCGATACGTTATCCAAAATCACATCTTTAAGCATTATCACCGTTCCGTCGCCGTAACCGGAAATAAACGGCGTTTCAAGTCCTTTCAAGGCTCTGAATGAATAATTTGCCGCTGCCGATGTATTTGATTTCACAGCCGAATTGATCACTGCTGCATCGGTAGCCACCACGTATTCAACGCCATTTGCAGTCTGAACGGACGGTTTTTGCGTCAGTTCTGTTCCCGTAACAGCCGACTTTGTCAGCTTTGCCATAACCGTACCGCCTGCTTCGTTTACGTGCAGACCGTCCGTATACAGCAATTCGCGGTCGTAGCCGTAATTAATAACACCGTTATAAATATCAATTATCTCCGCGCCCTCTGCGTCGGCTACTTCACGTATTGCAGGAATAATCTTATTTACGAGATTATCTGTGCTGTAATTTGTATAATCCTCCGGTGCATCGCTCTTAAACGGCAGCGGATACTGCAAATACACCTTTACATTCGGGTTTGCGGCTTTAAGTCCGTCTATCAGTTCTTTATAATCCGTTTTGAACGATGCCATATAGCTGTCATTGCACGACTGTGCGGAATCATTTGTTCCGAGCGTAAACACTGCAATGTCAGGAGCGTAGTCCAATGCCTCCCGGTACTGCGTCTGCTGCTTGTAGTTTCGCACGGTTTTGCCCGAATTTCCCAAACTCTTCAAATCATACTCATTTACATCAAGCATTTCACGCAATGCGGTTGTATATTTTCCGTATTCCACATTACTGTCGCCCAAAAGCGCAAGCTTTGTTCTGCCGTTTGCAAATGCGTTATATTGTTCCTCCGTCATGAACTGAATCCATGCAACATTCGAAGTATTTGTTTTCATTGTTACGCTGTATTCTGCCATTCCGCTGATTGTATCAGCAAGCTCGGCGGTATACACGTCCATATACCAGCCTGTTCCGTTGCGTCCCGCCTGCGGCAGTGTTATTGACGCTATTTCTGTACCGTCTTTGCTTATTCCGACAACAGAATCAGCTGCGGTATTTCTTGATTTTGCGCATACCGCAACATATTTCGCGTCATTAAGCGCTAAATTGAATTTAACAGACTGTCCCTCTGTCAATCCCGAGGTATACACCGGAGCATAAACGCTCACATTTCCTCCGGTACTGCTTGAAGTAAACGTACCGCCGTCAATCTCCGTGCAGTCTATCACGCTTACCGGCTTATTTCCCTCTGTCGGCTTTGTTTTTCCCTCAAAGCTGAAATTATAGAAATTCGTGTATATATCAGAGGTAAACACAATATCGCATACCCCTGTGAGAGCTTTTGTAAGCTCTATTGTATAATCCGCAACCTTATCATAATAATTTGTGCCGGCAGTAATATTATCGCCCGAAAGCGTTCCTATCACCTCGCCGTATCTCGAACCGAGACGCACCTCTACCTTGCCGCTGTTTGAGCTTTGCTTATTAAGGCGAACTGTCACTTTATCCGATGTCTTATCTCCGAAATCCAATTTTGTATATGCTGCGCTGTAATAGGTTTTATGTTTTTCTCCGTCCTGCAACTCCTCACCGAAAGCGCTGACATACGAATCTCCCCACATGGTATTTCCGTTATGTACCGTATAATCATATGATGATGCCAAAATGGTACTGTATGCGTCTCTTGTCACCATATCCTTATCAAAACGGAAATAGTTAAAGTTTGATCTTGCATTACCCTCCGATTTGAAGATAACCTTATGCACTCCTCCAAAATCCGACGGAACATTTATAGGTGCAAACCATTCATTTGCTATTGCCGGATTTCCCGCCGGAAGCATCAAAACCTCATTGCGGTACGTTGTAAACGATGCCGCAGGCTCTGATGTTTCATCATCAAAATAGACATTAATCACTCCGCCGTCTGCCGCGTCCTCCAGTGCCGGGCGCATATTGATTGCCAGATATTCCGGCACATCTGTTCCGAAATCCATGTCAAACGAATATGACGCAGAAGATGATGTGAATGCATTGTTTACATTAACCGCCTTATTTTCATACGCGGACGGTATTGTCGGCACAACCACGTCCTCTGCCGTTCCCTCAACAAGCTGCACTCCTGCTATTGTTGTATTTGCAGGAACTGCAAATACAACAGTATGTACGCCTGTTACAAGACGGCTGAACTTAACGCTGTATTCCTTATACTGCCCCGAAACTATTTCACTGTTGTCAAATGTACCGATAACATCGCCGTCCACACCGTCAAGGCGCACCTCATACGAACCCGTTCCGAAATTTCCCCAGCGGCTGCACTGTAATACCGCGCCGACTCCGCCGGTTTCGCCGCTGCCGAAATCCACACCCGTAACAAAGAGTGCACCGCCCTCAATCGGAAGTACCGGACTGCTTACTCCGTTCACGTTTTCGTATTTAAACGACTGCGGTTTTCCCCACGCAATTGAATTTGCATCGGGAACAATTTTTTCATACGGAGCTGTAAGCTTATTGCTCAGAAAATAAAACTCCGAAAATGCCGATGTTGCCAGATTGCTGCCTATTGCATTGAAATATACCGTATGCTGACCTGTCAGCGGTTCTGCAAGGTTAAAACAGAAATTTCTTACCCCCGGACCCGCATATGTTGCAAATCCTGCATAAGGAATGTTCTTCGACTCATCAAATGTGGCAACAGGCTCACTGTCAAGGCTGTCCACATACATGCCGAATTTTCCGTGACCGTTTCTCAAATCCGGGCGCATTTTCATTACAAGCGTATCGGCTTCTTTTTCGCCGAAATCCACATTATAGCTTACCCATGCTCCCTCTCCGCTTACAAATCCATCCGTACCGTTTGATGTAAAATTTATGCCGTTCGTATAATATTCCTCATTATACGATGCATAATTTGTACTTGCGATTGCGGAATAGGCATCCTTATAATCGCTTTCTGCCGCAAGCGACTGCGGCATTAACGACATCGTCATACACAATGCCGAAAATATTGATACAATTCTTTTGACTGCTTTCATCAAAACGCTCCTCTCTTTTATTAGCTTATATTTTTATTATAGAAAATAATCCTTTATTTTTCTATCACGATAATGACTTGGAATGACACTATTGCGGAAAATCTCTGACTATAATACTCTTTACCGTGCTTGCAACAGCAATCATGCCTTCTTCGTTTTCGTGTATACCATCGCTGCCGTACATACTGCCAAATCTTTCGTTATTTTTAAGTTCCGTATAAATATCAATCAGCGGCAGTCCGTTTTTATCCGCAACATTTTTAACCATCGGAATTATAACGTCCGTAAGCGTTTTTTCCTCAATCATATATTTATCTTTCTGCGCCGGAATCGGAGTCATAATATAAATTCTGCAATCCTGTCTTGCCTCGCTCAGGCCGTCAATGATCGTCTGATAATTATTTTCAAACTCGCTGAGTTCAACACCCTTTGCGTTATTTGTTCCGAGCATTATAAAATATGCGTCACACATTTTTGACATTGCATACTCAAACCATATTCTGTGTCCCGATATATAGCTGCCCGTTGTCGCCGTACCGCGTCCGAAATTCATTATTTCGTATTTATCCGTATCCATCATGCTTCTTAAAAAGTTAGGATAGCAGATATTCTCATATGTAATTCCGTTTACCGTTACGTTATTTGTCGTACTGTCACCGATAAGACCGATTTTTATTTTTTCCTCCGACAAGACTTCAAGCTTATCCCTTAAAGGCTTCATGAGCACCGCTCCGTCCTGCCATATATAGCCTTTAATACTGTATTCACCGTCAGCAAAATTCTCCGGCAGCGTCATTGAAACGCTCAGTTTGCCCTTGGCTGTATCCGATGCTCCGACCGTCACCGGACATCCGTCCTTATTGTACAGCGCAATTATAAATCTTGCATCTTTTTCGCTGTCGGCTGCCGAGGTTATCCATGTATATGTTTCACCGCCCGTATACTGAACGTCATTCTTTGAGCTATCCGCAAGATTTATTGCATAATTTCTGTCCTGTATAACTCCGTTTTTCAAAACAACAGGCGATGCGCCGCCGCGGTGCAGTTCTATGCTCTTAATATTTACAACATCGCTGCCCGATGCGTCCGCTCCCTTATCAAGCACAAAGAATAAATTGTGCCGCTGTCCGTCCGTTACGGGAACAGTGCTGTTTGTTATCGGCAAAAACGCATATTCCGTATTCTGCGCCGTAGAGAATACAACCGTTCTTCCGATTATCTCTCCGTCAATGCTGTCAATCCTGCATTCTATTATCGGCAGTACACCCGCTGTTACAAGTCTGCTTGCTGCCGTGACCGTCATGGAGTTTACGCGGTTAAGGTCAGCATTTTTGATCATTATTATTGTTTTTCCGCCATCAGCTGCCTTTATATGCTGCTCCGTCACATTTCTGAATGTTCCGATCGTACATACCGCTCCCGTACTGCTGCCGATTAAATCCGTGTCGCATGGCATCATATATTTATCGCCTGTTTCCGTTGTTTCGTTAAACAGTGCGTTATATGTGAGCTTTGAAATAAGCCTTGCGCCTGTCGGACTCAGCGTTGCCCTTGACGCATCGGGTACAAGGTATTCCATGGGATAGCCGTAATTTTGCATTTCTCCGCAAATATCTATAAGCTTTGCATCATTTGCCGCCGACAGCCTGTTCAGAATTTCAAGCACTTCGTCATAACCCGAATTGTCCTTTTGCATAGGCGACGGCGTCTGAATATATATTTTAACATTCGGATTTTCCGACTTTAAATCATCAATAAACTGCTGATATTTCTCCTCAAAGCCGCCATACGCTGCCGACCGCGCCTCTGCTCCCCCGAACATAAGAAGTGCGGTATCGGGCGCATAGCTTATTGCCGCACTTGTATCAAACGCACTCAGCTTGCCTGACGCATAAAATCCTTTTGACTGATATTTACTGCTGTCAAGCTGTTGGCTGAGATACGTTAAATAACCCGTGCGTTCCGCCAATTCACCGACAGCGGCGATCTTCTCTCTGCCGGTAAATGCGCTGTGTTCCTCCGCGGTGAGGAACCTTATCCACCCCAAATCTGGAACGCGTCTTTGTCCGTCCTTGAGCCTTAATGTGAATTTATGCGTTCCGTTCACCGTTGTTCCTAACGGAACTGTTACGGTTTCAAATGACCAGCTGCTTGCGGATATTTCGGTCAGCGGTGTTTCTTCATCGTCCATAAACACACTGAACACGCCGCCTGCTCCCTGCCTTACGTATGCGGCGATATATTCCGCATTATCCAGTTCCACATTATCAAATACAACATCTCCCGACGCCGTAAGATATTTGGGCATAAATTTTCCGCCCGTTCCGTAAAATGTACTTCTCTCTCCGACTTTGGCTTTTTCGGCAAAAATTACGGAATGTCCGTTAAGTTTCTCACTCTCCGTTTCCGGCTCCTGCGGCTCGGTATAGTCAAATGCAATATAATGCACCTTTGTTTCATAATTAATTTCAAGCGTTACGGTATGTATTCCGCTTATCGTTTTCGGCAGCTGCATGGTATAAGTTTTCCATATGCCGAGATTGTCCGGACTACTCGGCAAAAGCTCTGTTTCGCCGATAATCTCGCCGCCGCGTCCGCCGAGACGAACACGTATCGCCGGAGGTACTTCACCCGTACTTTCGCCCTCAACGCACATTGCATTTGAACGCGCCGCACGCACCGTTACGGTTTCCGAAACGCCCTCCTCTCCGAAATCCACAGCCGGAAAAGATACGCTGTCACACATTCCGTATTTTCCTATCCCCTGAACGCAATATCCTCCGTCACCGTAGCTGTCCTCATGAATAAACGTATTTTCGCTTACTCTCATCTGCGCAAAGTTTCCTTCGATTTTTCCGCCGTTTGCCGATAAATTGATCGTTCCCTCCGCAAACTTTGCATAAAAACCGATGAGTGCATCGGTCCATTTAAGATAAAGAGTGTGCACACCCGTAACTTTTTGATTAAGCTCAACGGCATAATTTCTTCCCGATGCCGTATATGTATCGCCGTATCTGAGTGTTCCTATAACATTATCCGTTGTATCAATACATATATCCAGAGTATAATCGGGGTTATTTGAATATGCCGTCAGACGCGCGTAAATTTCAGCCGCATACGAGCCTGTTTCGCCGAAATCCACGCTATCAAAACGCACGTATTGTTTATTGCCCCTTGAACGTGTCATAATACCTCCGGCATTTATTTCGGGTACCGTTCCGGCGCCGGCATCGGTATAATATTCGTTATAATCTATAAAATTAATAGCCTTATATGCACTGCGCTCCTGCTGCGGATTTGATGTCGGCACAGGCGTTACAATTGGTGTAGGTGTCGGTTTTGCGGTAAATTCCGGCGCAGGCGTCGGTGTAACCGATGGTGTTGTCGTTGGCGTAACCGACGGCGTTGATGTGGGTGTTATCGTCGGTGTCGGTGTCACAACAGGTATCGGTGTTGGCGTTACTGTCGGTTCTTCTCCGCTTTCCGTAAACACACGCTGAATAGGATAATCGTTTTCCTTATACGTCCAGCCCGACCATTCCTCCGTACCGTATGAGGTTATATTTGCATTTAAGGTTTGCGTAAAGCTTTCTGACTGCATTTGTTCCTTTGTAAGCTCCGTCACATCATATACGAACGCTGACAGCGCCGAAGAATTAAGCGGTGCGCATATATTTACACCCTCTGCCGTCTCACCGTATGCACGGATTGTTCCGGTCTTTCCCGTTGCTGAATTTCCGGCAATGACGCCGTTTACGCTGCTTGCTGAATTTGCAAACGAAGTCACCGCATAGCAATTATTTATAACAACATTATCCGCATGACTGCTCACAATTCCGCCCGGGCCTCTCCCCGTTCCGGCAACATTTCCGACAAAGCAGCTGTTTGCAATGGTATTTGAGCCTTTTGTCTGACCTGCAATTCCGCCTGTATAATATGTTCCCCTTACAGAACCTGCCGCATAGCAGTTCAGAATTGCGGATTCCTGCATAAGTCCGGCTATAACGGCAATATTCGGACAATTAGATCCCGTCAGCAATATTTCTCCGTCTATTTTGATATTTTTTATTGCCGCATTTTTGATGCATCCGAAAAATCCCTTATTTCCAACTCTTTGACTTGAACCTATTTCAATTTTGCTTACCGAATGTCCGCCTCCGTCAAACGTACCGGTAAAAGGAGCAGACTCACTGATACCTATCGGCGTCCAGTTGCTGTATTCGGTAGATGATTTATCCGCCGGAGGCAAAACTATATCCGCCGTAAGCTTATAGCTTCCGCTTAACGGGTATGTATCATCGTTTCCTATTTTCAACAATTCTTCGTACGAGCCGATTTCTTTAATATCATCGGCATGAATTGTTTCCGGCACAAACGCCGCAAGCATTATTATGCTTAACAGCCATGAAATAATATTTTTCTTCTTCATACTACCTCTCCTTAATGTAATTTTATACTATTACTTTATCTTTTGAGAGGTGTTTTTTCTATCACTTTATGTATTTTTTATAACACTTAATAGCATTATTGGACGTTTCCGGACACAAAATAACTGTCGACAGTCTTTAAAGGGCGATAATTATCGTCCCATGTCATAACACGTATTTCCTGCCCCGTCAAAAGCCCTGAAAATGTTTCGGAAACGGTAAACGGTGTACCGCGTGTTATTTCCGCACTCTCTTTGCGTATCATTCTAAGCTCCGAAAGCCTATTATTTTCATATACAGCAAAATAAATATTTATATCGGTGTTCCCGAAATTTATTTTTTCACAGGTAAGCTGCACCGTGCAGCTCGTATCCGACCATAAAAAATCAGCCTTTGAGAACAACAGTTCCGCAGGCGGACGCCAGTAAACTGTCAGAATTTTCGAGCATAAATCGTCCTCCAAAAGAATCATATACCTGCTTTCGGATATTTTAGCGGCAGACATAGGCATTACAATATCCATAAGACCTATTTCTCCGAAATAGCTGTTATACGGAATATCCTGCACCCATTCTCCTGTTTCCGCCGCATATATATGTATCGCACCCAACTCCGTAAAGGCAGATTCGCAGACAAAAATATAATCTCCGCACACCGCAAACCCCGAATTAAGGTTTAAATACTTATTCTGATACAGCTTTTTGCTGTAATCAAAGGCAATTATATAGGACGGTTCCCTGTTTCCCTTACTCCAATTGTCAACTCTTGCCAAGGTATCACCGGGGGATTTCGACTGCGGCTTCATCGGCACACTGCCGTTTCCGTCATTGTAATTATAATCGTTAAATGCTCCCGTAAGGTACATTGCATCATTCGCCGCATCGTAACGGCTCATGCGCAAATCGCTGTATTTTTTCGGATTAAAACCGTCGGTATTTTCTCCCTTAAACAGCTTAGGCGGTTCGTATATTTTTTCCTGTTCCCATATCGGCACGCCGTTTCCGTTTATTCCTCCGAACGCATACTCCGCAATCGTACAATCGCCGTTACGTGCATTGTATATATTTCCGTTATCGTCCACGTCCCAGCCGAGCCACACATGAATATATTTCCTGCTGCCCGAATTTCCTGAATACATAACCTCGTTCGTGTCAAAGCTGCCGTCTCCGGTGGTATCCTGCATAAACGTCACCTGTCTTGCCTTTGTGTCGTCATAGATTGCCATACACGGAATGGCAATTTCGCCGTCCGTCTTGGGATTAAAGCGGTACACAAAAAGAGAATACCCGTACATATCCGTTGCAAAAAGCATTTTCACACCATTAACCGTTCGCACCGCAATTGGGTGAACGGAATTATTCGTTATTCTGAAATCGTTCGGATATTTATGCGGATTAAGCGTATATGCGGCGTAGGTCTGCTCCTTTCCCGTTTCTTTTGAATAATCCATTGAAAAACGCTCGAATTTTGTGTAAATATCAGATGGATTATTCGGGTCTGCCACCGCACTGTCCAGAAATTCCAGACCGTACAGCCGCCAGCGCAAAGTATGATTTTTTGTGTAGCTTTCTATGAAAGCCGTTCCGAACGAATTGCTGTCTGACGGGTCAAACGCACCGGAATTGCATACATAAATATTATTTTCACTGTCTGCACCTATGCTGGATATTTGATAAAAGCGTTCTTCTCCGACTTCGCCCGCATTGCCCGAAAAAATTCCGCCCTGTACACCTATATATTCTTCAAGCGTCGGTCTTGTTTTGTTTAATCCGCCGTAAACCATAATATTTTCATTTACGCCCCTGTCCGGCACAAGCAAACGTCCGTCCGCAGTTGCCGCCAAGGACCATATTTTAACCGTTTCGGGAAAGGATATAACTCTCAGTGCATCTCCGTCTGTTGAAAAACATATTATCTGATTATCCTCCGGCTCTGTAACCCATAAATTACCAAAGCTGTCAATTGTCATCTGCCCTGGATTGGGACAATCCCATTCACGCTTGAAGGTCATTTTATCCGCATCATAAACCTTTATTTTCTCATAAAAGGCATCACTTACAAAAAGTTCTGTGTCCGTTGCAGCAAGTCCCGATATAACACATTCATCACTGCCGCTCACGGTTCCCTCCGGCTGTTCTTCACCGTCACTTACTCCATATACCGCAAGCTCATCTATCGGAAGAAAATACCTGCTGCTTGAACCGCCGTTCGCCGATTTCATTCCGTCAAAGGCATCGCCCTTTGTAATATCACTTACCAGCCGTCTTGTAACTCCGAACCACGCATAACCGTCTTGGGGCCAGTTTCCGTCATTTTTTCCTTTATATGACGCACTCTGCGAAAAATACACATATTTTGAATTTGCCGTTACCGCATATCCACCCTCATAGCCCCAGCCGTGACTTCCATATCCTATATTGGTAAGCTTTCCGTCCGTTATTTCCGAAAAATTGCTGCCGCCCTCGCTCCAATAAGCGTTCGTATACAGCTTTCCCGTCTGCGGTGAAACATATATTGCTGCGACGTCATGCAGCATAAATTCTTTCATTCCGTTTTCATTTTCCTTGCCGGAATAGCTGTTTCCTATCCACGAAAACTCAACATTTCCCGTTTTATTAAACTGTATATAACTTATCGTGGTTTTATCCGGCACGGCAAAAACAAGAGTATGAATGTCTGTAAGTGTTTTTGTGAAATAAAAAGTATATGTTTTATATTCTCCGTAAGATACGTCCTCCTCGGCAATCGTTCCGATAACCTCGCCGTCTATGCTGTCCAAACGTACCTCATAACCGCCCGTATTTTCCGTTTCCATATACCACCGCGCATACCTCACCGTTACGCTGTCCGCGCCCTCGGAGGGATTATTGCCGAAATCAACCGCCGGCACATACACACAGCCTCTTATATCGCTCAGCACATATGTATTGCCGTCGCCGTCATTCTCCTGCTTTACTCCGCGGCTTGTCCCCCATAATCTGTTCGGATTATCGCTCGGCTTTATTTTTTCGCCAAAATCCGTAATATTTTTATCACTGCTTATAAATTCAAAGCTTGAAAAATATGTACACGCATTGCTTAAAGCCTTGAAATACACCGTATGCTTACCCGTCAGATGACGGCTCATGGTAAAAAAGTAATCCTTATATCCCGGCGCGGCATATGAGGTATAGCCTGCATAAGGAATGTTTTTTGACTGGTCAAATACCGCAATCGGAGCGGTATTCATATCATCCGCATACACGGCAAAGGTTCCCTGCGTATTTTTAACGTTCGGACGCATATTCATTACAAGCGTATCCGCCCCTGTTTCTCCGAAATCAATCAGATACGATACCCATGCACCCTCATAATACATAAACCCATTCGTATTATTTGAGCTGAAATTTATTCCGTTTTTATAAATATCCGTATTGTATGCCGCATATTCGCCGCCTGTCACAGCCGAATACGCGTCATGATATATTTCCGCACCTATCGCCCTCTGCGGCAATACGGAAACAATCATTAAAATAACCGTTAAAAATGAAACAAAACTCTTGCGCATACTTACCCTCATTCCTTACTTACTGTTAAGTTCTCTGTAATCCTTTGGCGTTAAACCCGTGATACTGCGGAACACATTCGCAAAATGCGAAAAATGATTATACCCTACTTCCATTGCAATATTGCTTATTTTCTTGTCCGTATATATCAGCAGTTTTTTTGCTTCTTCGATTCTGACCTGCGCCAGATATTCAAAAATGCTTAAACCCGTGCTTTTCTTAAACAATCTCGACAAATACGATGCATTAAAGAACAATTCGTTTGAAATAGTATCACGCGAAATCTGATTCATGTAATTGCTTTCGATATATTTTTTGACTGCCGATATTTTATCATTCTGCGTCGCGGAATTGACATTCAGCATGAATTTATTTATTACGTCGACACACCATTTATTCATTTTCTTTGCGGAGTTTATTACACTTTTATCCGCCGCAGTATTTAATATGCTCGACGTATTTATTCCTCGCTTATTGCATAAATCATGTATAAAAAACAATATTCCGTGATAAATCAGTGCGCTTGTTTCGGCGGAAAGCTGCTCATGGCTCTCAAAAAAGGCGTTAAGCTCCTTTATTATATGCTCACCGTTCATATATTCGAGAGGATTATCTATATTCATAAACAGCGGCACTCTGACAGAAACGCTTTCCGTATCGGTACAATCCTCTTTTCTTATAATTCCGCTGTTTTTCTTAAAGCTGTTCCAATATGCGTGCTGAATATATTGGTATTCCTCTATCACGCCGTCCACTCCGACAATATTGCTTAAATAGCAGCTCACCTCTATATTCATAAGCTCGCTGCAATAATTTATAAGCCTTTGACAGGCTTTTTCAATATCGCTTTCGTTTGTTTTGCTGCTGCAATATATAATCCCTATATTATTGCCGTTATCGTCCTCCATTACCATACCGCCGAAAGAATCGGCAACAGTTTCCTTTGCCATGTTTCTCACGCCGTAATTGAGCATATCCTCGTCAAATACACCGTCGTCCCATTCCTCCAAGGATATTAAAAGAACGCAGAATTTCATTGAATCGGTTATCGGCTTGCCTATATTCCTGAAAAACTGTTCAAGCTTGTTTTTATTTAAGCAAAATCTTCCCGACAGCGCGTCCCGCCAGAAACGTTCTATTACATCGGGAATATTATTGTTCCACAATTCACAGCTTTCACGGTATTTTTCCATGTACTGCTGTTTTTGATTTTCGGATTCCACCAAGGTTATCGCGGAGGAAACGGCTTTTTTCAAATCGTCAAACTGAATCGGCTTTAAAAGATACTCCACTGCTCCCAACTCAAGCGCCTTTTTGATATACCAAAAATCCTCATGAGCAGTTGTCATTATAACCTTTGTTTTCAGATTATTTTCCTTTATAAACTCTATCATGTCAAATCCCGTTTTTCCGGGCATGACAATATCGGACAGACAAATGTCTATATTTTCTTTCGTAAGTATTTCCGACGCTTCATCAATGTAACAGGTGCTATGCACCCTGTCTATCTGCAATGTTTCCCAGTCTATTGTTTCGGTCAGCGCCTTTACCGCATACGGCTCATCGTCAATAATAAGAATGCTATACATTGCTCTTGCCCTCCTTTGTCATTTTACAAACAGGAATTTTTATAACTATGCTTGCACCGCCCTGCTCATTGTTGTAAAAATCCATATCCACTCCGCCGTCAAAAAACATATTAAGCCGCAAATACACATTCTGAATACCGATATGGTCAAGCTCCTTGCTGCTGCCCAACTCACGCTTTATGTATTCGATTTTTTCCTGCGTAAAGCCTGTTCCGTTATCCGATACGGTAATACACACGTCCTCGTTTACCTTTCTTATATCAACAGTAATACAGAAAATTTTGTCCTTTTCATTTCTGAAACCGTGGATAATTGCGTTTTCGGCAAGCGGCTGTATGGTAAGCGGCGGAATTTTTAAATCCATCACTTCCGGCGCTACCGCAAATTTATATTCCAGATTGTTCGGAAAACGAATCTGATGAATACTAAGACAATTCTTTATATGATTCAGTTCACGCTCTATTGTTGTTTCTATTTCCGTATTGCGCACGGCAAAGCGGAAATACTCCGACAGATAATATACAAGCTTTGAAACCGTTTTATAATCCTGCAACGCCGACAGACTTGAAATAAGATTCAAGCTGTTCATAAAGAAATGCGGATTAATCTGTGCTTGCAGCTGTTTTAATTTTGCATATTTTTCTTTCAGCTGCGTTTCGGCAATGTCAAGCTTTAAATCGTAAATTTTATCGAGCATATCGTTATACGCCCTTATAAGATAATTAAATTCCGCCGAATTTTGTTCCTCTATTCTTGCGTCCATAATGCCGTTCTGTATATTCTGCACAGATTTAACCAGAAGATTAATCGGCTGCTGAATAGTGCGGTATTGCAAGATATAATATAAAATCATCAGTATAATCACACTGAGCGAGCAGTAAATCAGAACCGCATAACTGAATGATGGTATCTGTTTATAAATTTTGCTTTCGTCTATATGTTCTTCAATCGTAAAATCAACCGCTTTGAGGTTACTGCTTATCACCGTTTCCGCCGATTGCCTGATATTCTGCGTACTGTCGTATAGAATGTTTCCTTTGTCGTCCTTTATTTTTATTCCGAATTCATTTTCCCCGTATGCGCCGTTGAAATACTCCGCCACATCATCAAGGCTTAATATTACTCCTATGTATGTACTGTACCCGACATTGATTGTTTTTATAAGGTGATAGCTTTCACCCATTCTGACAGTGTACCACACGCCCAGTTCACTGCAACAATTCACAATTTCCGCCTTATAGTCAACATAATCGTTTCCGCTTCCGGTACTTGACATAATCAAATCGTCATTCTGACCGACATACACAAAAAATGCGTTCATGACGTTATAGTAGTTCAGGTCATCGGAAAACCTTTTTCTTATCTCATTATACGCCAGAATATAGTCCAGTCTGTCCTTGTCCTCCGCCGTCATTAAGGTTTGCAGCAGTTCTCTTTCCTGATATGTCATATTTACTATATATGTTCCGATTGTGCTTATACGCTTGTCCCAGTAATCGGTTTTGGTCTGCATTGTCTGACGGTTAAAATCAGACACATTATTTTTAAGCGTATTCATCGAATACCTGTTTATGACCACCAGAAACATAATTGTGAACATTAAAAATGCAGCAAACAACAAATTGGTTTTTGCACGCATTGACATGATATGCCTTGACTTCATATGCGTTACTCCTCCGCTATCGTATATGTGTTATTTCCGTCCTTCAGTATCAGTTTTTTTCCGTTTCGGATAATTTCGGGACACGGCACATCGGTAAATTCATACACTGCCGCTTTTCCGAAAAATCCGCCGCCGCTGTATTTATCTTTATATTGTGCGGTTCCTATATCCGTTCGGATAAGAATTTCCGTTTCCGCTGTCTCCGCGTTTTTTACGTGAACATACATCGGCATAAGTCCGGTATCTCTTGTATCGTATTTTACATTATTAATCCATATCCCTGCATTATGCAGATTTCTCGGCAAACGCAGCAAAAAATTCCGCATGGGAGTTTTTATCTTTTTATAATACCACCATCTGCCGGAGCATGGCGCTTCTTTAAAAAAGTAAACCGGAGCCTTTATTGGGACTTTTATTCCGCCGTCAATTTTACTTAATACCTCATTGACGTTATACTCTTTTCCCCGGTCGGCAATACTTGTCCAGTCATTCGTAATATCTTCTATTTCCCTTTTGCAGTCATACGGTATCATAAGATGATGCCAATGCGCAGTTCTTCCGTGCTTTTTATTATCCGTTATTACCGATTTTTTTTCAAGGGTATTCGGATAACCGTCCACGTTCTCCATACTCGTTTCTCCGCCGCCGTCAAGCTCGGTTATATACAGCCTTACATATTCGGGAGTTGTTACGCAAATCCAATCGCCGATTTTTTCCGCCTTCGGTCTTGTTATAAGACGCATCGAAAAATCATGCTCGTTTTCAAAGCGTACCGTATCCTCCGTAAGCCAAAAGCGGTTATACATAAGTGTGGTTTTTCTCGCCGCCAGACGCGCGTCGGCAAAGTTTTGGCGATATATCAGCGTGACATCGGCATAAATTGAATTGCCGCCAAATTCAGCCTGTCCCAGCTGCGCAGATTCGTCAGCCGGACGCATTGCTTCGTAATTGTCAACCAGTATAACGGAATGTGCTCCGGCACAGCCGTAGCCGTCATTTACCGTTTGCGCTTCAATTGACATAAAGCCAAAGGTTTTTTCCGTATCTTTAAATTTAAACCTATCGCACTCATTTTCGGGAACTCCCTCCGTAAGCAGCGGCGAACCGTAAGCCGACAAAATCAGCGCATTGGGATTACAGTGAAAACGCGCTATATGCTCGCTTTTTCCGTCATCAAGCATCTGTACCGCCGCAAGCTGCATATCCTCCGATACAACACAGGCAGCAATTTTTTCCGTATACCATGACTCAAACACCTTTTTGCCGTCATTGCCGCCGTTTTCATTATACCATATAAGCGTCCACACCAAATCGTCAAAGCCCCAGCCGGTAACTACCGAAAAAGAATAATCGGTATATTCTTTCAGCATATCGGTATATTTTTTTGCGCTTATGCGGCGCGAATTATAACTAAGACATTGCAGCGTCGGCAAAATATATCCGTAATGATCCCACGGCAGAGCCAGTCCGTCGGGCATAACCTCTTTTGCCATCATTTCCGACACACTGCGGCATTTTGAAAAATATTCCTTTTTATAAATACGCTCCAAAAGCTCTGTTCCGAGAGGAATACACGACGCTATAACATGATTCATGTATGTGCTTCCCTCGCCGCTGTAACTTTCTTCACCCATTTTTTTCAATATCAGTTCAACGCGCTCAATACTTTCGCAGAACATATGCCTTGCAATGCGGCTGTCAAACGGCGGATTGCCCGCTATATAGCCTATAAGCGCATTGCTTATTGCAAGCGAAAGCGTCTGATTATCCACTGTTTCGGGACACGGCTTTACTCTGTAACAGCTGTAATAATACATAAACTGATGAGCAACAAGCTTCTGCATAAGCTCCTTTGCCTCACTCTCGGAAAATGCTCCGAGTGCATACAGCCATTGCAGATACAGCGTCCATCTCGCATGAGGGAGCGCAAAGCACCACGAATGAAAATGCACTCCCGGGTTATATCTCAAATTTTCAAGCGATTTTACATAGCTGCGTATTCCCTCACACGCACGCTCAAAATCGCTCTTTTCACCCGTAATTAGTGCGGTAAACGGTTCAAACCACGGATAAGCGCCGTTAAAACCGCGCGCTCTGTTTTTAATTCCGTTCCACAGATTTTTTATAAATTCATCCTCTGCGTTTAAAACCTTATTTCTCAAATTATTTACATCATCTATATAAAACGGCGTTTTGTTTACATCTTTATTATACACGAAATCGCCGAAATTTCCAAACTTTTTTTCTTTTCTTTCCTTAATTGCCCGTATGGATTTTTTTGCTTCTGTTTTTGTACACCATTCGGGGTCGTTCTGTGCCTTATACAATACATCAAGGCTTTTCTCATCTCCTGCCGCGCGCAAAGCCCTTGCGGCTGCGGCGCGCACACCGTAATCCTCCGATTGTTTCAATATATATATATGCAGCAAATCAAGCAGTCTTTCGCCCTCGGCAAGCGGCCCATGCCTTTTGCAGATTTCTGCCGCCGCAAGACAAACAGCCTGCTTGATTTTACCGCGCCTTTGCCATGCCTGTTTTTCTTTTTCGCTTGTATGCGCAGGAAATCCGATATTTCCTACCATATTGTCACCAGCGTCCGCGTCTGTGTTTTTCAGATTTGCTTTCTGACCGTATATCGGCTCCTTTTCCTCACGGTTGAGCAGCTCCGTCAAAAGACCGAGCTGCTTTTCGTTTCCGTATCTGCTTATCGCAACCGCTGCACCATAACGCACAAAAAAGCTGTCCGACACCGCTGCTTTTGCAATTATTTCCTCCCATTCATTTTCCGTAAGTACTTCTCTTGCAAAGCACATTTCCATATTCTTAAATTCATCAAACATCAGACCTTCTCCTTTATGAGCAGACTTCTTTTATTTTGATTTTTTCCATTCCTCGTACTGCTTTTGTGTTTCCGCAATAACCTTATCTATTCCCGCATCCTTTAACTTCTGCGAATACTGTGCAATTGTTTCCTCCGCATTGCCTACGCCTACTCTTAAAGGCAAATCGTATGATGTGCTGAGATTATTGATTGCAGCAATGCTGTCTTTAATTTCAGCCGTATCGACATAGAATCCCAAAAGCGGCTCCGGCTCTGCGTCCTCACTGAATTTCTTATACTGCTCCCACTTATCCGCCGCCTCATAGTCCCAGACATACAGATTATAGTTATTACCTAATCTCCAATCCACACCGGGTGCATATTTTGTATCTGCCTGGGTTGCAATGCCGTCCGGCAGCTTAATCGTATTTTCGTCTACCTTTACGTAGTGCTTTCCCTCAATACCAAAATTGAAAAGGTTTATCAGATACTTATCTGTATACAGCAAATTCATCAGCATCATTGCTCGTTCGGGATTTTTGCTTGTAATCGAAATCGCATTCATCGAACCCATAACACTTGATGTGTTTACATAGGTTTTTTCGCTGTATCCGCAAACCATTTCCGTTCCGGTGCTCTTTGTAAGACTTGCCGTTACCCCCGGCTTTGAAGATGTCGTTACAAACCAGCCGCGGTTACCCTTGATTATTTCATCAAAGGTTGCACTTACCGTAATTGCGTCCTTATTGATATAGCCTTTTTTATTCCATTCGTTATAAATTTTGCATTTGTCCTTGTATTCCTCCGTGTCGATTCTGTTTAAGAATTTATCATCAACGGGGTCATAGCAAATTGAATTAGGCAGTCCTGCCACATTGAAATAATACTTTTCTCCCTCTTTTGCCGGAATATACGGTTCCATTGCTCCGTTTTCCGTAAAGAACGGCGAAATCTGCGATTCGTTATTTTTTATCGTTTCAAGCATAGGCTCAAAATCACGCATCGTCTTTAAGCCTGATAAATCAAAATTATACTTATCTACAATATCCTTTCTGAAATAATACGAGTTTCCGTATCCGTATTCCTTGTAAACCGGCAGCGAATACAACTTATTGTTAACTCTTACTCCGTCAAGAAGAAGCTTTGGAATTGTTTCCTTTGTTTCGGGAGCATATTTATCGAGCAAATCGTCGAGTTGCACAAATGCGTTTCTTGAAACATTCTGCAAAAGCGTGCTTGAATTAATCCACGCTATGTCAAAATTCTCGCTTGATGAAATCATCACAGGAAGTTTCTGATAAAATGTCGAAGTATCAAGCGCTTCAAGATTTACCTTGCAGTTGATTTTCTCTTTCAGATATTCGTTGATTTTATCCGTAACCGCCTGCTGGTCACCGGTTGCGTTTGCGCTTACGGGATATACCATTTTAAGCTCGGTATACGCCAATCCGTTTTTGTCGGTTTCCTTTGAGGCGTCGCTGCCTCCCTTACAGCCCGCAAATGACAGTGCACAGGCTGATATAAGCATACAGGTTATAAATCTTTTTCTTGTCATTTCAAATTCCTTTCCGTGTATAAACACATAACAATACTTTTTACTCTCAACCCTTTATTGCACCTACCGTCAACCCCTTTACAAAATATTTTTGCAGAAACGGGTACACAACGATAATCGGCCCTATTCCCACTATAACCATTGCCATACGCGCCGCCTCTGCCGGAAGTGTCGTGCTCATATTCTGCGCCTCCGCACTTCCGCTTGACGCAAGCGACTTCATAAGCTCCATATCGCGCAGCGCCTGCTGCATAACATACTGGAGCGTATAATATTTGCTGTCCGTAATGTAGTATAAACTGTTCATCCAGTTGTTCCAGAATCCGTAAATATTTATAAGACCGTTAACCGCCAGTACCGGCAGCGCCAGCGGCAGAACAAGTTTCCAGAATATACCGTGTTCATTGCAGCCATCAATTTTTGCAGATTCGATAATTTCATACGGTATCGAGGTCTGAAAAAACGTCCTTGTGACAAAAACGTAAAATCCGCCGCCGAGCGATGGCAGTACTAATGCCCAGAATGTGTTTTTCAGCATAAGCACACGCACATTTATCAGATACGAAGCAACAAATCCGCCGTTAAAAAGCATCAGTATCAGAATAAATGTATTAAAAAACTTTTTATACGGAAAGTCCGGTCTTGACAGCGGATAGGCATACAGCGCAATCATAAGCGTGTTAAGAACCGTACCTGTCACCGTTGATAATATGGTATTCATATACGCGCTGTAAAGCAGCTCTCCGTTTTTGAATATGTATCTGTATCCGTCAAGGCTGAACTTTGACGGAAAAAATTTATATCCCTCCTGCATAATCGCCGTTTCGTCCGTAACCGATATTGCTATTACCAGAATGAACGGCAGCACGCACATAAGCGAACCGAGTATTGCAATCAAATGGAATATTACCGATGTTCGGTTTGATATACTGTTTATTTCGTGTTTTCGTCTCATTTTCATACCTCCAATCAGAATATTGCCTGTTCGCTGTCAATCATCTTGACAATCCAATTTGATAACAACACCAGCATACATCCTACAACCGACTGCAAAAATCCTACCGCCGAGGACATTCCAATATCACCCAGCTGTGTTAGAGAACGGTAAACATATGTGTCTATAACATCGGTTGCAGAATACAGCTGAGGCGAATTCATCGGTACCTGATAGAAAAGTCCGAAATCACCCTTTATAATATTTCCAAGTGACAGTATAAGCGTAATTATAATGACCGAACGCATCATCGGCAGCGTTATATATTTAATCTGTTGCCATTTTGTCGCGCCGTCCATCATGCCTGCCTCAAACACAGTTGTGTCCAGACCTGCAAGCGTTGCAAGGTATATTATTGAATTGTACCCCACACTGCTCCACATTTTTATTATAACCAAAAGCGGTCTCCATGCTCCCGCATCACTGTACCAGTCCTTTGGCTGAAGTCCCAGCGCCTCCATCATTTTAGTAACAAATCCATGCTGCGGTGACAAAAACGCGTATACTATATAGCTTACAACAACCATTGACAGGAAGTACGGCAGTATCAGACAGGTCTGATACAATTTTGCCATAAATCTGCTCCTTATTTCATTCAGCAGTATTGACATTGAAACCGCCAGTACCATTCCGAGAAAAATAAAGATTAAGTTGTAAACAATCGTATTTCCTAAAATATGCCATATATCACTGCCTGTAAACAGGAATCTGAAATTCTTAAACCCTACCCAATCGCTCATAAACAATCCCTTGGAATAATCTATATTCTTAAAAGCGATGGTCAGACCGATAAGCGGAAGATACCCGTTTAATATCTGCACAATCACCAGCGGAAGCATCATTAAAAGTAATACCTTGTATTTTTTTAACCTGTTAAATTTTTTTGCAAGGCTTTCTCTCTGCACCCGCTCTGCCGCTAAACTACTTTTCATCTTTATCAACCCTTTTTATAAATTAAAATGCCCAATACTGATTATTAATCGTGCGATATAAGCCGAGATATGATATTCTCATTTCACCGTCCATGGAATTGTCCTTGGATATTCGTATATACCTTGCAGTCACCGGAGCAAATTTATTCTGTATAAACTTCATATTTTCACGGTTTAATGTACTTCCTGCCGCGACGTTTTCAAAGGAATTTCCGTCCTCCGAAACCGAAATTGTGTATTTGTAATTCATTGTTTCGTCCTCTGCCGCGCAAAATGCAAGATTGACAAAATCAATCGTTTCGGATTGACCCATATCCACCGTAATGCTGCTGCCGTCGCCGCTGCTTGATTCCCAATAGGTTTTTAAATCGCCGTCACAGATATTTTTTGCACTTTCGGCATCCTGTGCCGAAACACTGTCGCTGCCGTAAAACAGCCGTTCATAGACCGACCCCGAACGCTCCGTAAAACGCAATCCCGATGAGTCAAATACAAAATCCTGTGCAAAGGACGTGAGTGGCTCGGAAAGGAAGTAACCCTTTATGTAATATCCGTCCGCCGACGGAACATCAAAGCTCTGCGAAATTGCAGTTCTTTCCCCTGTCGGCAGTTCCTGCTCGGCGTATTTAATCATTGTATCGTAGCCGTTTTCGTCCTTTTTATACAATCCCATCGCAAATGTTATCGGCGAATCGCTGTAATCCGCAACGTCCATTGAAAATCCGACCCTCCCCGGCGTAAGCGATGTTATCACATTTCCGCCGCGGGTAAATTCAAACGTATCATTATACATGATATATTTTTCCGCTTCACCGGTTGTAAAGGTTATTCTGCCGTTTGACAATTCATCACCGTCCACGCTCAGAATATTGTTGAAAGAAAGCGTATATTCGGTATTTTCAAGTAAAGCGCCGCTGTCCGACAAATCTATCGTAAATCCGTCCTCCGTAACATCGGTTATGCTTAAATTTTCCGGCAGAGGATTCATCGAAATGCTTTCTTCATCTATCGTCGACACGTCTGCCTTTATCTGTGGAAATTCAACTCTTATACTTTTTGTTTCAACGGGCGAAACATTTTTCTTTCCTTGTATATCCGAAGTTATTTTAAATTTTGGTACGGAGGAAATATTTATATCGTCAAACCCTGCCGTAAGCAGATAATTTCGGCTGCCGCGCGCATCCGAACGTATTCTGAAAACGGTCAGCGCATTCGGGTCGAAGTCCTCTGGACACCATGACATGGTATCTGATGATGCGGAGGTTATTTCGCCTGTATTTTCGTTTGTTATTTTCAGTGACAAACTCTGCTCACTGAAATCAAAATCACATTCAAAATCATACCACGCTCCGGTTGTAAGCCGCAAGCCGCCCATTCTTATAACAGCGGAATCCTCACTGTCCCATGTACTTCTGAACGATTTCAGATTATCAACAGGCTTTTTAAAAAGCGCCACCCTGTCCGGCCATATATAAAATAACGGCACACTGTTAAGATTATCGTTGTTGTTTCCTGCTCCTGCCTGTGACAAAAGCACCATTATGCCCGGGTGGTCGGTATCGCCCGTCTCGCCCATTTTTGCTCTGAAAGACGCCTTTATTTTATCGCTGCCGAGAACTCCCGGAGCAAAAGCGCCTATATCTATGTTATTTCTTCCCCACGCCTTATCAACCTTTATGCGTATGTATTTATTGCCGTTCTCCTCCTCCGCAAGGTCTATATAACCGCGATTTTTGTCCGTCAGGCTCGGCGTCATTGTTATGCTTTTATAGTTTTCCGGCAGTTTGCCGTAGTTCATAACCGGAGAATAGTCCGTTCCTTTTGTGTCGGCAAGCTGCGCCTGCGCCTCAAACGGCTCATAGCTTTCAAAATCGTCCTTGAACGGCAGCTGACGCGCATCTGTTATTATACTTCCGCTGCCGGTATCATAAACAGCGTCATTATAAAATCCCAGGTCTTTATAATAAACAACCGACTGCTTGTTATTGTCGTTATTCGACTGGTAATGCGAAAATCTGAAACGCGTAAGCTCCTGTGCCGGAATATCGTTGATAATCGCAAGTGAAGTGCTTAACGAAGTTTTTATACGGCTGCCGTCACTTCTCTCGCCTGCCAGCTCCACCGTAAGATTGTTCGCTGTTTCCGCATAGTCGTAGGTGCAGCGTATTGTGTACCATTTGTCCGGTGCCATTACAAATACCTCGTTTGTGTCCGGATCTCTGAGCCAGCCGAGACTTGTTCCGTCCGACTTATTCACAACCGCTACCTTTCCCGTTACAAGCAGAAAAAGCTTAATAGTATCCTCTGCCGCGTTTCCGTTAAGTCCTATCGTTCCTCTCGCCAGTTCACCGTAAACACGCGGAACGGCTGTTCCGTCCGCCGCATAGGTCTGTTCAAGCTTTATTCTTACCTCCATGGTAAATTTTTTGCTCAAAAGTCCCGGCTCAAATTCTCCCACATCGAAATTTACATTTGAGCTGTAATTTCTTGTGGATTTTATCATTCTTTCAATACCGTCGTCATATGTTTCAATCGTTCCGCACCAGCTTGAATTTGCCATTCTGGAAATAGTGGTTCCCTCATACGCTTTCGGTAAAGCTCCCTTTGTATTTTCCGGCGAAACATCTCCCGATGTACTTCCCGTCTTTGCCGTTACGATAAAATCATCGCAGCTTTCAAAATCATCAAAGTACGGAAATTGAAGATAATCCGGCTTTGTATTTGCCAGAGCCGTCAGGGAAAGCTGGGTTATCAGCATGGCGGCGGCAAGTACCGCAGCCGTAAATTTTCTTGCTCTTTTCACTTCTATATCTCCTTAATCATTCCATGCAACGTCATTATTACTGTAAAGGATTACAATTCCGGGGCGATAATCAATCGTAAACACCAGTGCATAGTCATATCCGCCCTGTGTCTGCTGATATGCCAGAATATCAGCCGGACCCACGGTTTCTACCGTTTTGGAATCCGCATTGTATCTGTACACCTCGTATTTGCTCACGTCATATCGCTCAATACTCGCCTGTGCCTTTACCGACAAATCGGACATATTGTTATTTACGAGTATTCCGCCGTCATCATTTGCCGAAGTATCGCGATCCTGATACTTCTTTATCTGATTTACAACCGCAATTACGCTGCCCTCCTTGCTGTAAACTCCTCCGAAAATCGCCCTTGCACCGCCATTTGTAAACATTAGATTTGCATTTCTTAAATCTGGTGCATTGCCGAGTCCGCGGCGCGGCAGCTTGTTTTCATCGAATTTGTAAACAACATGAATTGTGTCGATATTTGATGTGCCGTTTGTTCCGAAACGGATCACATCACCCGGAACAAGGCTTCGGTAGTTTTCCACGTCAGCCGACTCTACGCATTTATTTATAACGCGTCCGCCCTGGAATATGCTGATACATTCCTTCGGGTTTTCCTCCTGGTCAAGTCCGATATATTTTTCAAGACATATTCCTATATCCGTTCCCTTGCTGATTTCCGATACATTTTTTGAGTACACAGGAGACGAATAAATAACCACCGCTTCGGGTATCTGTTTCTGCTCATTCGAGGTATACGCACGTATTTCGTGGTCCAAATCAATTTTCAGTTTTCCGGCAGGCAGCACCGCATAGGTTGACGAGTCATTCGCACCCGTAACCGGCGGCATATAGAAAAACAATGTACTGCTGTCAACAACTATTTTTCCGCCAAAGGTATTCGCCCTATAAATAAGGCTTACCGGATCGGTCGATTTCTTCATTCCGTCAATCGGCTCCTGCAATTTCATTACACGAAGCGTCTGTTCATTTTCGTTTTTTTCGGGTTTGTCAAGATACGGAGTATCTATCTGATTTATCTTTCCCTTACTGTTGGTTTTATATTTTACAAGTATTTCCTTTCTGAGTGGTTTTCCCGAATTATCCGTTCCGTTGAGTGATTTTGAAACCTCGGTAATCCGCTGCATAACCTGTTCGGTACCTTTATAGCTTGCACCGTCAATTGTGACCTTGTTTTCAACCGGTATAAAGTCAATCTCCTCATTTGCCCTCATAAGCTTAATGCGCACCTCGCCGCCGTCATCGCTTACAAGATAATTTATAATCAAACCGTAGGCAAATCCGGTGTTTACCGATTTATCCTTTGCCAATGCAATTTTGCCCGAAATATCCAAAGTGAAAAACGCTTTATCTCCCGAGGTAAGTCCTATGGTGTCCTCTGTTTGGTCTACACAGTAAAATCCCGTTGACTGACGTATTTCATACGTTTTTCCGTCAATAACTGCCGAATATTTTTCCTCATCCCTTGAAATACTCGTTATTTCACCCGTAATTACATTATCGCACAAAATCATCTCAATGTACTGACCGTCCTTGCTCTGTGCCAGTGCAAATACATCGTTTTCCGCAATATTTGTCCACGGAATATCTTTTCCGTTAATATCCTTTATCGAAAAACTCTTTTCCGGATCAATTTTTACCGTTATTCCGTTTTTATCAGCTATTTCAAACCAATCGGATGGTATTTTTCCTGTTTCATTATCCAGATTTCTTGTTGAATTTACAATCATGTTATGATATGCGTGAATATTCACCACATCATACTGTCCGTTATTGTCATTGTCAAAAAGCTCTATTGTTCCGTAATATGAGCGTACTCCGTTTTCGTCCATAAACAGTACATCATTCTTTGAATAATCAAGAACTTTACCGTTATAAATCACGTCCGCCATGGGCGAAATTTTATAATTTACGATTTTTGAACCTTTATAATATCTGAGAATATTTCCGTCAAAGCTTTCTATATCCTCGCTGTCAAGCGCCTCGGTCGACGTTCTTTTTGCCGCTCTTATGTATACGATTTCCGCTATGTCGTTGTCTTTATAATAAAACTCCGACTTTTTCCCGAGCATTTTTTGTGCGCTGCCCGTCACATCTTCATAGCCGATGCCGTCTATCATGACGGTTCCCTTTGCAGTTCCCGAACCGCCCTCCAAATCGGTGATTTCGTTTGCGGTTACAATACCCGTGCTCTTTATTATTTTTCGCGTTTTATACAGCAGCGTTTTGTTTTCGTTTTCGCCGTAAATAACGCCGTTTCCGCTCACTCCGTTCGGCTCCATGACATTTGTGAGCATTGCATTGTAAATCAGAACCGCCGCACCGCTGCGTGTGAGCGGCGAGGCCACACCATTAAGCAAATCCTTGTCATATCCTACTTTAAGATACCCGTTGGGATAGCCGCCCGCAGCCTCCGCATACGACCTGTACCCCAAAAGAACAAGCACGCTTTTTAACGCCTCCTCCGTATTTATCGGCTTATCGGGCGAAAATGTTCCATCGCCGTTTCCGATCATTATCTCCGCCGCCGCAAGAGAGGCTATGCTTTCGGCGTTCGGATTTTCCTCCGACACATCCGAAAATGTATTTGTGTAAGGACTGCGGTCAATATTATCCGCACCCGCAAGCCAGCCGGCAAACTCCGCCCGCGTGATCAAATCATCGGGACGAAACGTTTTATCCGGCGCATCGCCGATAATTCCCAGATTATATAGAATAACCGCCTCATCGTTTAAAACAATATCCTCACTGCCGCCGTTTTCTTCGGCAATCGCCGCAAAGCACGGCAGCATTGTTATTGCCATTACAAATGACAGGATTTTTTTCAGGTAATTATTTCTCATAGCTATTCTCTGTCTGCTCCCTTCTTATCATTTCGTATGCAGTACATTATACAAAAGCTGCGCCGCCTGTGCGCGCGTCATGTTATTTTTCGGCTCAAATCTGCCGTCACCGACACCGTTTATAAGCCCTGCCGCCGCCATTGCCGAAACAGCCTCTGCGGCATAATCCGAAATTTCGCCGCTGTCAGTAAAGTCTGCGCCGTTCTCTGTATTCGACGGCGAACCCATAAACCTATAAGTCATAACCGCCGCATCCTGTCTGGTAATATTGCTGCTTTTTCCGAATTCATCACCCGTTCCCATTACAAGTCCTCTGCCATAAGCCGCCGCAATGTACGGATAGCTCCAGTCATGCGGACTGCAATCGGTAAATTCGACTTTTGCACCGTCGGTTATGTCAAGATTAAAAGCAAGGGCAAGCATTTTTACGAACTGCTCGCGCGTTACGTTTTCCCCTGGGGCAAATTTATTTTCTTCAATTCCGTTTATTATATTCTTTTCCGAAAGCGCCTTTACCGCCTCTGCCGCCCATTCGTAGCCTGCCATATCCGCAAATCCGTCCGATGTGTCTGTACTTTCGGACGGCGTGAACGGCACCGTTACAGAACCTCCCGAATTACTGCGGTTTCCTCCTCCGCCGCTACCGGAACCGCTTCCGCTGCCGCCTGTCGGTGATGATAAACCTGCCTGTGAGATTGCCCTGTTTATATCCGATACAAATTCGGGAATACTTGTGTATTCCTGTTTTCTCGAATTAAACGCAAGCTTTAACGCATTGGCTTCATTTTTCTTTAATCCGTCTCTGTTAATGCCGTTTATGTATTCAAAAAATCCGTTATTTGCCGACGAATTATCTATAATATCCTTATAACCCAGCCACGATGCCGCACCGTTTACGGAATTAAGCACCATTCTTTCCGTAACCTTATCCGCAAAGTCCGCTGCCGTATCGGCATTTTTCAGCGCATCGAGCGCATCCGAATATGTCTTTTTCCTTACTGCCGCACTCAAAGAATTGCTCTGCTTTGTGCCTGTGTATTTTTCCCACAATGCTGATTTTCCGATTCCGTCAAAAATCTTTTTGATGCGTTCCTCTATTTCCGCTCTGTTTTCCTCCGACGGCTCGAACTGCTTTAAATCCGCATAGCCGCATGCCGAGTAAAATCCGCCGTTTGCTGCGTCTTTATCCGCATAGCCGCCGTTCGGACGCGCTGCCAGCCAAGATAGAATAACCGTGCGTTTGTATTCAACATTAAGCGAGTTATAATACAAAACCTCATTTTCATCAGTGCCGAAAACGGTAAATATACCGTCGTCTATAAGACCGCTCACATCACTTTCCGATGCTTTATTAAGCTTAGTAAGCATATCGCTTACAAGCTTGTCGTCTATTAAAATAAATTCACATTCGGCGTCCGAGAGTCCCTCACCGTTCGCCGCTGCGGTGTATCTGCCGTTCGGTCTGGAAGGGTCTATTTTGAATTTGAAAACAAAGTTTCCGCCCGCATCCGTATCGGTATGGAAAAAATATGCCACGTCATCCGCACTCACATTTCCGTCCGTATAATCTGCATTTGCAAACACTTTCAGAGTTATACGCGTATTTGCCGCCGCACTGCCGCTTACCTCAATCTGTTTTGTTTCGGCGTCAAAATCCGCCCTTATCATACCGTCTGCGGCGGCGCTAATGCACGACGCCGCCAACACGGCTGACAATACGGAGCTTAACATAAATCTCAGTTTTTTCACCGTATTACCGTCCTTTCTTTCATGGTTAATTCGTACCGAAGCCCCAGCGGGTGTTTACATTACCCGACTGATTGCTCCAGTTTGGCGCAAGTCCGCGTTCCGCAAGCTTTTCCACGCAGTTCATTTCGCGCTGCCAGAAGCTGCTGCCCTTGCTGTTTTCTCCCGTGTCCACCACTCCGAATGCAAACATACTTACTGCCGTTTCATTCTTTGCCGTGCCCTTTAAAACATCTCTTAATCCGCTGATATTATCGAGAGATATTGCACATTCATACGTTGTAAGCATATTTTCATCGTCACGTTTTATTATAAGCTGACCGTCCCTGCCGCCTTTTTCGGAGGCATCCATCGCTCCGACGGGTACTTCAAGCGGAGCATTTGTAGGATAATAGTTCTGAAAATGAGTTCCCGGTGCAAGTACACGGTACATCTCCGTACCGCCGTCGGTTGCCGCCGTTAAATCAATCTCATAATCTATGCCGGCTTTTAAGCCTTTATAATAATACGGATTATCCGTAAACGGATCGTCAGGATTTGTTTCCAGCGGCTTAAAGCCAAGCTGCACACAATCGAAATTCCACGGGAACAGATACGGGTCTTGTTCAAAGCGTTTCTTCTTAGTCTGCTCCACATCAGGAATCTGTGCATAGAAATAGAAATTATTGTCATCCCATGCCGTTTTTATCGTGTAAATTACCTTATCCGCCTTAGACGGGTCATTTTTCAGTATTTCCTCTGCCCGTGACGGGTCAAGCGCAGCCGCAGTGGTATCAATTACGCCGTTATTTACCATCGTTACCGGAATAATATCATTCCAATCCGAAAATTCTCCGTCCACACGTATAGTCTTTTTCGGTGCATATGCCACCTGCAAAATCTGCTCGTTTTTCTGAACAAAATCATTCCCGTCTATTTGCAGTTCATATCCCACAAGATAACGGTTCATGCTGTTTTTCACAAATTTGTCCACCGGTACGGATATTATTCTGCTTTGTGCTGTTTCAAGGTTTTCAATTCTCACCGTGTCGGATTTCAGCGTCCAGCCCTCCGGCGCTTTTACCCTGACAGTTCCGCTGACCGTTTTATTTGTAACGTTTTCTACCTTTATATCAATCGCGGACGTACCATCTAACGGCTTGACAAAATTCTGAGGATGCACTAAAAGCATATTATCGTACTTCATATCAGCCGATACCAGTTTATTTTTAAGTTCCTCGGGAGTCAATGACGATACAAGATATACCGTTTCCCAGTAATTCATAGGCAGCGTCAGCTCCGCAACAGTACCGTCACTGATTTCACGTCCGAGATAATCATAGGCTTTTATGCCCTCGGCATCATGCAAAACAAGTGAACCGTTATAGTCCGTTGCCGAATACACCGCCGCAGTTGCCTTATGGTCTGCGTTGCGTTCAAACACATATCCCCAGGTTGATTTGGAATAAGGATAAGCCTCGCAGCTGTATTTTGAATCCTCCAGAAAATGAGTCATTGCCGAATATGCAACAGTACACGGATAAGGCGTACGGCTCAATTCATCATACATATTATGGTCACCGCCCGAAAACCCCTTTCCGTAAGACAGTGCAAACCAAAAATATTTCATCGGCACTTCGTTATTTGCAACAAACAGATTTTGCAGATACGACGGAGCAACAACGCGTGAAACCATAAGCTGCTGCTGCATTTGCGTTCCGCTGAATGTTGACGGGAGTATTCCTCCTTCTGTCTGCCACATACCGCCCTTGCCCTCGCCCTTAGAGTAAAGCTTATCCATGTTCATCTGCTCTTTAAGAGCCGAAATAAGCGCCATACTCGGTACGGAATAGGCATGGTTTACCGAACCGTCATTATAACCCGTGCTATCGGAGTTGCGCGCATAAAGGCTGTCACGCTGATATGCGGTAGAACCTCCTGCAATAAGCTTCACATCAGGCATTTCCGGTTTTACCTTTTCATAGATCAGTCTTGACATATTACGGTAATCCTGTGTGTCTCCCGTCCGCCATGTCCAACCGTGAACCCATGGTTCGTTCCATATTTCCCAGTTGTTTATTTCTCCGTAAAACGGCTTTATAAGATGATATACCATCTTTGCCTGTTCTTCCTTGTTCCACGGCATATTCTGATGCAGCGCCGGAATTGTTCCGTCCGAAAGCGGCGTTATATTCCACGGCATATTATAGTTTACCGCTCCGAGCACACTTATACCGTGTTCCTTGTATTTGTTTATTTCCTGCCATGCAAGCCGTATGTTGTTTTGTCCTTCTTCGTTTCCGTCCTCGTCCCAATACGGCCCGTCCGCCGTAGGCTTTACATATGACGGGTCTGCATGAGGAACGGAACGCGTCCACTTTACGCCTATTTTCTGACCAATCAGTATTTCTGTTTCCAAATCGCCCTCTGAACGGAAATTCAGTCCGAACGGCGAATCCGGCTTCAATCCCTCCGCCGCCTTGCGTATAATTCCAAAGCCGTACGGATTTACGCTTATCAGCTTGCCGTCAATATACAAATCAATTTCCGCCGTATACCAGCCCGGCTCAACAACAGGGTCTAACGTACAGTAAATATCGTCCATTCTGTCCTGCGAAATCTGAAAATCATACGTTTTTGAGGATATTTTCTCCTCACCCTTATATTTTACCTTAACCTCCGCTTTTCCCGACACGTTTCCGTCAAGCATTTCGCCTACCACCGTAAACTTGCATCTCGGCGACGGAGGATTATCCGGGTTATAATCATACAGCGCTGTTAAATCGTCAAACCCGAAATTAAGTACCGTACAATGCTGCACCCCCTGTGAATAAAAATCTATGTTTCTTATTCCGTTATTCAAATTTAGGGTGCTGCCGTTCATTGTAATCTGTATGTACTTTACATCGGTCGGTTCAAAGCTGTAAAAGCACGTCATGGAAAGATAGCTTAAACCCTCGTACACCTTTTTCCATGCAGAACCGTCCGCGGAAACCATTGCGGAAAAATTGTATTTATATTTATTTCCCGAATCAAACGAAATTCCGATTGCTCCCATCTTTACCGTTTCTTTAAGCTCCACCTTGAGCCATTCGCCCTCACCGCGCGCATTCCACATTGTGGACATATTATCGTCCACACCGCGTATGGGTATATATCCGCTGTTCTGATAAGAGCTGCACGTCACATTCTCAATATTCTTTTCAAGCTTGTAGGCATTCATAACCGCACTTTCCGCATACGCCGAAGTACCGTACAATATGCAGATAAGCAGCAGAGAAATACAAAGAATACTTTTTTTCATGCTTTATTTCCGTTCCTTTCATTAATATCTGCGGAGAGCTTTCTCTCCGAGTTTATATATTAATTATACCTCATAAAAATTTTTTTGCTATCAAAAAAGTGACCTTACTTAACAATATTTCAGCTTATAACTGCCATGCCGCACACGGGAACGGACAATTTTATAATGCCGTCCGTTTCTGCAAAATATCTGTTTACGATATTTCCCATACAATCGTAGATTGTTATTTCATCCGCCCGTGCCTTGCCGAAATCTATATAAGCGCTGTCTTTGCCGCCGCAGTTTATAAGAGTTACCTTGCTTTCGGGATTTCCGCATACGTATATTTCCGCTCCATACAGCACGGCTATCTCGCGCCCGTCCAAAGAAGCGCAGACAAGTGGATAATTTTCCTCGGGATTAAGCGGCATCAGCTTTCCGTCTAAAAGAATATCACGGTTTTCACGCAGAAATTTTATATAAAATTTAAGCATTTTCCAATGTTCGTTGGGTATTTCGTTCAGCCTTACGGAAATCTGCGGCACGGAAAACAGTACATTTATCAGCTGTCTTGCCGCACTTTGCACACTGTCGGTCATATTCCACATCAGCATATCCGAATGTACCGCACAGCTGCCGGAGGTAAGCCGCAAATCAATACTGCCTATTCTGTTCGTGAGTGCGTCTCCCGGGCAGTCGGAAACTCTTATCATGTTTCCGTAGGTCTGCATAATCGGTCCCATATAGCTTTGTCTGAATTCAATACATATTTCGGGATTTATTTTTTTCAGTTCTGTCATTATATTTTCCAATAAACATTCTACTGCTTCTTCAAGCGAAAAAATATCCTGTCCCTCTCTGTTTTCCATTGATTCGGAAAACAGCGCAAAAGAATCTATAAAATCCAGCTTAAAGCCGTCAAGCTGCCACTCCTGCGCCGCTTTTTTATACATCTCCGTCAGATACTGCCTTACTTCGGGAAATCTCGGGTCAAGTCTGCACCATGAATTTTCCTCACTGTCAAGATACTTTCCTCGAAATTTTTCCCACGCCGCAGAGTTTTTACCTATAAAGGGTACGGAATACCACAAAATTACTTTCAGTCCCTCATTATGTATTCTTTCAACAAATTCACGCATTTTTCCCACTTTTTCCGGCTCGGCTTTCCAGTCGCCGCAAAAAGCATATCCGCGGTGCAAATCCTTTGTCTGCCAGCCATCGTCTATAATAATCGCATCGAGTCCCAGCTCTTTTGCTTTTTTACATTCTTTTACAATACTGTCCGCATCAAAACGCTGATGATAGCTGTACCAAGTAGAATACATCGGATTTTTCGCAATTTCCGGCACATATGCCGTTTTTAATCCGTTTGTTTCAAACCACCAGCTGCGCGTGTCATAAATTGCATCGTAGTAAGGTATGCTGCGGTAATCAAGCCTTATTAATGTTTCGTAGCTTTCTGCCGCACTTATCGGATTTGAGAAAAATTCCGTTTCAATATATATTTTTGCGTCCTCCTCACGGATTCCGCTTAAAATTCTTAACGGTGTTTTGCAGTCGGCAGCGGCAACTGTAAGCCTGTTGCTTCCGTCTGCACTAAGAATTGTTTTTATCGGCGCGCCAAACGCCGTTCTGGATTCCTGCACCGATTTGTTCATATCACTTTGAAGCCCGCGTCGATAATATATAAGCGGACTCCATGTTGAAAACATATCGGTCATGTCTGTGCCTATACGCAGAACCGTTTTTTCGGGAATAAGCTTTTTACCGAAATTCAGCTTTACCGAAATAATCATAATATTATCTTTATCCGATACTTTTTCAGTACAAGCCATATACCCCCGGCCGTTATTTTGTATTTCAATATCAAAATTCATAATAAGCCCCTTTCGCATTTATCTTAAAGCTATTATATATCAGATGATGTAAAAAATAAAACATTTTAGTGATTAAAATAAGCAGATTATTGACAAATATGAAATTTGAAAATTAATGTGACATTTTAAAACTGCCGCATTAATTCCATTTTATTTTACCCCAAAAGTTGACAAAAAGCCGTTAATATCAGTTTTTACACATTTTCACAATTCCACGGGCGAGAATTTCCCAAAACCGCTTTCTCCCGTTGCCGCCCTTACAAACGCTTCAACGCTCGGAGAAAGCGTTGAATACCATGCAGTTATTAATGTATAAAGTCTTGTTAAAGCCTTATCATACTGCCGAGATGTACAGGATTAAAACCTATAATGGACTTAGAATACTATAAGAATTAAGGTGATAGAAATATGATCAATGATGAAAAATACGATACCGGCAAAATTTTCCTATCTTCCCTACTCTCTCAAGCAATTATTTCTTCCGTTGATATATCAAAAACTGTTGCCGAATTTATTACTCGTTATCGAAATTTAGATTTTGGAGAAGTTGATGAAAAAGCGCGGCAGTTGAATCTTATAAACACTATTAATAAGAATATCAGCATCGGAGTATATCCTCTGGGAGAAGATTTTGTGGTTATTTTTACAATTCGTCAAAATGAAGAAAAAATAACATCTTGTATGTTTATACAGGATTTTTTAGCATCAAAAAATACACATGAATAGGAGGCAATACAGCCATGAATGAAGCAACAGTTGCGGCTAAAATCGCAGAAATTAACCAAGACAGAAAATCAATAAATCGTCGTTTGGATAATATTGAAAGATTAACCGAAAGTGTACATACTATTGCTGTTGAGATGAAAGCAATGCGTGAAGATGTAAATGGATTGACAAAAAGAATAGCTGCAATCGAAAGTAAACCTATTAAGCGTTGGGATAGTATAGTACAATTTATTATAACTACACTTGTCGGCGGAGGATTAGGTTATTTGATTGCATTTTTTAAATAATGGTGAAGGGAGAAATTATTATGATTAACTGGAAAGTAAGATTTAAAAACCCCGTGTTTTATGTACAGCTTTTATTGGCTGTTTTAACGCCTATACTTGCGTATATGGGACTAACAATGAGTGACTTGACACATGGCCGGCTGTTGGTAATGTGCTCTTACAAGCCGTTTCAAACCCGTATATATTGGGGTTGGTTGTTGTAAGTGTCTGGAATGCCATTAATAACCCAACAACATCGGGTGTTAGTGATAGTTCAAAGGCTCTTACATACAATAAGCCGAATGGAGAGTGATATTTTTGAATATCGGTGTGTTGACAACGGCATTATCACCGGAACGGGTGTCGGTCTGGGACTTGATGATAAAGATTTGAAGTATTGCACGATGATTATGCGGATTATGAAAAAGTAACAGAAGATTATTTATAATATGTAACTATATAAAAATAAGGGTAGAGGAAGTTTTGTTCCCCTACCCTTATTTTTTACCCTTTCAAGAATGCGGAATTTGAACCTACTATATTCCAATTTTCTTGATATTTACAATATTTTTCATTTATGAATAGTTTTGACATACTTTTTTCATAATTATTTAGTTTAGATATAAGCTACTGCTTGCTTTTTTGACATACTTTTTGACATACTTACGGTCGTCAGTTCTGTACATTTCCGACACTTTTAGGCGTTTTATTACAGTTTCTGTAATTTTTATTTTGGGTTAAAATGCTGAAATTGTTAGGTTTTATGCGGTTTCTGAGGTGTTGTGATATTTTTTGTTTATTTTTCAACACAAATTTATCACAATTATATATTTTATACATTATCAACATAAGAAACAGAGCAATTCCGCATTATTCGGAATTGCTCTGTTTTTTAATCCCAGCTGATCTTCTTATATATATCATAATCATCGAGATTATATTCAGTCGTCATTGTTGTTGCACCGTGAGGGCCTCCAAACGGAAATACATCCACAGCAACCGTATTCTTGTCCGTTTTTTTAAGCGTTGTCTCCGTATAATCATGAACATCATTGAACAAAATCACAAAATCACCCGATTTTTTTACCGAAACATAGTCAATACAATCTTCTTTTTGCAAATTCTTTGTTAAGATAAAAGTATAATCATCGGTATCAATGCTGTATTTGATTTCATAAGCCTTACCGTCATTAAACTTCTGCATTATCTCATCATACGAAAGTTTAGGCTTATGCGCTTTTTTGTAATCCATAAGCTTTTCAAACAAGCCGTCATAATCTGATACATTCATCTCTATGCCGCCGCCGCGGTCCGCAAAATAGAAGCCTATCACTTCTTCATCATCGCCCAATTTCAGGTGCAGCGGACGAATTACATATTTGGGCATATCTTCATTATATACATCGATATTACTGTAAAATGAGTTCATATCATCATATTCTGCCGTAAGCACATCGCCATTCATGGTAAACACATACTGACTCATCATTTTAAACCCGGGCACAGTCTGCGGTAAGCCGGCAAAATCAAGCGATATTGTCCTGTCTTTTTCATTCCAGACATATTTAGCCGCAAACTTTGAATATCCGTACTCCTCATTCGGGCTGTCCGCCATATCGCCTATATCCTCAATACATACGGCAGTTTTTCCGCCGATGTTATAGCCTTTTATATCGTGATTGTTTAAATTGACCGTTATATCCGTTTCGTAAATATTTCCGAGGATTTCACCCGGTTTGCCGCGTTCTGCCTTTGATTCGGTTTTATAAGGAGTTTTTCCGTCAGCGGTGAGCGTTCTTTTTTCATCATCATACACAAACCAAAACGGATAACCGTATTCCGACTTGTCCAGATCCTCGATAATTACCGCCGTTCTTCCTCCGATGTTATATGACGGTACTTCATTGCCGCCAATGTACGCAATAATATCGGTAGAATAAATCTGTCCGGCAATATCACCGTTTGCGGCATAAGCCGTTAACCCTGCCGAAGCCGTTATACACATTAAGCAGGCAAAAATCAATTTTTTCATAAAAGCCTCCGTTTCACCGCCATAAAAAAATGTCTTTCGCAGCAGTATATTCCCTGCCGCGAAAGACGGTAAGCTATGCGGCATATTTTTGTATATTATACCATATACGCCGCATAAAGTCAATTTTTTTACATGTTCTTTTTCGCTTTGAAATAGTCGCGTGTTTCCTTAGCCACAACACCGCTTAACGCGATAAGCGCGATAACGTTCGGGAACGCCATAAGTCCATTGAAAATGTCAGCTATCGTCCATACTGCCGAAACGGTCATATAAGGACCGATAAATACAGCAAGAATATAGATCCATCTATAAACCTTTACAGCTGTCATATTTCTGCCTGAAAGATATTCAAGGCAGCGTTCGCTGTAATAATCCCAACCGAGTATCGTTGTAAACGCAAAGAACACCAGACAAAGCATAAGCACAAATGACGAAATCCATTCAGGGAACGGCAGACACGTACGGAATGCCTCCATTGTTATCTGCACGCCTTGCAGATCAGGATTTTTCCATGCACCCGAAATCACTATTGCCAGTCCTGTCATTGTACATATAATAATCGTATCGATAAACGTACCTGTCATTGAAACAAGCCCCTGACGTACAGTATCCTTTGTTTTTGCCGCAGCTGCTGCGATAGGCGCAGAACCGAGACCCGACTCGTTCGAGAAAATACCTCTTGCGACACCCTTTTGCATTGCCACAAACATACTTCCTACAACACCGCCTGTTACCGCTTTCGGATTAAATGCACCGACTACTATTTCTCTAAGCGCCTCCGGAACCTTCGTGATATTAAATCCAACAATCAGAAGTGCAAATAATATATACAGAACTGCCATAAACGGCACTATAACCTGCGACACACTCGCAATTCTCTTAATACCACCCAAAACAACCAGCGCAACAAAAAGCGTTACCAATAATCCGGCAATAACTACCGTCCATGATACCTGCACGCCTGCAATAACCGTCAGCCACTCGTTATTTGGGTCAAAGAAATTATTCACGGCAGAGGATATACCGTTTATCTGAGTAAATGTACCTATGCCAAACAAGCCCACGCATACACCGAAAAACGCAAATATGCAGGCAAGCCACTTCCATTTTTTGCCCATACCGTTTTCTATATAATAGAACGGACCGCCGAGAACATGATTATCCTCATCAATTGTTCTGTATTTGATAGCTAAAAAGCCTTCGGTGTATTTTGTTGCTAAGCCAAGAAATGCCGCTACAATCATCCAGAACAAAGCACCCGGACCACCTGCCGCAATCGCCGTAGCAACTCCTACAATGTTTCCCGTACCGATTGTTGCCGAAAGCGCCGTACATAACGCACCAAAGCTCGAAACCTCACCGCTGCCGCCCTCTTCATTTTTGACCATGTATTTAAGCGCCAATCCAAGATTTCTTACATTAAGTCCTCTCATTCGCAAAGTGAGTAAAATACCTGTTGCCATGATAAGTACGATAAGCGGTACTCCCCACACCCAGTTGTCCACTGTCGTCAGAACCTTTTCAAATAGTGAAGTTTCCATAAAAATAACCCCCGTATAGTATTTTTTATTCCGTGAAATTTCTATGTACAAAAAAGAGAAGCGTTTACGCTTCTCCGACAGAATCAAAAAAATCCTCCGTCCTTGTGCCTGAGAGATCACAGCTTATAAAAAGCCGCTTACACCTTCGGCGTCCGTACATATGGAACTCTCCGGAGAATATCACGCCTTTGTGACATCAACGAAATAATTATATCACATTGTCTGAAAAAAATCAACATTTTTAATGAAAATAACATGATTTTTCAGCAAATCACTAAAAAAACATCTTTTATTCCGTCATATTACCCATAATATCGTAGCTGCGCATAACCTCTTTGCGTTTTTGAGCGGCATACTGCGCATAGTATCTGTGCGTAACCTCAATATTCTTGTGTCCCATAAGCTCGGCAACCATTTTTATATCTATTCCGTCGGCAATCAGATTGCAGGCAAAGGTACGCCGCAGTGCGTGCGGACGTGTTTTGTCGGGATCTGTTATGCCGACCGTTTCACAATACTTTTTGAGGTTTTTTTCCACGCCCAATGGCGTCAGGCGCTTTCCGAGACGGCTTAAAAACAGAGCGTCTTTATCTTTTGCATTTTCATTTTTTAAGCGTTCCTGCATATAATTATACATTTCATTTTCCACCTGAACGGGCATAAAGATTTCCTGCTGATCTCCCCCCTTGCGTGTTACAATAAACGAGGAAGATGCAAAATCCACGTCGTGTATATTAAGATTTACAAGCTCGCTCACACGGCAGCCCGTACCGAGATACGCCGTAAAAAGCGCAATATCGCGCAGCTTGCGGTTCTGATATTCCGCAAGGTCTCGCCCTGTATAATACTTCTCTCCTTCATATATGCAATCAACCAAACGAACCGTTTCCTGTGAAGTAAGCGGTCGTTTGATTTTTTGATGAAGCTTCTGAAAATCCATTTTATCCGTCACGTTCTGTGAAATCATGTCGTTTTTATACAGATACGAAAAAAGACCTCTTATCCCCGACAGCTTTCGGTTGATACCAAAAGAGCTGTTGCGACGTATTGTTTTTATAATTTTTCCGTCAATTGATACCATGTCACACTCATATTCGCGCAAATACGCCTGAAAACGGTTCAAATCAGTCAGGGTTATTTTTTCCATATGCTCTGCGGTAAAATCCTCTGTGTTTTTAACCTCACGGAATTTAAATTTCATAAGATATTCAAAAAACACCTTTATGTCAATACTGTAACCTATCTGTGTATTGATACTTTCGCCTCTGTATGCCATTTCTATGTAATCAAAAACAAAATCAGGCATTTTTGATAAAAAATTATATAGTTTCGTATGCTTGCTCATCTTTGCAGCTCCTTTTATCCGTAAATATGCTGTCTGAATTCTTTCGGCGTCATGTTTGTAATTTCCTTGAATGCCTTTCTGAAACAATCTGTATCGCCATAGCCGGACAATACCGAAATTTCTTCAATTTTTTTGCTTGAGTTTGCAAGCAAGCGACACGCTTCATTTATACGCGTTTTTTTCAGATATTCCTGAAACGACATTCCCGTTTCCGATTTAAATTTCTTGCTGATATACGGGAGACTGTAATTCATTCCGTCTATTATATCCGAAAGCATCAGGCGCGTGCCAAAATTTTGGGTAATTTCATTTATAATTTTTTGCGTGATAGATTCTTCTTTTGAACTTATCGGAATTTTTCGCGCGGTCAGAATAAAAAGCTTTATCAAATCCGAGCGAACAAACTCCTGCCAGCTGCTGTTTTCATTATTATATTCATCGAGCATTTCTTCGAGTATATCTCGTATTTTTCCGTCATCATCATGAAAAATATGATTTGCCGGGCCGAAATTCATCATCTCCGCATTTATCTTAATCAAATAATGTCTCAAAAGAGTATGGAAATCCCTGCAATAGACAAGGCTTTTGTCAAGCAATTCCGGTAAAAAAAGGCAGTTGATAACGCAAAATTCTTCGCCTTCGCTTACATATTCATGCTCCGTTTCGTAATCAATTATAAAGTAATCCCCCTGTCTGATTATCGTCGGATTTATCCCGTTTATCCTATGCACTGCTTCTCCGACAGTCACATATGCCAGTTCCAAAAACTTGTGCTTATGCGCCCACGTTGATAAATTAGGGCATAGATGTATATTAATGCTTTTGCCTTTAAGATAGTCCATGATATCACCTTTGATTAAATTATTGGGGTGAAAAAGAAAATCTACCCTTTAAATTTATTATATCATTATTGTGCATCGTTGTCAACAAAAAACGCTTGAAGAAATCAAAAAAGCGTGTAGGTTTACAATAGATGTGTTACATTCCGGAATATTTTTTTACGAGGTAAACTCATAACAAAATATTTCGGTAA
>CAKSOE010000011.1 GCA_934476675.1 uncultured Clostridia bacterium | reverse complement strand
GATTGGCTCCTTCCGATGCTGATGAACGGTCAAGCGACCGTCAGCGACTAAGCCGCTAAATTATCATTTAACACACAACACTATACTAAGTTTCAATATTATATGAGCCTGTTGGTATGAAAATACCGAAAGGCTCTATTTTAATGCCTAAATTTATACATTAACCATTTTAAATCGAATTTGAGAAATTATTAATTATCTTTTTCAATATTATCATAAAACGCTTGGCTTTTGCCTAATTAAGAGTGATATATATACCAGACCTATAAATTTAACGATTACCCATAAATTTAACGATTACTACAAAAACGAGCAGTGCCGTCATGAAGTCAGTTCATTGATGGCACTGCTCATTTTATGTTTAGATATGCACAAAACCTCGCAAACACCGCATCACTGCGATATTTACGAGGTTTCAAGGTAAAAGAAAAAGAGTAACTATTCTATCAAAATAGTCACTCTTATTTGGTGGGAGAGGGTGGATTCGAACCACCGAAGCTGAAAGCAGCAGATTTACAGTCTGTCCCCTTTGGCCACTCGGGAACTCTCCCATTATTATGGGACAAGCAATGCTTGTCCCTTTTTGGAGCTGGTAATAGGACTCGAACCTACGACCTGCTGATTACAAATCAGCTGCTCTACCAATTGAGCTATACCAGCATAATTATGAGTGGTCGGGATGACAGGATTCGAACCTGCGGCCCTCTGGTCCCAAACCAGATGCGCTACCAAACTGCGCTACATCCCGAGATTCTAAACTCACCATCTAACCGACTTATCTATTCTAACAGATGTTATTTCTTTTTGCAATATGAAAATATCGTTATTATATGCGCATTATCCCGTTTTTTCTTTGATTTTCTCTTTATTTCTTTGATTTTCTTCCTTTTTTAATAAAATTAAAATATAAATATACAATAACTACAATACCTGCATAACCACATATCCTGTATGCAACGTTTATCAATGCCGAAAATCCCACACCGCTCAGACACAATCCCATTACCGTCACCACCACTATCGCCATACCCCTGCTAATGCTGCTACACAAAATATTCACACAGCAAATACCGTTTGAAATTGCCGTAGATATAAGCGCGGCCCAAAGCATCAGACTGTATATTACCGTAAGCGGCTTATTCTGACGCATAACCATTGTCAACATGGGTATTTTTCCCATATTTATCTTATTATAGTATATTCCCATAATTGCCCATATCAGTATCATCATCATAAACATTGCCGCCGCACTTATTATTCCTACCATCCATGCTTCAAAACGACTTTTAATGTTTTTGCTCATAGGTGCAAGCACACTTCCTGCCGTAATCAGATTGTATCCAGAGTAGCTGATTGATGAAAGGGCCATTCTTGATATATTTGAAAAGGTCTGATGCTCACGGTATGCCAAAACATAAATGCTGCAGCTGACAATTCCTATAATGATTATGCTTCCGAGCATTGCATTAAAATCCATGACTCTGTCTGTTCCTAAAATCATCAACACTGTACACATTATACATAAAAATATTACGCCTTTAAAGTTTTCTATTCCCCACAAAACATACCCCATTTCACCAAAACACGAAGCCATTACGCAAAATACGGATATTCCGTAAAGAAAGGTTATAATCTCTGTATATCTGACAAATGGCTTAGGCATTATGCTTTCAAGATATTCCGCATAGCACACGGTTTTAAGTTCTATGCAGCCACACAAAACTACTACCGCAAAAATACCGAATAAAATCGCTGATAAAGTCACTCCAACAGCGCTGATTTTACCGTATTTTACAAAAAAGCTTATTATTTCCTGTCCCGATGCAAATCCCGCCCCCACCAAAGCCGCTACATAAGCAAATGCTATTTTAAAAATATTTTTCAAAGCTTCATCTCCCCGAACAAACTGACAATAATTTATATGCTTGCATATATTTATTTATTCGGATTTTCAGATGTTTTATTTCACATAAAATAGCAGCGCCGCATATTATACAGCGTGGGTATCAAAACTTATAATGCCCTTATTTCAGAAAGGAGTTAAAAGTATGAATGATTGCAAATATGAAAGAACAAGCGCCGCATCAGGCAGAGGCTGCAATAATGGGTGTTCAACCTGCCGCGGTGAAACAACCGCTGCCGCAGCTGAATGTGTAAAATGCGGTACTAACTTCCGCGAAGCGGTATGCATACATACCGATAAGATTTATGATAGCTGTCGTGAATTACACTGCGCAAGCTATATATTTTATAAAAAATAAGACAGAGAACGATTGGAAAGGGATGTTCTCTGCCTTATTCACTCTTGATTTTTGTCCTCGCTGCGTGTGGTAACAACGTCGAGAACTTCTATATTGTACCATGAAATTAATCACTTGTCAAGTTTTTCATAATTCGCATAATGAAAAAGTAACAGAAGATTATTCATAAAAAAATCACTTGTTTCTCTACACCAAAATGGTAAAACTCCATCTTCACTCTGCAAAGAATACATCGTCTCTCAGTCAGCTCGGGTAAATAGCCAAACTACCACACAAAAAGACCACATGAAACGCTTATTATTACTAAAACCAATCGCAAATCGGATATATTGTCTGTTAATTTCTTATCTGTTCCCTATACATTTTATCCACTTAGCTATAAAAGTAGTCAAATTCAAGAAAAAACACATAGTTTTTAGGCAGCAAAAAAAAACGGTTTAACCCGCATAGGTAAGCCGTTTTTACACCGATAAATTATCGGACATTATGCACTCGGACAACTTAGTTAAAAGATATGATGCTTATTTTTTATACGTCAACAGTGTTTTCATGCTAAGTACATTTTATCAACACGACATCCCTCTCCGGTTTGGTAAATACGCTCCTTGCTCAACAAGCATCTCTTGCAGTTCTTTTATATTTATTTTGCGTAATTCTTCACTGTTTCTGCTTGCCAATGCCGCAGCCGTACCTGCTGCCATTCCCGTTATAAAACAGCACGGCATAACTCGCATTGACCCCATCATGGCACGTTCCGCACCTATACATCTTCCGGCGGTTATTACGTTGTTAAGCTTTTTAGGCAGAAGCGAACGATACGATATACCATAGCTTTTTCCTATTCCGTATCCTTTTTCATACAATTTATTAAATCCCTCATCGGAATCTATATCATATGAATGTATGTCTATCGGATAACAATACCTTCCTATTTCATCATCAAAAACCGCATGATTTATGTAATCGTCCATTTTTGACATATAATCACACACAATGCGTCTGGTTTCACGAATACCAAGAATATCACCTGTCATTAAAACCACGGCGTTTTCATAACCTTCAAGATAATGATTATAGTAATATTCATATTCCGGCATTCTTTTTCTTGCCTGAATTATTCCGTCGGTTATGGATTTTTCATCAGTTCCGTCAACGCCGAATACATGTCCGATATTTCCTCCGCCGTAATGTCTGCTGAATCTCCACATTCCGGGCAGTCCCGGGTCTTTTACCGTAAAAACATTATCCTCAAACGCTTGCTTTAAGCATCTGTTATCCGGGTCTTTGCCCAATTCCACCACCGCTCTGTTCCAGTCTATATCTCCCCACGCACTGCACAGCGTAGCAGGCATCATGTGTCCCTCTTCGTCACCTTTCTCAAAATCCGCACCCGCGGCTGCCGCTAAAAATCCGTCTCCGGTTGCATCTATAAAATACTTTGCTTTTACGGCAAAAAGCTTTTCCTTTCCCTTAAATACCGCATTGCTGACTACTCCGTCCTCCGCATTTATATCAAGCAAAGTAGTTTCAAACAGAAAATCAATACCCGCCTCGGTCACCATTTCATCATATATTCTTTTAAGTTTTTCGGCGGAAATCGAAAATTCTATCGGAGTATAGTCACATTCGCCGTAAAGCTTATTAAATATCTCCCTGCCTATACCTCCCGCCAAAAAATTAACACCATCGGAAAAACGCATAAACGCCGGCACTTTTGCCGCAGTCGCCGCACCTCCGAAGCACTGCTCTTTCTCAAAAAGACACACTCTTGCGCCATTCCGCGCAGCACTTACGGCAGCCGCCACACCTGCCGGTCCTCCTCCGACAACGCATATATCCGTATCGTATTTTACTTCTATTTTTCTTGTGTATTCAATGCTTTTCATCTTTTCTCTCCCATTCAATTATAGCGGCTGCTTTTCCGCAAAAAGCATCAGCGCCAACCCCTGTGTGAAATATGTATATCCGAATTTTACATCATTATATGCCCTGTAATCTTCCATTACACAGGTTCCCATCGAACCATGTATAACCGCCCCGTCTTTGATGTCCGCGGTTACAGCCGAATATGCTTTTTCCGCCACAGTCCTGTATTTTTCGTCCAACAATCCCGAATTAACCGCTCTCATTACCGAAAATGCAAAAGCCGCCGTTGCAGACATTTCTATATATGTATCCGCTCTGTCAATTACCGTATGCCAGCCGCCTGAATTGTCCTGAAATTTCAGCACGCCCCAAATATGACGTTTATAAATCTCATAAATTTCCTCCCACATCGGAGACTTTTTCCCGATTATATTCAAAACCTCTGCGCCTGCTGCTGCCAGCCAACAGTTACCTCTTCCCCAAAAAACGCCCTTATGCTCACGTACATTACAGTCATATCCATGATAAATCAGCCCCGTCTCACTATCTGACAGAAAATGATAATGCAAACAAAACTGTCTGACAGCCTCTTTGATATACATATCTTCTCCAATGAATTTTCCCCATTTCACAAGGAAAAGACAACCCATAAACAAAGTATCCGCCCATATTTGATTGGGATATTTATTTGCCGTACAGGAATGTTCAAAAGTGCCTAAATCCGCTCTCGGTGCCTCTGCCATGCACCAATCCGCAAATCTCTTGCATACCTCCGTATACCTTTCGTCTTTCTCTCCTTGTTTCAAAAGATATACCACTCCCAAAAGCGGCGCGGTTGTATTTATGCTTAATCCGAAATCCCGTCTCTCCAAATGATAATCAATCCAATACTTCATAAATTCATAGATTTTTTTATCTTTGGTCTTTTCATGTGCTTTTACCAATCCGTAAAGCATTACTCCCTGATCCCACTGCCACTGATCATTATAGCAGCCTGTTCCCATTTCGTTATATGCCGTATCTATGGTTTTTGTATAAATCTGTTTTAAATAATCCATAATTTACTCCTTAAATTCCGCACGTAATATTACTGCGATAATGATTGTACCCCGTCGCCATGAGTTTATCCATAAATGCAAGATAGTTTTTATAACTGTGGCGTTTTGCAAACAATCCGGTTCCGGCAGCCTCAGAATCTCCGAAAACTCTGACTGTTCCCTTGTCATCTATAACCATGAGCTGTTCCCCCGGAATTGATTTAATCATATGTCCGTTCTTTACCGATTCTCCGTCAAGCTTTGCAAGAACATTACCGAATTGGTCAATCAATTCACCCTTATGTTCACCGCCGTTTATGTAAAATTCAGAAATACCGTCTCCGTTTATATCCAGTGGAATCATCTGAGAGCCCAGACACTTAAATTTCATTTCCAACTGCTGCCCGGTGTAGGCTTCAAAATACCGCTCGGTAGGCTCTGCACGTTCCATGCCGTTTTCTCCCCAATACTGGTTTTCCTGCATTACCATAAACACCCTTTTCATGTTTTCGGGTGTACCGAATGTCGCAAGCCATGCAAAGTGCATATGACCTTTGCCGTCTACCGCACTCCACTTATAGCTTCCGTCTTCCTTGAAGGTAACAATTCTCGGTTCACCTTCACGCTCATCGCCTTCACGGCAGGTAAATATGAGCTTTTCATCTGTATCAAAATTAATAAAAGGTATCACGAGATCCGAATGACCGTTATATTTTTCTTCGTCACAGCACAGCACTTCGTGTCCGTCCTTCACGCTGATAAGTCTTTCTCCCCAGAACAGTTCGTCACTGCCGTCATCATCAAAATCCAGTACCGGAGTCAGGTGACTCGCTCTCGGGCCCTTTGAATCCTTTTTTATAACCTCATCCCACAGCTTAACCATACCGGTACCGTATCCTTGAAGATACATATCGCCGTATGTTCCCTGCGATGTGATAAGTACCGGTTTTCCGTCGGAATAACCTGCCGCAAGATAGAAACGATAGCTTAGTGAAAGCCTGTCATTAAAGGTATTCTTAGGCCAATCCCAGCTTCCGATGGTATTACCGGTATTCGGATCGATTGCTTCAAGCTTACGATATACGAACGAAAACGGCGTCCTTGGATTTTTATTGTTAAGAAAATATATCTCGTCAACTCCGTCCATATCCAAATCCAGAGCAAGCACGGGACAGAACCAAATCCCCGGAATTACCCCCTCTCCCAAATCCTTTACCCATAACCGTATTCCGTCAAGTCCGAACAGCGCAAGCTTTAAGGTATCTGTCGGGTGATGATAATACTCTTCACCGGGATCCACCCCGCCGTCTGCCGAATACACAAAAAGAATACCTTCTCTGCCGTTTCCCATATTTATCGGAATCGAGCGGATATGCTTTGCGCTGATTCCCAAATCAAATTTTTTTAAACACTCAATCTTCATATTAATATCCTTTCCCTGATTGTCACCGATATTCCAATCTGTATTCCAGAGGGGTCCTGCCCGTTACCTGCTTAAAAACTCTGTAAAAGTATTGGCTGTCGGTATATCCGACGCTATTGGCGACTTCTATAATATTTACATCCGTGTTTTTCAATATTTCACACGCTTTATTTATTCTTAATTCCGCAAGATATTTCGTAAAAGGCTTATCGGTTTCATTTTTAAACAGCGTCGAAAAGTAATTCGGATTTATTCCGAATTTATTACTCAGCCCTTTTACGGATAATTCTTCAAAATAATTTTTATTGATATACTCGATTGCTTCTTTAATAATATTTTTGCAATCTGACGGTAAATCCTTCGGCTCTACGCAAATCCCTCTTATCGCTTCCAATATATACTCCGTAATCTGTGACGGTTCATAAAAGCTGTCCAGAATGTCATCTGACAATATATCTGTATCAGGCGGTATTTCTATATTCATCGAGGAAAATGTTTTAATGATTGTATTCACCGTTAAAAAATATAAATATTTAATATTTGCCGCATTGATTTTTTGCAGATTGTTTGCCGAAAAAATATTACCGAGAACCAGCTCAATGTTATGATAGTCATATATTTTAAGGCATTTTTCCAACATTCTTAATTTTGAGGCATAGTCTTCCGCCGGCAAGCTTTTTGATTTATATTCATAAGTATAAACGCTGTTGCTGCCGTGTACAAATCTTAAATTAAATGCCTCCTTTGCCTGCTTATATAAAAGATTTGAAAATGACGTTTCTTCCTCACTTACGGCAATCGTAACGGATATTTTTAAATATTTGTATATTTTATCGCGTACATCATTCATCAGTCCGAGAAATTTATTTTTCAGATCCGCATCTTCGGCATCGCTTCCCCATACAAAAATCTGATTTACTTCTTTGAAATTATAAAACACGCATATGTTATTCTCGGTTATGGAAAAATTCTTTGATATTTCCAGCAAAACATTCGTAATAGCATATTTTATAACGACAATATCATCTGTTTCAAAATCAGATGTTTTGTAATTCGACGGATCAACCTGAATCAGCCCCAAAATATGATGCTTTTCGTCTATTTTTTTATACGATTTAAGTTTCTCAAAATCCTGTTTATTGTAATTAACGGAATGTAGAATTTTATTTAATAATTTTTCCGTCACAAGAAAATTATTGTCATTTCTCAATTCTTCCACTTCGTTTATAATATTTACAATCCGGCTTTCAGCATTAAAATCGTCTATTGCTTTTGTAAGAGCGTTCGCAAATTCCCCGTCCTTAATCGGTTTTAACAAATATGCCGATACTCCCATATCTATTGCCTGCTGCGCATATTCAAAATCAGCGTAACCGCTTACAACAATAAACTTAATTCCCGGATGTTTTTTATGAACCGTTCTCATAAGCTGCAAACCGTCCATATTGGTCATTCTTATATCGGTAATTATAACATCGGGACAATTTTCTTCAACAATTTGCAGCGCTTCTTCTCCGTCAGCAGCGCCGTAAACACATAAAATATCATGCCTATATCCGTGAACCTTTGAAATTATTCCCTCTCTGATCCACTTTTCATCGTCAACCACAAGAACCTTAATCATTTACATCCCCGCCTCTTCGGAATTTTAATAATAATCTGAGTACCCAGATTTTCCTTGCTGTTTATCTTTAAGCCATACTGCTCACCGTAAATAAGCTTTATCCGATGCTGAACATTTTGCAGACCTATGCTGTTTTTATTTTTGTTTTCAAAATAATTCTCCTTCTGATTAATGCTCTCCATCAGCATTCTCACTTTTTCCTCACTCATTCCCTTACCGCTATCCTGCACCTTCACGCATAATTCATTGTCCTCCGTATATGCTGTGATTTCAATATATCCGCGGTACTTTGCCCCCTCCAATCCGTGAAGCAGTGCGTTTTCCAATAACGGCTGCAACATAAATTTGAAAATCTCAAAATTCATGGCGTCATCGGAAATATCATAAATTATATCAAAATTATTGTTGAACCTTATCTGCTGTATTCTGACATAATTCTTTATATGATAAATTTCTTTCTCAAGCGGTACATAACTATCCTCGTTTTTGTCGAGATTATAGCGGAGCATTTCGCCTAGATTCTGACTGATAATTGATATGTTTGAACACATACGAAGCTCCGCCATCTGATTTATCGCTTCAAGAGTGTTGTATAAAAAATGAGGATTTATCTGATATTGCAGTGCTTTAAGCTCTGCCTTTGTCTTTTCAAGCTGCTGAATGTATTTTTCGTCTATCAGCTCTTTTATTTTTTCAATCATGGAATTGAAACAGCTGTCCAATTCGGCTACTTCATCTTTTCCGTCAATAATTGTGGTTATTTCCAGCGAACCGTTTTCAACTCTCTTAATTTTCCCCGTCAGAATCTCTATTCGCTTTACTATTATATTGGAAAAAGCAAAAATCAGAAAAAGTAAAATCCCGCTTAAAATCATATTTACATATATAACCAAGCTTCTTATATTATTTAATTCTGCCTGCCATTCCGTATCCGCAAACTGCAATGCAATAATTAAATTGTTTACAATATCCTTTTTACAGACAATAATATTTCCGTTCTGTATATATAATTTTTTTCTTTCGGAAAATTCCCCTATTTCTCCAAACGATTCCAAGGTCTTTGAATCGGTATTGCTGCTGAAAATAATATTATAATCATTATCCAGAACTGCGGCAGACACCTCTTGGAAGTCATTTTCATCATCGTCGAAATTAAAGAGTATGTTCATGTTCAAATCCATTTTGGCTATTCCCATAATGTCGTAAAAATTAACCCCGTCCGTATTGAATACGGGCGTTACCAACGATAACAGATCTATTTTACTGCCCGGAGATTTTGTAAAGAGCAGACCGTCATATTTTTTGTTTTCGACCATTTCTCTGACCCATTCGTCATCATGAACATCGCTGAATTTTCCGAGATATATTCCGTCTGACGGAAATTCCCTGTTTAACGGATACAGGGTAACATTATACAGTTCCTTTTTCTGATTTTCCAGAAGAATGGAGTTTATTTCTTTGGTTATAATACCGCTGACCTCTACTCTGTCCTTCCACGTATACTCATATTGCCTTTTGAGTATATCCTGAACCATTCCGTTAACAACTATACTGTTTAAAAAGCCCTTATACAGTTCAACCTTATACTGTATTTTGTCGTAATACTGGTCAATAGTATGCTCATAGGATTGCTCCACCTGTTTCCTGCATACATTTTGCAGCATATTGTAAAATGCACTGTTTAATAAAATCACGGGAACAATGACTATGACTATCATAAAGCTTCTGAGCTTTCCCGCCATGCTTATGTTTTTATTGAAATAATCAATCATTGCTTTCAGTTTTTTCTTAAACATACACACACCACATTTCCGCAAATCGGTTTATCGTCTGAAAACCGCCGCTTCGTACTTATCTAAAATAATTTCTTTTGTTATTTCTTTTTTTGTCAGCAGGTTAAACAGTTTACCATTGCCGATTCTGACCTTTTGCGGAATCTCTGTAAAATTAAGAAGAAATATATATTCTTCCTTATCATTTTTTCGCACTTGCGCCGTCACGCCCTCGGGAAGATAGTCAATCACCCTGTTAAGACAAAGCTTATCATCCAAAGCCGCATAAAAGTCATTCAAAAAGTCGGTATCGCTTCTGAATGCAATATAATACGCCTGACCTTTTCCGAAATCGTTTACAGTCACAGCAGGTCTGCCGGCATAAAAGTCTTTTTCGTATACTGCTAATGTTTTGGCTGTTTTTGTGTGTATAAGGTCACAATAAAGCTTCACTTCATAACGCTGCTGTCTCTTGAAAAAGCTGCGGCAATCGGTATCTACGTAATTTTTGTCATGATCGTACAACGCGTCTGTTTCCTCCGACCAAATCCCCAAAACATCGCTTAATGGTCCCGGAAAACCTCCCAAAAAGCATAAATCATTTTGGTCTGCAATTCCGCTGAGATAGGTTGCAACAAACGTACCGCCGTTTTTTGTAAATTCCTCTATGCGCCGAGCCGTTTCGGGCTTGAGCATATATAGCATCGGCGCAATCAGCAGCTTATACTGTGAAAAGTCACACTCCATTTCAATAATATCTGCCGGAATACCGTTTTTCCAAAAATACTCATAGTGATTCTGAGCGGTATTCAAATAATCTCTCGTATCTTTTCTGAGTCCCTGAAATTCTTCTATTGCCCAGCGATTTTCCCAGTCATAGATAATCGCAACCTCCGGTTTTACTGTTGCGGCAGCCAAACAATCAAGCTCTTTTAATGTTTTTCCGATTTCCTTTACTTCCGAAAAAACACGCGTATTTTCATGACCGCAATGGTCTACAACCGCTCCGTGAAACTTTTCATAACCGCCCCTGCCCTTACGCCACTGGAAATACTGGACTGTATCCGAGCCATGAGCTATCGCCTGCATTGCAGATAATAAATTCATTCCCGGGCGCTTTAATTTTGATACCGGATGAATCGGAGTACTCGGAGCACACTCCATCAGCATAAACGGCTTTCCGTTTTTCAGAGAACGGTTAAGGTCATGCAAAAAACCTGTTCTGCACGCCGTTTTCCAAACTGCCTCCCTGCCATGCCATTGAGGATAACTGTCCCAGGATATTACGTCAAGATACGGTGCGAACCTCCAATAATCAAGTCCCGGATAAGCTCCCATAAAATTGGAGGTTAACGGAATATCCGGAGTTATTCTTCTTAAAGGCTCAATTTCGTTTTTCATAAAATCAATCGTCTGTGCCGTAACAAACCGCTTCCAGTCAAGCACAAGACCATGTATTCCTATCTCTCCGTTATATGTATTGGGCGGCTCTATCTGACTCCAGCTGCTGTATGTGTGACCCCAGAATGCAGTCCACCATGCTAAGTTAAGTTCATTTAAATCATTATGGTATTTATTTTTCAACCACTCCCGAAATGCTTCACGGCATAACTCGCAATGACATTCTCCGCCGTATTCATTTGAGACGTGCCACATAATCAAAGCCGGATGGTTTTTATATCTTTCTGCCAGTTTTTCATTTATCTGTCTTGTTTTTTCACGATATATTCTTGAAGTATAGCAATGATTTGACCTTCTCCCGTGCAGCACTCTTACCCTGTCGGGCTGAACTCTCAGCACCTCCGGATATTTTTCTGACATCCATGCCGGTCTTGATGCGCTCGGCGTAGCTAATAGGGCATAAATATTATTCTCTGCCAATCTGTCCATAACATTATCCAGCCATGAAAAATCATATACTCCCTCGGAGGGCTCAAGCATCGCCCATGAGAAAATACCTATCGAAACAACATTGCAGCCCGCCTCTTTCATGAGACGCATATCCTCGTCCAAAATCTCCGGACTTTGCAGCCATTGCTCCGGATTGTAATCTCCGCCATGCAGAAGATGTCTGCATTTAGGACTGATTGCTTCGTACATATATCACACCCCTCTTTTACTCCGAAACATATGCTTTTACTATGACATTTTTGCAATTATCGGGAGTTTTCAGAGTTGTTTCAATTACTGCTTTTTCTCCCGCTTTTATCTCTTTTTTGACAAATGCCGCACTTTCCGCTCTGCCGCTGTCTCCGTTTTTTACGCAAACGGTTATTGCGGCTTTTGCCGTATGATTTTTTGTGTTTAAAACCTCAGCTTTCACCGAAATGCTGCCCTCTCCGGCTGCCGAAACACTGTCTGTTTTATACTCTGCTCCGTTTACCCACAGTTTTTCAAGCGTACAGCTTTTTTCGACCGCCGTCATCAGCGCCGGCTCAAACGGCGAAAGCGTAATACTTGTCTTTTTCACTGTTTCATTTGTGATAAGATTTGTTTTTAATTCAAGCTTTTCCCCGTTTACCGTGAGATACGCGCTCTTTGGCTCTTTCCAATTATAATTGCACATATTTACGAGATATTTTCCGTTTTGATTTATATATCCCCATTCAACATCGGATATCGGTTGGTTTGTTTCCGCATCCATGAGCAAAACTCTGTCAGAATTTATATCTTCGTATATTTCAAAAAGCTTGCTTCTGATATCATACGGAACCGGTGATATAACCGAATATTTTCCGTCGGTTTCTATCGGCATAACCGCTGCATTTTTCATGACGCGGTCTCTTACGTCCGCCGGCAGCGGTTTATTATGCTCATCATTTGTGAAAGCATCGTTACCCAGAATAATTGTTTTTCCGCCGTTTTGAATGAATTCGTCTATTCCTGTCAGGGTTGTTTCCCATGCGTTTTTAACATCGGGGACAAGCAATACCTTTATATCCTTTAACTGCCCTTCTTTAATCTGCTTTTCCGTCACAAAACGCACTTTTTGTCCATTGTAAACGGCGGCTCTGTATGCTTTATCCAATGCATCCATATATTGCTTTGAATATGTCCATGCCGTCATTGAATACAATATTGCCGTTTCGGCTTTCCGATTCTGAAATGCCGATATTTCATAGCTAAGCCTGTTAAGATCCATGCTTGTCTTTCCTACCGCAGATACAATATCGGCTCTGTTTAATATTCTGTCGCTCGCTTCTCCCGTTGTATTCCTCTGCCAAATCCAAAGAGCCGCCGCACTTCTGCCGTGAATTGCTCCCTGCCATAAATCAGCATTAAAATGTGCATTTCCCCGCAAATCCAATTCGTCAAGCGCACTAAGTGTGTGATCCTCGGAATTAAACACCGGAGCATTTTTCATTGATGTAAGCAAATCATACCACTTCATCTTTGCAATAATTCCATTTCCGCTGCCTTCGGTATTTTGATAAAGGTAGTTTGAAGCGTCACATCCCATATAATCCGAAAATTCAGCAAACATTTCGGGATCTGTTCCGTTTTTCAAAAATTTTCTGTGACGTCCGTCATCTTCAACCATATTCATTACCTTTGAATGCAGCGGAATATTCGGTGCAATTTCATGTATTATGCCTGCCATCCATGAATGCCAATCGGCAAACATTCTGTTGTTAAACACCATCCAGTCATAAAAATGCGCACTGCCCTCAACATCTGCCGGCATAGGCACTTCATCAAAGCTTGTATATGCTGTGCCGTACACGCAGTTCAGTTCATTCACATCGGTATAAATTTCTTTTAAATAATCGTGCCAGAATGTCAGATTGTATTCATCAAGATTTGAATAGAACACAGGCTCGTTACTGAGACAAATACTGTGCAGCGATTTATAATCCTTTACTGCCGGAATAACCGTTCTTAAATAAAGCTCTATCAATTCCTTTGCTTTCGGATGATAGATGTTATATTTTAAGAATCCACCATCGTTACCGTGACTCATGCCTTCGCTCAGTTCAATCATCCAATCCTGGAAATAATGAGGTGACAGCAATAAATTCACTGCTACATTATTATTTTGTGCAGCTTCTAAATTTTTGCATATGTCATTCTTCAAATCATATTCGGAAATACTTATCTGACCGTCCTTACTGCGCAATACATTATGCGGTCCGATTTCAATCTGAATAATATTTGTTCCGAAGTTTTTAAAATTCGGAATATCCGAACGGACATCCTGAAAATGACCGTAGCCTATAAATGAAATCGGCCTTTTTTCGGTTTTCATGGCTGTGTTTACCGTATTCCCCCATACCGAATAACCGTTCACCGCTGTACTTCCGGTAATATACCGAGGTATATCAAATGCCTTTTTATTACCCGAAAGATACTCTTTAAGAACAGTTTCCGTATTACTGCACAGCGTTTCCAGATAATCAATATTATACTCCGCTCTGTCGGCAAATCCTTTTTCGGCATCCTCACGTTCATATCCTATAAATCTCTGAATAACCGCATAATTTACCTTTTCGTAATCAGTCGGAATATTTTTCGTCTCACATTCCGAAAGCAAGCCTTCAAGCCGAGGCAAAGAATCCTCAAGCTTGTTCAGTCTTGCCGTAATTTCCGATACTTCCGTATCTGCCGCTTTGCAATCCGACTGACTGTAATCTACTATATATAATAGCATAATACTGCATATTATTGCAAGCGGTTTAATAAAATAATTTTTCATATTTCAATCCTTTATAATTATTATTTAGGGATTTCTGCCGTTATCAGTTTGGGGCTGAATGGTTGCAGTTCAAAGCTTGCATCATTCAGTTTTTCATTTTTAATAATCTCTTTTATTACATTCGCTTTTTTGCCGTTTATTTCAATTCTGATTTTTTTAGGCTCTTTCCAATTGTAATTACACATATTAATGTGCAGTTTACCGTTATATTCCGCACATCGCCATTCAACATCATATACCGGCTCGCCTGTCGTTTCATCAATCAGCATAACGCCGTCTGTTCCGCTATCGGAATATGCTTTGAAAATTTCCTTTCTTACCTCCTGCGGCAAAGGAGCGGTTATTGTATATTTTCCGTCGGTTTCTATCGGTATAACCGTCGCGTTTTTCATGACACGGTCTCTTACGTCCGCCGACAGCGGTTTATTATGCTCGTCATTTGTGAAAGCATCATTACCCAGAATGATTGTTTTTCCGCCGTTTTGAATAAATTCGTCTACCCCTGTCAGTGTTGTTTCCCATGCGTTTTTAACATCGGGAACAAGCAGTACCTTTATATCCTTTAACTGTCCTTCTTTAATCTGCTTTTCCGTCACAAAACGTACCTTTTGTCCGCTGTAAACGGCAGCTCTGTATGCTTTATCCAATGCGTCCATATATTGCTTTGAATATGTCCATGCCGTCATTGAATACAATATTGCTGTTTCGGCTTTTTGATTCTGAAATGCCGTTACTTCATTACTCAATCTGTTTAAATCCAGATTTGTTTTTCCGACAGCCGCAACAATATCCGGTCTTTCCAGCAATCTGTCTTTTTGCTTGCCGGTGGTATCTTTTGCCCATACCCAAAGCGTAGCGGCGCTTCTGCCGTGAATCGCACCCTGCCATAAATCCGAATTAAAATGCTCTGCACCCTCACTGCCGAAGTTATTATCGTCTATACTGATTATATGATCCTCAGAGTTAAACACCGGAGCATTTTTCATGGATTCAAGCAAATCGTACCATTTCATTTTTGTAATAATTCCGCTGCCGCTGCCGTCAATGTTCTGGTAAAAATAATTCGATGCGTCACAGCCCATATAATCCGAAAATTCGGCAAACATTTCCGGGTCTGTTCCGTTTTTCAAAAACTTTCTGTGACGTCCGTCATCTTCAAGCATATTCATTACCTTTGAGTGCAGCGGAATGTCCGGCGCAAGCTCATGCACGATGTCCGCCATCCATGAATGCCAATCGGCAAACATTCTGTTATTAAACACCATCCAGTCATAAAAATGCGCACTCCCCTCAACATCTGACGGCATAGGCACTTCATCAAAGCTTGTATATGCTGTGCCGTACACACTGTTCAGTTCATTCACATCGGTATACATTTCTTTCAGATAATCGTGCCAGAACGTCAGATTGTATTCATCAAGATTTGAATAGAACACAGGCTCGTTACTGAGACAGATGCTGTGCAGCGATTTATAGTCCTTTACTGCCGGAATAACCGTTCTTAAATAAAGCTCTATTGCCTCCTTTGCTTTCTCACTGTAAATATTATACTTTATAAATCCGCCGTCGTTTCCGTGCTTTACCTCCGGAAACATCTGCGTAATCCAGCTTGGGAAATAATGCGGAGAAAGCAGCAGATTTACCGCAATATTGTTTTTCTCGGCATTTTCAAGCGTTTTGCATATATCGTTTGTTAAATCATAATTTGATATATTAAATTCTCCGTTGCTGCCCTTGCGCAATACATTCTGCGGTCCGAGTTCAATCTGAATGATATTTGTTCCGTAACCCTTGAAATTCGGAATATCTGTTCTGACGTCTTTAAAATGACCGTATCCCGTCATAAACACCGTCCGCTGCTTTTCCTTTCCGGTAATCGCATTGGAGGTATTTCCTATAATTGAACGGTTTTCAAGTTCCGTATTGCCCGTAATATATCTCGGTGTTACAAGCGCTCTTTTATTGTTATTTAGATAATTTTCCAAATTATTCTTTGCTTCGTCATACAATTCGTTTAAGCATCTCAGCACATAATCCAAAAGTTCGGTTTTTCCGTCTGCCGCATCTGCAATCGCATCATCGGTAAACCTTTGCATGACGGTATAGTTAACCGTTTCGTAATCCGTCGGTATTTTCGCACTCTCACATTGTTTTAAAAGCTTATTTATCTTAGGCAGATTATTACTTTTAAATTTGTTCAGCTTCTCTTCATAATATTCTGCACTGTGAATTATACTGAATTCATGATTAACGATGATTTCACTGCCATTTGCAGACTTGACCGAAACCCCGGCATTGTGCGAGCCGCATTCCGTCAGGGTAATGGGTATGGTCTGCCTTACCGTCTTTTTCGGCGGCAGCTCGACTGACTTAGTAAAATTCAGCTCGGCAATATCAACATTCACGTTAACGCTTGTTTCGTTCGGGTTATAAATATACACGAAAAACTCATTGTCATTATTCTCATATACCGTTTTGTCACCCTCTGTCCATGCAAAGCATTCTTCGCTCTTTTCGACCAATGTAAGCTTCGGAAAATAGCGGTTGCTTTTGTTCGCAGTCACTCCCGGAGCCAATTCGAGAAAACAATCTCTGCCGTCTCCGTCATTATCATTGACTACCATATCAAACAGCATTTCCTTTGGTACTGCTTCAAAATCCAGCTTCCACGGTATTGCAATTTCATAAATTGTTTTATTATCCGCTCTTGCACCGTTAAACTTTATTGTTTTAAGCTGTTCTTCCGTGCAGTTTGCCTGGTATATATACGGAACTCCGTCACCTGAATATGCAAAGATATATTCCGTACCGTAGCTGTCAATCATTTCGCTGAGTACAATTTGTACACTGTCGCCTCTCCACATATTTTTTAATGCCTGCGGATCCGTAACGGGGAAATGAATATCATCGGTTACTTCTATTCCGAAATATATATATTCACTGTCATATGCGATTTTTGCTGACGAATATATATCGTCTTTTCCCGAATATTCCTTATTGACCGTAAGCTGGCTGTTTGTCGAAGGCATCTGCACACTTCCGTATGCGCTGTTCTCCCAATCGTCAAGACTGCCGTCCACCGTAATGTTCACGCTCGGCAGAACCGGAGCGTAATTTACACATCCGTAGGTTTGCATATACTGTTTGTAATCAAAATTATTTCCCGTCATATTTGCATATCTGATTTTCTGTGCTTCCGTATCTAATGCCGTACCCGAAAAATCGGCTTCAAATCCCGAATTTGAAATCAGATTTTTTCCCGTAGGATTACCGTCCTCGCCCTTTTCATAAAATTCAACATCATCAACCCAAAAATCCTTTACTCTGTTTTCCAGCAGGAACTGGAATGTTAAAGATGTATTTCCGCCGGTATGAGTATACTCAAAGCTGAAATGAGTCCAGTCATACGTACCGCCTACCGGTGTCAGTGATTTTCTTTCGTTAAAGCTCAGGTTGCAGCCTATCCCCGAAGCTTTATATGCCTTTGCCCAAAAGCTGTATACATATGTCTTTCCTTTTTCAACGCTTACGGGGGTTTTTAAAACGGCATAAACATTTGAACGCTGTGAACTGTTGTTTTTCATATGCGCCGACATTCCTCCGTTCAGCTTAACTTCACTGTCAAGCTCACACGAAGCATCCGCATTGTTTGATATTCCGAATGTCCAGCCCGTAATTTTGGTATTCGCCGCCTCTGCCGCCGTATTTGCAAACACAGGGCAAAAAATACTTAACATGGTTATCATCGTTAAAGCAAGCGAACACATTCTATTTCTGTTTTTCAACATAGCCCATACCTCCACTGTATCTATGGTCATACCAGAGCGGAAATAAAATTCCGCTCCGGTATTGTATCTGTTGCTGTTAATTCAATATCGGCACATTATTGGAAAGCGGCACCATTGTTTCATCATTCCATATAAACACTTTTATGCTGTAATTGCCGTTTTCCAAATCCGGAACATTAAATATTAACCCAAATGTCTCCGGCGCTCCGTTCAGAGTATCTCCTTCTTTAACATAACTGCTGACCGTCTGAATATCACATAAACTTTCACTATTATAGAGAGCAGCCAGCAGCGTCGGTTTAAAACTTTCGCCCATGTAATTGTTTGCAATATTTACGCTCGCTCTTATGTACCCTTTTTCAAGAGCTTTTATATTCTCTTTTAAAACCGTAAATTCTCCGTCAGCCGACGGTTCCGCGCTTTCGAGAAGATCAAAGCACGGCTTCTCCGCCAGATAAGCTCCGATTGAAATCCCCTCCGACTCATACTCTGCAGCAGGATAAGCTGTTTTTATGACGTAGCGTTTTTGCGGTATATCGGTCAGGTTTGAAAGCACAATCGATGATGTATCGGTTCTCTGTGCCGTTCCCGACAGATTCAGCCCGTTTTCCGCATTTATTTCATACAGCAAAATTTCTGTATAATTCGCGTAATCGGGATTTTGCCATGTAAATGTAAGACTATCATTTTTTCTGTCAACATTTAGCTGCTGTACCTCCATAAGAATATCATTATCCTCAAAATCCGGATTGGGAAGAATGTTTTCGCTCAGAGCGTTTCCGTTGTCATCACATTCATAAATTGCCGCATCATCAATCATGATTCCGTTAGGTGAATAATCCTCCACAATAATCAAAAGCTGCTGCATTCCCGATGGAGAGCATATTCCGCTATATCGTGCCCATTCGCTGTTTTCCGGAATTATATTTGTTCTGTCCGTTTTCCAGCCTATACGTACACCTATCTTTTTTCTGTCCGCCGATTTCATGGAAAATTCCCACTTATATTTTTTATCAGCGTCAAAATTTAACGGCATACTCTTTATTACCATATAACGGTTACTCTTAGCCATCATCGGAAAACTTACGTTGAGCGAATGGCCTCCGTTTTCATTCTGCATGATTGCCGCATCTCCCGCTGCATATCCGCCTGCCGCAGATGTATCGGCATTATTAAACGCAGCCGTCCAGTAATTCATTTCAATTGCAGCCATGTTGCCTGTCTGCTCAAATCCCGGATTTGCCAGCATATTTTTTCCGATTTTATTTCCGCTGCCGTCACACTCATAAACCTCTGCATCATCAATCCATGCACCATTCGATGAATATCCCTCTATCATGAACAGCAGACTCTCCGATGCGTCCGTCTCCGGTGTGTAGCTGTATTCGTAATATTCCCAGTCAACCTTAGAAGTAGTTCCGTATTTTGTTTTTCCGTTTTTATCGGTCAGAAGATTTTTTGCTCCCCAGTTTAATCTTACCGATAAAAGACGAGTGGACGCCCCCAACTTTACCCAAAAACCAAATTTGTATGTCGTACCGCCTTTGAGCGGGATTTTTTCGCTTTTTAATGTTACATAGCGGTTAGTTCCCTGTGAGGATTTAAAAACCAATTTGACGGAATTTTCTCCCGTATGTTTTTCGGAACTATCAACAAACGCTTCCCCTTTGGTATCGTTTGTTCCGTCCTCATTAAAGGAAACGGTCCAGCCCGGAAGATATATATCAGCCGGTTTGGCGGCTTTGACAACAGGATTCATCAATCCGCACATCAGCGTTAAGATAAAATAAATGGATATAAGCTTTTTTAACATCGTAAAACACCTCTTTTTCAATATAATATATCATCTCTGTCTTTAGTCTGTTCGGTTAAATAATCAAGAAGCTTTTCTATTTCTCCGTCCTTATACATTTGCTCTTTAAGTCCTCTGATTACCTGTAAAGCCGCCTCGTCCGACTCCTGGAAATACGCTTTGTTTATAGTATCGTTTACCTTTGAGGAGGAACGCAGGCTTTTTACCTTATCAATGTCGGGATATGAATTTTCAAAATAATTTACTCTTATTCCGTCTACAAATCCGCCGAACGGGCAAAGTGATTTTGCGTATTCAAAATCTTCATCCACTTCGTCCGCTTGTCCCGGCAATGATTCTCCGTATTCTTTAAGTCTTTTATTCAAAAGCAGCAGTCTGTCGTATATGCTTCTGATGCCCTCTTTACTCAAATTCTTTGTATCGCTTTTGTATTTTTCAAGCCATTCCTGCGTAAGGCGCGGTTTACCGTCAACCATGTTATAATGCTCGCCCTCAATTCCGTAGGAAATCAGCTTTACACCCTCCTCGGAATTAATAAAGTTAAGCGCTTTTATGACCGCTTCGGGATTTTTTGTCGTTTTCGGAATCATAAGCACCGAAGCGCCGCTTGTACCTTTAAGTGAAATAAAGCCTGTTCTTCCCTTTGCGTCTTGCAGATAGGGAAGCGGAATGTATTTCATCTCCGGATTGGTAATATACAGCGTATTTGACAATGTGTCTTTGAGCTGATTATATCTCGATCCGATTATCCCTACGCTTCCTGTCGATAATTTTTCCGTAGCTCTTGCCGAATTCTGGCTTATTGCCTCCACATCAAGAAGCCCCTCGGAAATAAGCTTTCTCATAAATAAAATACGTTTTTCGGTAAGCGGTTCAAATGTATCCTCCACCACCTTGCCGTCTGATAAGCCGTAGTTTGTAATATTATCTACCGAATCTATATACGATGTATATAACAAGCCTAACAGATAGCCGCTGTGCCATGAGCCTGCCGGAATAATATCTCTGCCGTTTACGTCTTTAAAGTTGCCTGCCTTAATTTTTTTCAGCAATTCGTATATATCGTCCGATGTCTTAATCTTTTCCGGATCTACATTGAGCGAATCGTAAATATCCTTTCTTATGTAAAGAGTTTTTGCATCGTTTGCAACATCCTCCGGTGATTCTATCATCTTCGCCTGTGCAAGCAGCAGATAATGTTTCCCCTCAAAATCCGGATCCTCCAGGTCAAATTCTTTCAGATCCTTAGTTGCCGCAACTCCCTCCATAGCAGGTTTTACATTAGGGCCGTATTCCTCTACAAGTTCGTCCAAAGACATGAGCAGGCCCTCTTTTGCCGATCTCTTTATAAGCATTGTCGTTGCATCCGCACCGCCCCAGAACGGAGCGCTGATAAGGTCGGGCATATCCCCCGAAGCAAACAGAACATTTAATTTTTCTATTTCGCTCGTGGTAATAAATTCGGGATTTAACGTAACTCCCGTCTTTTCCCGTATGACCTTTGCAACCGCATTATTGGTAAGATCGCTCGGACTGATTGCCGATTCCCCCTGCCAGCAATCCAAGAACCTCAGGGTAACATTTTCGTTCCCGTCTGCTTTTTCCTTAGATTGATTACAGCCGGAAATGCACGCAGCCGCAGCTGCCGCCGCCGCTATAATCAAAAACACCTTTTTTAACTTCATTTTATACCTCCTGTATTAAAATTTTATTTTTAATATACTACCACAGCGCCACATCGGACAGCTTCTTTGATACCGCATTGGTTACAACAATCAATATCAGTGCGATAATCGATTTGAATAAGCCTACCGCTGTTGCGAAACTGAACATTCCTTCACGTATACCCGTCTTTACCACGTACGTATCTAAAACCTCCGCCACATCAAGGACTCCGGGCGTCTGCATCAGATATATCTGGTCAAAGCCGGCTTCTATAAGCGTTCCGACTTTCATTATGAACATAATACCGGCAGTCGGCAGTACGCATGGTATTGTAATATACAATATTGATTTAAGTTTTCCGGCGCCGTCCAAAGCCGCTGCCTCATAAATATCCTGGTTTATCCCTGCGATTGCGGCTAAATATATGATTGACCCCCAGCCGACCTCTTTCCATATGCTGCTTATCAGTACCAGCGGATAAAACCACGCTTTTTCTCCCATGAAGTTAATCGGTTCTACTCCGAATTTTCCCAAAAGCTCGTTTATAAGACCGCCGTAGGGAGTTAAAAACTTATTCATCAGTGCAACAACCACAACCCACGAAACAAAGTGCGGAAGATATGATACCGTCTGAATGGTTCTCTTGAATTTATTGTTACTGACCTCATTGAGCATTAAAGCCAGAATAATAGGCATCGGAAATCCGATAAATAATTTCATTGCCGATATACTGACGGTGTTACGCATAAGCATCCAGAAATCATAATGAAATATGAACTGCTTTACATATCGCAGACCGACCCATTCACTGCCGAGAATACCTTTATCAAACCGATATTCCTTAAAAGCCAATGTAATTCCGTACATAGGTACGTATTTGAATATAAAAAACCAAATTACAGCCGGTGCAAGAAACAAATAAAAATATCTGTAACGCCATAAAACCTTAAATATTGATTTTTTTTGCTGCGCAGCAGTTGAAATTGCGCTCTCTTTTTTTAAACATTTAACGTTTGCCATATGCTTATTTTGTATTTTCACCGCTTCTGCGGTAAAAATATTCTCCCTTCCGTTACATTAATATATGGTGCCAAAATTCGCCAGAGGTTTCATTCCAGATAAGTAATTCCATATAAATGCCTCTATCTTATACTCGGCGTCCGCAAGCTCCGGCACCTCTATAACAGCACTCAGAATCTGTTCTTTTCCTCCCTCTGCGGCATATACATATTCGCTGACGGCATTTACAAGAACGCCTCCGTTATGCACTGTTAAAATCATTTCCGCGTCAAAATCATTGCCCATTCCGTTATTCTGAATTGTTGCCGTACATCTTATCAGTCCCGGTGTCAGTTCCGTCAGGTTTTCCTGTATCACTTCACCTTGTTCATTAATTTTATCGAATACGGGCGCTGTCACTCTGTACATAGGCTCAACCGGAGTACCCTTTGCCTCTGCTCCGTCCGACCTGTTATCCGATGTATCCATAGCATACAGTTTAAAACGGTATTCTCTGCCGTTTGTCAGATTTTCTATAAGAACGGAATTATTTGTTTTTTCAACATATGCTTCAATACTCTCCGAACCGTCCTCCGATACTCTGCAAACCTGAACCCTGTTAAAATCTTTATCCGACGGATTTTTCCAGCTTATATTCAGCTTGCCGTCACCTGCAATCACCTTTACATCCTCCACCTCGCGAGGTGCAATCGTATCCAGTCCGATTTCAAATCCCGGATTGAGTATCAGATTTTCTCCTGTCGGTTTCCCGTCGCTGCCCTTTTCATAAAATCCCACGTCGTCAATCCACAGCGAACCGCACTTATCCAACACAAGAAATGATAAATTTGTACTCGTCAGATGGCTTGTATTCGGAAATTCAAAAGTATATTCTCTCCAATCATATGTTCCCTTTGCAAGCTCAAGTGACGTTGTTTCCGTTCCCCATGCCACTCGTGCGCTTACCTCCGTAAGTTCCTGTGCTTTTGCCCAGAAAGTACATATATATGATTTGTCATCTTCCATTCCCGAAATGTCATTCTTAAATCTTACATACACATTACCGGATTTTGCCGAACGGCTTATAAGCTGTGCCGATGCCGTGCCGCTGTGAAAAACATCCCTTGATATTTTAACGTCGGCATCTACAAATATTCCTGCGGAAGAATTGCTTACAAATCCGGTTGACCAGTTTGCAATCGACATTGCCGTGCTCTCTGCGCCCGCATTTGCCATTGCCGTCATGTATATGATTATCAGAATTGTCAATATCCTGCCTGTTTTTTTCCACATAACACATCCTCCTGAATTATCAATAATTTTTATATACAACCACATCTGCCACCTTTGACTTTGTTATTCTCATTATTACAAAATCATCGGTCTCAATATCATTTACGGTTCCTACCGAAACGGTGTCACTGTCATGGTCATAAACCGTCACCGCCGGAGTGCTTATACTAAAACTGAAAACCTTTTCTTTGCCGTCGTTAACCTTTATGCGTTTTTCCGCAATATCAGCCGCAACAACGTTTCCGTATACAATTACACGGCTGCCATCGGCATCTACGGAGGCATTGCTCTGCCGTCTTCCGTCCGAAACTTTATATACCTTAAAAAAATCATCAACTCTGCCGTCCCGGTCAAAACGCAGCTGTATTATATCTCCTCTGCGGAGCAAGTCGAAAATACTGTCACTGTTTCCGTTTACACTTATATTTTCCTGGTTTGCAACCACTCCGTACAGCTGTTGAATCACATCATCGCCCACCATGGAAACTGCGGATTTATCCACAACGTACAGATTATTATATTTTGTTCTGTCCGATGTTCTTGAAGCGAGTGAAATATCATCGTTTATCATAATGACGCTTGTGTATTGGTATTCATCCTCGGCATATGAAGTAAATGTATAAGAATTATCATTTCGCAGATAGCTTACATCCTCTACAAAATATTTTTCTTCATCATCTGCATAGGTCTCCGTCGGAATGATAAAGATTTTTAAATCACTTCTTAAATAAATCGCGGAGCCAAACGATCTGTTTGCACTTCTGTAATATTTTGTACTCTGCTCTCTTACCCAAAATTCATCGTTTTTTGCTGATTGCAGTTGCAGACTGCTTTTTAAATCCGAATCAGATATATCATCGAATGATTTTGCGGTTTTAAGCGTCTTAATTTCACCGTTACCGTTTAATTCATAAAGAATCATCTGACGGTCAAGATGTACTACCTCTTTTTTCTTTATGATTGCAAGCTTGTTAAGTACCTGCTCCGGCTTACACTTTGCGCCGTTGAAGCTGACGTTTTTCGCCAATCTGAGAGTTGTCCATTTTCCGCTATCAGCTAAAATTTTCGCCATAACCTCGTCTTCTGAACCGCTCGGAATATACATTTTAAATAAATACGCATATTTCTCGCCATCCTCCGCTGCGCTGTCCGCAAAGGCTACTTCTCCGAATATATCAAGCCGCAATGTCAGTTTCTGTCCTGCCTTTATTTCTTTTAAAACGGTATCTCCCTGATTTTTTGCAGTTATATAGGCTTTTGAAAGCTTGTATTCGGTATCATCGGCAATTATGATGTTTTCGTTTTCTATACTGTTAAGCGCTGCGTCGATTACGTCGCTGCAAACCCGCACCTCTATTCTCTTTTCGCCGCTGTTTTTTGAAACAGCCACCGAAAGCACATCCCACTCTTTAATTTCCTCAATTCCTATTTCCGTACCGTCCTTTAAAATCCGCAGACTGTATGAAGAATTGTTTTTATCCAGCTCTATTGATTTGAGGGATTTATATCCGTGTGAATATTTATTGTATACAACAGACGTATACTCGGAAACACGGTCGACCACCATAATTTCATATGAAGTTACAAATATCACATCTGCTTTGCCGTCCGCATCTCTGTCAAGCAGTTTCACATATCCCGATTCGGGAATCAGCTCCTCCTTTGTAAACGACGGATATGCCTTTCCGTTATAAATCATATCCGCAACGGGCGACAGCTTTATTTCCTTTTGCTTGCTTTTTGAATTATTATCCTCCCAATATACAAGTTTCTCTCTCGTTGTTGCCGACTCATCAATGTCTCCTGCCTGTATCACAAGCTCGTCATTCGGTTTTTGCTCATTTTTTACATACAATAATATTTTTTCTCCGGACTCTTCATCATCAGCAGCATAGTATGTAACTTTATATCCCAAATAATTCTCCGCATCCGATTTTCCGCTTTTAAATACCTCGCTGTCTATCTGAATATCATTGTTATTCAGCATATTATCCGTTGACAACCCCGTTTGCGAAGTTGCATTGATAATACCCTTTCCCTTTTCAATTCTCAGATATTCGCTTAAAAGCGTTTTGCCCTCCTGCGTTTCATAAACGGAATTTGTTCCCGTCCCTGTTTTTTTCATTATATCCGCGTCAAGAGCATTATAAAGCATATGTGCGAAATCACGTTTTGTCACCGGACTTCCCATTGTCGTGCCGACTCCGTTTATAATTCCTTTTTCAGCGGCAACCGATACATACCCCGACGGATACCCTCCGTTTTTTTGTGCATAAAGATCACAGCCGAGCGCGGAAACAATCACCTTTGCCGCCTGCTCGTAACCAACGGCGTCCTCCGGCCCGAATAAGCCGCTGTCATATCCCTGCATAATTCCCGTATCACACGCAAGTTTTATTGCGGCGGCATCCTCATCGTTCACCGGAACATCCGGAAACGGCGCCGCCGTTAAAGGCGCTGCCTGCAAAGCTTCAAGCATTCCCGCATTTCCGGTTAATCTGCACATAACCGACGCCAGTTCTTTTCTTTGGACATATTCATCCGATTCGTATATATTGAATGTTTCATCCGTGAAAATTCCTATTGCGCTCAGAAGTTCAAATTCCTGCTGAATTTCATTGTCCGCCACCCCCTGCATTTCTCCCGAAACGCTTATATTAAAAGCCGCAGCGACAGCGCAGACAAGCAATGTCAGTTTTGATATTATCTTCATTTCTTTATTTCCTCCGATTATTTTGTTACGGCTTTGATTTGAGCAATTCATATATTACTTTGGCTGCCTGCGCCCTGCTTGCGGTATCCTTCGGAGCGTATTTGTTATCTCCCGTACCGTTGATGATTCCGGCTGCCTGCATTGCCAAAATACCCTCTTTCGCATAATCGCTTATATCCTTTGCATCATCAAATTCCACAGGCTCTGCGATTTGTTTTAACTCTATCTTCAAATGTTTTGCCGCTCTGTATATCAGCGCTGCCATTTGTTCACGGGTAATCTGCATACCTGCGCCGAAATTTCTGCTATCTATCCCTTCCGCAATTCCGCTCTTATTCGCACTTGCTACATATGAGTAATACCATTTGTCCGGTGTCACATCATCAAAACCGCATTGTGCAGCGGAATCATATAATCCGAGTCCGATTACAAGCATTTTGACAAACTCTTCTCTCGTCACATTTGCATCAGGCATAAAAACATTACCCGGATAACCCGATATTATACCCTGCTTTGTCAGGCTTTCGATACTTTCTCTTGCCCACGGTACGCCGCTTATATCCATAAAACTCGTTTCTGCTTCATCGGCTGCCGCAGCGTCCGGTATTGTGTATACACTTCCTTTGCCTGTGCTGCTTCCGCCGCCTCCGCCACCGCCGGAATTATTATTTGCGATAACATTTTTTGCTTCTCCCACTGCCTTTTCCAATGCGCTTATAAATCCCGATGCCTCTGTTACGGGCGAATTATTCAAAATTCTGACCAGTTCCTTATTGACTGACACTTTATTCGCCTTATTTCTGCTGTCATTGCTGTATGCCGGCAGTGATAAATATTTTTTATATGCACTGTTAGCGGAGAATTTCAGCAATTCAGCATTGGCTGACATAACGTTTTCCATTTCACCGTAGGACGCATTATTCAGAATATACAGTGCATATCCTTCTTTGAAAATACTCTGAACATCACCGACAGTATTAAAACCTTTTTTGTTCAGAATTCTTTCAAATATCCAGTTCAGTTTTTTTATTTCTTTATTTGCTATCAAAGTTTCATAAGTAATCTCGCTGTTGTACTTTAAATCGAGCATTTTCTTGTAATCTGCCAGCACAGTCTCAACTTCACCCGTATTTTCGACATCATTGAGCAGTGCTATGACCGCTGATTCTTCAAATGCAGTTTTAAATCCATCCTCATCTGTACTGCCGGAAATACGTTCCGCTATCAGCTTTGCAAAATCACTTTTCCCTATTTCCGATAAACTATCATATTCGTCAATCGGAACCCCTATTGTGATAATCGCCGGACGCAAATCAGAATCCTTATGAAGAAGATTTTTAATTTCCTCCGAATTTACACATTCCGAAACGGCTTTTACTGCTGCCTGTCTGTCATATGCCGTTCTGTGAAAATATTCAACAGGCGGTATTGCTTTGTCGGCATTGTCGCCGTCAATGTATATAACGTAGCCGCCGTTTGTCGATTTACCATCCTTTATATCCGGCATTGTGAACCGTACATCAAAAGCTCCGTTTTCACCGCTTATAAGCTGACGCAATTCAAAAATATTCTTATACTCCCTTGCATTGCTTCCTTTACTTAATGCCATTAATGTAACCGCATTTCCTTCGCCAGCAGGTGTAACCCCTTTTACTGTAATTTCACCCTTGTTATATTCTATTTGAGCCGTAATGCAGTTATCGGCCGATTGTTCCGGATTTTTTGTAAAGGTCATTGTTCTGATCTTACCCGAAGTTTCACCCGATTTACATCTTATCTGAACAATGCAATCCCCCGAAAGATTCGGTTCTGACGACGAATCATATGTAATCCATTCACCGTCATTAATTTTATACTCCATTGTTTCATCAATGCCTACAATAATATTATTAAAATCGTCTTTCAGTACATTCGGATAGTCCGCCGTAAATGTCAGCAGTGTTTCCTCGCTTGACGGTATTTCTCCCGAAGCTGCCACTCTGACCGAAACAATACAATCCCCCAAAAATTTCGGCGGATTTATGGGGTCATATGCAATCCACTCACCGTCATCAATTTTATACTCCATTGTCTCATCAATGCCAATGATTATATTATTCTTATCATCGGACTTCACCTCCGGTGCCTGCGGCCGCGGAATACGGTATACTCCCGAAATTTCTGTGCCCTCGGATTCATCCCCTGCCGTATCACAGGTTTTAATTATATATTTGTACGGTGTATTGTCTGAAAGATTTTGAATTGTATATGTATTTAGCGGGTTTTGCACTTCCGCAATAACGTTTTGTGCCTGTCCGTCCGATGCCTGATATATGACCGCTTTTTTATAATCTGCATCGGTCGGATTTGTCCAGCTGATACTCATACTGCCGACGCCGTATTCTACCTCAATATTCTGCGCCTCCCCCGGCGGTATCGAGGACTCAAAACCCGGGTTTTGCAGTAAATTTTCTCCTATCGAATTTCCGTCCTCATCACATTCCGATACTTCCAAATCATCCAGCCATATTCCGTCAGCACAAATATCTTCAATTAAAAACAGAAGTGTCTGACTGCCGCTCGGGCTGCTCGTGCATATAAATTCATAATATTCCCAATCGGTATCCTCTGACAATGCAGAGTTGCCGAGTACATTAAATCTTCCGCTGTTCCAGCCTATACGCGCGGCAACACCCTTACTCCCCTTTGATGCTTTCAGCCAAAAACCGAATTTATACTTTTTATTGCTGTCAAAAGTCATGGTGCTGCTCTTTAATGTCATGTACCTGTTGCTTTTTTTGCTCAAAGGATATTTCAGATATATACATCGGCTGCCTGTATGAGCTTCCGATTCATCTTTTACAATCTCGGCGCTGCCTTCGGCATAGTTGTTTGCACTGTTATTGAACCCGACAGTCCAATTCTCAAAATATATCGGAGGCAAAGGCTCCGATACTGCCATACATATACTGCTCATCAGATTCAGCAGCATACAGACGACTAAAATCCCGCTCACTTTTTTCATAATTTTAATCCTCCCATATAAATGATTAACTCTTTATCGCTCCAACCATAGTGCCCTTAACGAAATATTTTTGCAAAAACGGATATACAAGTATTATCGGCAGTGTAATTATCATAACAAAGGTTACTCTTAATGATTCCGGTGTAGTGGTCTGACTTACAGTTGTTATTCCGTTGGCATCCTGTTCGGCTTTTGCCGTGTCAAAGCTGACTTCGGTTAAAATTTGCTGCAACACTGTTGCTGCCGGTCTGAGGTCGGCACGTGTAACATAAAAAGATCCCGCAAACCAATCGTTCCAATGTCCCACTCCCGTGAACAAAGTTATTGTCGCCAGAACCGGCGCTGACAACGGAAGTATTATCTTGAAGAAAATCATTCCGTCATTACATCCATCAATGTTTGCCGCTTCACTTAATTCTTTCGGAATCCCCTCAAAAAACGTTCTTAGAATAACTATATGAAAAAAGCTGAACAGCGACGGCAGTATATAAATCCAAATCGTATTAAGAATGTTCATTTTCTTCATCAAAATGAAGAATGGAACCGTTCCTCCGTGGAATATTGTTGTAAAGAAGAAATAAAAAATTATTACGCTTCTTCCCGGAAGATTTTTTTGGCTTAATCCATACGCAGCCATCGAATTGAGTAATAAAGCACAAACCGTTCCCACAACTGTTCGCGTAATTGAAATCTTAAATGCATTTATTATATCCGCATTTTCAAATGCCTTTTGATAATTTGCAAGCGTAAATGCCCTCGGCCAAAGATAAATTCCTCCTTTCATAGCATCCATTCCATCATTAAATGACAAAACAAAAAAATACAAAAACGGATATAGAGTTACCACTCCCAAACAAATAAGTAAAAATCCATTAATTATTTCAAATGTTTTCGTACCCAAATCTTTCTTATAACGCATACCAATCTCCATTCCGCTGCTTGATACAGCATAAATCCAATATAATTCGGTGCGCCGTAATCATTTCACACCATTACATTTTACGACTCTATTATATAAATATTTGCCCCTGAATTCAATGGATATTTATTTAATTCAATATGGATATTTATTAAAATATTTGATGTTGATTATGCTATACAATATTTCCCAAAATCAAGTAGGGCGAATTTAATCGCCCTCTCACACCACCGTACGTGCCGTTCGGCATACGGCGGTTCAATTCAAAATTAAATATGTCCTACCTTTTGGTAGTAATCCGAAATACTGATTAAACCTCGCTTAGTAGTCAGTATTTCTTTTGATATTGTCCGAATACAACTCGCTTGGATTTTGGCATTCTTGATACTTATATGGATATATTTATTGGTCTTATCCGGACCATTCTCCTTAGAATAAGCATCACTAATATATCTATTTTTAATATCGTATATCCTTCATCATGGAAATCTGCGATGACCGTCATTAAAAGATATTTATCTGTAATAATGAGCGGAAATCCTGATACAGAATTTAATTCATTTTCGAAAACTCGTTCAATGGTAATATACATTCTATTTTTTATATGATATTTAATAGTTTCTATAATTTCATTATTCATAACTTCACTACCTCTTAAAACCCTCCGTCAATAAAATGCCATGCCGTCTTCCCAGATTTGATGGACAGAAAAAAGTGTGATATAATGAAATGGACACAAACAAATCCAAAATCACAGGAGGAACTTTTATGTCAATCAAAAAAGGAAAAATGCCACCTCGTTATGACGAAGCATTCAAGAGTGGCGCAATCAAAATGGTTACCGAACAGGGGCGTCCTTCAAAAGAAGTTGCCGCCGAACTCGGTATATGTATTGAAACTCTAAAATCATGGCTAAAGCGTACCGGCTTTCAGCCCGGTGTATCCGATCGCCAAAACCGCGTTGATAAGCGACAGCGTGAGCTTGAAGCGGAAATACGCTTACTCCGCAAGCAACTTTCCGAGAAAGATGAGGTCATTGATGTATTAAAAAAATCCGTCGGCATATTTTCGAAACTATAGAAGACAAGTATCGTTTCATTGATGCTAATTGCTCTGAGGTCTCTGTAGATAAATTATGCCGCCTGCTCGAAATCTCTCGGAGCGGCTATTATGCTTGGAAAACCCGTGGTGTATCAGTTCGTAAGCAACTCGAACAAAAACTTTTGCGTATTTTAATGTGCTCTTACAAGCCGTTTCAAACCCGTATATATTGGGGTTGGTTGTTGTAAGTGTCTGGAATGCCATTAATAACCCAACAACATCGGGTGTTAGTGATAGTTCAAAGGCTCTTACATACAATAAGCCGAATGGAGAGTGATATTTTTGAATATCATTGAAACAGATTGGAAATGGAACGGTGAACTTCTGTATCGTTCCTCTGCTGACTATATCGTTCTCCATCATGCTCAAGCAGAATATTGTACAGCACAGCAAATTGACGATTGGCATAAATCAAACGGCTGGTCGGGCATCGGTTATCATTTCTTTGTTCGTAAGAACGGCGAAATATACAGAGGTCGTCCGCTGTGGTCTGTGGGGTCGCACGTGTTGCACATGAACAATTGCAGTATAGGAATATGCGCTGAGGGCGATTATCACGATAAGGACAAGGTTATGCCGTACGCACAGAAACGCTCAATAAAGGAGCTTGTAATCTATCTTAAAGGTATATATCACGATGCTAAAATAGTCGGACATAAAGAAATCGGAGATAGTAATTGCCCCGGCAAATATTATCCTTTGGAAGAAATGAAAAAATATCCATATAAAGAACAGGAGGACGAACCGATGACAGCAGATGAAAAGAAAGAATTTGCGGAGCTTAAAACAATGCTCGATAAGGTTGCTGATAAACAAAAGGCAATTAATGAAAGCCTGTCAAATCTTTATGAAATAGTCAAGGGAATTAAGAATCCGATGATTTACAACTACATAGACGAAAATATGCCGGAGTGGGCGCGTGTGGGTGTGCAGTGGTGTGTTGACAACGGCATTATCACCGGAACGGGTGGCGGTCTGGGACTTGATGATAAAGATTTGAAGTATTGCACGATGATTATACGGATTATGAAAAAGTAACAGAAGATTATTTATAAGAAGATTATTTATAATATGTAACTATATAAAAATAAGGGTAGAGGAAGTTTTGTTTCCCTACCCTTATTTTTTACCCTTTCAAGAATGCGAGATTTTAACCCGCTGTATTCCAATTTTTCTTGATATTTACAACATTCTCCATTTATGAATAGTCTTGACATACTTACAGCCGTCAGTTCTGTACATTTCCGACACTTTTGGGCGTTTTAATTGCAATTTCTGTAATTTCTATTTTGGGTTAAAATGCTGAATTTATTAGGTTTTATGCAGTTTCTGAGCGCTGCGATATTTTTTGTTTATTTTTTCAATACAAACTTTATATATCTGTTGTTTTACGCCTGTGCAAGACGGCTGGTGTAGAGCTTGTAATAAAAACCCTTCTTTTCTATAAGCTCCCTATGCGTACCCTGCTCTATTATATGTCCGCTGTTCATGACAAGTATAACATCGGCCTCACGTATCGTTGAAAGCCTGTGCGCAACAATAAAGCTTGTTCTGCCCTCCATAAGCTTGTCAAATGCCTTTTGGACTTTAAGCTCCGTATGCGTATCAATCGACGATGTCGCTTCATCGAGAATAAGCGCCGCCGGCTTTGACAGCATAACCCTCGCGATACACAAAAGCTGCTTCTGTCCGGCTGACAATCCGCCGCCGTCCTCGCCTATATAGGTATCATAGCCGTCTTTCATGCGCATTATAAAGCTATGCGCATATGCGGCCTTTGCCGCATTTATTATTTCCTCACGCGACGCATCCTTTTTTCCCATGGCAATATTATCGCGTATCGTTCCGCTTTTAAGCCATGTGTCCTGCAAGACCATGCCAAGACTGTCATGCAGACTGCTGCGCGACACATCGTTTATATTTTTACCGTCAACTGAAATTTTACCCGAATTAACGTCATAAAAACGCATAAGCAGATTAATAAGCGTGGTTTTTCCGCAGCCGGTAGGCCCTACTATCGCCACTCTTTCGCCGGGTTTTACGGTAAGGTTAAAATTCTCGATAAGCGGACGTTCGGGAGTGTATGAAAAATACACATCCTTAAATTCCACACTGCCCTTCGACAACGGAAGTATATTTTCGGAATCTGTTTCCTCCTCCATATCCAAAAGCTCGAATACACGTCCGGCAGACGCCAACGCTCCCTGCAATTCTGTTATAACTCCCGAAATCTCATTAAACGGCTTTGTGTATTGGTTTGCGTAGCTTAAAATGCACGTAAGTCCGCCCACCGTCAAGCCGCCCGTCAGTGCAAACAGGGCGCCGATAAGCGCTGCACAGGCATACACAACGGCATTCACAAAACGCGTGGACGGATTGGTAAGCGACGAAAAGAATACAGCTTTTAATGAAATAGTTTTCAATTCATCATTTATCGAGTCAAATTTTTCTATTGTTTCTTTCTCGCGGCAAAACGCCTTTATTATTCTGTGACCGCCTATCATTTCGTCAACAAATCCCGTCTGCACCGCTCTTACCTCAGACTGTTTAAGAAACATTCTGTAAGTTTTTGAAGCAATGAATTTCGACACAAACAGAGAAAGCGGCGTAAGTCCGACTACCGCCAGCGCAATCCACGCATTAATATAAAGCATAAATCCGAGAGTTCCGAGTATTGTAAGCGCTCCCGTAAAAAACTGCGTAAATCCCATGAGCAGTCCGTCGGAAATCTGTTCCGTGTCGGCCACGATAAGACTGACCGTTTCTCCCGTTCGGTGTGAATCCACATACCCTACCGGCAGCCTGCCTATTTTCAGAAACGCGTCACGGCGCAAATCACATGATACGCTGTATGTGATTTTGTTGTTGCATATATTCATAAGCCACGTGCACAGCGCCGCCGCGGCTGTAACCGCCGCAATCTGCAAAAGAACAGCAAAAACGCCGCTTAAATCCACGCTGCCCGCTCCTGTCATTAAATCAATTGCACGTCCGACCAACACCGGTATATAAAGTGTTCCCGCAACAGATACCATAGCCGCGGCAAACGACAGAAATATATACGGCTTATAGCCGGAAATATATTTCAATACTCTCTTTGCGATTTTCATAGTAATCTCCATTCCGCCGAAAAACGGCACAAATTATAGAATCAATCCGACAGCTGTATGTCACAAATCTCCCGATACAACTCTACATTTTTATAAAGCTCATCATGCGGCGCAAAGCCTGCCTGATGCCCGTCCTCCAAAAGCAGAATTTTATCACAGCCCATAACGGACGAAATTCTCTGTGACACAATAAACACCGTAGGTTTCCACGGCAGATCCGCAATTGCCTGTCTCAAATTAAAATCGGTTGCGTAATCCAGCGCTGATGAGGAATCGTCAAGAATAAGTATATCCGGCTTTCCAACTAATGCACGCGCAATGGTAAGTCTTTGCTTTTGTCCGCCGGAAAGCGTACTCTTGCTGATTTTTTCGTCCAATCCGTCGGGCTTCGACTTTATTACGTCCTCCGCCTGCGCAGTACGCACAGCCTCCATTATTTCCTCATCGGTTGCATCCTCTTTTGCCCAAAGCAGATTTTCTCTTATTGTTCCCGAAAACAACGCCGCCTTTTGCGGAACAACGCCTATTTTTTTCCTAAGCTCGTCTGTATCAAAGCTTTTTACATCACGTCCGTTAACAAAAACAGTTCCCGAGGTTGCATCATAAAATCGTGGTATAAGATTTACCACCGACGACTTTCCGCAGCCGGTTCCTCCGGTAATTCCTATGGTTTCTCCGCTTTTTACCGTGAAATTTATATTATTAAGCGCACATTCCGCACCGGCATTATATGCAAGGCTTACGTTTCTGAACTCTACCTTTGCTTCTGATACAGCATCAGACATAAATATCTCCTGTCCGCCCTTTTCATTCATAACTGCCTCTATACGTCTTGCACACGCCAAAGCCTTTGATGCGCTCACCGTTACGTTTGCAAACTTTATAAGCTCAACCAAAATCTGCGACATATAATTATAAAGCGCCACAACCTGTCCGGCGCTCAATATTCCGTAATTAACCCGCACCGCCCCCGCTTTTATAAGGAAAATAACAGCTGCGTTTATAATCAGAAACGTCACCGGATTCATCAGCGCCGACACCGCTCCGGCGGTTTTCTGCAAAGCGGCAAGAGTTGTATTTTCTCCTTCAAACTCATCGTTTTCCGATTTCTGATTATTAAACGCTCTTATAACACGCGTACCCGTAATATTTTCTCTCACTGTCCGCGTTACACCGTCCAGCCGTTCCTGCACACGCCGAAACATCGGAATAGTCGTCAGTATAACCGCAAATACAGCGGCAAACAAAATCGGAATTACCACCGCAAATACCATAGCCGCTTTTGTATCAACGGTAAAAGCCATAACCATAGCGCCGATTACAACAAACGGCGAACGAAGCAGCAGACGCAGGGTGATATTAAGACCGTTCTGTATCTGATTAATGTCGCTCGTCATTCTGGTAACAAGTACCGATGTTCCTATTTTGTCCGCGTCTGCATATGAAAAGCTCTGAATTTTTCTGAACACATCATGACGCATATCGGTACTTACACTCACCGCCGCCTTTGCCGACAGATACTGCGCCGTGAGTGTGCTTGTAAGTCCGACTGCAGCCAAAACAACAAGCACAATGCACATTTTCACAATATGCGCCCTGTCGCCGCCGGCAATTCCCTTATCTATAATCGACGCGACAACAAGCGGAACAAGCAGTTCAAATATGACCTCAATCATTTTAAAAAGCGGGCCGCCTATGCTTTCCTTTTTGTATTTTTTCAGATATTTAAGTAAAAATCCCATTTAAAGCTCCTTCATCTTTCCTGCTCTTTAAGCAGTATGTTTCTGTATTCTCTCGGCGATATGCCGACGCTTGTTCTGAACGTTTGCGCAAAATAACTCATGTTTGAAAATCCGCATTCGAGTGCAATATCCGTAACGCTCATATCCGTATCAGAAAGCAGTTCCAACGCTTTTTCCATGCGCACGCTTGTAATATATTCGACAAGCGTTTTGTGAAAATTGTTTTTAAAAAATCGGCAGAAATATTTCGAGGACATATTGAATCTGCGTGCGGTTTCATCAAGCGTTATACGTGATGATAAATTTTCCCGTATATAGGTTATTATTTTCTTTTGCAGCGCATATTTATTTTCTTTTGCCGAATTTATTTTTTCCTCACAATACTGTTTATCGTCAAACAGCATTGCAATAAACTGTAAAATCAGCGCTTTTGTCATAAGCGTATACGAATACGTATGATTTTCGTTAATATCTTTAATATGCTCAAGTATTTCACGCATTTTACAGTTGTCCAAAATTTTATTTTTGAACAATACCTCTCCCGAATTAACCGGCTCTAAAAATTTCTTCTGCGCCAAATCCTCCGCCGCAAACAACATACTTTTTAAATCAAACACAAATGCATCATATGCCGCTCCGTTATAACCGCTTAAAATTTCATGAATTTCACCATTATTTACGACAAAAATATCGCCTTTTTTTCCCGAATATCGGTTTCCGTTTACGGATATGCTTATTTCGCCGTCAAGAACGTAAATAATTTCCGTTTCGTCGTGCCAATGCGGCGTAACAATCAAATTGGAACCGCCGCAATTCATTTTGTACATCTCAAACGCATACAGCGGACTTCCGTGTATCTTTTTTTCTTTAAAGGACATACTGTTTTTCATAAGAGTCCCTCCGACATATTTTACCTCTATATTATATTGCGCCGATTGCCGATTGTCAAGATAATGGTGAATATTTTGTTACTTTGCGTGAAAAAAATTGTAGCGCTGGCACAAAATAGCTGATATAATGGAGAAAATATATAAAAAAGGAGTGTTTAATATGCCCGATTTAAAAAAGATACATACCTCGCCTCTTTGCCGTAAAGAGGCAGTTGTAAAAGGTGATTGCTACCGTTTCACGGTGCTTACTCCGTCACTGATACGTATGGAATACAGTGAAAACGGAGAATTTGAAGACAGAGCCACACAATCGGTAATCAATCGTGATTTTGACGTACCGGAATACACCGTAACCGATAAAGACGGTATGCTCGTTATTAAAACAGAGTGCATTGAAATCAGATACACAAAAGAGAAATTTTCTCCGAACAGTCTGAATGCGCACTTTACCGGACATCTCGGTCATAACGGACACATTTGGTATTACGGTCAAAAAACAAATAATCTTAAAGGAACAGTCCGCACGCTTGACGGTGTAAACGGAGAATGTCCGCTCGAGGACGGGCTTATGTCTTCCCATGAAATGTGCATACTGGATGACAGCAATACACTTGCCATTAACTCCGACGGTTGGGTTGAAGTACGCGAAAAGTCAAAAATCGATATATATCTTTTCGGATACGCAGGCGAATACCGCAGCTGCTTAAAAGCATTGTACCAACTGACCGGCAAAACGCCTTTGCTTCCGCGATATGCTCTCGGCAACTGGTGGAGCAGATACCATGCTTATACACAGGAGGAATATACAGCTCTTATGGACAAGTTCATGGAGAAAAATATTCCTTTCTCTGTAGGGATACTTGATATGGACTGGCACAAGGTTAACATAGATTCAAAATACGGCAGCGGCTGGACGGGTTTCAGCTGGGAAAGAAAGCTTTTCCCGGAACCTGAAAAATTAATATCGTATCTGCATAAAAATCATCTTCGCACCGCTCTCAACCTTCATCCTGCGGAGGGTATTGCCGCACATGAGGATTCATACCGTGAAATGGCGGAAGCTATGGGTGTTGATTATGAAAACGAAGAAAAAGTCGAATTTGATATTTCAGACCCGAATTTCCTCGAAGCGTATTTTGAACATATGCTTTATCCGCACGAAAAAATGGGTGTGGATTTCTGGTGGATGGACTGGCAGCAGGGAAACACAAGCAAAGTTGAGGGACTTGACCCGCTTTGGATGCTTAATCACTTCCATTATCTCGATAATGCAAAGGACGGAAAAAGACCGCTTATATTTTCGCGTTATTCGGGAGTAGGCAGCCACCGCTATCCTATCGGGTTTTCGGGAGATACCTTCATGACATGGGAATCGCTTGATTTTCAGCCTTATTTTACGGCAAATGCGTCAAATGTCGGCTATGGCTGGTGGAGTCATGACATCGGCGGTCATATGTTCGGCTACCGTGACGACGAGCTTATCACAAGATGGGTTCAGTTCGGTGTCTTTTCGCCGATAATGCGCCTGCACAGCACAAACTGTATCTTTTTAGGCAAAGAACCGTGGAATTACGGCTCGGAATACGAAAAATCAATGTCGGAATTTTTAAGACTTCGCCATAAGCTTATTCCGTATTTGTATTCCATGAACTATGAGGCATCGTATAATGACAGTCCGATTATTCAGCCGCTTTATTACGGAAATCCCGATAAAAAAGAAGCTTATTTACATAAAAATGAGTATTTCTTCGGAACACAGATGATCGCGGCGCCCATAACGAAGAAATCCGATACTGTAACCGGCATGGGACACGTAAATGTATGGCTGCCGGAGGGCGAATGGTTTGATTACTTCAACGCAACTGCTTACAAAGGCGGCAGAAGCTACAAAATGTACAGACATATAAATGAAATGCCCGTATTTGTAAAGGCGGGCGGAATTATTCCGATGGCCGAAAATGACGGACACGTAAACGATACGTCCAATCCCGAAAAGCTGAGAATAAAAGTATACCCGGGAGCAAATAATTCATTCGGCTTATACGAAGATGATGACAACTGCAACGGAGAATTTGCGCTGACAACGCTTAATCTTTCATGGAGCGAAAAACCGCGGTTTGAAATCATTTTGCCCGAAGGCGGAAACCCCTATGCTCCCGAAAAGAGAACATATATAATAGAATTTGTAAAAATATCCGATGCAGATATTAAATTAACCTCTGATGGCAGCGGCATAGCGTTTGAAAAATCGCACGACGGCACATCGCTTACCGTAACCGCCGAAAATGTAAGCGGAAATTTGTGTGTTGAATTTGAAAGCGCCGTAAAGGTTCTTGCAAATGATTATAAAGCAATGGTTTTTGACCTCTGTCTGAAAGCGCAGACGGAGAATTTGATCAAAGATGATATTTATAATGCAGTATGTGAAATGACCGATGTAAGCGAAGTTTATGAGTTTCTCGAAACGCTCAATGCGGACGAAAACTTAAAAAGCGCAGTCCGTGAAATACTCTCAACGATATGAAAGGATGACAAAAAAATGAAAGAATGGCTAAAAAATGCTGTATTCTATGAGATATATCCGCAAAGTTTCCGTGACACAAACGCCGACGGCATCGGAGATTTTAACGGGATTATCGAAAAGCTTGACTACATAAAGGATATGGGGTTTACCGCAATATGGATTAATCCCTGTTTTGCATCGCCGTTTACCGATGCCGGATACGATGTTGAGGATTATTACTCAATCGCTCCGAGATACGGTACAAATGAAGACGCCAAGCGTTTGTTTGACGAAGCGCATAAGCGTGATATGCGAATAATTTTCGACCTTGTCCCCGGGCATACTGCCTACACCTGCAAATGGTTCAAGGAATCGTGCAAGGCTGAAAAGAACAAGTACAGCGGAAGATATGTATGGACGGACAGCGTATGGAAGTCGCTTGACGGAGTGCAGGGCATAACCGGTGCGCTCCGCGGCATTTCGGAAAGAGACGGCAGCTGCGGAGTAAACTTTTATACAACACAGCCGGCGCTCAATTACGGCTTTGCAAAGGTTACGGAAAGCTGGCAATCGGCAGTTGATTCCGAGGATGCACTCGCTACCCGCGAAGAAATTTTAAACATTATACGTTTCTGGCTTAGAATGGGCTGTGACGGTTTCAGAGTTGATATGGCAGGTTCGCTTGTCAAAAACGACGAGAACCAGACGGAAACAATTAAATTGTGGCAGGATATGTTTGACAAGGTAAGCAAGGAATTTCCCGACGCTGCATTTGTTTCGGAATGGGGCGAGCCGGACAAAGCTCTGCTGGCAGGCTATGACATGGATTTCCTGCTGCATTTCGGCCCGTCGCACTATCTTGACCTTTTCAGAACGGAAACTCCGTATTTTTCATACAAGTGTCAAGGTGATATAAGTGTATTCTTTGAAACATATATGATGAATTATAATAAAACAAACGGAAAAGGACTTATCTGTCTCCCCTCCGGCAACCACGATATGGACAGAATCAAGCGAACGCTTGACGACGAAGAAATCAAGCTTGCATATGCGTTTATTATGTCTATGCCGGGCGTACCGTTTATTTATTACGGCGATGAAATCGGAATGAGATATGTTGAAAATCTCACCTCTGTCGAGGGCGGCGCAAACAGAACGGGTACAAGAAGTCCGATGCAGTGGGATAACGGAGTAAATGCCGGTTTCTCGGCGGCTCCCTCCGACAAGCTTTACATCGCACAGGATTCCGCAGCAGACCGTCCGACAGTTGAGGCGCAGTTAAATGACGAAAACTCTTTGTTGTGCGAATTAAAACGCCAGATTGCGGTGAGAAAAGCTACTCCGCTGTTACAGGAAAGCGCAGGCTTTGAATTGGTTTATGTTGAAAAAAACGCATATCCGCTTGTATACAAGCGCACAGACGGAAGAAATGCGGTACTTATTGCAATAAATCCGTCCAAGAATACGGCAGAATGTGATTTTAACACCGCTTTGGGAAAAGTAATTTACGAATACAACGGCAGTGCAAAACCGGAAAACGGTAAATTAATTGTTCCGCCGCGTTCCGCATCGTTTATTGAAATATCCGAAAGCTGAGATACAAAACCTTGATATAACGGAAAATTCATGCTGCATTGTAATCAGGCGCTGAAAGCCGAAATACGGATTTCAGCGCCTAAAAACTTTAAAGTATGTTTTCAATAGTCAGAATGTAGTTTGCGGAAAGCTGCCCCAACAGAAAATCAAGAGCTTCACACTTTGCCAGTGCGTCCGTACGGCTCTTTTCCTCTGTATATTTCTCCATTTCGGCAATGCTTATCTTTATATTATCCAAATCTTCATGATCGCCCATTGCCGAAATGAGAGTCTGACGTTTTTCTATATTGTTCTTTAATTTTTCAATATATTTCAGCGCCGTTGCATAATCCTCGCTGTAAAGCTGCTGCTCCACACCTTTATTTATCGACTGCATTTCTTTTGATACACCGTCTATTTTTCCGGTATAAAATATACTTCCTCCCACCATTAGCACCGCAATTATCAATGCTGCCGCCACACTTCTCACTTTTTATCTTCCTCCCCTTTTTTCTGCAAAAACAGCTTTCCCTCCGCATCAAGCGATGCTATAAAAACAGTTTTAATATCATATATTCCGTTTTTTTCAAGCTCTTTTTCAAGCCATTTTTTGCTTTTTTTACTGCGTTTTAATTCTTCTTCATCGATTTTGCCGTCAGATATAAGCATACAGGGCAGTCCCTCATGTGCTTTTGACTTTCCCGCCATATCCTCAACGGTAACACCCCTTGCCTTTTCTTTTGGAATCACACTCAGCTTTCCGCTTGTTTCAATAACCGCTACGGCAACATCGGATATATCATGATAATTATTCAATCTCAATTCTTCCAGCAAATCATTTATATTGAACCTAAGCTTTTTCAGTTCTCTTTCGTTAATATGTCCGTCATATATCACTATACTCGGCTCGCCCGAAATAATAGTCCGCATTTTGCGGCTTCTTAAACTCATGTACGACATTATCACTTCTGCAAAAATCAGCGTCAGAACAGGCAAAATTCCCGAAACGAGCGGTATTTTAATATCCTGCATAGGCACAGAAGCAAGATCTGAAATCATTATCGCCACAACCAGCTCCGACGGCTGAAGTTCGCCTATCTGACGTTTTCCCATTATTCGTATGGACGCAACCACCGTCAGATACAACGCTATTGTTCGTATTATCAGATTAAGCATATTTCCCTCCGCAGATAAAAAAAATCAGGAATCGTTATACGATCCCTGTTATTATTTCCGATATATGCTTATGTATGCGCATTCGACAGCTTATTCACGGTATTTTTATCCGGCTCGATATAAATCGTGCCGCTGTAACCGTCGATTGCCGCTTCTTTTCCGTTGTATTCCTCATTCATAAGACACGGCACAGCTGTTATTGCCGGAAGGTGCATAGTTCGCGCAAGAATTGCACTATGCGAATTATACGAACCCTTTTCCGTTGCAAATGCAAGAATTTTATTTTTGTCAAACTGTATAATATCACTCGGCGCAAGAGCATGAGCCGCCACAATAACCGGCTCGTCCGTATACACGCGCTCTCTTACTGAACCGGAAAGAATTTTTATTATTCTTTCCGAAATATCCTTAATGTCTTCACCGCGCTCACGGATATATTCGTTATCCATCCCGTCAAAAACCTCCGACAGCTTTTCGCACGTTATTTCCACCGCACGCTCTGCATTTTGCCTGTCGTTTCTTATTATTTTTTTGACCATGTCATCATAATCCGCATCCTCCAGCATAATCTGGTGTGTGGAAAATATCATTGCCTCCGACTGCCCCACATTCTTAATTGCGTGTATATACAATCGTTCCAGCTCGTCTACCGCCGTTCTGCGCGCATTGTCAAAACGTTCAAGTTCTCTGTCGACGTCATCAACATTATAGCGCGGAATTTTTCGTTCGCTTTTTTCAAACATAAAAATTCTGCCAAATACAATTCCTCCGCAGATAGGTCTTCCCTGTAATGCTATCATTCTACCCTCCGAAACCAACCGTTGGTTGAAAAAAATCCTATTTTCTACATTATACCACTTTAATCGGAGAAATAACATTGATACAGTATATAACTTTACAAAATTTATTTATACAACTTTCACAGTTTATATAATTCGCCAAAGACATTTTTTGAGATCAACACATCCGTTTGGCAAAAATTCAACGCCTTCTTTCTCGAGCATACCTCGCTGCACGTTTTCACCTCCGAACGCAAACGCCGGAGACAGTCTGCCCAATGCATTCACCACACGATGACACGGTATAACGCCGGGCAGAGGATTTTTGTGCAGAGCGTTTCCCACCGCACGCGCCGCGCGCGGATTTCCCGCCAACGCCGCAATCTGACCGTAGGTTGCCGTTTTTCCGTACGGAATTGTCATTACAGCTTTATAAATTTTATCATAAAAGCTCATCGTTTTCATTATACACCTCTATCCCATTCGCCCCTAAAAGGGCTGCTGTTATTCCCTGACCCTCAACAAGCTTTCCCGAAAAGCTTCCGTCATAAATCATTCTGTTGCCGCATGAAGGACTTTTCGATTTTAATACCGCACATTTGCAGCCGCATTGACGTGCTATTTCAAGAGTCGCCTCAGCGCCTCTTTTATAATTATCGGTCACATCCTGCCCTTCTGTGTTTATAACTCTGTTTCCTCTTATTTCCGATGCCGGACGCGGAGTCGGAAGTCCTCCGAGCTGTTCCGGACATATCGGAATAAGGTTATGCACTTTTAAAAGCTCTGCGATTTTTTCATTTCTGTTGTTCTGTCCGCTGTATTTACAGTTTATTCCCAAAAGACACGCACTGACAAGTATATTCATAATTTCTCCTTTATACCTTATAACGTTCAAAGACCGCCTTTACATATTCGCGCGGTGTTGTTTTTCTGCACATATAGCATGCCATACTGTCGGACTCGTTGGATTTTGATGCATAACGGGCAAACCGTACCCGACGGTATACGTATGTACTCTGAGTGGTACGGTGTTGTTTTTCTGCACATATAGCATGCCATACTGTCGGGCTCGTTGGATCTTGATGCATAACGGACAAACCGTACCCGACGGTGTACGTGTGTACTCCGAGTGGTACGGTGAGTTCGTTATGCGCAAAATACAACAGCCCGAAGTTTAATCATCAAGCATTACAGCCCCTTGCATCGCCGATGATACTAACTTTGAATAACGCTTTAAATAACCTGTTTTAACCTTCGGTTCGTTCGGCTTCCAACCCTCACGGCGTTTTGCCATTTCTTCATCGGAAACCTTTACGTTAAGAATACATTTTTCTATATCAATTTCTATTATATCGCCGTCTTTTACAAATGCTATCGGGCCTCCCTCAACAGCTTCGGGCGAAACGTGACCTATCGCCGCGCCGCGTGTTGCTCCGCTGAAACGTCCGTCTGTAATAAGCGCAACGTCCTTATCCAGTCCCATGCCGCAGATTGCAGAGGTCGGCGAAAGCATTTCACGCATACCCGGGCCGCCTTTCGGGCCTTCATATCGTATAACAACGACATCGCCCTTTACTATTTTACCCTTGTAAATAGCGTCAATCGCTTCATCTTCGCTGTCAAACACCTTTGCAGGGCCGCTGTGTACAAGCATTTCCGGCGCCACAGCACTTCTCTTTACAACAGAGCCGTCAAGCGCAAGATTGCCTTTAAGCACCGCAATTCCGCCTGTTGCACTGTACGGATTATCGATAGGTCTTATTACGCTGTAATCCTTTACGGAATGACCCTCTATATTCTCACCCTGTGTTTTTCCCGTTACGGTCATAGTATCAAGCTTCATCAAATTCTTCTTTGAAAGCTCATTCATAACCGCCGTAACTCCGCCTGCCGCATACAAATCCTGAACATGATGCTCGCCTGCAGGGGCGAGATGACATAAATTAGGTGTTATTTTACTTATCTCGTTTGCATAATCAAGGCTAATCGGCGCTTTTGCTTCATATGCGATTGCCGGAAGATGCAGCATTGAGTTTGTGCTGCATCCGAGAGCCATGTCCACTCTCAACGCATTATACAGCGAATCGGGTGTAATAATATCTCTCGGACGTATATTCTTTTCCAAGAGCTCCATAATCTTCATGCCCGTGTGCTTTGCAAGACGTATTCTTTCCGAATAAACCGCCGGAACAGTTCCGTTTCCGGGCAGCGCCATACCAAGTACTTCGCAAAGACAGTTCATTGAATTTGCCGTAAACATTCCCGAGCATGAACCGCATGAAGGACAAGCCGCCTCCTCAAGTTCAAGAAGCTCATTTTCGTCAATATTTCCTGCTTTATATGCTCCGACAGCTTCAAAAGCCGTATTCAAATCTCTGTACTTTCCCTTGAAATTCATCGACAGCATAGGTCCGCCGGAAACTATTATTGCCGGAATATTCAGCCTTGCCGCTGCAATAAGCATACCTGGAACAATTTTATCACAGTTCGGTATAAGTACCAATGCGTCAAATCCATGTGCAATAGTCATTGATTCAATTGAATCTGCAATAAGCTCTCTCGATGCAAGCGAATATTTCATTCCCACATGACCCATCGCAATACCGTCGCATACGCCGATTGCCGGAAATTCAATAGGCGTTCCGCCTGCCATACGTACTCCGGCTTTTACCGCTTCGGCAATCTTATCAAGGTGCATATGCCCCGGGATAATTTCATTTTTTGCCGATACCACTCCGATAAGCGGACGCTGTATCTCCTCATCTGTAAGTCCAAGCGCTTTCATCAAAGAACGATGAGGCGTTTTTTCAAGTCCTTTTTTTACTACATCACTGTACATAATCTTTCATTCCTTTCTCTATTCATATTCTCAGCATAAGCTGCATAAGAATATTGTTATCATAAAAATATTTTATTACATATGACGAATTTATAATGCCGAGAATTTCCTCATTATCCGTCATAAGAGTTATTGCCGCACAAAGTGCATAAATAACAAACATTATATTTACCACTCCGAGAAGTCCGCCCAGCAGCTTATTTGTGCTGTTTACAAACGGCAGCCTTGATATTGCATTTATAACAGCGAACAGTATCAGCAGAACAAGCTTCATTATAATAAACAAAGAAAGTCCGACCGCAATTTTCAGCGCCAGAGCCGTAATATCTTCGGCAGTTTTTTCACTGATACTGTCAATTATATCTCTATTTTCCGTCATAAACTTCGGCATTGCCGATTCGCGCTGTATGCTCTCCTCCGGCTTTTCCTGCATCATCGTATATATTTTCGCATTCAGATTATCCGCAATCGGCGTCTTTTGCACAACCTCAACCGCAGGCTGAATCAGCAAAAACACAGCCGCTACGGCGGCTATCCACGAAACGGCGTTCCATACGGTTTTTACCAGTCCTCGCCTTGAACCTATCACATACGCGGCAATAATTATTACCGACACAACTATATCCGCAATTAACGGCGTCATACTTACCTCCGTCTACATTCTCACAAACTCTATACTGTTTGAATAAACCACTGCAAAGGTTCGGCTGTCTATCAGAATCAGCCTTTTTATATCCATCGACGCGGTGTATTTTGATATATTCTTTGAATTGGGTTTTCCAAGATAAACATCGCGGTTATCGTTATAAATTATATTATAGCTGTCCATATCCACATAATCCGCTCTGCTTCGCAGCACCTCGGTATATTTAAGTGAGCCTGCGCTGTTATAGACATTCATCATGGGAATATTTTCGCTGTTAAATGCCATTATCTTTATTCCCTTACTGTCAACCGCATAATTTGTCAGCTCCACATCGTCAAAGCGTTTATCATAAAGAACATTTCCGCCCGTGCTCATTCCTACCATTGAATTATCACCGAAAGCATTTATATCATCACCGCAGAATTTCACATCAAACAAAACCGTATCGTCAAAATCCACGCTTGCATAGCTGCCCGACTTATTTATATTAAACAGGCTGATTGTACTGTACACCTTACCGTCCGTATTCAAAAGCGATGCAGCAACTCTGCGTGAGGATGCGGCAATATCCGCACTTAAAACTGCACTGCCGCCGGACGACCATGCGTATATCTCGTTTCCGCTCCTGTTATACACCGAAAACGCTCCCTTATATGACTGCTTGTTTGTTACTATAACAGCGTCACCGTTAGAACTTACCGAACAGGAAAGAATTTCACTCTCCGAGTCCGTATCATACAAAAGATTCCGTCCGTTATACAGACACAGCTTGTTTCCGCCCTCCTGGGCAATGAATATATAATCTCCCGCCGCTTTTAAAATCGGGTCTATTACCGAGGTATTAACCTCCCATTCTTTTTCTCCCGATGCGCCTACATAACACAGATAATTTGTTCTGGCACATACAACGCCTTTTTTATACGCCGCAACGGAGGCGTCCGCCGCGCCCTCAAAAGGTACCATGTTGGAAAATGCCGCTTCGGTTTTATATTGCGGTTCTACCGTTGTCGACGGCGTTGCTTTTACCTTTGTCTGTTCCTTTTTTTCCGCACCTTCAACCGAATCCTCGGTAATCGCCGAAGTATCCGAAAGCGGAGAACTGCTCTCCGGTGCGGTTTGGGAAAAGTCTATACCCATATTATATAAAATTTTCGCCATGTTGTTTGCTGCATTTCTTTTATACTTTCCGATGGCACCGCTATCCGTCATTGCAAACGCAGCTGCTGTAACAATCACTGCCGCAACAGTTATAATAAGTGCAATTCTGCCTTTGCGGCTTTTTTTTACGGGCGGTATTACGATTTCTTCTTCATCTTCTTCGTAATCCGATACTTCGTCCTCTTCCTCTTTGTTGTCATCGGAAAAATATTCCTCACCTGCCGATTCGTCCTCTATCGAATCAAGCGACGATTCCCCCTCCGCAGGAGTGTTTTCTTCAAGCGTTTCCTCGGATTTATCCTCCGACACCGCTTTGAAAATTATAGTTTTATCGCCTGCATCGTTTTCCTGCACATCATCGTTTTTTTTGTTCTCATCACCGTAGGTAATAAGATTTCTTATCGTATCGTCATTATCCATCGTAATACACCTCCTTTAAGCAAAGTCCGCACGCCGGTGCGGTTATACCTGCACGGCTTCTGTCACATGATTTTATAATTTCCTGTATGTTGCTTATTTTTCCCGTGCCTGCCTGCGCAAGCGTACCTGAAATAATACGCACCATATTATAAAGAAATCCGTTTCCGGTAACATCTATTGTAATCAAGTCATCATCTTTAAAAACATCTATCGCATATATCGTCCGCACGGTCGTTTTTACGGTAAAACCGCTTGCCGCAAAGCCTATGAAATCGTGCGTTCCCAAAAAGGAATGTGCCTCATTCCTCATTTTTTCAATATCAAGCCTATACTTAAAATGCCACGTATAATTCCGCATAAACACATTCGGAAAATCCGAATTAAATATCCGATATACATAGCGTTTTTTTACGGCGCTTCTGTTTGCGCAAAAATCATCACTGACTTCACAGGAGCTTTTGCACACTATATCGTGCGGCAAAACCGAATTCAGCGCATAGGCATAACGCCCGGGCGGAATTTTTGCCGATGTGTGAAAATTACACACATAATTTTCCGCATGAACTCCGGCATCGGTACGTCCGCAGCCAGTAATGCTGCTTTTCTCTCCTGTCACGGCAAAAACAGCGTTTTCAAGCGTTTGCTGTATGGTTTCGGCATTTTTTTGAATCTGCCAGCCATGATAATTTGTGCCGTCATATTGAAGAATAAGCTTAATATTCATTATATCATTACTTTCTCTAAATTTCAATTATTATTTCAGCCGCTTCAAGAATTACCAGGCATATGACAAAAATAACACACGCTCTAATGTCATATTTTCCTATTTTAGATTCTTTCATTCTTGTTCGGTTCTCGCCGCCGTTATAGCAGCGTGCCTCCATTGCGGTTGCCAAATCGTCCGCTCGCCTGAATGCGCTCACAAACAGCGGCACAAGCACCGGAATCATTGCTTTGGCACGCTCGATTATATTCCCTGTCTCAAAATCCGCGCCCCTTGCTTTCTGCGCATTCATTATTTTTTCCGCTTCCTCCGCAAAGGTCGGAATAAACCTTAATGCAATACTCATCATCATGGCTATTTCATGCGACGGAACACCTATCCTTTTCAGCGGATTAAGCAGTCTTTCGATGCCGTCTGTCAGCTGTAAAGGTTCTGTCGTAAGCGTAAGCAGCGATGAGCCTGTCATCAGAAAAACAAGTCTGAGCGTTACCTTGACCGCCGTTACAATTCCTTCTTTTGTGATTTTCAAAGAAAATCTGTACAGCGGTATCTCCGCTATTGTTGTTCCGTTCGTCATAAATATATTCAGTACGGACGTCAGAAGCACAATCCACACAAGCGGCTTTAAGCCTTCTAATATATATCGGAACGGTACGCCGCTGAGCATTATAAGCGTTATCGTATACACTCCGAAAATCAGATATGCTATCGGATTTGTTATAAAAAACAATATTGCTATATACGCAATCGTCAATATTATTTTAACAGCCGGATTTATTCTGTGTATCGGGGAATTACCGGGAAAATACTGTCCTATCGTTATATCCTTAAACATCTTTTCCCCCTCCCGCCAGCTTTTTTATTGCCTCAAACGCGCTTTCAACCGTGTATATATCTTCGGGAAGCTTATATCCCAACACCCTCAGTTTCTGTGCAAAAAGCGTTATCTGCGGCACGTTCAAGCCAATCTCTTTAAGTTTATCGCTATGCGAAAACACCTGCGGAACAGTTCCCTGCATCACAAGCTTTCCGTCATTCATTACTATTACATTTTCGGCTGTTTTTGCCACATCTTCCATTGAATGTGAAACAAAAATAATAATCATTTCGGGATTTTCTTCATGCAGCCGCCGTATCGCCGCCAAAATTCCGTCGCGCCCTTTCGGGTCAAGACCTGCCGCCGGCTCGTCAAGCATCAGAATTTCCGGCTGCATTGCAAGCACTCCGGCAATTGCCGCACGGCGTTTTTGTCCTCCCGAAAGCTCAAACGGCGAACGCTTGGCATATTTTTCTTTCAATCCTGCCATTTTCATCGCATCTACGACGCGTTCATGTATTTCTTCCTCCGAAAGTCCCATATTTTTCGGGCCGAAAGCTATATCCTTATAGACCGTTTCCTCAAACAGCTGATGCTCCGGATATTGAAACACCAAGCCTGCCTTACAGCGTATTTTTTTCAGATTCGCGTCCTTTGCTGTTATATCATAGCCGTCAATGAATATCTTTCCCGACGTAGGCTTTGAAAGCGTATTAAACATAGTAAGCAATGTGGATTTTCCGCTGCCCGTGCTTCCGATAATCGCGGTAAGGCTGCCGTTCGGGATTTCAAAGCTGATATTTTCAAGCGCATGACTCTCAAACGGTGTACCGGGCTGATAAACATAACTCACATTTTCAACTTTAAGCATCAGGCGCCACCCCCAAAAGCTTTACTGTTTCCGCCAGACATTCTTCAATGCTCAAAATCCCCTGCGGCATATCAAATCCCGCTTTTCTGAGCTTATATGCCAGTTCCGTAACCTGCGGCACGTCAAGCCCGAGTTCTTTTATACGCTCAACATTTGAAAACACCTCTGCCGGAGTTCCGTCAAGCGCAATTTTTCCGTTGTCGATAACAACCGTTCTGTCCGATGCCGCCGCTTCATCCATATAGTGCGTAATGAGCACTACGGTCATGTTCCGCTCCTTGTTAAGCGTCTTGATTGTTTTCATAACCTCGCTCCTGCCCTCCGGATCAAGCATTGCCGTAGGCTCGTCAAGAATTATTATTTCCGGCTGCATTGCAAGCACAGCGGCAATCGCTATACGCTGCTTTTGCCCGCCGGAGAGCCTTGACACTGACGCATTTTTAAATTTACTCATTCCGACGCTTTTCAGACTCTCATCTACCCTATTTCGGATTTCCTTAGGCTCAACGCCCATATTTTCAGGCGCAAAAGCCACTTCATCCTCAGCTATTGCTGCAACCATCTGATTATCCGGATTCTGAAACACCATTCCGGCTGCGGAACGTATATCAAACAGTTTTTTCTCATCGCTTGTATCCATTCCGCTTATATAAATCTTGCCGCCCGTCGGCAAAAGCAACGCATTAAAATGCTTTGCAAGCGTTGACTTTCCCGAGCCGTTCTGACCTAAAATTGCCGTAAACGAGCCTTTTTCTATCTGTAAGCTTAAATTTTCAAGAACCTTTTCCTCCGTAACCTTATCCGAATTCGAATCATGGTCAAAAAACGAAAAGGACACACCACAAGCTTCAATAATCATACATTTTCCCATCTTCCGCTTATTCCGCACGGCAGTACCAGACCGTTCGACTGCATCGGTATTCCGATTTCGTCGGCTTCTGCCTTTCCTCCGTACTTTTTTACCAAAGTCATAGACATAATATTTATAAGAATTTGTGCGCTTAAACCCGTTGTATAGGAATTTATTAAAAAGAACAGAGGATTGTCTGAGAGAATTTTTATACATTCCTCGACAAGCGGATATAACTCGTCCTCAATCTTCCATACCTCACCGGACGGACCTCTGCCGTAAGAGGGCGGATCCATAATGATTGCGTCATATTGTCTGCCGCGGCGCTGCTCGCGCTTAACAAATTTTACAACGTCATCCACAATATATCTGACAGGTCTTTCGCCCAGTCCAGAGGCGATAACATTTTCTTTCGCCCATGTAACCATTCCTTTTGACGCGTCAACATGAACAACCTCTGCCCCTGCCGAAAGCGCCGCCACTGTTGCACCGCCCGTATATGCAAACAGATTAAGCACACGTATGGGGCGTTTTGCGTTTCTTATAAGCTCCGAAAACCAGTCCCAGTTTACAGCCTGTTCCGGAAAAAGTCCCGTATGCTTAAAGCCCATAGGCTTTATATTAAAAGTCAGCTTTCCGTAGTTGACCGTCCAGCGCTCAGGAAGCTTTTTAAAATACTGCCACTTCCCCCCGCCGGTATTTGAGCGGTGATACCATGCATCTGTACGATTCCACTTTTCATTTTCTGACTTAACCGCCCACACCGCCTGCGGTTCGGGACGCCTTAGAAGATATTCGCCCCAGTATTCAAGCTTTTCGCCGCCGCACGCGTCCAGCAGCTTATAATCCTTCCACTTATCAGCAAGATACATCTCTTTTTACCTTTCCATCAGGATATATTTTTATTATACATAATCATCAGACCTTTAAGAAGCAATTCATCATCAAGAATGATTTCACGCTTACACAGCGGAATAACCGCTCCGGCAAGTCCGCCTGTTGCAACCACTGTTGCTTTTTTTTGAATTTCTTCCTCAATGCGTTCAATCATGCCGTCAAGGCTTGCCGCCGTGGCATATAAAATCCCGCTTTTCATAGCGTCAATCGTGTTTGTGCCGACTACCTTTTTCGGCGGGTCAAGGCTGATTTTGGGCAGCTGCGAGGTTCGTCCGACAAGTGAATCGAGCGATACGCCCATTCCCGGCATTATTACTGTTCCCGTATATACGCCTTTTTCGTTTATTACGGAAATTGTCGTCGCCGTACCCATATCGATAATTACAAGCGGCAGCTTGTATTCGTTTATTCCTCCTACTGCGTCCGCAACAAGATCGCTGCCGAGCTGCGCCGGATTGTCGGTTAAAATATTCAGTCCCGTCTTTATGCCCGAACCGACTACCATTACGTCTATTCCGGCGGTTTTCTTTACGGCTCTTTTTATTACATTTGTAATCGACGGAACGACAGATGAAATTATTCCTCCGTCAATTTTTTTTGTGTCTATATTATGCAGTTCAAAAACATTCTTAAACGAAACGGCATATTCAAGCTCCGTATCGACCAGCTTTGTCGAAAGCCGTTCCACAAAAAGTATTTTGTTTTTGTCACAGCATCCAACAACTATGTTGGTATTGCCTATATCTACCGCTAAAATCATTATACCGTCCTTTCCGGCTGTTCAAAAAGCTGTCCGCCTTTTTCATAGCTTGTAACCCTTGTTATTTTGTTTTCGTCGTCCACAAAAACGACTTTCGGCGGATTTTCGGGGATTTCCTCGCGAGTCATCTGCGCATACGACATTATTATTATTTTATCGCCGACCTCCGCGCATCTCGCCGCCGCGCCGTTAAGGCATACTACGCCGCTGCCGCGCTCTCCCGCAATTGTATATGTTTCAAAGCGATTCCCGTTATTCACATCGGCAATCTGCACCTTTTCATATTCGTAAATCCCTGCCGCTTCGAGAAGCTCTGCGTCCACCGTTATACTTCCTATGTAGCCAAGCTCTGCCTGCGTAACAGCGGCCCGGTGGATTTTGCTTTTCAGCATTGTTATCTGCATTATAATTCACCTACTATAAAATTGTCTATAAGCCTTGTTTTTCCGATGTACACAGCCATCGCGCACAATATTGAACCGCTGATTTTTTCTGTCTGCTGCATTGTAAGAGCGTCCACGATTTTTACATAATCAATTTTTGCAAGCGGTTCTGTTTCTATATTCCTTTTCATTGCATCGGTAATGGTTTTTGAATCGGTTTCTCCATCGGAAACCATTTTCTTACCCAATTCCACGGTTTTACTCAAAATCAGTGCGGCTTTTCTTTCGTCCGCACTCAGATAAGTGTTTCTGGAGCTTTTTGCAAGACCGTCAGCCTCGCGCACAATCGGGCAGCCGTGGATTGCTATATCCATATTCAAATCCTTTACCATGCGCTTAATAACCGCAAGCTGCTGCGCGTCTTTCTGTCCGAAATATGCATTATCCGGCGCAACAATATTAAACAGCTTTGTAACCACCGTACATACGCCCCTAAAATGTGTTGGACGGCTCAAACCGCAAAGCTCCTTTGTCAATACGTCCATATCAACGTGAGTACAGAACATATCGTCATACATTTCGGACGGTTCCGGATTAAACAGCAAATCCGCTCCGTGTTCTTCACACAGCCCACTGTCATGATTTATATCGCGCGGATATGATGCCAAATCCTCTTTCGGGCCGAATTGTATCGGATTTACAAAGTCGGACACAACCGTTCTGTCATTGTTTTTTACCGATGCGTCTATAAGGCTTGCATGACCCTCATGCAGATAACCCATCGTAGGCACAAGTCCTACCGTAAGACCTTGTTTTTTCCATTCTTTTACCGTTTTTCTTACTTCATCTATTGTTTTTACGAGTTTCATATTAATCAAGCTCCTTCATTATCTCGTCCGAAATGGCATACGTGTTTTCCTCCGCCGGAAAAGCGCCCGACTTAACCTCATCAATATATGCCTTAAACGCGCCCTTCATCATCTCTCCGACGTTTGCAAACTGCTTTGCAAATTTAGGTTTAAACGCGCCGTACATAGCAAGCATATCCTGATACACAAGCACCTGACCGTCACAGCCTGCACCGGCGCCTATTCCTATTGTAGGTATGCTTATGCTTTCGCTTATCTTCTTTGCAAGCTTTGCCGGAATACATTCGAGTACCACCGCAAAAGCGCCGGCAGCTTCAATGATTTTTGCTTCTTCGATAAGCTGTTTTGCCCTTTGTGCGTTTTTTCCCTGCACTTTAAATCCGCCGAAAGCATTAATCGACTGCGGTGTCAGTCCGATATGACCGACTACCGGAATCTGCGCGTCAACTATCGCACATATTCTGTCCTGTACAGCAGCGCCGCCCTCAAGCTTTACCGCCTGAGCACGTCCCTCCTTGATTAATCTGCCCGCATTAAAAACGGCGTCATAAACCGAGGTCTGGTAAGACATAAAGGGCATATCCGCAACAACAAGTGCGTTTTTTGCTCCTCTTGTAACCGCCCTTGTATGATGCAGCATATCCTCCATTGTAACGGATAACGTGTCCTCATATCCGAGCATTACCATTCCCAGCGAATCGCCTACGAGTATCGTGTTTACTCCCGACTCGTCAATCAGACGAGCCGTGGAATAATCGTAGGCGGTCAGCATAGTGATTTTGTCGCCGTTTGCTTTTTGTTCCATAATTGTTGAAACTGTATTTTTCATAATAAATCCTCCTTGTTACTATTCCATAAAAGGATACAATACCTCTCGGATAAAATAAATTTTAAACTATTTCCGCGCCGCTCTGAATGTCCTTTAATGTTGTAAGAACAGTCAGCTTATCATCAAATTCCGCACTTAAAATCATACCGCATGATTCAAGTCCCATCATTTTACGCGGCTTTAAGTTTGCAATAAATATCACGTTCTTTCCGATAAGCTCATCGGGATTATGAAACTGTGAAATACCTGATAAAATCTGACGTTTCTCACTTCCGACTTCAAGAGTAAACCTTAAAAGCTTTTTAGATTTCGGCACCGTCTCACATTCAAGCACCTTACCGACTCTTATATCAAGCTTTTCCCACTCGTCAAACTCTATATAATCCTTATACGGAGCTATTGCAATTTCTTCCTCTTTTTCACGCTCCGCATCAAGCTCTGCAATCTTCTTTTCCGCATCAATACGCGCAAACAACGGTTCTGCCGCACCTACCTTTGTTCCGGCTTTTAAAATTCCGAAGGTTTTGACGCTTTCACAGGATATGTCGTCCGCATTTATCTGTCCTGCAATCTTTTTCGATGTTTCGGGCATATATGATGACAAAAGCGCCGCGATAATTCTTATTGTTTCCGCAAGATTATACAAAACAGTACCCAAACGCCGCTTTTGTGCTTCGTCCTTTGCCAGAATCCACGGTGTTGTTTCGTCTATATACTTGTTCGCTCTGTCTGCAACGCCCCATATCTCGTCAATGCTGTCAGCAACGCGCAAAGCCTTCATCTTTTCGGCAATTTTATCTATTGCCCCTGTTGCCGCAGCCTTTAAATCATCGTCAAATTCTCCGGCAGTGTCCCCCGGCTGAATTATGCCGTCAAAATACTTATTTATCATCGCAACGGTTCTGTTTACGAGATTTCCCAGCTTATTTGCAAGGTCACTGTTAAAACGGCTGATAAACACATCATAGGTAATCGTACCGTCCTGTGCAAACGGCATCTCATGCAGTGAATAGTATCTTACCGCATCCACGCCGAAATGACGCACCAAATCCTGCGCATATATAACATTTCCGCGTGATTTGCTCATTTTCTCATCTCCGAACAGCATCCACGGATGACCGAACACCTGCTTAGGCAGCGGTTCGCCTAAAGCCATAAGCATGATTGGCCAGTATATTGTGTGGAAACGTAAAATATCCTTTCCTATTACGTGTACGTCTGCCGGCCAGTATTTATTGTACAATTCGCCTTTTTCATCGGGAGTATAGCCGAGTGCGGTAATATAATTTGAAAGTGCGTCTATCCAAACATATATAACGTGTTTCGGATCACATTCCACCGGAATACCCCATGTGAATGAAGTTCTTGAAACACACAAATCCTGCAACCCGGGCTTTAAGAAGTTATTCACCATTTCATTTTTACGCGATTCCGGCTGAATAAATTCAGGATGAGTTTCTATATATTCCATCAGCCTATCCTGGTATTTGCTCATTTTGAAGAAATATGCTTCTTCCTTTGTTTTCTGTACGGGACGTCCGCAGTCCGGACAACAACCGTCTTTAAGCTGCGTTTCCGTCCAGAACGATTCGCACGGAGTACAGTACCAGCCCTCATACTCGCTTTTATAAATATCGCCTTGGTCATAAAGTTTTTTGAAAATCTTCTGAACAGCTTTTTCGTGATAATCGTCCGTTGTGCGGATAAATTTATCATAGCTTATATTAAGCATATCTGCAATTGCTTTTATCTCGCCCGCAATTTTGTCAACGTGTTCCTGCGGAGTAATGCCCGTTTTTTCGGCTATTTCCTGAATTTTTTGTCCATGCTCGTCTGTTCCGGTAAGGAAGAAAACGTCCTTTCCGATAAACCTGTTAAAACGCGCGATTGCGTCTGTCAGTATTATCTCATACGTATTGCCGATGTGCGGTGTTTTCGACGTATAAGCAATCGCCGTTGTGATGTAAAATTTTTCTTTACTCATCATTATCCTCCATTTGCTCAATCACAAATTTTTTTATCAGTATAAATTGGTTATTAATATAGCGTCCCAAACGCTTAAGCCCGTTAACCGGTGCGTCAAAAAGTCCCGAACGATATATACTTATAAATATAAGCATAAGTATTATGCCGATAATTATACCGCCCACGCCCCAGATTCTGTATCCTATATACATTGACATAAGCGTAATTAACGGATTTATACCCATTTTAGAGCTTACAAGCTTTGGTTCGAGTATATGCCGCGCTACAAATACCGAGCCGTATGCCACAAGCATGACAATACCCGTTTTTACGCTTCCGCTTATAAAGCTTAATGCCGCAAGCGGCCACAGGACGATTCCGCTGCCGAAAACAGGAAGCGCGTCCAGAAACGCTGTCGAAAGCGCAATAAGCGCCGCATATTCCGTATCGGTGACGGAAAACTCAACAAACATAATCATAAAATTTATACACATAAGTATAAACTGCGCCTTTATATATCCGCCTAAAAAATATTTACATTCGTTTTTCGTCACGCGCAGTCTTTCGGTAAGCTTTTTGCCAAGCATTTTATGCACCGTATCGGCAACGTTTTTATGGTCAACCACCATGAAATACACCGACAGAATGAATATTATAACGCTTATAAATCCTCCCGGCAAAGCCTTTGCAAAATCCGATGCATAACCTACCACCGGAACCGAATGAGAATTGATAAAAGCCGCCGCCTTATCCGAAAAATCGTTTGAAATCCCCGACAATGCCTGCTGTATCTGATATGGCATACTTTCATACAGACTCGACCAGTGTTTCAGAAATTCCTGCCAGTAATACTGCACCTCATTGTATATCTGTGGAAACTGCATATACAAATTCCGCATTTCACTGATAAGCTTCCACAGCAGAGCAAACAGTGTTCCGCCGACTATTCCTATGGTGAATACAATAACCAGAATCGCCGACACTCCGCGTGGGCAGCGGAGCTTTTTCTGTAAAAAGTCCGCAAGCGGATTTACCATAAGCGAAAACAGGTATCCTAATATAAACGGCAAAAACATACTCAATACAGTTTTTAATATATAAAGTATCTTCGGCATAAAAACATACGCCAAAACCACAACGAATATACCCGATACGGCAAATATCAGAAATTTAAGCCAATGCTGTCTTATTTTCATCTTGACTCTCCTTTTGTCTGAAACAATCGGTTATTTCAGGAATTTTTCCATTAAGGTATATCCTTTTTCGATATATATTCCCGTCTTTTTTCCATTTTCTTCGGTATATGTCAGACCTGAACCGCCGTCTGTTTTTGTACTGTCAAAAATCAGGTAAGGCACAGGGTCGCTCACATGAGTTTTTTTGCATATCGGTGTCGGGTGGTCGGGCATGATGAGCATTTTGTAATCAATGCTGCGCTTTTCAAGCTCGTCTTTTAAGAATTTGACTACCTTTGAATCTATCGTTTCAACCGCAAATTTCTTTTTGTCCGGCTTGCCCTGGTGTCCCATTTCGTCCGGCGCCTCCATATGAACATATACGAAATCGCTGTCGCCGGTAATTGCGTCAAGAGCCGCCTGCGCCTTACCGTCCCAGTTTGTTTCACAGTTGCCTGTTGCACCCTCAACATCGATTGAATTCATTCCCGCACACTTTGCAATACCTTTTATAAGGTCTACCGCGCTTATAACACTGCCGCGCAGTCCGAATTTTTCATAGAAATTATCCAGCTGCGGCTTTGTTCCTTCTCCCCACGGCCAGATAGAGTTTGCCGGATTTTTTCCCTCGTCAATACGCTTTTTGTTTACCGGATGCTCTTTTAAGATTTTCTCCGACTTTTTCATCATTTCAATAAATGTTTCCGCTCCGTCCCCCTTTGGCATATAATCGGTTATTTTTCTGTCCGAAATATCATGAGGAGGCGTAAGCGTAACGTTTGTCGAGCCGCCGTTCCACACGCAAAGATGACGATAGCTTATACCGGGATAAAATTTTATTTTATCTGTATTTAATTCTTCCGCAATGGCGTTCATAAGCTCTGTGCTTTCCTCGGTTGTTATTTCGCCCGCCGAATAGTCCAGCATTGTCTTGTCCGCATAATCTTCTTCGTCACTGAGCGTTACAAGATTTGTACGGAACGTCACGTCATCGTCCTTCATTTCAACGCCTATCGACGCAGCCTCCAGCGGCGAACGTCCGCTGTAACACTTCTTTGTGTCATATCCCATAACCGACAGATTAGCCACGTCCGAACCGGGTTTCATGCCGTCCTGTACGGTTTTCACCATTCCCAGCTCACCATGCTTGCACATATAATCGATCGTCGGCTTATCGGCAACCTCCAGAATTGTTTTTCCGTCAAAGTAATCAACGGGATAATCCGCCATTCCATCTCCCAAAATAACAATATATTTCATAAATATCATCCCTTCATGATAAATTTTTCAAATTATTCCGCAACACGGCAAACGATTGCAAACGCACCCTTGCCCAAATGTATTCCTATAAGCGGTCCAAACTCGGAATACATCGTTATGCAGTCCTCGCCGTATTTCTCACGAAGCTTTTCGCACGCTTCCTCTCCGCGTTTTTCATCCGACTGGGCAACCAGAAATTCCGGTTTTTCCGCCCTCTGAAATGCCGGATTGTCCTCAATTCTTTCAATCACCTTATCAACAAGTTTCTTTTTGCCCCGCAATTTGTCATAGCTGTCAACCAATCCGTTCTCAACCGTAAGAATAGGCTTTATATCCAGAAGTGAGCCGACTATTGCCGCTCCCTTAGACAATCTGCCGCCCTTTTCAAGGTATTTTAATGTATCTACCACGATATATGCGCGCCATGTTTTTACATACGCCTTACATTCCTCGATTATTTCGTCCGCACTTTTACCCTCCTGCACCAGCTGCGCCGCATGAACCGCCGTCTGTGCAATATAAATTGAATACGAATATGTGTCGACAACACGTATATCCGCCGACGGATTATCGTCCTCCTTTATCTGCTGCGCAATAAGGTTCGCCGTCTGAAACTCTCCGCTGCCGCACGAAGACATCGTAAAGAAAATTACCGTTTCATGCTTTTTGCTTTCTTCAAGCAACAAATCATACAAATACTGAAACGGCGGCTGTGAACTTGTGGGAAATCCGTCAAAGTTTTCCAGTTTTTCGTAAAACTCCGCATTTGTAATCTCTGTACCGTTCATGTACTCCTTCTCGCCGAAAAGCGTAAGAAAGCGAACAATTCCTATATCATATTTTTTTGCCAGTTCATCGGGTAAATCCGAGCAAGTATCCGTTATAATTTTTATATCTGCCATTTTTTAAAGTCCTTTCCGTTACCATGTAAATTTTGTAAGCTGGCCGAGATTTTTCAGATTATCAAATCCCTGCTGTCTTAATGCCTCATATACCATAACCGCCACGGAATTTGAAAGATTAAGACATCTCGCCTCCGCTATCATCGGAATACGCACGCACCGCTCCTCATGCTCATAGAGCATCTTCTCCGGCAAGCCTGCGTCCTCGCGTCCGAACAATATATAATCATTGTCCCGAAATTCCGCTTCTATATGCGTGTGCGGCGCTTTTGTGGTTGCGTACCAGTAACGCGCGCCCCCAGTCTTTTTAAAGAAATCGTCTATATTATCATAATAGCATACATTCAAAAGATGCCAGTAGTCAAGACCCGCTCTGCGCAGATTTTTGTCAGTTATCTGAAAACCCGTAGGCCGCACAATATGCAGTCTTGATCCGGTAGCTGCACAGGTACGCGCAACATTGCCTGTGTTCTGCGGAATACGCGGCTCTACAAGAACTATATTAAACATAAATCCAATTCCCTCCATGCGCACAAAAACATATATAAGCTTATTATATACCATAACCGCACTTTTTTCAATACATTTTCTGCAGAACTGTTAAGACATTTTAAAAATATTCCTTACCTCTGCATAAATACTGGTGTTTTCGCCCAAACATTTTTTACCAAAATCACTTTTGACATACTTTTCAATCCCAAACAGTTTCCGACCGGTCTGATTTCGGAAACCTTTACAATTTCTCTGAAATCCTCCCGACTAACTTTTGCGTTTTCAGGCTTTGCCGCATAGATAATATTCTCATGCCACGACATATTATTTTTTATATTTCTTTTTAAACTCTGGCGGTTGACTTTTTTGCGAATTATGTTATACTATAATTGATTTTATATTTTAACAGGAGAAAAAAGAATGAATAATTACAATTTCGGACTTCGCGGTCACGACATAGCAAATAATTTTTCGGATATGTGCATACAAGCACGCGAGCATGGCATAAAGCTTTTGCAATTTGCCCTTGCAAAGACTGTAACAGACGTTAACTTTGATGTTGTCGGTTATGACAAAGAGCTTTCAGCCAGAATAAAAAAACAGCTTGATGAATTTCAATTATCAACAGCCGTTCTGGGATGCTACATAAACCCTGTGGATTCCGACCCTGTCTCTCGCAAAACACAGACAGAGCGTTTCAGAAATTTTATAAAATACGCAAAGGATTTCAATGCCGACGTAATCGGAACGGAAACGGGCTGGAAAAGCAGCTTTGAAGAAACGCAGTCAGACGAAAACTACAATGATTTTTTAAACGCCATGCTCCCTGCCGTTAACGATGCCGAAAGTGAAGGCGTAAACATAGGAATTGAGCCTGTCGGTATAAATACAATTTACTCCGTCGGCATGATGAAAAAAATGCTTGACGATGTACAATCTGAAAGATTATCGGTAATCATGGACTTTTCCAATATTATACTCACTCCCGAAATTCATGATAAGCAAAATGATATTATAAAAAGCGCATTTGACACACTTGACAGCAAAATTAAAGTAATTCATTTAAAGGACTATACTTTTTCAGACGGCAAAAAGACTTTTGCTCCTGCCGGCACAGGGTTGCTCAATATTGGTCTTATTTTTGAATGTATAGAAAAAATGAGCAGCAAGCCTAAGATTATTTTAGACGAGCTTCCTCTGCGTTTATACAAGGAAACCGTTGTCAGAATAAGAAATAATTATTAAAAAACACCGTGATACAGACGCCGCATTCAGCGGCTTGTATCACGGTTTGATTTTTTATTCATAAGCCATGACAGCTGTGATTCAAAATTAACGCCGTACCAATACTTGTCGTTGTCATCAACGGTAGCTCTTATCGAGCGCACAACAAAATCGGCGGCGGTTTTACAGGCATCATAAAGCGAACCGCCTTTTATAAGTACTCCGGCAGCAACAGCGGCAAATATATCGCCCGTACCGTGGTTTCCGCCGGGGAGGTTTTCCGTCATGTAGCAGCCGTATTCGTTTTGTTCTCTGTCAAAAAAAGCCACACCCTGTTCATCGGGAGAATAACTCACTCCGGTCAGTATTATTTTTTTTGCTCCTGTTTCGGCAAGCTTTTTTAAAAGCGTATCAATGTAATCCTTGCCGTAACCGTTTTCTGCGTATTCCATACCCGTAATCATTGACGCCTCGGTAATATTTGGTGTTATTACGTCCGCCACAGCGCACAATGAAACCATTTTATCAGCAAAACTGCTGTCAAATCCGCTGTACAGCTTTCCGTAATCGCCCATTGCGGGATCAGCAAAAATCATTGCTCCGTTTTGTGAATATATTTTAAAAATTTCTTTCATTATATCAATTTGCTCCGCTGAACCGAGATAACCCGTACATACGGCATCAAAAGCAATGCTGTATTTTTGCCAGTGATGTATAATAGGCATGATGTCCTCGGTCAAATTGCGGAAAGTATACCCCTCAAAGCCGCCTGTGTGCGTTGACAGCACTGCGGTTGGTATTATTGCTGTTTCTATCCCCATGGCAGACATAATCGGCAGTGCAGCCGTCAGAGAACATCTGCCGAAGCAGGAAATATCCTGTATGGATAACGCTCTTTTTAATTTCATTATGAAAATCTCCGTTTTCTATTGACAATTGTATTTTAGTATATTATTATTATACTATACCAAATCAAGTGTCAGAATACAGTATATATATGGGGTCAGTTTTATGTATAATTTTACGGTCAGTTTTGACAGGAGCAGTAAAAAGCCGCTTTATGAGCAGCTGTACAATTACATAGTTAACGAAATACGTTCAAAAAATCTCAATCCCGATGAGCGTATGCCATCGAAAAAGTCACTGGCATCACATCTGGGAATAAGCCGTAATACGATAGAAACGGCATATGAAATTCTAGTGGATGAAGGGTATTTGCGTTCTGTGCCGAGAAGCGGATATTACGTCTGCCGCATTGATGAACCTGTCGGTCAGAAAATCGAAGTTACATACACAAAGCCCCAGGAAAAGAACGCCTGCCGCATTGATTTTCGGACAAATGCGGTAGATTCGCACGCATTCCCTTTTGCTACGTGGGCAAAGCTTTCAAAGGATATTTCATCACCTAAGCTTCTGGACATCGGCAATCCGCAGGGGGATTATGATTTGCGTGAGGTGATAGCAAAGTATCTGCATGAGTTCCGAGGCGTAAGGTGTGCGCCGGAGCAGATTGTTGTCGGCGCCGGAATGGAATATCTGCTCATGCTTCTGATGAAAATTCTGGGTGTCAAAAAGACATATGCTTTCGAAAACCCGGGCTACGGAAAATCTCACAATATTATCGCCGATGGCGGCAATGATATTATATATATACCGCTTGATGATGACGGAATGAAAACGGATATGCTGAAAAATTCACTGGCTGATATAGTGTATATAACGCCGTCGCATCAGTTCCCGACAGGTTCTGTAATGAGCGTTGGAAGAAGGCTTGAGCTGCTGTCGTGGGCTTCGGAGAACAACAGATATATTATAGAGGACGATTATAACAGCGAATTTAATTTTTCGATAAAACCCGTTCCTGCCGTTCAGGGTCTGGTCGAGGGCTCAAGGGTAATATATATGAGTACCTTTTCGCGTATTCTTGCGCCGTCTATACGTATTGCGTATATGGCGCTTCCACCGGAGCTGCTCGATGATTACAAGAGCCATTTCGGAATGTATTCTTCAACGGTTTCGCGCTTTGAGCAGCAGACGCTGAAGGAATTTATTTCGGGCGGATATTTGCAAAGACATCTTAACAGGATGAAAAATATATACAAAAAACGCCGCGATATGATGATTTCCGCAATTAATGCACTGCCATATCCCATGGAAATATACGGAGAGAAATCAGGTCTGCATTTGCTTGTAAAAACCCCAAGGGCAGAGGAAATATTAAAAAAATCAGCGAAAAAAGGAATAAAATTGTATAATCTTGACGATTATTATTTTACCCCTCAAAAAAAATCAAGCAGTACGCTTATAATAGGTTATGCGTCATGTACGGAGGATGAAATAAACGAGCTGATTGATACGATTATGAATTAGACAGATAAAACCGCTCCCCGTCATCTTAAACGGCGGGGAGCGGTTTTATTTATTGATTATTTCACCTATACGGTTTATTTTAATCGACAGTGTTCCGTCCTCGTTGTTAATGATTTCGATATGCTCGTTGTCGCGGTAAAATTCTGCCGGAAATGACAGTTCAACACCTATATCCGTTCCCAGCTTGACATTTGCGCTCATTTTCTTTGTTATGTACGGATTTACTTCGACCTTTTCCGGAACATTTGCCTCCTCTATCTGTTCAACAAACTCATCCCGCATAAGCGGCAGTCCGTCGAAAACCGTCTCTGCCATTTTTTTCGGCTCGAGATATTCTTCGTTTAAGGCGTTCTCCGTAAAATACTGCTTTAATTTTGCCGTTGTTTCAACACTGTCACCGCCGTTATCCGCAGAAACCTTTTTGGCAATTTTATTTACCTTATTTATACTCTCTTTCGGCGAAATGTCAAATACGCCTTCAAGCAGAATATCTGCCATCAAATCCGTTTTTTCACCGTCAATTTTACGAGTTTTTCCGCAGTAGCTTATCGAAAAATCATTCGTATTGATAAATGCGCACTCGGAAATCCTTTGTGATGTTGTGGGCAGAATTGCATAATGATTAATCAGCAGATTTTGTATATGCCCGTCTTCTTTCATCACCTGGTGAGTGTATCCGATTTTATTATCACATTTTAAGACTGCAATCATCGGGCTTTCATTCGCCACGCAGTCGCATACTATTATATCGCACGATTCAGGATCTTCACTCGCCGAAATTCCCTCATACATACGCTCCGCTATCGCCTGCGAAAGACGCACAAAATCAATTTCACCGTTAAGATACTCGTTTATGTGATATTTCAGACCGCTGCCGGAAACAAACTCACCCTTTCTCAGTCCTGCTCCGTCATAAACCTTTTCGATATGCTTTGTTATAAAATTATTGATTGACGCATCGGAGCTGTCAAGCTCTGTGTCCGAAAACACCGTTACCCCCGACATTGCATCAAGTATATGAAGAACTGCCTTATTTATTCCTACTATCATCTGTTTATTCCTCTTTCAATATAATTTATTGCGGCAGATGCAGCGACCGCACCGTCAGCAGCAGCTGTAATTACCTGCCTTAACGGAGTGTTTCTTACATCCCCTGCCGCAAATACGCCGCTAACGCTTGTCCTCATGAATTTATCGGTTTCTATAAAACCGTTTTCGTCCGTTTTTATTCCCGCCTGTACAAAAAGCTCCGACTGCGGTAAAACACCGATTGCCACAATCGCCCCCGATGCATTAAGCGTATTGTTTTCTCCGGTCGCAGTATTTTTTGTGCTTATGCTTTCAAGAGAGTTTTCACCGTTAAATGAAGCCACCTGCGTGTCTGTCAAAATGGTTATGTTTTCTGTTGCTTTTGCTTTATCCACAAGCGAATTTGCCGCCCGAAAGCGCTGTGAACGATTCAGAATATAAACCCTGCCGCATAGCCTTGAAAGATACAGTGCGTCCTCAAAGGCTGTATTTCCTCCGCCGATAACCGCCGTATCTTTTCCTTTGAAAAACGCTCCGTCACACGCCGCACAATATGAAACTCCTGCGCCTGAAAGCCTGTCCTCGCCCGGTGCGCCGAGTTTTCGGGGAAATGCACCCGATGCAATAATAACACTTTTTGCATAATACGTATTGCGCCGTGTTTTTACTGTATGCGTACTGCCAAATTGTATTTCTTTGACATTTTCGCGCACAAAATCAATCGCATACTTCTTTGTGTGCTGTTCCATAAGCGATGAAATTTCTTCGCCTGTCGGATTACCGATAAGCGCCGGATAATTGTCTATTTCGTAGGTTTTCATCATCTGACCGCCGCATGAAAGTTTTTCTATAATAAGTGTTTTCATGCCGCCTCTGCCGGCGTAAATCGCGGCGCTCATACCTGCCGCTCCGCCGCCGATTATTATAATATCATATTCCATTAATATATCGTTCCTTTTTAGTTAAAACTGCACCGTGCCAAACAAAAAGCTGTGCTGCGGGCGATTTTATTCAGCCGATGCCGCAAATTTACGTAACGTCAAGGCT
>CAKSOE010000010.1 GCA_934476675.1 uncultured Clostridia bacterium | reverse complement strand
TTTTCTTTCCATAACTAACCTCTTTCTCTTAGAAGATTGTTTTGTTGCTTAATTTTTGTTAATTTTACAATCATCTAAAATATTTATATACTAAAAAAGAGTATCGCTCAAATACTCTCTCGTTAATATATTATATATTTGAAATTTGTGAGAACTCGATTTTCCTCTGACTAATAATGAATCTACTGAATAAAAAAATGCTAATAAAAATGCTAATTGATTTAAAAAATGACTAAAAAATATCTATTTGTATACATTTATTTCCAAATAATCATCAATTTTATAAGACAAACAAAAACCCCGAAAGCCGCATAAATACTACGGTTTTCGGGGTTTTAATTTTGGCAGGGGTACAAGGACTTGAACCTTGGGCACGCGGTTTTGGAGACCGCTGCTCTACCAACTGAGCTACACCCCTATGATTAAAAAAACACTACCTATATAGTATACTTTAAAATCTTCCAAAAGTCAAGCTTTTTTTATTAAAATCTCAAAAAAATAAATATAATCAAAAATTTAATGTATTATATGTAAAAATATGGTCAATAATGCTATAAAGACTATAAGAAAGGACCGCTGCAAAATGAAAATTTTAAAGAATAGTATTATTGTTGCATCATATTTATTATTAACCGCATTATTTTTTGCCGGAGGTTACGCAATCGGCAGTGTCAGCACAAAAACCATCGCAACCGCCACTCCCGAGCCGACAGCCGCATTAGAGGCGGTTTCCGACGGGAACATTATATACGGTCTGCTGCTTGAATCCGGAAAGCTTAATCTGTACAGCATAAAAGACAACCACCGGGAGCTTATTGCCGAAGAAAGCATTACTGAGGAAATATATCCACCCGATGACATAAGAGACCTAAAAAGCGGCTTGATTTTTGACAATTTTGACGAGGCGCAAGCCTTATTTGAAAACTTTGTTTCTTAATTATGAACATTTTGTTAAAACGACAAAACAGAGAAAAACGAAGATATTCAAAGCATTTCAAAGCATTTAAAGCGAAATCCCAAAAAATCAGTCTGTTTTGTTGTTTGATTAATTATGGTAAAAAGTCCATAATACACTTGTTAGCACTCGAAAGGATTGAGTGCTAACAGATGGAATTAATCAGAATACTTAAGGAGGTAATATACTATGAATATAAAACCATTAGCAGACAGAGTTGTAATTAAGATGCTCGAAGCGGAAGAAACCACAAAGAGCGGCATCATTCTTACGGCAAAGGCACAGGAAAAGCCGCAGGTAGCAGAGGTTGTTGCGGTAGGTCCCGGCGGAGTTGTTGACGGAAAAGACATCGTTATGGAGGTTGCTGTCGGAGATAAGGTTCTTATTTCAAAATATGCGGGAACGGAAGTCAAGGTTGATGGTGACGAATACACGATTTTGAGACAATCTGATATTTTGGCAAAGGTTGAATAAGGGAGGAATATATAATGGCTAAGGAAATTAAATACGGACAGGACGCAAGACACGCTCTCGAAAGCGGAATTAACCAGCTTGCGGACACAGTAAAAATAACACTCGGCCCTAAAGGCAGAAATGTTGTTTTAGGAAAAAAATTCGGTGCGCCGCTTATCACAAATGACGGTGTAACAATTGCAAAGGAAATTGAGCTTGAAGACCCGTTTGAAAACATGGGCGCACAGCTTGTAAGAGAAGTTGCAACAAAGACAAACGATGTTGCAGGTGACGGTACAACAACCGCTACATTGCTTGCACAGGCTTTGGTAAGAGAGGGTTTGAAGAACGTGGCGGCAGGCGCTAACCCGATGATTGTCAGAAAGGGTATCCAGAAAGCCGTTGACGCAGCGGTTGAAAAGCTTGTTGCCACAGCCAAGAAGGTTTCCGGCAAAGATGATATTGCAAGAGTTGCCGCTGTTTCAGCTGCAAACGACGAGGTAGGCGCACTAATCGCCGATGCAATGGAAAAGGTTACTGCCGACGGTGTTATTACGGTTGAAGAATCAAAAACAGCCGAGACATATTCCGAAATTGTTGAGGGTATGCAGTTTGACAGAGGTTACATTACCCCGTACATGGTAACAGATACAGATAAAATGGAAGCGATTCTCGATGATGCTCTTATCCTTATTACCGATAAGAAGATTTCAAATATCCAGGAAATTCTTCCTCTCCTTGAACAGGTTGTACAGGCAGGCAAAAAGCTTGTTATTATAGCCGAAGATGTTGAGGGTGAAGCGCTTTCAACATTAATCGTAAACAAACTAAGAGGAACATTTACCTGTGTTCCGGTAAAAGCGCCGGGATTCGGTGACAGACGTAAGGAAATGCTTCAGGATATAGCAATTCTTACAGGCGGTCAGGTTATTAGCGAAGAACTCGGTCTTGAACTTAAAGACGCACAGTTAAGCCAGCTCGGACACGCAAAGCAGGTTAAAATCCAGAAAGAGAATACAATCATTGTCGACGGCGCAGGCTCAAAAGAAGCAATTGCAGACCGTGTAAAGGTTATAAGAAACGCAATTGACGCCAGCACATCAGACTTTGATAAGGAAAAGCTCCAGGAAAGACTTGCAAAGCTTGCCGGCGGAGTTGCCGTAATCAGAGTAGGCGCTGCTACCGAAACAGAAATGAAAGAAATGAAGCTTAGAATAGAAGACGCTCTTGCAGCTACAAAGGCTGCCGTTGAGGAAGGTATAATCTCCGGCGGCGGAACAAGCTACATTGATGTTATTCCTACTGTTGCAAAACTGCTTGACAAAACAGAGGGCGACGAAAAGACAGGTGTTCAGATTGTATTAAAGGCTCTTGAAGAACCTGCTTGGCAGATTGCCAAGAATGCAGGTCTTGAAGGCGCAGTAATCGTTGACAAGGTTAAGTCATGCAAACCCGGTGAGGGATATAATGCGCTTACCGCTCAATACGGCGATATGCTTGCAATGGGTATTGTTGACCCGGTAAAGGTTACGCGTTCCGCATTGCAGAATGCCGCTTCGGTTGCTTCGATGGTACTGACAACAGAAAGTCTTGTTGCCGATAAGCCCGAACCGCCGGCTCCGGCTCCCGCAATGGATCCGTCAATGGGTGGAATGTATTAATTTAATATTGAAGTACAAAGCCGTACCTTTTGGTACGGCTTTTGCGCCCTTTTTGCGGCGATTTTACGAAAAGAGGTTTATTTAATGGATAATTTACATGAAGAATGCGGTGTTTTCGGCATATTCCGCAAAGACGCAGGCAACGTTGCCAACATGGTTTACTACGGCTTATATGCGCTTCAGCACCGTGGTCAGGAAAGCTGCGGAATAGTTGTAAACGACGACGGTGTTTTTGTGTCACACAAGGATATAGGGCTTGTCAGCGAGGTTTTCACCAAAGATGTTATGGATGATTTTCCGCAGGGAAAAATAGCTGTCGGTCATGCAAGATACGGAACGACAGGCGGTACAAACAGAAGAAACTGCCAGCCTATCGAGGTAAATCACCATAAGGGCAAGCTTGCTCTTGCACACAACGGAAACCTTTCCAATGCATACACATTGCGCTATCAGCTTGAACAGGCAGGCGCGATCTTCCACACCACCAGCGATACCGAAACCATCTGCTATGTTATCACGCGCGAACGGCTTACCGCCCCATCGATAGAAGAAGCTGTAAAAAGGGCAATGTATAAGCTTGACGGCGCATATTCAATCGTAATGATGTCCTCTACAAAAATGATAGCTGCCAGAGATCCGTACGGATTTCGTCCTCTTTGTTACGGAAAAACTCCCGACGGCACATATGTCGTTGCATCGGAAAGCTGTGCGCTGCAAAGTGTGGGAGCGGTTTTTGAGCGCGATATTCTCCCCGGAGAAATACTTACCTTTTCCGACAGCGGCATAAAATCAGATACCGAACACTGCGGCAGAACAGACCATAAAATGTGTATCTTTGAATACATCTACTTCTCACGCCCCGATTCGGTCATAGACGGTATTTCCGTTCACGCATCAAGAAAGCTTGCCGGAAAAATTCTTGCACAGGAATATCCCGTTAAAGCCGATGTTGTGATTGGTGTTCCCGATTCGGGAATAGACGCCGCACTCGGCTATTCGGAGGAGGCTAACATCCCCTACGGCATGGGCTTTATAAAGAATAAATACATAGGCAGAACGTTTATTTCACCCGGTCAGAATGAGCGCACTGACGGAGTAAGGATAAAGCTTAATGCTATAAGCGAGTCGGTAAGGGGCAAAAGTGTTGTTATGATAGACGACTCAATTGTGCGCGGCACTACCAGCGGACGTATAGTTAAACTGCTGCGCGATGCGGGAGCAAAGGAAATTCATGTGAGAATATCCTCACCGCCGTTTTTGAATCCCTGCTACTACGGTACAGATGTAGATTCGCGTGAAAATCTGATTGCCTGCCATCACTCGGTTGAAGAAATTGCTGATATCATCGGCGCCGACAGTCTCGGCTATCTGCCGATAGAACGTTTAAGCGAATTAGTGGGGCATAATCAGTATTGTTCCGCTTGCTTTGACGGAAAATACCCCACACCTATCCCCGATGAAACAAATAAAAATCGTTTTGAACGTAAATTATCCGAAAAAAATAAATGATGCGCTCTAATCAGGATGGTGTAAAAAAAGAGTGCAGAACACTTCAAACGCATCGGACGGCGTACGTGTGTACCAAGGCCGCACGGGTCGGCAGCAGGCTATTCCTGCAGCCGGCCTCATTAGCGGTGCGTTTGAAGTGTAGTTCAAGAGCAAAAACAGATAGAAATCCGCAGTTTTACGGGTTTTAGCCTAATGAACACAGCCATGAGGCAATTATCGCCCCGGCAGACTTCAAGTGGGTTTAAGCGAAAATTTCAAGGCAACAAAACATAGAAAAGCATACAGCGGAAAAAGCGTTTTTTCATGATTGATCTCATCTTTTTCGGCTATTTTAAACTCCTGCCATAACCGTAACAATCTGCCATGCCTTTACCGGAACGGAAACGGTATTGCCGTTTATTTTGGCATTATTTTCTTCGGTATCCTCCTCGTTTAGGTTTACGTTTTTCGCCCATTGTACCGTTTTTCCGAACTGTATAATGGCATTCGAAGCTTTATCCGAGGCATTGAATACTCTTACCGCATATGCGCCGTCCTCACGCTCCGCACACTTTAATATGCTCAGGCATATGTTTTCTCCGTCAATACGGAAAACGCCTTCGGGAGCGGCAAGCTTTTCTTCCTTTTCCACCTCACGGTACATACTTATTGTTCCCACCGCAAGCTTATCCTGAATTTTCAGCAAGTCCGCATACGAAACAGTATTATCAATCGGCGCCAAAACAAATTTATACTTATGCTCTCCCATAAGCTGCCCTCTTTTTTCACCGTTTGTTGCAACCGTTTTTTTGAAGCTTCTTAAAAGCGTAACATAAAGCGTTGAATTTTTATCCGCCGTACTTCCGCATTCGTGCAGTCCCTCAGCCGAAACGAATGCCAAACCGTTTCCGGCTGCATCTCTGCGGCCGACAATTCCGTTCATTGCCTTTTCATACTGCTCAGGTTCACGCCACTGTTCGGTTGCAAAATCTATGCCTGCTTTTCTTGTGCAGCAGTAGAATGCCTGACCCGCAAAATATGTATTGCTGTCCGTATATGTCGGCATTACCAGACGCAGCCTGTGATCCTTAACTCTGTTATCAAATGTCATTTCGACATCCGCATAACGCGCATTTTCCGACAGTCCCACCTCAAATACAACAATGCAGTTTTCATACTCGCTGCTTCGTCTTTGAGTTGTTTGGTCTATAATCATTTCCTTGGGCAGCGAGATTTCCTTTGTGATTCTGAACACGCATCTTGAACATCCGCTTTCGATTTTTTCAACTCTGCATCCGCCAAAACCCGAATATACCGTTCTGTCCTCTTTTGCATCGGCATGATACCAGCCGTCGCCTATCTCGGAATTATCGGCAAGCGAAAGCTGATTCTTATAAATTTTGCCGGTTTTCTTGTCAAGCATTGATATTGTTCCGTCAGTATTTATTTCGATTCTGACATAATCATTCTCCATATAATCAGAGCCCGACTCCATATGCTCCAGATATCTTGACGGCTTTTCCGACTCGACAATACGGTATTCGCTCGTTCCTCCGGCAGGCATAAACGCACGGAAGGTTATGCGGTAAATATCAACTGTTTCGTTTACCTGATCCTTTACCCGTTTTATCTGTCCGTTTCTTATTTCCTTAATCTGATACGGTATCTCCCTGCCCTCAAAATCAACAAGCTTAAAGCTGTTCATAAACTCATATCCGAACGGCACAGCCGAATACTTTGTCGGATAATTCTGCTTCATTCTCAATTCCGCCGTCACGACCTCGTCACGGTCATACGGCAGAGTATTATACAGTGTAAGTATTGCGTCCGTCTGCTTATTTTGAGGATTTATATGCGGTCTTGACGCTTCTGTAAGATAATTTTCCTCAATCACATCGCAAAGCTCTTTTGTCTGGTCAAAACGGTATTCCATATCTTTATGCACCTGATCTATCGAGCAGCCGCATATGGAATCGTGCGGATGGTTCTGAATCAGATATTTATAAGCAAGCTTTAAATAATTTCTGTTAATCGGTCTGCCTGCCGCTTTTGCATATACAAGCATAGGTTCAATAACCTTTTCCAATCTGTTCTGACATTGGTCATTTGCTTTTTTCAGCGTATAATAGCTTGAAAGAGTATTTGTTATAACATCGGGAAAACCGCATTTATTAGTCTTATTCATCTCCCCTTTTATGACCTCTAACTGTGAACGGTACTGTTCGAGCTTTTTTCCGGCTTCTATCAAATCCACATGGTGAACATTTGCGTCAGGCAGAATTCCTTCAAGAATTTTTATATATTCCGGCGTTTCACGGTGCATCTCGGTGTGGTCGAGAGCATCCATTGCAACATACACGGGAATATCGGACGTGGCGAGCAAAAATTCCATATATTTTTCCGCTTTGACTTTAATATCTTTAAGCTCATTTATTGATATTCCGCGTTCTTTATCAATAACTTCAAGACAAAATTCACCGTAGCCGTTTTTATTTCCCATACGGAAGTTTATACATTCGCTTCCGTCCGGCGACTGCCAGACAAAATACGGACACGTGTCGCTGTAATATCCTCTGCTGAACAGCGAATATTTTATATTAAATCCGTTAAAAATCTGAGGCGTCTGCGCGATGTGTCCGAATATATCGCAGATATATCCGAACTTCCACGCCTCCTTTGCTCCCCATTTTTTTGCCAGCTCGTGACCTATCATCAGATTTCGTATAAGGCTCTCTCCTGACAGGTTGAACTCATCGGGCATTACATACCACGGACCTATTTTTATTCTGTTTTCGGCTATGTATTTTTTTAATTTTTCCGCATTTTCCGGTTCGATTTCGGCATAGTCCTCAAGGACTATGGTCTGTCCGTCCAGGTGAAAAACCTTAAAATCGGGAATGGTTTCCATTCCCTCCAAAAGGCCGTTCATCATTCTTACAAGACGAAATCTGAATCCCTGAAACGTCTGATACCACTCTCTGTCCCAATGCGTACCCGAAAAGTAATATATATCTTTGTTTTTACCCATTTTTGCTCTCCGTTTTATTCATATTTTACCACAACGGCTTCTCTGACATTTTCATATCTTCTGTAAATAAAAAGCATTGTATCGGAATTAACGGTAAAGCTGCCGTCGCTGCTTATCGTGCCTGCTGAAACAATATCCGCAAGACTGCCCTTTGATACTGTTTTCTGCTTTGCGTCATATATCGTAACGGGGCAGCCGCCGCCGTTTAACGATGCCGAAACAACTTTGCCGTACGGATTATCTCCCATATACAGCGACACTGCATTTGTTGATTTTGCATATACGTACCCGAACATATTTGCCCATTCCGCCTGATACATTGAGCCGCCTATGCGCACGGATATCTGCGGTGATGGGTGATCTGCAAGCGATATTAGCTTATCGGCGCTCACTGCTTTTCCGCCGGAGATTTCCACGCGGATTACATCGCCAGTTTTTAGATCAGCCGGAAAGACACCGTCCTTATCCTCGGGATATTCAACTTCACTTCCGTAGGAAATGCCGGCTATCTTCTTTTTGATTTCATCATCACCGTCCGCATATTCGGAAACATTGCGTATCGTTACAATTTTTGTATCGTAAAATCTATCCCTCGACGCATACACCGCCGCCTGTGAATTTAACGTTGCGTCGGCATTGTAAAAGTCAATATTGGAATAGAACATACCCTCTTTAAGCTCAGAGGTTTTCAGGGATTTTATATTTTCCGTATTGAGGCTTGACGTGCGGTTATCCTTATCGGGGTCTTCAAAAACCGCCGCCGACGCATCTATAAGATATTTTCCCATTACGCGCGTATTGTTGCCGTACCATCTTGCACTGCTGACGCTGCCGCTTTTTGAAAAATCGCCCAGCGTATAACCGTATTCATTTTCCGTGCCGTCCGATACCTGCATTGCGGTCAGATCTCCGTCACCGTTTAATCTCACACGTACAATCTGCCGTATATAACCTCCGTTTGCATCACGCAGGCGCAAGTCATTTTTCAGCTTTTCGGACGCTGTCGTTTTTCCGTTTATACTTACTTTTTTTGCGGTGTAGGCGTCAAAAGCATTGCCGTCCGTCATCATCAGTCTTATCACCGTTGTGTCCGGCTCGGTTTCCGGCGTGTACATTCCTACATAATAGGCATATTTCCAGCCTGTTCCGTAGGTTTCCTCAGCGGTTACGATTTCGCCGTATTTATTAAGCCTGATAAGATACGATGAACCCATCTTTGGCAGCTCCGCTCCCATTACTTTATTATCTATATCCTCCAAAAGGCTGTACGACGCAATATATTTTTCTCCGTTTATCTGATAATACGGTCTTATATCCGTACCGCTGCTCTCTATTTTTCCGCTTACGGTGTTTGTTGAAATGTAAATTGTTATGACGTTTTTATCGTGCGGTTCGCAATAGGACACTACACAATCGGCATTAATGCTGTCCTCCCCCGACAGCGCTCCGTCATTATCATAAATCGTTACGTTATCATATTCCGACAAATCAATAATTTTGCCGTTTGCACCGTATATCTTTCTGTTATCCGTCTCATAAGCATTTACTTTAAAATCCTTATATTCCTCTATCACGATAACATCATAATAACCGTCACCGTCATTATTTATAAGCGTTATAAAGCCGCTTTTTATTTTTAAATCATCATTTCCGAACTGCGGATATGCCGAACCGTTATATATCAGATTGGCGGACGCGGACAGCTTTGCCGTTTTACTGCTGCCGTTTTTGTAATACACAACATTGTTTATTCCCGTGGAATCCTTATTCAGATTTTCCGCATCTATACGTATTATTTCGTTCCTGTTCGCCCTGTCGGTAATGTATACAAGCTCCTCCTCGTCACCGTAATAGTAATACGACGCATAATGACCGAGATATGCCGCATAGGTACTGTTTCCGTCATACGACAGTGTTCTGCTGCCGATTGTTATATGTCTTGCTCCGGCTTTTGAGCTGCCGTCAAGCGCAGTCACGCCGTTATCCGTTACAATACCGTAATCCTCCCATATATCGCAGTATTCCGCAATCATGGTTCTTCCCTTTTCCGTCACGTAGCTGACGCTGCTGCCATCCTTTTTTTCAACGTACACAAGGGAAAGCGCCGCATTCTTTAAAAGCTTTATACTTTCCTCTGCGGTTATTTCACGGTCTGAACCGCTGACACCTTTAAGCAATCCAAGCTGTGCCGCTATATATGTATATCCCTTTGAATAACCGCCATGCTCCGTAACCGCCGCTCTTTTATAACCGAGAGCAGTCACAGCAACGGCACACGCCTGTTCAACGGTTATCGGCGAATCCGGTTTGAATCTGTATTCATCAACACCGTTTATTACATTCATATCACGAAGATAATATATCTCTTTTTCGTAGCGGCTGCCTTTCGCTACATCAATAAAGCCGTCAGAGGGTACGGAATAGTCCGTAAATCCCATCATTTTTGCCTGTACGGAGGCAAACTGCGCACGCGTCACAGTACTGTCCTTTGCAAGCTTTCCGATTTCTTCGTCCAGAAATCCGAGACTGTTCAAAAGAATATATTCCTCCGATTGAGAAGCTTGCAGCGAAACAGGATCTGCTGTGTTCTGTTCACCGTACACTACAGTTGACAGCAATAATATTATCGAAAGAATAGCTGATGTTTTTCTTCTCAGATAGCTCATTTATCAATTCCTCCGTTACTCTGGTATTTCATACACTCATAAATCATTTTTGCCGCCTGTGCACGGCTTACCGGTTCCGACGGCGCAAAAGCTCCGTCAATACCGTTTATAATGTTTGCCTCACTCAGTCTGCCGATGCTTTCATATGCGTAATCCGATATTTCAGCTTTGTCGGAAAAATCCGCATCGGGTTTATTTGAGCTGTCAGCCGACTTATACTTTATAATCGCTCTGTCAAGCATAACCGCAGCGTCCTGACGTTTTATATTCAGACCTCTGCCGAAAATATTTTCCGCAATGCCGTTTACAATTCCGTCCCTTGTCACCGCCGCAATATATCCGCAGCACCAGTCATCGGGCGCAATATCATCAAAATTACATTCTCCCGTACCGTCCGAAATTTCAAAAGCAAGCGCAATAAGCTTTACAAACTCCTCACGTGTTACATATTTTTCGGGTTTAAAGCTTCCGTCCTCGTAACCGTCAATAATATTCATGGTTTTTAACGCTTTTACCGACGGATATGCCCAATGTCCGCTGTTCATATCGCCGAAAAGTTCCTCTGAGGGTGTATTGTTATCGGTATTAACCCCAACGTTCATCGACGGTCTTCCCGAGGTTGAACCGCCGCCTCCGCCGCCGTTACCTCCGCCGCTCGGCTTAGTTCCGGTATTGTCGGAATTTTTAAGCTTTTGAATAACCTCCGAAAGCTTACTGCGAAATTCCGATGCCGAATTGAATTTTATTCCGTCAAGCTGACGCGCCGCTTTAAGCGAATCCAGCTTTTTGTACTCGGTCATTAAATCCGTTACGCCCAGAATATCCGCGTATTTTGTAATATATTCGCTTTTCTTCTCTATACTGCTCTTGTTTATTTTCGCAAGCGCCACAGCCTCCGGAAATGCCGCCGTCATATCACTGTGATTTTTTATTCTGCCTATGCTTTTGCACATATTCTGAATAATGCGGCAGGTTTCCTCCTGCTCGCTTATATAATCAGCATTTTTCAGATCAAATCCGGCAATATCATTGTTTTCCTCCAAATATGCCGGAATATCCGCCGGATTTTTTTCCTTAACAGCCTTTACAAGCCCCGCAAAAGTCCACGCATTTTTTACCTGCTGCAAGTTTTTAAATCCGCCGTTTAACGCTCTTTCGCCGAATATATAAGAATCTCTCCAGCTGTTATCCGCATCTCCCGTGATTTGCAGCGCCGTACTTAATTTTGTATAAATCAGATTTGCAATTCCCTTTTCCGGTGCGGCATTTACCTCTTTAAGAGCCTCGTCTATATCGTTTTTCCCCAAAATCACCGTTTGTGCCTGTGCTTTTGCGTTTTCTGCGTCATATCCGCCACCTCTTGCAAAAAATTCATAGGTTCCGCTCTCTATATCGTCTCCTATATCAACGGTCATTAAAATGCTGCCGTTTTGAGCGCACAAGCCCTCGGTAATTCTCAGATAATCGGTATACTGCGGTGAGTCAAGACCGCTCTTTGTCATTACTATATTGATATATGACGGATATTCGAGCGTACTTGTATATCTCAGCTCCGCCTTTTGGGTTTCATAATTCATCGAAGCCGTCAGTTCTGAGGCGTCGGCATATATGCCTGCCGCCGACAATGCCATAACCGCCGCCGACAAGCCGAATAATGTTTTTATGTCCATCATGATACTCTCCTTTTAACCTTTAAGCGCGCCTACCATTACGCCCTTAACGAAGTATTTCTGCAAAAACGGATATATACATAAGATAGGCACTGTTGCGACTATGATTACCGCATATTTTACGCTTTCCGCCACACTTATTCCGTCTGCCGCTCCGACGCCCTGCGTCATTGAATTTGTATCATTTTGTATCAGAATTTCCCTCAAAACAAGCTGTAACGGGAATTTTCCTCTGTCGTTAAGGAATATCATGGCATTGAACCATTCGTTCCAATGCGCAACTCCGTAATACAGAACCATTACCGCTATGATTGATTTTGACAGCGGTATTATAATCTGCGTCAGAACTCTCACGTGTCCGGCTCCGTCTATATATGCCGCTTCTTCAAGGCTGTCGGGTATTCCGATAAACGAGGTACGCATAATTATGAGATTATATGTACTTATTCCCGACGGAATAATCAGCGACCACAATGAATTATACATTCCGAGCATTTTTACCGTCAGATAAAACGGAATTATTCCGCCGGAGAAAAACATTGTAATCATAATCATAATCATTACCGCGTTTTTAAGCATTACATTCTTTCTTGAAAGGAAATATGCGCCGAGCGAGGTCATGAATATATTGAACGCCGTACCTGCAACCACAATAAATATTGTATTGAGGTACCCCGAGCCTATAACGGGATTTTTCAGCACAGCAGCATACGCCGCCGTATTAAAGCCGATAGGCGCCCAGAGCAGTCCGCTGTGCGACATAAGACTTCCCGAATCGCTGAACGATGCAAAAAGCACATACAGCATGGGATATATGCACACGAGGCTCAGAAATCCCAAAAACAAGGTATTCAGGCAAACAAAAATATTTCTTGATAAACTGTTTTTCATTTATATTACCTCCCGCGCATTACCACAATGATGATTCCGTAAGCTTTCTGCTCAGCATATTTGTACCGAGCAGGAAGATTACGTTTACTGCCGAGTTGAACAATCCGACGGCTGAACCGTAGCTCCATTCAAATTCCTGGAGACCTTTTCGGTATGTAAAGGTAGATATAACGTCGGCGGTTTCGTACGTTGAGGGGTTATATAAAAGTATTATCTTTTCGTAGCCTACATTCAGCACACTTCCCATTCGGAGTATAAGCATAATTACTATCGTCGGCAATATGCCCGGAATACTTACATGAAGTACCTGTCTTAATCTTCCGCAGCCGTCAAGCGACGCCGCCTCATACAACTGAGTATCAACTCCCGCAAGCGCAGCTATATATATAATCGAGCCCCAGCCTATTCCCTGCCATATTTCCGATATTATGTATACAGGAACAAATGCGTTTGGTTTCATCAGAAGCGATGTGCTGTCGTTTGTAAATTTGGACACTATCTGCGTAATAATTCCGTTTGTGCCGGTAAATGATTTAATAATTCCGCACACTACCACAAGCGATATAAAATGCGGCAGATAGGTTATTGTCTGTACGGTTTTCATATACTTTTTGCTTGTTACCTCGTTGATTAACAGTGCCAGAATAATCGGCGCCGGAAAACCGAAGATTATTGAAGCAAGGCTTATGTGCAGTGTGTTTTTAAGTATTCTAAAAAAATATACACTCTTGAAAAAGTCTTTGAAATTCTGAAGTCCCACCCATGGACTTCCCGTATATCCAAGCGCCGGATCATAATCCTGGAACGCTATCGTTATTCCGTACATCGGCAGATATGCAAACAGTATATAATAAATCAGAACCGGCAGTACCATGATATAAAGCACACGGTTGCGCACTATATCTTCTTTGAGCCGCACTCCGAAGCTTTTTTTCATTTTCGTTCCGCCGGAAACGGAAGATTTTTTTGATGTATGTGATTGCATTGTTTTCTCTCCATTCTGTAAATATCCCGCTTTGATTTTTGAGCAGATATTATCTGCTCAAAAATCTTTCATATGCCGCCTGCTTGATTTCAAGCGCACGCTTAATGTTCATATTTTCAATATTTGAAACATAGTTTTTGTAATTATCCAAACTTTCCGAACCTACAATAAATTTAACGGTCATTTCGTCGCGGTAGGTTGTGATTTCGTTTATAATCTTGCTATACTCGCTTGTTTCTTCCTCTGTCATTGTTATCTGCGGAACGGCGTGCTTTTCATGATTATTGTTTCCCCATACGCTTAAAGCCTCCTGCTGCTGCGGAAGTGCATAGTACTGCTCGATATAGCGTGCGTCCTGAACAAACGGGCCTTCGTTTGCCGCTCTTACATAAAGCGGAAGCGCCTGTGACATTGCCAATCCGTTCGGATTCTTTGTTATAACATCGGTATAGGTCGGATAACCGTCCTTCATCTCGTAGCTTTCGCCCTCAATACCGAAGTTATTGAGCATTTCGCCTTCTTCGCTGTAAGAATAATCAAGGAAACGTGCCGCAAGCTCTTTATTCTTTGACTTGCCTGTGATAGCTGCATTGTTTATAGGCGAATATTTGAACTGCTTATTTCCGAATTCCGCTTTCTTTCCCTTTTGGCTTGATGCAAACGGCGCTGCCGCAAGGTCAAAATCCTTGCCGCTGTTGGTATTGAGATAAAGTCCCATTTGTCCGCCTCCGGCGCCGAATGTCACCGCTGCCTTGCCGCTTAATATATTCGAGTTTTTGAGATTCAGGTCGGTAATGGCAAAGTTGTTGTCTATATAGCCTTTTTTATACCATTCGTTCATCTTTTTAAGATATTCGAGATAATTATCCGTAACAGCTCCGTACTGAACCTTTCCGTTATCATCAATGAATAAATCGTTGCTTATATCATACGCACCGCAGAAATATGCCAAATCTCCGGTAGTCATGCTAAATACGCTGTCACACTTTGTTTTCAGTTTTTCGAGAACTTTATCCCACTCGTCTATCGTTTCCGGCATTTCCAGTCCAAGCTCCTTCATCCAGTCGCTGCGAACCATAAATCCCGCTGTTGACAAAAGCTTTTCATCGTTTCTGATAAACGGATATACATAGTATTTGCCGCTGTCCGTTTTTATTGATTTGTCAATATCGGGATTTTCCGATAAATATTTTTTGAGATTCGGTGAATAATTATCAATCAAATCATTCAAGGCAACGATTGTATTCTTTGCAATTGATGATTCGGGGTTTCTCGCCAGCCAGTCGGTCTGAATAATATCGGGAAGCTCTCCCGAAGCAATCAGCAGATTTAAAACCTCCGCGTCCTGTCCCTGTGCAGGGTGCAGATATTCAACCTTTATTCCCGTTTTTTCCGTCAGAGCTTTTGCAAACGGCGTTTCTCCGAAATTCTTTACACTCGTTCCCAGAGCCGCCGGCAATCCCATCCACAATTTTAATGTAGCGTCGCTTTTAATCGGATAGCTTACCTCCCCCGCAGGCATATTCGATTTTGTATTCTGTTCCTCTTTTTTTCCGCAGCCTGTCGCCATTGACGCAAGCATTGCCGCACATAATATTGCTGTTACTGTTTTTTTCATTGTAAACCTCCCTATGCTATTTAACTACTTCCACATTTTTTATATTTACGTTTGAATACTGCGAACCGGTTATGTAAAAATCGGTTTTGAATTTTCCCGCATTGCTGAGATTCATATCGTCAATCGTAATTTCGCAGGTTTTCCACTTTCTTGTGTTGGTGCGTTCTATTTTAATCGACTTGTTCTCCCTGTTCGCAAGCTCGGCATCCGATTTCCAGTTAGATGTATAATACAGACTCAAAGGCTGTCTGCCGTTGTCAAGATAGGTAATTCTTAAAGTTACCTTTTTAGCCTCTGTCGGGTCTGCTTTTTCCGCTATATCGCAGTAAACTCCGTTTCCCGGCTCGGCTCTGTAATACACTTCGCCGTTGTCCGTGATTTCCTCCGTATCGCTTACGGAATCCTTTCCGGTAAAGATTGTAACATCCTCCGAAAGCTGTTTATGCTCCAAAGTTTTGGCGTCCTTTGTAAATTCCGAAATATCCGCCCAGCCTACGCCCAGCATACCGTCTTCGTCAATCATCTGCCAGCTTACATAATGTCCGTCATAACTTATAACGGGATGCGGCTGGTACGGATGCTGCGGATTGTTCAGGGTCTTGAACTTTGCCAGACGATGCGATTCATACGTATTCGTGTTTATAAGCACAATCTCGGAAAAGCTTCCGTTCTGGGTATCTGCCGCAACCCAGTTGTTGTCTGCGCTCGGATAGCAGTGCCAGTAACGGTAATCATTATTTATGTATTCTCTCTCGCCGTCAAGATTTACTCTAACAACGCCCTGCTGACCGATATTCTGCGACGGAATATAGTATTTTACGAAAAATACCGATTGTCCGTCCTTTGCCCATATTTCATGACCTGTTGTTTCGCCGGTAAGCTCATCGCTTAATTTTGCCTGCTTGAACAGTACGCGCTGTTCTTTTGTTTTAACATCCGCCAGCCATATTCTGTCGTGAATATACTGCGTTGTTCCCTCATGGCAGAACATCAGCAAATCCGGATTTTCCGGATTGATATTCGGGTGTCCGACATGGGGGAAATCGGGCGTTGAATCAAACTCATGACTTACCGACGTATCCCATTCGCCCGTTTCGAGATTAAGCCTCGGAATAATTCTGTGTCGGTTTACGCCGTTTAAGTAATCGGCAGGCTCTTTTGCCTGAAGCCAGTAGGTTGTCGCATATTTTGCGTCATTTGTCACACTCGGTACGCCTGTCGTCACACCGTCCGGCAATTCTCCGACCTTATGCGTTTCGTAGGTATTCCAGTCCATCAGGTAATAATCCTTGCCGTTATGCTTTCTGTAAAAAATCTTATCGTACGGCGTTACCATCGCCTCCAGTGCACCGCTGTCCAAAGCTGTATCGTCAAGCTTTCTGAGCATTTCGGTATTGACGTCATATTCATACATCATACCGTGGGTATTGTTTGAAATGATGAACTTTGAACCGTCGCTTTTCCAGTGCTGTGAGGTTACATACGGTCTTACCGCCATTGAACCGTTAATATTCATATACCAGTAATCACGGTTTACCTCGGTATCGTGTATTTTTCTTTTTTCTACTTTCACAGGAGAAGTATACATTGAACTCTCAAACTCCGTTCCTTTTAATATTGTTTTATCTATATATTTGTTTTTTACCATACTGTCTATAACAGATCTGTTATCTTTTTCATTTTTAATATTAAGCACGTTATACGCCGCCGCGGCAAAATTATCGCGTTTTAACGGCTCATCCGCAAACAGTACGAGATTTTCGCTTTTGATAATGCCCTTTTCTTCGGCAAGCGCCATGGCGTTTTCGTAAATATCGTCTTTGGAATATCCTATCATGCGCAGATAAACCGTAAGCATTTCACGCACGGTCGCCTTGTCGTCGGGGCGGAATTTATCGTCTCCGCTGCCGCTTACAAGACCTGCTTTCTGCGCATAGCCGATAACTGCCGCCCTGTCTCCCGTTACGTCCGTAAATGTACAGGGAACGCTGTCATTAAGCGCTTTTTTTCTTTGACCCGTTCCGTCGAGAACAAGCGAAATCATCTCATAGCGCATAAGCTCTTTATCAAGCCCCGCATCGTATTCACTTTCGGATATTCCCGAATACAAGCCGATTGAATGAAGTATCTCCGCCGCCTCATCGTTTGCAGTACCTATATCTATATCCTTACCGCTTCTTTGCAGTGCGTCAATGTTTATAAGCGTTATTTTTGAAAAGGCGTTAAAGGCGTTTGAAACAAGTCTTATATCCGCGTTTTCCTCCATTTTTCCGCCAAAGTCCGCATCGGTGACATAAATTCTCGCCGTGCACCATTTCTGCACCTTACCCGTTTTTTGTATCGACACACGCTTATAATTATTATCCGTGCTGTTATATTCTACATGGAACCAGCCCGGATCCGGTCCGAAGTCCCAGTATTCCACAAGCACGAGAAATCTGCTGTCGCCCGATTGGTAAAAATCCTTGTTTACCTTAAAATACAGATAATTCGTCCGATAGACCTTTCTTGCGGCTACGCCCTCCATTGAAAAGTCCTCACTGTAAAGCGGATCTGTTGAATCGGCTATTCCTCTTTCCATTCCGTCAACGAACTCCATATTCTGCGTTTTAATCGGTTTGCCCAACTCCGCATATGCTTTTACACCGGCGTCTGCGCCGTCATCAGCCGACGCAGGCGCCGTAAACGAAGCGCATAAAGAAACTATGGTAAATATCAATGCTGTTATTAATCTTTTATGCATATCACACCTCTGTCAAGATTAAAAATAAATTATTTCATATAATCCTTTAACATGCGTACCGTTTCTGCTTCTTTCAGAGAATTTGCTATAATTTCAGCCGCTTTTGACGCGCCCGTTTCACTCAGATGTACACGTCTTTCGGCATTCTCATATACATAGTATGTAAGAGCCGTTTCCTCATCGAGCGTTGAAAGATAAGCTTTAAGCTGTCCGCCGAGGTCTATAAACGTAACGTTCAGCTTTTTTGCAACCTCTTTTGCAGCGGCACGGTATACGTCTATTTCATCACTCATCGTTCCGTCCGGCATATATGTCGGAATAGACGAAAGCACTACCGGAATTGCCTGCGCATCAAGAATTTTTGTAATATATGCTTCCATATTGCTCTTGTAGGTTTCAACGTCAACTCCGCGCGCATCGCTCATTGAGTCGTTATGTCCGAAGCTCATAAGAACATAATCGTTCTTTAACACTCTTCCGGCCACATTGCTGAAATTAAAGGTTTTTGTCGATGAACCCGGTACGGCATAATTTACTGTTGATATTCCGTCAAAATACTGCGGAAGTCTCATGCCCCAGCCGATAATTTCCGAATCTGCCGAATAATTTGCGGCTATCGAATCGCCTGCAATATATACGGTAGGAATATTATCGTTTTCCGGCTGAACCTTATGCGAAATATTCTTAACCGTTATTTTTCTGATCTTTAACTGTGCTTGTTCCGTACTGTTTGTCGGCAGCGTCAGTCTGAAATCCGAGCCGAAATTCTGTGCATTTACAAAATCTGCGGCGTCCAATTCAACCACTGCCGTTTTCCATGTGTTCGTTCCTGTCTGTGTTCCTATTACATAATCCTGATACGGCGCTCCGTACTTATTATAATGCAAAACTATGTTGCTGTTGTTTTCGTCATAATACTCTATTTCAAGCTTTGCATAGCTGTCTCTCAAACCGTACAGATATTTGTCGTCAATATCGAAATAAAGATATGTCATTCTGCCGGTATTATTTCCGGTTGAATTTCCGTAACCGAATGACGCCGTTGAAACAGCATATGAACCATCGACTTCCTCATGCACGCTGTAACCGTCTCCCGAACTGTTAATCTGCTGATTTGAAGAATCCGCAAAGGTTATTCCGTTTCCGTTCCAGCCGTCGGCGGTTACTTCAAAGCTTACGCCGTCGGGATAAAGTGTATCGGCATTTTCCGATTTTACAAGAAAGCTCTTTTCAAGCGCTGTCTTGTCGGTCATTTCAGCCTTTAAGGAATGAATGTAAACCGGAGCTTCTCCGCTGCCTGTTATTCTGAAATCGCATTTTCCGTCACCGAGTCCCGTTCCGGCTGCACCGTTAAAGTATGCGTTTGTAATCATAAATTCAGCTGTTTTCCAGGTGTTTGTTCCCGTTCTTCTGATTGCGGTACTTCCGAAATTACCTGTTGCTGCTCCGTTTACATAAAATAATCCGATACTTCCCGTTGAATTGTCGTAATAGTCCATGGTTATCTTTACGTTTCTGTAATTACTCTTGAAAGCGTCTCCCAAAGAGAAATATATAAATCCGTCGGTAAATTCTTTTTTCGGATCTGAATTTATCCTCTTGTAGTGCGACGTCATTACCGCTTTCTTTCCGTCGATTTCTTCATAGATATATCCGCAGTCGCTTGTTCCGTTAAATGAATAGTATACGTCTCTTGTTCCGTTCTGTACCGGTTCGTCAAGCCTGGTGAGGTTCTTTCCGTCACCGAACAGCTTTATCTGCGGATCACTGTAACGCTGTGTTACATTACTGTATGCTTCATCGGTATTATCGTCTGCCGCAACAAATTCCGCTCCCGATATAAATTCAGACATAACCGTTATATTTCTTATGTACAAAAGCTTTCCGTTGGATTCAAAACGGAAATCGGCTTCTCCGTTGTAAAGTCCGGTAGAATTTTCACCGTTAAAGTATGCGTTGTTAAGTTTTACTTTCGCCGTTTTCCACGTGTCTGTTCCGGTTTTGGTAATATTAATTGTTCCGAAATTGCCTGTTGTCGCTCCGTTTGCATATCTGATGGTAAATGTATCCGTTCCGTTGTCATAATACTCAAATTCCAAATCTATGCTGTCTTCCGTTGTGAATTTATCACCAAGAAGAACGTTTATACAGCCCTTTTTCGCATTTCCGCCGTTCTTTGGTTCAAAAGCGGTTGTAAACAACGCTTTTTTGCCTCCGATTTCGGTAACTCCCCAGTTTCCGTCACCAATCTCACGGTCATACACGTACTTGCCCGCCGTTTCGTCATAATGAAGCGTTCCGCCGCCGCCGATAACCACCTGTTTATCATCGCTGCCGTACGCCCTGTCATCTATGCATGAATTTTCTTTTTCAGATAAAACTATGTTCAGCTTATCCGGTTCAAAGCTGTATATTTTATCAAGGCTTATTTCGCTTACAACTGCGCTTACCGTATTGCTTGACGAAATAATTCGTCCTGCCGCGTCCTTTACGATAATTCTGAAAATATCGCCGTTTCCGGAGGCGCTGTTCATCTGATAAGCCGCTTTGTCAACAGCTATATTCTCCGCTATTATACTGCCGTTCTTTTCCACGCTTACGCTTGCGGCATTATCAAGCTTATACAGCTCTTTCCATGTGACGGTCGTTTTTCCGTAGCAGCTTACCGCCGATACAAGATTTATATTGCTTTCCTTTGCCGCATCGGCAGGCAGCATCTTTCCTTCACCGTCCCAGATGAAATGCTTTAACTTATATCCGTCCATTGTGTCTATTAAAACATCGTTGCTGATTTCTTCCGAGCTGCCCGATAAATTATGTACATCCGACAGCGACACATTTTTAAGCGTTCCGCTTTTGCTGTCGTATACGGCAGTCACAAGCCGCGCACTGCCGTTTCCGTTCATATCGACGCTTGTTGTCAGATTTCCCGGCATTGGTGCGTTTACGTTTTTTCCGTCAATATTGTATCGGATATTTCCGGCAGTAACGCCCGACGCTCCGGCGCTTACCGATGCCATACACATCGTCAGTGAAAGTATTGATACAATTTTTGTTTTCATGTTCTTATTCATTTTTGCAATCCGTCCTTCCTGTTTTATATTGATTTTTATTTCGGTTCTGTCCGTTGTATATATTGTATTCCCTGCGCCGTCCGCGGTCAACTGCCAAAATTGTGAATAGGCTTTTTACATCGGACAAAAATGCGAAAACCGCTGTTTTTAAGGCATTTCTTTCACTTTTACACCGCTTACGCAAAGTCCTGCGGAGGAGGTTATACGAAAATCCGCTTTGTACGGAGCGTCCTGCATATTGGTGAAATATGTATCAACAAAAACCGTTTTTAGTTTTTTCCATTGTCCGCTGCCGCCGCATTTTCCGATTACCGCAGATTTATATGCCGCATTGCCCGTATAGGTCGGGTCATTGGTATTATAATGAAGAATTATGTCCGAGCTGCCCTCGTCAAAATATTCGATTTCGATGCTTACACCGTGTTTTGCATCTCCGTAAATGAAGCTGTCGTCAACATCAAAGTACATATTTTTTCCTGCGGCGGTATACACGCATTTTCTGCCGCCCTTTTCCGTTAATGTATACGCGGAATCTCCCGAATTTCCCTTGAAAAACGTCATTCCGCTTTCGGTCATATTCTCGCCTGCCGTGAATTTTCCAACCGTAAATCCGCACTGCGTATGAACAGCCGAATTTTTCAGCGCAACCTCATAAATATAGGTGTCCGCACCGCCCTCTATCCTGAAATCACAGCCGGAAAGCGTCGGCGAATGAACAAAGCACGCGTCCGAAACGCTTACCTCAGCGGTTATCCATTTTTGAGTGTTGCCGCGCTTGGCTATTTTTGCTCTTTTTGCCACAGAGCCGTCCGCGGCGTTGTATTCCGCAAAAATGTCACCTGTGCCGAGATCGTAATATGTCACGCTGAATGTTATGTTTCTGTCGTCTTTTTTTACAAAGCTCTCCGATGTGCGGAAATAAAATTTTCCCGTTTTTTTCTTGCCCTCAACAATCTGCGATGTTGATTTGCGGCATTCCTTTCCGCCGATTGACACTTTCTCGGTATACGAATCCGTTCCCGGGTTATCCGAATTTTTAAGAAAAATCATTCCGTTTTCTTCACCGTCGGCGGCGATTACCGAATATATTCTGCCGCTTTTTGTTTTCAGTTTCAGCCTTGCACGCGGCGAAACCGTTCCGTGCGGATATACGGCGCACACCTCGTAAATGTATTCCGCGTCCTCCGCAATATTGCAGTCGTTATACCAGCCTGTTTCCGATTCGGCTATTTTTTCATTATTTCTGTATATTTCGTATTTTATTTCATTGTCCGACAGATTTAACGGTCTGTTCCAGTTAAGCTTAACGTTATATGCCGATATTTCTGCCGCTCTTAGCTTTTCGGGCGCAGTGGGTGCAAAGCTCAGAGGTATTCCGCTTTCTGTCCATAAAAACGCCTTGCCGCCTGCGGCTGTTTCAAGCGTTTTTTCCTCCGACTGCCCCACAGCCGCCGATGCTGCCGAGACTTCCTTTAATTCGCCCGTACTCTCATATGATGCGCCGAACAGCCGAAAGCGATTTTCTATTCCCGTTCCGAAAATGCTCACGCTTGTTCTGCCGTTTTCGTTCGTTATTTCCGAAACAAGCGCCCCCTTGTCCTCATTGGTGCTGCCGCAAAAGCTTTCGCCGTCTTTTCCGGCAGTTAAATCCGTTACGTCCATTATTCCCACGCAGAGCAGTTCTTCTTCATTCACACACGCAAAGGCAACAAGCCTGCCGTTCGGCGAAAACGCCGGATGCGGCTGATACGGATGCGTAACTCCGCACTTTATCTCCGCAAGCAGTTTTGATGAGGAGGTTTTGGAGTCCACAAGCACAATATCGCTGCTGCCGAAACCCATATTTACATTTTCTCCCTGCGTTATTCCGCTCATCATTGTATCTGCCGTTATAAAACGGTTGTCCGCAGACGGATGACAGTGCCAGTAACGATAATCGTCATTAATGTATTCCCTGTTTTCGCCGTATTTATCTATCCTCACAATGCCGTTCATTCCGACGTTTGTGTTATACGGGTACTTCACAAACACCATATGCTCGCCGTCAGCCGTCCAGTTTTCATGACCGGATGTTTCTCCGGTTTTAATCTCGCTGTCGCTGCCGAGAGAGTTCGGCTGCTGAATAAAAATATTTTTCTGCTCTCCCGTATTTGTATCTATAGTCCACATTCTGTCGGGAATTTTTGTTGTCGTTCCCTCGTGGCAGAAATACACCAAATTGTCATATACGGGATTTATCATAAGATGCGTCATATGCGGCGTTCCCGACGGGAATTCATGAGTATATCTTAAATCCCACGTTCCCGCCGGAATATCGTAAACAGGTATTCTTCTGTTACGGCGCTCCGGTTTTCCGCTTTCATTTGTCTCAACGTCAAGCGGAGATGAATTTTCGTTAAACAGTACCGTAAGCTTTGTATCGGAGCTGTTTACGTGTATATAATTCGGACTGTTCACTGCGCCCGGCGGATACGACGTAAGTATTTCTTCCTTATATGTATCAAGATTTATTCTGTTAATCGTTTTCTTTGACGTATTTATATAGTACAGATTGTTATTCGGCGTTACGTAGAAATCCGCGCTGCTTTTTACAAGGCTTTTCGTTTCTTCGGTTCCGGTATTATACTCATAAAGCCGGCTGTCAGCGGCGTTTAAAATGATTTTTTTACTGTCCGCCGTCCACATTCCCTGTGTAAAATACGTTCTGGCGGTTTGTTCCTTACCGAGAGACATCATCTTATACGACCGTCCGCTTACGGCGTCATAGTGATTATACAGCTCTATTTTTCGTATTGCCGCCTCCCTGCCGTCCGCCTCGATACGAAAATCACACTTCTTATCTCCCAGCGCTGTCGGACGGTCTGCATTAAAGCACGCGTCCGTCACGGTCTTTTTTACCTTTTTCCATTGATTCGTGCCCGTACGCGCAATATCTATACGGCTCAGTCCCGAATTTTCGTTTTCATATAAAATTCCGAATTTATCCGTTCCCTCATCGAAATATTCAACTTCAAACGTAAGCTCTTTATCCGCGGGCGTTATGTCGCTGCCCGCATCAAAATATATGTAACCCGGCACAACGCGCTTTCCTTTCTCACGCTGAGGACAATAGTGCTTTACCGCTGCCATGCAGTCCGCTCCGCCTTTTTTCGTGCGGTACACCGATGCGTCGCTTTTGGCGGTATTTGATATATACGAACAGTTTTCGTTTTCCTCGGACGGATTTACCGGCGAAAGGAGTTCGTCTTCCTTAAACAGCCTTATACCGCCGATTATTGTATCGTCGCTGTCCTCCGTCCCAAAAGAATAAGACATATATTTCCATTCCGACACTGCGTCAAGCTCTGCCGCCGATGCCTGTGCGCCGCACATGAGCATGGCAGCAAGCAGCAATATTATTTTTTTCATTTTAACATCTCCGTTCCGACATACTTACAGCTTCTGATTTTATTATAGCATACCCTCCCTCTCTTTCAAGTGACACATTTGCCAATACCGCCCCCGCGGCGGACAAATTCCCGAAAAAACCTCTGTTTTACCTTGATTTTTCATAAATATGTCCGATGATTAAATGCAGTTGCAAATCTTGTCTGTTGACATTGTTTTGCCGAATTTGCTATAATAATAATAAAAATAAATCAACGCATAATAAGCACAGACTTCATTAAGGAGGGTAATCCATGAGAAATAAAAGAATAAACGGAATTATTATCACCGCAACAGTGACGGCGCTTTTGGCATCTTATGCGTATGCGGAGGATATTCCGAATATTATTATAGAAAATGATACGGCGGCTGCCGAGCTGCTTTCCGAACCGCAAAAGGCTATTTATACCGAATACGTTTTCGGCGATTCTCTTGAGAGTGACGTTTCAACGGGACAGCTTGGCTTTTACAGCGGCGCTGATCTCGAAAGGTGCGAACCGAGTGCGGAATCGCACGATTTACCGTACATATGCCGAACCAGTACAGGAGATTTTGCCGTAATGCGCACCGAAAAAGACGGTTCGCCCTGCGTACTGACCTCGCAGTTCTGCCGTCCGCTCAGAAAGGATTCCCCCGTAACTACCGGAAACGTCACCTTTGACGCCGGCCCGTCCTTTACGGTTGATGACCATAATCTTACATTTGAAGTGGAATACTTCGATACAGGTACAAAACCGTTTTCGATTTTGTATGTATCAGGTCTTAACAGCGGAAATTTCAGAACGGTAAGCATACCTGTTGAAAATACTAACACCTGGAAAACATTTAAGCTGAACGTAACAAATGCGCATTTCAACCGTTCAACGTCTACGGGACTGGTTGACGGTTTTGCCGATTTCAGAGTTGAAAGCGCGGGACATGAGCTGTATGTCAGACGTGTGGCTGTATACACTTGCAGTAGGGAGGATTTTGACACGCTCAATTCCGATTTGCAGAATCTTTCGCTGCCGATAGACACAAGCAAGCCGATTGATGAAGGCTTTGAGCTTCCCGTTTTGAGTAATTCGGGGGCTGAAATCACATGGACGAGTGATTCGCAGTGCATAAAAACAAACGGAAATATTGCCGATGTTTCGCTTGCGCCTACCGTGCAGAATGTGACGCTTACGGCAAGGGTTATGCTTAACAACAGATATCTCGAAAAGACCTTTACCGTGCAGACGGCAGCAGAACCCTACAAAGCGCACGCACTTACCATAGGCAAGGAAAGCTGGAGCACAAACGGCGGCAAAAGACACATAAGCGTTCCCGTTACGGACGCCGACAAGGCATCGGGCGACTGTATGCTTCTGCTTACCGCGTCGGATAAATCAAGCGGCATAATTAAAAGCCTTGTGACCGACTCGCACAGACTCGGAGCGGAATCAAGCTTTACGCTCAGTGCGGAAACGGATTTTTCCGAGGATTTGAAATATGACTTCTATGTGCTGAATTTGTCCGGTTCGCCGCTGCGCAATGCGCCTCCGGCACCGCCCGTACTTAAATCGCGTACTTCAAACAGAACACTGTACGTTCAGTGGGACAAATCGGCAGACGATTTCGACGCGGTTTCCGAATACGCCGTATTCATCGACGGTAAAGAAGCCGGAAGAGTTTCCGAGGCAAGCGCAATCACGGGCGAAATCAATACATATATACTGGAAAACGCACAGGAAAATAAAGAATACGATGTTTCCGTTATTGCCTATGACCATGACGGTCTGGCATCGGAGGCGGCAAACATAACGGCTTCGCTCGAAAAAATGGCGTCTGTCGACCTCGCCGACCCCAATGGCAGCTCGGACGGACTTTCATTCATCGTAAATGATGATGTCAGCTCCGGCGATTCGCATACGGTTCAGACCGAAAAAGCCGGCGTTATATGCCGCAAAACCGTTGACCGAAAACCCATAAACGGCAGATCGCTTACATTCTTATATTTTACGGCGGACAGAAGTATCATCAGCTCCGATGAACCCAACGTAACCGTTATGATAACATACTTTGACGAGGGTAAGGGCTCGGTACTGCTGCAATACAATGCTTTGGGCGGTGCAATCGCCAAACAGGTAACGGCAGCTAATCTGACGGATTCAAAAACCTGGAAAACAGCGGTTGTAAAGCTTACGGACGCAAACTTTACCGCTCCTCCGGCGCTTACAAATTCCGATTTCAGAATAACCGCGTCATCGGGCGAAATATGTATATCAAAGGTGGCTGCAATACCTACGGAAAAGTATTAAACTCTTACGGAATACTGTCTGCATACGGTGCAGGCAGTATTTCCGCCATATGAAATACATCGGAAGGAAAGGTTTGCTTATTTTATGAATTTATATAGAGAAAGAAATCGGCACAGCAGCATAAAATCTGTTTTTAAAAAGAATATTATACTGTCATGGCTTGTGTCGTATCTGCTTGTTTTTCTGATACCTTTCATAAATAACATATATATTTACACGAAATCCGAAAAGGAGCTTAAACAGCAGATATATGAAAACAGCAGCCAGACTCTTAACAATATGTGTATGTCAACGGATAAAATGATATCCGATTTTTCCACTGTGATTGCCGGTATTCAGAACTGTCAGCCGTTAAATACGCTTATTCCGCTTACGCTCGATTCTCCGGAGTTTGACATAACGCGTATTGATCTGGCGCAGGCTTTACGTACTCTTCAGCAATATAATTCCTACGTCAGCGGAATTTATGTATACACGCCCAAAAGTGAATATTGCATAAGTCCGAACTTTACCGCAAACTGCGATAAGTTTTTTTCGCATTTATACGAAAATACGGACGCGGATATTGATATATGGAAAGAAAATCTGAACCGGCTTTCTTACGGCTCATATACAGTGTCACATTCGGAGGATAACGGTAATATTATAGACTTTTTTTATTCCATACCTATGCGTGACAACAACATACGCGCCACTGCCGTTATAAGAATTTCCGGCGAAAACATTATGCAGTTAAGCAGGGTTCCGGCAAGCAATGACAACATAACTACGCTTATAGCGGACAACAAAAACCAAATTATATTTTCAAACGGCGATTATTCGCCCGTTGAATATGAGGACATTCCCGACGGAACATCTTTCGACAAATCAGACGGCAATATGCTCATATCGCTTACGTCCTCATTGAACAGCTGGAAGTACATTCAGGTGACCCCGAAAAAGTACATATCCAATCAGTTATCATATCTGCGCATACCAATCGCCGCAAGCTTTCTGTTCAGTATTTTGGTTGTGATTATTCTTATTATTTATTTTATAAAGCAGAACTATATGCCTGTTAAACAGATAATAACCTTTGCGCACAAAAACTCCGAAAACAGCGCTGTGCAAAGCGAATATGACCTTATAAACAATCTTTTACATGAATACTCCTCAAACAAGCAGAGGCTCAACAGCATACAGCGCCGCGAAACCTACAACAGAAAAACAAAATTGCTCTCGGATCTGTCAACAGGGTCTTTTAACACGGAGGACGGCATTGAGGAGGAAATGAAAGCTTTGGATGTTCATTTTATTTCCAATCATTTTGCCGTTGTGTGCTTTAACATTACCGATGCCGACCATCTTTTTTCGGAGGACGACAGCATCGAGCAGCTTAACGACCACGAAACAGCGAAGGCTATACGGTTTATCATGACAAACGTGTTTGAGGAACTGATTAACAGACACAACCGCGGATATATGACAGAGACAGACGGACATTTGATATGTATTATAAGCTGTAATCCCGATCGTCTTTCGCTGTGTTACTCCGACATAGCCGAAGCAGTCGGCGAGACGAAACGCTTTATAGAGGAAAACTTCATGTTCTCGTTTAATTCAAGCGTGAGCAGTATACACAAGGGTATAGATTCAATCCACTCCGCTTATTGGGAGGCAAACAAAACAATGAGCTACCGCTCTCTTATAAAGAACGAGGATACGCTTATCTTTGATAACATTCAGCGTTCTTTCCCCGACAGCGGCTTCAACGAAAAAATCGACAGAAACCTTACCAACTTCATACGTCTGGGCGATTATGACGTTGCACGTTCCATAATCGATAACATTTTTGCCGACAGTACGCTGAGCATAAATCAGGCGCATATTCTTTCCGTAAGAATTGCTCTTGCCGTGTCTGCCGTTGTGCTGGAGGAGACGGAATACGACGGCGAAACGGATTATTCCGATTATCTGCGCTGTCTGGACGAAATAATCTCGATACGCGGAAATTACACTCCGTATCAGCAAAAGCTGCACAAGCTTGTATCGGTTTCGTGCAATATTATGGGCAAGCGTCTGGCGGCAGCGGAAACGGAAAATGCGAAAAGCGACGCCGAACCGGAAAAGACAACCGATTCCTTTATCGACGATGTCAAGGAATATATTCGTCTTAATTACAGCAACAGCAATCTGCACCTTGTTTCGCTCGGAGAATATTTTGACATCACGCCGTATTATCTGTCAAATATATTTAAAAAGTCCGAGGGTGTGACGCTTATGGACTATATTGCACAGCTGCGTATTCAAGAGGCGAAAAAATATATTGACAGTTCCGATATTCCCATGAGCGAAATTGCTTCAAAGGTCGGATTTAACAATGTACGTACATTTTTGAGAACCTTCCGCAAATTTGAGGGAATAACGCCAAGTCAGTATAAGAACTTTAAAAATGAATAATCGGACTGTTAAACAAGGCACAGACACTGCTTTAATGTTATGCAATTTACTTAAAACGCACCCGACGGCGTACATATGTATCCGTCGTCGGGTGCGTTTTATGCGTTCTGCACTCTTTTAAACAGCCTCTTTTTTAAATTTGTCCGACTTATATTGTCTTTTCTCATAATTGACAGTTTAAATACCGTTTTTTCTATGCTAAAATATATGTAATACAACACAACAAAAAGGAGAACACGATATGAAAAAATATTCACTGAAAAAAATATCAGCCGGTATTCTTGCGTCCATGGCTTTTATCGGAGCTTCAATGACGTTTAATACCGTATGCGCAGCTGAAAATTCTCTTTGCGCATCATTATCCCTATACTCCGTAAGAGACAGCGGACTTAAAAGCATATCTCTTGCACAGGCGCAAAGCGGAGCTTACGGGAAAATTCTTGCAAAGCTGCCTGTCGGTGCGGAGGAAAATGCGGCGCTTATTCTTGCCGTTTACGACAGTGACGGCAGACTGAAAAGCATATGCACAGACAGCAAAGCAAAAGACACTTCGTTTAAAACGCTTTCGGCAGAAGCTGAAATCGAAGATACGCAAAAGCTGTCCTGTTTTGTTTTTGACGGTCTTGACACAATACGTCCGCTTTCGGTTTCGGACATCTCTCCCGTAAAAACCTCTTACACGGACGGTTCAAGCGTGGCGCTTTCCTGGAATACATCGGACTTCCCTGCCGCAGACAAATACCTCATAAGCCGCGGCGGCACGGTGATAGGCGAAACAACCTGCGGCAGATTTTCCGACCTCACAACAAGACCGGATTCCCTATACTCGTATACGGTTACTCCCATATCGGGCGGTACTAAGCTGCAAGGTCAATCCGTAAATGTTCCTTCGGGCAGTGTATGCACCGCCGTTATGGGCGAAAATCCTGTTTATAAAAACATATCTTTCGTAAACAACGATACCAATGACGGTTCGGATTCATACACAGAAAACGCTTTCATCGGAGGACGCTCATGCAGAGCCTCTGTTGCAATTCCAAAAAGCAGTCCGAAAAGAAGCGGCATGATGTATTTTTCCGTAAACCGCAGTATAATTCCGCAAAGCGCCAAGCAGGTCACATTTGAGGTTACATACTTTGACAACGGCATAAAACCCATAAACATAGAATACAATTCTCCCGACAGCATTGCCAAGCCCGTAAAGCTTGCGGACCGCACAAACACAAATACATGGAAAACCGCAAGAGTATCAGTGTCGGATGCCGGCTTTTGCTCGCCCGCGGCGCTGCAAAGCAGCGATTTCCGTATTTCCGGCGGTGCGGAAACATACATTTCAAAAGTATGCGTCGACCAAAGTCAGTTCTTTGCACAATCCGCACCATATGCCGATATAAGCAACGCACAATACCCCGAAACCTACGGAATGACAATAGATACCTCCGAAAACGGTTACAGCTTTACCGTAAGCAGGGATAAGCTTACCTCTATGCCGCTTGTTGTCGGAATTAACGCCGTTCCGAATGCACAGGTGGAGGTTTCCTGTATGGAACAGACAAAAACGCTTTCCGACAGCGGCAGCGGAGTTTACACCGCCGTTTTTGACATAGCGGAAACAGACCCGATAATTTACGTCAGCATAACAAACTCCAACGGTGAAAAAAACAAGTCGGGAGATTTGAAATTAATTTACGCCAACAGCAGCGCACCGCAGAATATATATTCATCATTTGCGGAGGGAGGCATTTCGGAAAGCGGAATGAAATTCTCGCTTGCCGCAGGCGACGCAGCAAGCACCGCTGCGGAAATAGGCGGACGCAGCTGCCGCAAATCCGAGGCGGACACCGTGCTGAAAAAGAATCGTTACTTATATTTTAACGCTGACAACAGATATGTTTTCGGTACAAAGGATTCCGACATTACGCTTGAAGCGGACTATTACGACGACGGAACGGGTACTCTTACGCTGCAATACAACACAGACGGAAATGCGTATAAATCGGTTGAATTGGCAAAGCTTACTGACTCAAAGACATGGAAAACAGCCAAAATCACCGTAACCGACGCCTGCTTCACCGATTCGCAGAATTATTCAAACGATTTCAGGATAGGCGGCCCCGATGTTTTCTATCTGAGCGCAGTGCGTTTGCTTGTAAACAAAACCGAAATGCCTGACAGAAGCAGCACGCAGATATTCCTTGCGTCGGATTCGACCTGTGAGGACTTGCCGGAGATTTATGCGCCGCGCGAGGGATGGGGTATGGAAATAGGAAATTATTTTACAAGCTCCGTTCAGATTATAAATAAGGCAAAGGGCGGTAAAAGCTCGCGTACTTTCTTAAACGGAATGGATCCCACCGCAGTACCGGTTGTTAACGATGATAAGAGGATAGAGGACATTATATCCCGTGCAAAAGCGGGCGACTATCTGTTTATACAGTTCGGTCACAACGACCGTCCGATAACGCGTCCCGTGCAGCGTACCGACCCCGACAGCACAGAGCAAAACGAAACCTCTTACAGATACAACCTTAAACAATTTGTAAAAATTGCCCGCGAAAACGACATGATACCCGTTTTCATAACGTCAATCAACGAACGCAATTTTGAGGGAAATACCGATACTCTTGCAGCGGACGGCATTGAACCCTACCGGAATGCAATGCGTGAGGTTGGCGCAGAATGCGGAGTTCCCGTACTGGATATTGCTCCGGCACACAAAGCGCTTGTTGAGCATTGGGGAAATGAAGGCTCAAAACAGCTTTATCTGCACTTTACAAAAACCGAATACCCCAATTATCCTGCTACCCTGCCCGACAATACCCATATAAGTAAAACGGGAGCAAATGAGGTTGCAAAGCTTGTTGCCTCGGCAATCAAAGAGGGTGCAAAAACCAACGCTGATTTGGAGAGACTTGCCAAAAAGTTAGACAGCAGCAAAAGTCTTGCACCGACCGAACCAAACTAAATTAAGAAAGGCTGATATAAAAATGAAAAAAATAAATCTCGGCGGAAAATGGCTGATGAAAAGAACCGACAGCAATACAGTAACGGAGGCAACCGTACCGGGCAGCATATATACCGATATGCTGTCCGCCGATGTGCTGCCCGACCCATATTACAGAGATAATGCGGACATCTTTGAAGAAGTTATGGAGCATGATTATCTGTACACGCATGAATTTTTTGTTGACCGATCCGATATTGACTGCAAAAGAGTTCGTCTTGTCTGCGAGGGTCTTGACACATTATGTGAAATAACCGTAAACGGCGTAAAAATTGCCGATACGGATAATATGCACAGAAAATGGATTTTTGACGTAAAAAACGTCATAACGGCAGGCAAAAACGAAATATCAATACTCATAAAATCCCCCGTTAATTACTGCCGCAGCAAATATGCGGACAAACCGCTTGCGCAAAATCCCGATGCCATCTGCTTAAACGGCTATCCGTATCTGCGCAAGGCACATTGTATGCTCGGCTGGGACTGGGGTCCGAAGCTGCCCGACGGCGGAATATGGAAAGATATTTACCTCATGACCGACAACGGTTTCAGACTTGACAGCGTGTTTGTCACACAAACGCACACAGAGGACGGCAAAGTCTTTATCAATGTACTTCCCGAACCCGATTCGGACAGCATTGATATTAAATATACAGCAGATTTTGACGGACAAATCTACACATTCGATAATTCCGTTCAAATTGAGGTGCAAAATCCGCGGCTTTGGTATCCGGTGGGATACGGAGAGCAAAATCTGTACGATTTCAAACTCCGCGCGGAAAGCATGGGCGAAACGGACGAATATTCTTGCAGAATAGGACTTCGTGTATGCGAGCTTGTAAAGGATAATGACGAATACGGAACAAGTATGTATTTCCGTGTAAACGGAATACCCGTCTTTGCCAAAGGCTCAAATTACGTTCCCGAGGACAGCATACTGACAAGATGCTCACGTGAACGCACATATAATCTGCTCAAACAGGCAGTAAAAGGCAATCAGAATATTATAAGAGTATGGGGCGGCGCATTCTTTCCGCATGATTATTTCTTTGATATATGCGATGAGCTTGGACTGCTTGTGTGGCAGGATTTAATGTTTGCCTGCGCACAGTACCCGGACACGCCGGAATTTTACGAAAGCATAGCCAGGGAAACTGAGGATAACGTAAAACGCATAAGAAATCATGCGTGCCTTGCGCTTTGGTGCGGCAACAACGAATGTGAAACGGCGCTTAAAGATTGGTGGAATTTACCGCAAAAAGATCTGGACGACTACATTGTTCAGTACAGTCATGTGCTAAAAAATGCGGTTCAAAAATGCGACCCGACAAGACCTTATCAGGCTTCATCGCCTACCTCGCATGAAAATTTCGAGGATATAAGCGATGAAAATATCGGCGATGTTCACTATTGGGACGTGTGGTTCAAGCAAGCTCCGTTAAGCTCCTACCTCGATTACCACTTCAGATTTTTGAGTGAGTTCGGTTTTCAGTCACTGCCTTGTATAGAAACCATAAATGAATTCACGGCAGAGGAGGACAGAAACATTTTTTCGAGAGTAATGGAAAAGCATCAGCGCGACGGCGCAGCAAACGGAAAAATACTGCTTTATCTGTCCCGTGATTTCAAATATCCGAAAAATCTGGATTCTCTCGCATATGTTTCGCAGATTTTGCAGGCAGAAGCCGTAAGAGCCGGCGTTGAGCATATGCGCCGTAACAGAAATAATTTCAGGAGCATGGGCGCAATTTACTGGCAGCTTAACGATTGCTGGCCTGTTGCCTCCTGGTCGGGGATTGACTATTACGGTCGTTTAAAAGCTCTGCATTACAGTTCGGTAAGATTTTTTAAGGACGTTTTGCTCTCGGCGGTATATGATGATAAAAACACCGTGCTTATATCTCTTACAAACGACTTGACGGAGAACATACGCAAAAAGGTGTATTATGCAATAAAAACACAGGACGGAGATATAATTAAATATAAAGAAAAGGAAATCACAGCTGACGCACTTTCCTCGGCAGATGTATTTACTTTAAATACAAGCGGCGCCGACATATATAATCAGTATATCGAATACGGTATGGACGGAAAAATGTCGGGAGCGGTTCTGCTCTGCCCGAACAAGCACTTTAATTATAAAAATCCGAATATTAAATACAGCATCGGGCATTCGGGAAACAAAACGGTAATTAAATTAAGCTGTGACAGCCTTGCCGCCTTTACAGAGCTCAAAGCAAAAAACAACACCGCAGAATTCAGTGATAATTACTTCTTCTTACCGCCGAATGAGGAGCGGGAAATCACGTGTGATGAATACATCGAAGATTTATCCGTAAGAAGCGTATATGACACATATTAATATAAACAAAGCGCACCGCTCACGGTGCGCTTTGTTTATTTTTCACTGTTTTAATATCCCTTCAAGTTTTTGAGCATATTTTGAATATATTTTGTATCTGAATTTGCATTTTAGGCGCACAATAAATATAATATAGATACATTAAATGTTTATTTTAGGGGTGATTTTATGGCTATAAAAAGTTTATCAATAAGAATAGACAGCGATATGCTCAACAAATTGCATTATGTTGCCGACTATGAGGGACGTTCCGCTAACAGTCAAATCCTCATTCTTATTCGCGATTCCATTGAAAATTTTGAACATAAACATGGAAAAATTGACCTTAATAAACCGCAGACATAAATTTATTGTTCTGTCAAACCACATAATATTTGTTCTGTTTAATGTTAAAAATGAAAGCGAGTTTTAACATGAAAAATCCACTCACAAGCTGCAATCTTTGTCCGCGCCTCTGCGGCGTTGACCGCACCGCCGGAGAAACCGGTTTCTGCGGCGCGTCCGACAGGGTTAAAATTGCACGTTCGGCGCTTCACTTTTGGGAGGAACCGTGCATATCCGGCAAAAACGGCTCCGGCACGGTGTTTTTTTCGCACTGTACGTTAAAATGCAGGTTTTGCCAGAATTATGAAATCAGCGCTTGCAGCCGCGGATATGAAATATCGGAAGAAACACTTTGCGAAAAATTTCTCGGATTGCAGTCGCAGGGCGCAAATAACATAAACCTTGTCACTCCGACGCATTTTGCGCCGCAGATAATTTCCGCGCTGGACATGGCAAAACGCCGCGGACTTACTGTCCCCATCGTATACAACACAAGCGGCTACGAAAACGTCGAAACCTTAAAAATGCTTGACGGTTACATCGACATTTATATGCCCGACATGAAATATTACGACGACAAATATGCAATGAAATATTCCGCTGCACCCAAATATTTTGAAATTGCCAAAGCGGCAATACACGAAATGTTCAATCAAGTGTCATATCCTGTATTTGATGAACACAATATCATGCAAAAGGGCGTAATAGTGCGGCATCTTATGCTGCCCGGTCTGCTTTTTGACACAAAAAAGCTTATGGATTACCTGTATTCCGCTTATGGAAACTGCATATACATAAGCCTTATGAGCCAATACACTCCCCTGCCCCATGTAAAGGATTTCCCCGAGCTTAACAGAAAACTCAATATGAAGCATTATGAAGCTATGGTTGACTACTGTGCCGGATTAGGCATGGAAAATGTATTCATACAGGAGGGCGAAGCAGCAGACGAAAGCTTTATCCCCCCATTCAATGAAGAAAACTCATAAACAATCCGCACAAAATGTCGATTTCTAAAAAATATGTCATTTTGTGAATTGTTTATTTGACAACGCCTATATTATGTGATATAATTTATGCTATACTACTATTAATCGGAGGACTTCGGATGGATAACAACAATCTTGAGGCTGATAACAGCCGGTCGTCTGCGACCGGTCAGCTTGAAACACAGATTTCCGTCGTGGAAATAATTAATATGATGCTTACGTTCTGGTGGCTGATTGCACTTATGGCGGTTCTTGTGGGAGGAAGTACATACCTCTACTCAAAGCTCACCTCCATACCGCAGTACCAGTCTAAGGGAACGCTTTATATCAGTACGCAGAAGGAGCAGAAAACAGATGATGTCAACACCACTGCTCTTACGGGTGCAAAAAATCTTATGCCGACATATATAGAAATATTGAAGGCAAAGCCGTTTTTGCAGACTGTCAGTGATGACATAGACAACAAATATTCATGGTCGGAAATTACCGAAAACACTACAATAGAAAACATAAAAGACACAAATATGATCTCCATAAGCGTTAAATGCGAGGATTCGCATGATGCTTACCTGATATGCAGCAGCATAGTAAATAATGCCTTTGACGAAATAATCCGCGTATTCGACGGCGGAAGTGTAAAGCTGATAGATATTCCGGAGGAGGCTCCGTCCCCCGAATCAACAAATTCGTTAAAACGCGGAATTATAGGCTTTCTTGCCGGAGCAGCGGTTGCAATGCTTATAATCTTCCTCATCAATATGTTTGATACACGTGTTAAGAACTCGGACGAGCTGAGAAGAAAATATAATCTCCCCATACTCGGCGAGGTTGCGGATCTTCATCAAATTTAACGGAGGAAATACGACTATGCCTAGTGATAAAAAAGAAACAAAAAAGCATTTTGGCTTTTTTACGAAAAAATCAAAGCGCGAAATTAATATTGCCAGCCTGAAATCAAATCAGCAGGCTATAATAGACCATGATACTCCGTTTGTTATCCAGGAGGCCTATAAGACCACCAGAACAAACATTATCTTTGCCGTTTCGGGTTCTGCCGAAAAGAGCTGCAAGCTTATAGCTTTTACAAGCGCAAACCCGAATGAGGGTAAATCCACTACCTGCATAAATCTCGGAATTACCTTTGCCCAGACTGGCGTTAAGGTTTTGATAATCGACTGCGATTTGAGAAACCCGAAATCGCATCAGTATTTGGGAGTTACAAAGACAAAGGGGCTTTCCACAATTCTTTCAAACCAATGTACATTTGATGATGCCGTATATCATGATATACGCCCGTCGATGGATTTGATTGCCTCCGGTTCAATACCGCCCAACCCTGCGGAGCTTTTGTCCTCTGATGCAATGGGACAGCTTTTGAATGAGGTTTCGGAAAGATATGACTATATTTTCTTTGATACCCCCCCAACGACTGTCGTTACGGACGCGGTTGCACTGTCAAAGTTTATTGACGGTATTGTTTTTGTAGTACGCGAGGGTTATACAAACCACGAAAGTCTTGAACACGCTATAAACCTTTTAAAACTTGCGCACGCAAAACTACTCGGATTTTTTGTTAATGATGTTGACCCGAATAATGTAAATTACGGAGTTTACCAAAAAGGCTACGGCAGAAGCCGCAACTACAGATATAATTACCGTTATTCCTACCGTTACGGACCGAATCCCGATCCCGACGGTAAAAAGGATAGTACGGCAAACGACAGCGCCGCCGGCTAAACTCTGCAAATCCCGAAAAAAAACTGAAAGAGGAGTTTAATTTGAAACGAATTTTAATTTCCGTACTGTGCGTTTTTGCCGCACTCGGATTTTCCGGCTGCACAAACAACAGTAATATAAAAAACTCTTTGGAAAAGGTTCGGATAACCTCGGAGCTTCCCACTCCCTCAGAAAAAAAATATGCCTCGCTCGAACAGGCAAGTGATGCTATATATGAGCAGCAGATTGCCGCCTGTGATATGTATTGGGAAGCATACGAGAAAACATATTATCAGAACTTTATCGATGAGGACATGAAACCAAAGGACAAAACCAGAGCTGCTCATACGTGCAATTCTTACCGAAACAACATTTTGTCCGATTTGCGCACTGATTTTTACAAGAATATTTACGTTATTATAAAAGACTGTGACGACTGCGAAAATAAAGACGCCTTTCTCGAAAAGGCAAACAATGACGTTCTCGGCTTTTATGATTATTATATCGCATACAAGCAGACTGATGATGAAGAACAGGCATTATGCAAGCTTTTGGTTGATTTTTCCGAACGCAGAAATGTACTTGCCCTTTCGTTTCTTGACAGGAACAAAAAGGCAGTATATGAGGCAACAACCAATATTATAGAAAACAATGCCGATACAAACGAATCATATCGTTTTTATCTGAACAAAAACAACAGTATTGTTTCCGCGCTAAACGATGTATACGGCGGTGTTTCACCGCAGTATGCCGAAAGAATCAAGAAAGCCACCACAAAGCTTTCCGTGAATTACTTAAATTCACTTGAAAATCTTACGGATAACGAGCGTCGTGTGCTGATGGATCAGCTTGATCTTTCAACTCCATCGCCCACTCCGAGAATTGCTGCATCGCCTACACCGTCGGAAACACCGACTCCCACACCTAAACCGACTCCTACCGCTCCGCCGGTAAGAACAGCCACTCCGGCAACGGCAGCTCCGGTTGTAACTCCTCGAGTTACCGCGGCTCCTACCGCCGCTCCGGTTACACCTGTTCCCGACGAACCTGCCGAAACGGAACGTCCGTCATATGAGTTCAGTGTGGAGGATTAAACATTAAGATTAAAAACAAAACACACACCCCACGGCATACTTGCGTAACCGTGGGGTGTGTTTTGTTTTTACAGTTGTTTTGACCGAAAAATATCCGTTTAATATTCCCGAAATTGTCATTGTCGGCTTTTTTTCGTAAAATTTGTTGATAAAGCGCATATTATATGATATAATGTACGCATAAAGTCTTGTTTAAATTCAGACTTTTCACGAAAGGGGCAATCAACATGGAAATTAAAAAGGCAGTATCGCTGAACGGCAGTATTACCGTACCGGGCGATAAATCAATTTCACATAGAGCGGTTATGCTCGGTGCGCTCGCAGAGGGAACAACTCATATTAAGGGATTTCTTCCCGGCGCAGACTGTATTTCCACGATTAATTGCTTTCGCAGCATGGGAATTGAAATCCAATCGAACGGAGATATTATAGAAGTACACGGAAAAGGGCTTTACGGCTTAAAACAGCCCGAGAAAATGCTTTATACCGGCAACAGCGGCACTACAACCCGTCTTTTATGCGGAATTTTATCCGGTCAGAGCTTTGACAGTTCCGTAACGGGCGATGCGTCAATATGCCGCAGACCGATGAAGCGCGTAACCGAACCGCTTTCGGAAATGGGTGCAAAAATTGACGGCGAATATTGTCCTCTTTTTATAAAAGGCTCCGGACTCCATGGAATGGAATACAATATGAAAGTTGCCTCCGCACAGGTTAAAACGGCAATTATCCTTGCCGCACTGTATGCCGACGGCGAAACGATAATACACGAAACTGAAAAATCACGCGACCACACCGAGCGTATGCTTTCGGCAATGGGCGCCGATATATCGGTAAACGGAACAGCTATCCGTGTTGCGCCCGCAAAAAAACTTTATTCGCAGGATATATGCGTTCCCGGCGATATTTCCTCCGCCGCATTCTTTATGACTGCCGCGGCAATAATGCCGGATTCGTGCGTTCGCATAAAAAATGCCGGAATAAACCCGACACGCACGGGGATTATAGATGTGTTTAAAAGCATGGGAGCAAATATATCAATAGAAAACGTCCGGACTGAATCCGGTGAGGAAACAGCGGATATAGTCGTTTCTTCCTCATCACTTAAAGGTACTGTCATAGAGGGTGAGATGATTCCTCGTCTTATAGACGAGCTGCCGATAATTGCGGTCGCTGCGTTATTTGCCGAGGGTACAACCGTAATCAGGAACGCAGAGGAGCTTAAAGTCAAGGAATCCAATAGAATTTCCGCAATAGTCGGAGAGCTTTCCAAATGCGGCGCGGACATAACCGAAACCGCTGACGGAATGATTATAAAAGGCGGCAAACCGATTTTCGGAGCGGATTTTGTAACGCGCGGCGACCACCGCATGGCAATGAGCCTTGCAGTCCTGGCGCAGCTTGCGGACGGCAAGTCCACCATAGACGATGCCGACTGCATAAGCGTATCATATCCAAATTTTCTTGATGATTTTTACGGATTGGGACAAGTCTGAACAGCTTTACGAAAGGAATGATTATAAATGCTTAGATATTTAACTGCCGGCGAAACTCACGGTAAATGTCTTACCGCTGTGATTGAAGGAATGCCGTCGGGTGTGAAAATTGATATTGATAAAATAAACGCCGCACTTGCCGCACGTCAGAAAGGCTATGGCAGAGGCGGAAGAATGAGTATCGAAAAGGACAGGGCGGAAATTCTTTCGGGCGTAAGAAACGGGTATACCCTTGGCAGTCCGATTGCTTTAAGAATCGAAAACCGCGACTGGGCAAACTGGCAGGCAATTATGGGAACGGAAAAATCAAATAATGAAAAGCAGGTTCTTTTTCCCCGCCCGGGTCATGCCGATTTGACGGGCGGAATGAAATACAATCATAAGGATTTGAGAAATGTACTCGAGCGTGCCAGCGCACGCGAAACAGCTGCCAGAGTTGCTGTCGGAGCGCTTGTTTCGCAGCTGCTTGACGAGTTTAATATTTCTTTCGGCAGCTGTGTACAGCGAATCGGTGAAATAGAGGATAAGCCGGCAAAACGTACCGAGGAATTTTATAAAAGAGCAAATGCGTCGTTAGTAGGCTTCGGTGATGCCGATGCCGAAAAAAAAGCTATGGAATATATAGACAATATAAAAGCAAGGGGCGAATCTGTCGGCGGAATAGTGGAAACAACCGTTTTCGGGCTTCCGGCAGGTATTGGCAGCTATGTGCATTATGACAGAAAGCTCGACGCGCAAATTGCTTTTGCCGTAATGAGCATACAGGCAATAAAAGGCGTTGAATTCGGAATGGGCTTTCAGACAGGCTGCGTAAGCGGCGCAAAGGTTCATGACGAAATCGGATATGACGGCGGATTTTTCCGTTATACCAACAATGCCGGTGGAATTGAGGGTGGTATGACTAACGGCGAGCCCGTTATCGTGCGTGCGGCAATGAAACCGATTCCTACGCAGTATAATCCTTTGAGAACCGTAGGTCTGACTGACAAAACAGAACACAAGGCTTCTGTCGAACGCTCCGATATATGCGCCGTACCGGCGTGTTCCGTGGTTGTTGAATCGGCAGTAAGATTTGAGATCACAAAAGCCTTTCTTGAAAAATTCAGCGGTGATTGCCTGGACGATATAAAAACATACTGCAACGCATACACCGAAAGAATAAAAGAGTATTAATAAAATTAAAATATGGTGAAGGGAGGGGTGAATTTGCCGGAAGCAGAGCTGATAAAGCGGTGCAAGGGCGGTGATCGCGATGCGTTCAACGAGCTGTTTAAACAGTACGAAACAAGAGTGATAAATATAGCGTACGGAATGTTGTCCGATTATGACGACGCCTGCGATGCCGCTCAGGAGGTTTTTATTAAGGTTTACAGAAACATTGACAGCTTCAAGGAAAATTCCTCCCTCTCCACATGGATATACCGCATAACCGCCAACACCTGCAGCGATATGTTAAGAAAACGTCAGAAAAGAGCCGTTGTGATAAGCATTGACGCAGACACGGACGACAACAGTCTGAAAAAGGAAATTCCCGACAGCGCACCGCTGCCCGATGAATACATCGAACACAGCGAGGTTCAGATTGCCGTGCGCAATGCGGTAATGGAGCTAAGCGACGAATACCGCGAAGTTATAACGCTGTGTGATTTTGAAGATATGAGCTATGACGCAATTGCAAAAATATTGGAATGTCCTGTCGGAACGGTAAAATCCAGGCTTAACAGGGCAAGAACGGCATTAAAGAAAAAATTATCATCAAAAGCGGAACTTTTTATGTAATCATACGTCTAATATATTGTAATAAGAATTTAACAGAAAGGGGGAGATTTCGGTGATTTGTAATGATTTTCAAAAAATGCTGGATAATTACGAAAATTTGTCGGAAACGGAACGTCTGCAAATGACGGTTCATGCCGGGGAATGTAAAAAATGCCGTGAAGATTTGGATTTTTTGCTTGCGGTTATTAATACTGCCAAGCGTCTCCCCGATATAAAAGCTCCGGAGGATTTTATCGATAAACTTAATGCACGCATCGATTTGGAGAATATTCAGATGCGCCGTAAAGCTCGAAGCAAGAGAAGCTTCGCTTTCGGCTGGAAAAAATACGGTTCCGTGGCAGCCTGTATGCTTTTGGCTGCCGTTATAGGCGTAAACGGCAAGAGCCTTGTTTCGCGTATGTCGGTGCAAAACTCCGGAGACGGTGTAATTACAGAAGAAAAAATCGTTTCGGACGGCAATTCAGCGCCAAGCGCCCAAACACCTGCCGCAATAAATACTCCGACAGCTTCACAATTGCCGGCAGAGAGTTCTGCTCCGAAAGCGGATATGGCGGCAATACCGTCTTTAGCTGCGCCCGTATACACGCCCGCAAATACAGCAAAGCCTGCAAATGCGGCATCGGGAGCAGTAACGGGCAATGTGTCATCATCGGCAGGAGTATCTAAATCCGTGCTGACCGTAACTCCGTCAGTAACGCGTGCTCCGTCAAAGCCCACAGCAGCGCCCACCGTAGCTCCGGCTGAAAATGCAGCCACAGGTGAAGATGTGGTAAAGGGATTCAGCATTGCGGAGGAAACTCCGTCGCCCGATACGGCGGCCGAACCGTACACTCTTGCAAAGGGTACGTATGTAACACCCGATAAAAATACCCGTGCAGCCGAACAAAAGGCTAACACTAATGATCTTACCGCAGGTGAAGCGACCTCAGAGCTTGCACTGGGATTGTACACACCGATAGATAAGGACGGCAATCCTACTGAATATGCGGTTGTTACCGAACCTATTCAAGGCGCAGCCGTAAGCAGTTCCATTCTTGTTTCTTCCGAGGACGAAGAAAAAGTGCGCAGTCTTATGAACAAGTACGTCACTGGCAATTATGACGCTTATTACATGACAACCGAGGATAAGCTGAATAATATGTTTGAAGAAATGGATCGCGAGGGAATTAACTACGAAAATTATATTGATAACAGCGGCGGCAGAATAAGCTTCCGTTTAGTGATTGTATCGTAACAGAAAGCCGAAAACTCAAAATGTGAGTTTTCGGCTCTTTTTGTTTCACCATAATTATGCAGAGAAAAAATGGGAGTTTTTTTGCTCTCTCCCTGTCTTTTTCCGGGAGAAAGATATTGTTAACAAAAAATTTTTTATTAATTTATAAATATTTTATATGATTTCAGTAAAATTTGTGTTATAATAGAATCAGACATATTTTCAAAGGAGGAATTTACATGGCAGCTACTAAAATACTTATTGTCGATGACGATGAGAATATTGTGGAACTGATTCGTCTTTACTGTGAAAAGGAGGGATTCCTGACCGTTACGGCAAACAACGGTCAAAAAGCGGTTGAGCTTTTCAAATCCGAATCGCCGTCGATTGTAATTCTTGATATAATGATGCCCGAAATGGATGGCTGGCAGGTGTGCCGTGAAATAAGAAGAATAAGCAACATACCGATTATTATGCTTACGGCAAAAGGCGAAACTTTCGACAAGGTGTTGGGGCTTGAACTCGGTGCCGACGACTACATGGTAAAGCCTTTTGAAACAAAGGAGCTTGTAGCGAGGATAAAGGCGGTTCTGCGCCGCAGCGAAACGAAGAACCAGACTGCCGAAAAGGAAATAGTTTTCCCGAAGCTGAGTATAAATCTTTCAAACTACGAGATAAAAATCGACGGAAAAATTATAGAAATTCCGCCCAAAGAGCTGGAGCTTTTATACTTCCTTGCCTCGAATCCCAACAGAGTGTTCACTCGTGAACAACTGCTTGAAGAGGTATGGGGCTTTGACTATTTCGGCGATTCGCGAACGGTTGACGTGCATATAAAAAGACTGCGTGAAAAGCTTGAGGGCATAGACGCAAACTGGCAGCTTAAAACCGTCTGGGGTGTAGGATACAAATTCGAGGTGCGCTGATATGCCGGAACGTTTTATTCACCGCCGCAGATATTTCTTTAAAAGCATATTCGGCAGGCTTTTCTGGACATACGCCGCAATTGCTTTTATAACCTTTATAATTATATCGGTGACAATGGTAATTGTCTTTGATGTATTTGTGCAGGGACAGCAGGAGAAAAACGTTATCTCAATCAGTCAGGCGCTTGAACGCATGACGGGTACATACCAGATTGAGGAAACGGACATACGTGCGCGCAATGCCTATAAGCAGAATCTTATAACATGGTCGCATTTTCTGCACGGCGATATAATTATAACAAACCGCGACGGAAAAATCTCCGAACGCACGTGCAGCGTGGAAAAAGTCCCCGATGAATTTGCAAAAACGGTTATCAGCGGAAAAACTCTTAAAGAAAAGGGCGATTTCGGCGGCGCATATGACAGTGACGTGCTTACGATAGGTTTGCCTGTGAGGTATAACGGAACGATTATCGGAGCAATGTTCTTCAATTCCTATATGCCAAAGCTTCGAAGCACCTTTACGAGAATGGTTACTATATTTTTCCTTGCCGCGCTTATATCGCTGCTTATATCATTTGCCTTGGTTTATGTACAGTCCAAGCGCATATCCAAGCCGATCGGGCAAATTAACGACGCCGCACGCGATATTGCCGCCGGAAACCTGTCGCACCGTGTTGAGGTGAATAGCGCCGATGAAATAGGTCAGCTTGCGTCAAGCTTCAACTTTATGGCGGATTCGATAGAAAATATCGAAAAGCAAAGCGCAGGCTTTGTATCGGACGTATCGCATGAGCTGAGAACGCCTATGACGAGCATAACAGGCTTTGTTCAGGGTATTCTTGACGGCACAATACCGGAGGATAAACGTGACTATTACCTTAATATTGTGCTGGAAGAATCGGTAAGGCTTAAAAAGCTTGTAAACGACCTTTTGGAAATGTCGAAAATGTCGTCAAGCGAATACAGCCTTAATATGACGGTATTTAATCTGAACGAACTTATACGCATAAGTATAATCGGCATAGCAAACAGAGTAGAGGACGCACATCTTGACCTTGACGTGGATTTTCAGGAGGACGATCTTAACGTTATTGCAGACAAGGACGCTATAACGCGCGTTATAATAAATCTTCTGGACAATGCAGTTAAATTCAGCTATCCGGATACTACAATTCACATTAAAACGTGGACGGCAGGCAAAAAGGCGCACGTCTGCATAGGAAATACCGGCAACGGAATAGCTGCGTCGGAGCTGAGCAGTATTTTCAAGCGTTTCTACAAAACGGATAAATCGCGCAATAACAAAAGCGGCGCCGGACTGGGGCTGTCGTTTGTTAAAAATATACTCACACTGCACAAGCAGAGCATATGGGTTGAGAGCATAAACTCCAATGACGGGTCAAAATCGCGTTATACAAAATTCACTTTTACCCTTGAAACGGCATAGACCTCTTACATGGTGAATTTTTTATATAAAACGGTGATATTCTTTATTGACACACATTTAATTTGGCTATATAATTAAGAAAAGAAATGAATTTGTTAAAGGGGAATTTTGATATGGCTGAATTACGTTGGAATCCGCTTATAAAGGATTGGGTTATGATTGCTTCTCACCGTCAGAACAGACCGCAGATGCCGAAGGACTGGTGTCCGTTCTGCCCGGGTTCGGGAAAAGTACCTGATAAATTTACGGTATATGAATACGACAACGATTTTCCCGCGCTGTCGCAGAATCCGCCCGTTCCGGACGATGTAGAAACAAGAATTTACAAAACAAAACCCGCTTACGGCAAATGCGAGGTTATCCTGTATTCACCGGAGCATACGGTTACACTGCCCGAACTGCCGGTTGAGCATATACGGGAATTGGTTGACTTATGGACGGAGCGTTTCGTTGCCATAAGCGCAGATGAAAAAATTAAATATGTATTCATTTTTGAAAACAGAGGCGCTGCGGTGGGCGTTACAATGCCGCATCCGCACGGTCAGATTTACGGCTATTCGGTAGTACCGAAAAAGCTGGAGCTTGAGATGAATTCCTGCAAGGAGCATTTTGAGCAGAACGGTAAATGCCTTATCTGCGATATGCTTGAGGATGAAGTGAATGACGGCAGACGCATTATTTTTGAGAACGAGGACTTTATCACGTTCCTGCCGTTCTTCTGTGAGTATCCTTACGGTGTGTATATCGCTGCGAAGCGTCATTTCCAGAATCTCACACAAATGAATGAGCGCGAAAAGAACAATCTTGCACAAATACTTAAAGAAACGGCAGGTATGCTTGACAGTCTGTTTGACTATACCTTCCCGTACATGATGTGTATGTATCAGAATCCCGTAAACGGCGAGGACGTTTCGGACTGCTATCATTTCCACATCGCGTTCTATCCGCCCATGAGAAGCGCAGACAAGATTAAGTTTAACGCTTCATCGGAAACAGGCGCATGGGCGCACTGCAATCCTACCGCTCCCGAGGAGAAGGCTAAGGAATTGCGCGAGGCTCACAAGAGATTTTTGGAAAAACAATAAGCTTTGTATAAAGGGATTGCTGCGCTGCGGCAGTCCTTTTTTTGGAATTTAAGCATAAATACACCTCTGTTTTATATTTGACAAATATAAAGGATTATGATATAGTTATAGTAGTGTATTATGCAATTCGGTTGCCGGTACACTTTGCTTTAAGGAGTTGGTAATAATATGGCTGAGAAATACGGAGTAGTTCCGAAAAAATTCACCAAGGAGTGGTGGCCGTACTTTTGGATGTATTACAAATGGCACACGATAGCCGCAGCTTTTGTACTTATATGTGTGGGCGTTACGATTCAGCAATGCGCCACAAGTCCGAAATACGATCTGACCGCAACCTATGTCGGAACATCGGGTTTCAGTGAGGAAACACAGAACAGCGTTTCGGAGTATATCGCACAGTACACAGCCGATATTGACAGAAACGGCAAGTCTTTACCGTTCTTTCAGCAGCTTGTAATAACCGAAAACAATCAGGATGCGCAGTATAATTATGCGATGAGCACAAAGCTCATGCTCGAATTTCAGAACGACTGCTCGTACCTGTTTTTAATGGACAGTACATACGCTGAAAATATGCTTAAACCCGGTTCGTCGTATGACGGCTCATTTGTACCGGTAAGCGAATGGGCTTCGGACGGGGTCGAAACAGACAGACTTTACCCTGCGGAGGGTACGGCATTTGCGGTTAATCTTAAAGATACAAACTTTGCCAAAAACCTTAATTTAGGCGACAGGGATATATACATAGCTGTACGCTGCGAGTCCAAGGACGACGAGAAGAATAAACAAGCCTTTGATAATTCAAAGGAAATCGCCAACGAACTGATAAAAAAATGACAGCGAAAGGAGGACTGACTATGGCTCTCGAAAAACCAAACGTCAGCGAATATGAGCTGTTTTCCGAATACAAGCGTACGCATGACACAAAATTGCGCGATGAAATAGTTGCGTCCTATATTTACATAGCCGAAATACTTTCGCGCAAGTTTATAAACCGCGGAATAGAATATGACGATATTTTCCAGGTTGCGTCCATGGGAGTTTTGTATGCCGTGGAGCGGTTTGACCCCGACCGCGGTGTGAAGTTCGCCACTTTCGCCACACCTACCGTTATGGGCGAAATCCGCCGCTATTTCCGCGACAAAGGCAACTTTGTCCGCGTTCCCAAGCGGCTTTATGAGGTTTTCTACCGTGCGGAGCAGATAAAGCGCACATCTTCCCAGATAAGCGATTCGGAAATTGCCCGCCGCTTAAATCTTCCCGATGAAGTAATTCGGGAGGCGGAGAAAATCGGCGATGTGAATTTTATTAAATCGCTTGAATATGAAGCCTGTGCCGACGGCGCAATGGGACTTTCCAATGTCATAGGCGCGGAGGATAATCATTTTCTTATGCTTGAAAACAAGGATTTTATTGATTACTGCATGAGACAAATGACCGACACGGAGCGCAGCTTTGTAAAAATGCGCTACAACGATGAATTAAGCCAGAAAGAAATTTCCGATAAAATGGGAATCTCGCAGATGCAGGTTTCCCGAATTGAAAAAAAGGTATTGAAAAAATTAAGAGGATTATATTTCAGAGATTAATATAATCCGGAAAGGATACATTATGCTTACCCCGGATAAGAAAGAATTTATTGAATTTATGATGGAGGCGGACGTTCTGCGTTTCGGCGATTTTGTAACCAAAAGCGGCAGAAATACACCGTATTTTGTAAATACCGGCAACTATAAAACCGGCAGACAGATTGCAACTCTCGGCAGATTTTATGCAAAGCTTGTAAAAGAAAGCTGTAATGATGCGTTTGACTGTATGTTCGGTCCCGCATATAAAGGTATTCCGCTTGCCGCATCCTGTGCGGCGGCGCTATATAACGAATACGGTATCGACAAGCCGTATTTCTTCAACCGCAAGGAGGAAAAGGATCACGGCGAAGGCGGCTCTCTTGTAGGATACAAGCCCGTTGACGGAGATCGTGTTATCATAATCGAGGACGTTATCACTGCCGGTACGGCAATCCGTGAGACTATGCCCGTTTTAAAAGGCGCAGCGAATGTTTCGGTAAACGATATGTTCATTTCCGTCAACCGCTGTGAGATCGGACAAAACAAAGACAAAACCGCCGTTATGGAGGTTATGGAGGATTACGGCATAAACGTTCATTCGATTGTGACCGTAAAGGATATATACGAATATCTCAAAACCGACGGCAAGTACGAAACCGTTCTGAAAAATATGGAAAAATATATGGAACAATACTGTGTATTTTAAGTGAAACACAGTTTATAATAAAGGAAAGGATTTGATTTTATGAAATTAAAAGCTTTATTATGCGCGGCTTTATCTGCGGCAATGCTTGTAGGAGCAGGCATAGCGGCGCATGCGGAGGAGGATGTTGTGAGCGTAATGCTTAACAACGAAAAGGTTGAATTTGACCAGAACCCGATAATCCTCGACGGCACCACTCTCGTTCCGATACGCGCAGTCTTTGAAAAAGCAGGCGCTGTCGTAACATGGGATCAGGACGCCAAAACCGCTACGCTTACAAAGGATAATTATACAGTAAAAATCACGCTTGGCGACAGCGTACTCTACAAAAACGGTGAAGCCGTACCGCTGTCCGTTTCAGCGCTTATGTACAACGACAGAATACTTATCCCCGTTCGTGCTATTGGCGAAGCGATGGATTTTAAAATAACCTGGGACGGCTTCCATTCAACGGTTCACGTTGCAACAGACGGCACAAATTACCGTCCGTATGCCGCAAGGAGAGTGGCGTTCCGCGAGCTTTCCGAAGCGGCCGAATTTTACACCGAGGAATCCGTTATTTCGAAGGAAATCAGCCTGCGCAGCGGTGATGTTCTCGATAACGTAACCTTTACGCGCACATTCGACACAGCAGCGGAGCTTTCTCCCCTGCTCATTATAAACGGAACAGACTTTTCCGCACAGCTTAAAGCTTTAAAGAGCATTTACGGCATGGCGGTGGTTGATATAGACAAAAACGATGCCACAAAAGAGATTATCGTAATCGAAAACGGCGATACGCGTACGGCATGGTTCTTCCGCTATGACGGGCAATCGCTTATTCCGGTCATGAGCAACAGCGGCGCTCCGGCAAGCATAAAATTTGTGTCGAAAATATTCCTTGACCAGAGAAGCTATATGCTTTCAGACCTTGAAGGTCTGTGCTTTATGGATATAATGATTACCGGAAGCGCATACCAGCTTGAAGGTGATATAATAACGCAGTACAGAGTTACAAATGCCGGAAAAATTATTCCGAGAAAGCTTGTACACACCTACAACGACGACATGATTTATTACTATACTCCGACTGATACTTATGTTAAGGGCGGATACAAGGGCGGCTCACAGAATACCATGTCGGCATCGGAGTTTGATACGTTTAATGTTCTGGATATGTACATTGACCAGGATAACCCGTCATATATTGAGTTTTACGTTGAGTTCCCGAACGGCATAAAGGCAGTTCTTACGCCGTTTGTGGTATAATGCGGCGGAATGGAGAGTTCTATGAAAAAATTTACGGTATTTTTTGCAATGCTGCTTGCGCTTTTCACAGCGCAGGCAGTTCATGCGTATAATATTGTTGATTTGCCCGCAACTATGACGCTTTCCGATGCTTTGGGAATATATTCTGCGGACGATATAAACTCCGCAACCGTTTCCGACATAAGCGACGGACAATATATTACCCTTTCAAGGGACGATATAAAGGATTTTTATTACAGTGCGGAGGGCGTCACGCTTTACCGTACAATCAATCCTGCACCTTTTCGCGGAACGGCTGTAAACTTGTTTACGGCAGACGGTGTAAAAAGCTTTTACTTTAACTCCGGCGTCCAGATAGGAATGTACGGCAGTTCAAATTACATATGTTATGAAATGCAGGATTATGATCTGAGCAAATTTATGTATCTTTGCTCAATGTATCAGGAGGGCAAAAAAACAAACGGCGGCGAAGTCTATCCGAATACCGATTCGGATTTTCTTAAACTGCCAGACGATTTGTGGGCAAAGGATTCGATAAAAGAGGCGGCGGCGCGTTCACTTCTCCCCTATCAGCTGACGGACAAATATCCGCAGACCATATCGCGTGAGGAATTTTGTATACTTATCGGCAATTTTATTGCAGTAACAGGCGGCTATGCTTCGCTTGAAAAATATATGGACGACAAGGGTATATCTTACAGCAGAGATAATTTCTCCGACTGTACCGGCAGAGATTCGTCGATTGATATGCTGTTTGCGCTCGGGATAATCAACGGCAGAGGCGGAGAATACTTCGATCCCGACGGTGCGATAACACGTGAAGAAGCGGCAAAAATGCTTACCGTTACCGCTGAAAATTTCAGACATATAGACACAAAATACAATCTGAATTACAGTGACAATTCGCACATATCCGAATGGGCAAAGTTTTATGTGAGATGGGTAAGCGACAACGGAATAATGAGCGGAAATGACAGCAATGAGTTTGAGCCGCTCGGTTTCTATACGGTACAGCAGGCGATTGCCACGGTATCAAGACTCTATAATGTTTGCACCGATATTTAAAAAAACAGAATAAAAATCAAAAAAACAACCATAATAAGAGTGTGCCGTAAGACATAATCTATTTTGGAGGTAATTGAAAATGAGTAATTGTGGCTGCGAAGCAAACAAGAGCATCAAATGTTCTGTTACACAGTGCAAAAACCATTGTCAGACATCTGATTACTGTTCACTGTCATGTATTCAGGTGGGAACACATGAGCCTAACCCGACAATGATCGAGTGCACAGACTGCACATCATTTCAGCTCAAAGGCTGATAAAGCAAATATGTATGGAGAACCGCCGCATATAAGTGCGGCGGTTTTTCTTGTAGGAGATTAAATGGAAAACAATTTTAAGTATTCGGACGATAACAAGCGTTATCATACATGGAATTATCATCTTCGGCATAAATTCGGCGGAAAGGTTATGAAAATCGCCTTAAACGCCGGTTTTACCTGTCCCAATATTGACGGCACAAAAGGATACGGCGGCTGCACCTACTGCTCCGACACCGGCAGCGGCGATTTTGCAGGCAATCCCGAGGACGGAATAGTACGCCAGTTTGAGTATGTGAAAGCACGCATGGCAAAAAAGTGGCATGAGGGCAAATATATGCCGTATTTTCAGGCGCATACCAACACATACGCTCCGGCAGAGGTTTTGCGGCAGAGATTTGAGCCTGTTTTGCGGCAGCCCGGCGTTGTGGGTATAAGCATTGCCACACGTGCGGACTGTCTTAACGAGGATGTGCTGGAATATCTTGACGAGCTTAACAACCGAACATATCTTATTGTGGAGCTTGGTCTGCAATCAATATTCGACTCAACGGGCGAAAAAATAAACCGCTGTCATACATATGCGGAATTTCTTGACGGATATGAAAAGCTTCGTCAAAGGAATATAAATGTATGCGTACATCTGATTAACGGCTTGCCGGGTGAAACAAAAGAAATGATGGTAGAAAGCGCGCGCCAGACTGCAAAGCTTATGCCGCACTGCGTCAAGCTGCATTTGCTGCACATTATAAAAGGCACAAAAATGGCACAAGACTTCTATGACGGCAAAATAGAGCCTATGACGCGCGACGATTATATTGATGTGATTGTACGTCAGTTAGAGGTTTTTTCGGAGGAAACCGTTATACAGCGTCTGACAGGCGACGGCGGACGCGATATTCTTATTGCTCCCGAATGGAGTTTGAAAAAATTCGTTGTTTTAAACGAAATTGACAAGCTTATGCTTAAACGCAATACATATCAGGGCAGACTTTTTTAACGGTAAAAATATTATGCACACAAAAAAACACACATGGCAGTTTTTTTATAAACTCTGCCATGTGTGTTTTGTCATGAAAAATAAATTTAATTCTGCCAAAGTTATTTTACACCGACTCTTTTACAAGCCTGTTTTATCGGGCATATATCGCATTTCGGATTACGCGCGGTACATACCGCCCTGCCGTGATACACCAGCTGGTGACAAAGTCTGAGCTGATAATCCTCCGGCACGATTTTCTTCAAATCCATTTCGATTTTTGCCGGGTCTTCTTCCTTTGTAAGCCCTATCCTCCGTGTCAAACGCATACAATGCGTATCAACCACAACGGCGGGCTTTCCGTAAATATCGCCTAGCACCAGATTGGCTGTTTTCCGTCCTGTTCCGGCAAGAGTAAGCAAATCCTCCATATTATCGGGAACCTTACCGTCATACGCCTCCACCAGACGCTTACAGCATTTTATTATATTCTGCGATTTGGTTTTATAAAAACCTGCAGACTTTATATATTCCTGCAATTCCTCCGGATTTGCCTCCGCAAAATCCTGTGCGGATTTATAACGCTTAAAAAGCTCTTTCGTGACAATATTTACACGTGCGTCTGTACACTGTGCACTCAGCTGTGTCGCTATAAGCATTTCCACAGGTGTTGAATAGTCGAGTGAACATTTTGCGTCGGGATATGCTTTATCCAACAGCTGTCGGAGAAGCGCTGCTCTTTCCTTTTTTGTCATTCTTATCAACCTCACTATTTGCCGTCTTATGCTTAAAGGTCGGCGCAATCTGCTGCAACAGCTCTATCACGCGCTCCTTAATTTGTCTTTCAAACAGCGGAATTACAGAGCCGTTTGAACCCAAAACATTTCCGAAGCGTACCGTAACAAACTGTGTAAGCTTTGAATTTTGCGCCATGTTCTGAACTATCATCTCACAGCTGCGTTTTGTTGCACTCATAACGTTTGTCGGGTTCACCGCCTTATCGGTTGATATAAGAACAAATTTCTTGACCTTATACAAATCCGCAAGCGTTGCCGTATTATATGTACCGACAATATTGTTCTTAACCGCTTCTTCGGGGTTTGTTTTCATAATCGGTATGTGCTGAAAATTAAATCCATTTTCTGGTAATTACGTACGGACGCAATCTCAACTTTCATACTTTTTGCAAAGACGCGGAATATCCTCCGTCGTACCCATTATTTTTATATCTCTTATATATCCCCTGCTTTTCGATGAATCGTCATCAACAATTCCTATCGGGTCATATTCGCAGTCCGAATCAAGTATTTCGCCTATTATCTGCTGTGCTGCGCTTCCCGCGCCGGCGATAAGAGTTCTGCGTCTGCTCTGTGCGCTTTTGAGCTGTCTTATATAAAAGCTGAAAAAGCTGCTGTAAAGTGTTCTTAAAACAATTATTCCAAAAGTAGATATGAAAAATGCAATAATCAGAAAGCTTCTCGAATACGACAGCGTGCGATAGCTTTTATACAGCGCCAAAACGCCTATTGTACACAAAACGCCCAACGTCGAACCGACATATCCGCCAGTACCAGGCACACTCTGCGCAAGTTAAAACTTTTCAAGAACACGTCACCTCAACCGTTATTTTAAAAGATAAGCATATTTCAGATACAGTCCCATACATTCGGAATATTCCGCCTCCGTCAATACCGACTGTACATATTTTTTAAGTTCCGCTCTGTCGGACATGAGACTTCGCACCTTGCTCATATCGAATTTCGATGCCAGCTCATATGCTCGTGCCCAGTCCTTTGCGGATACCTCTGACTTTAAATTATCATATATCCTCTGCGTACTGCCCGACAGACTGTTCCCTGACGTATCCGACGTGTCTGATTTTGACGTTTGATTGTCTTTCTTTTTCCCGTATGTATGCGTTTTTCCGCTGCCGTCCACAACCTGAACATTCTTCGCGCCGACGCTGTTGCTTCCTCCCGACGGTTCGGCGGTTTGTTCTTTTTCGGCTGTATCCGTTTTTTCGCTGTCTGCATCATCCTCTGCGGTATCCGGCTGTTGAATACTTTTTATATATTCCTCAACAAGCTTGCTGTCAAGCATACCGTTATCCGCCATTTCCTGTGCGGTTTCGGAAATTTCCTTCTGTACTCCCGTATCATTCAGAACCGACGCAACCGTTTCCAAAAGCGGCTCCACATATCGCGGCACCGCATAATAATGAAACACGGCGACGATACCGGCAACCAGCACTGCTGCAAATCCGATTACCGAAATCAAAATCACTTTCCACTTTTTCATACCAATCTCCCACACGCCTTACGGCGGTTCAATTACATGCAAAAAGAAACGCACATATCGACATTTTCAATAAAAAAACATATGTGTGTGCATATTGGGGTGAAATATACACATTTCTTTTTGATTATTACCCTACTTTTGTATTTATTACTTAATTATAACACAAGTTTTAAAATTATTCAATAAATTTTTCTGTATTTCTTACAAAAAAATTATTAATTTTGCAAAAATAATAAATTCACATTCATTTCGGATATTTGTTATACATCATTTTTTTATAATTGCCCGGGGTCACTCCCGTTTCCTTTTTAAACACGTAATTAAAATACGACTGCGAGGAAAAACCCGACTCATACGCAATATCGGAAACGGATTTTTTGCTCATGAGCAAATGTGTTTTCGCCGCACTGAGCCGTTTTTGCAGAATATACCTCTGCGGCGTCATACCGACCGCACGCGTAAAAAGGCTGTGAAAATATGTACGGCTTAAATTCACGTGCTGTGCGATTTCCCCGAGAGTTATATTCTCAAAGCATTTGCCGTCAATATATGCAAGCGCTCTTGTGACCGAATTACTTTCCGCCGCGGCATTTACCGCCGCACGGCGGCTGTCCGAGCGTATACTGTAAATAAGCGCAAGCAGCCTGCTCTGCAAATATATTTCACTCCCGTCAAAGGGATTTGCAAAAGCCTCCGTTATCTCCTTAAAAAGCGTTTCGTATTTTGGCACATCATCTATATACATATAGCTTTCTGCATTTATCAGCGAATCGGCAAGCGCACCGTCCGAAACAAGCAAATGCACATATCTGCACACAAACGGCGGACGCGTACAGCGCATCTGTCCGGGCTTTGCACATATCAGATGGTCATTTCTGACCGGATTTTCCGTACCGTCAATATATGAAGCTCCGCCGTTCTCTGTCGGCAGTTCAATTTCAAAAACCGCAGTCCGCCGCGCAGGCGTTATTTCAATATTTCTGTACACTGCGGACGCATTGTATATTCCGGCTCCCAAAAGCTTTGGAAGAATTATTTCAGTATTCATATCAACACCTTAACATTTCTAAAAAAAATCATAACAATTATGTAGATATACCGCATAATCTCTGATAATATATCACTGTAAAAAATATTTTATCATAATTTTTCATAAATGTAAATACCCGAAAAGGAGAAAGAAAAATGAAGGTTACTGACGTAAAAACATTTGCCGTGGACTGCTTTCGTACAAACTGGGTGTTTGTAAAGGTTTACACGGACGAGGGCATCGACGGCGTCGGCGAGGCCACTCTCGAATACAAGGAAAAGGCTCTTATCGGCGCAGTTGAGCATATAAAGGAATATCTTGTAGGACAGAATCCGCTCGACATCGAAAAGCACTGGCACAGTATCTACCGTGACGCATACTGGCGAGGCGGCGCTGTGCTTATGAGCGCGCTTTCAGCTGTCGAAACGGCGCTGTGGGATATTTTAGGCAAGTCTCTTAATGTGCCTGTTTATCAGCTTATGGGCGGGCGTGCAAACGATAAAGTAAGAATTTACGTAAACGGTTGGTTCGCCGGTGCAAAAACGCCGGAGGAATTCGGTGCAAAAGCAAAAGAAGCTGTTAAACGCGGCGTAACGGCGATGAAGTGGGATCCGTTCGGCAAAAGCTATATGAATATTTCAAACAAGGATTTAAACACTGCGCTTGAATGTGTTGCGCAGGTACGTGAAGCAGTTGGCAATGAAGTGGATTTACTTATCGAGGGTCACGGACGTTTTAACATTCCTACCGGAATAAAAATTGCAAAGGAGCTTGAACAGTTCAAACCGATGTTCTTTGAAGAACCCACGCCTCCCGATGACTTGAATGCTTTAAAGGCAGTGCGCGATAAATCGCCCGTTGCGATTTCGGCAGGTGAACGCCTGTACACACGCTGGGATTACAAGCGTATGTTTGAGCTTATGGCGGCGGATTATATTCAGCCGGATATTTCTCATGCGGGCGGTATAATGGAGCTTAAAAAGATTGCCGCTGAGGCAGAATGCCGCTACATTCCGTTTGCGCCGCACAATCCGTCGGGTCCGGTTGCAAATGCCGCAACCTTACAGCTTGCCGCATCATGCCCTAATTTCTGCATACTTGAAATTATGTACTCCGATGTTGATTACCGCAAGGACGTCACTACGGAAAAGCTTGAATACAAGGACGGATATATAACCATTCCCGATAAGCCCGGACTTGGTATTGAGATAAACGAGGATGAGTGTCTCAAACACCCGTACCAGGTACACACGCTAAGACACTACACCGGCGCTCTGACCAACATCAGACCAGCAAAAACGGAATTTTATTTTTAAGAGAGGGTACAATCATGAATAAATCAGTATTTATTACCGGAGCAACCGTAAATACAGGACTCGGTATCGCAGAAAAATTTGCAAAAGAAGGATATAATTTATTTCTCGGCAGCAGAAACGCCGGAAAAGCAGAACAGACTGCGGCGCAGCTTTCCGAAAAGTACGGTGTATTTGCAAAAGGCTATGGTATGAGGGTTTTCGACGAAGAAAACGTAAACGAAATATTTGAAGATATTAAGAAAACGGGATATTTAATCAATACGCTTGTTTTAAATGCGGCAAATCTCGGAATCAGACAGGAATTTCTGACAGTTTCCATGGAGGATTTCATGAACGTTATAAACACAAATATAGGCTGGAATTTCATGCTCTCGCGGGCGGCGGCAAAGCATATGACGGAGCTTGGCGGCGGTTCGATTGTGTTTGTAAATTCAAACACGGCTTACAGAGCAATCCCCGACAGAATCGCATACAGCGCTTCAAAGAGCGGCGCACTTGGTATGATGCGCGCATTGGCTTTTGATTTGGGTAAGTATAAAATAAGAGTAAATGCCGTTCTTCCGGGCATGATTAAAACCGACCGCTGGGAAAACAATTACAACGACTGCAAAAACGCATTGTCAAACTTTACTCCGCTCGGCGATATTGCCGATTTTGAAGATATTGCAAATGCAGTATATTACTTCGGAAGTGATAATTCAAAAAACACCACCGGTGCGGAACTCACCGTCGACGGCGGAAATATGATTCAGCTGTATCCGATCATTCCCGAAAACAGACAATAATTTTTCTGTGTTTCTGTGTGTAAATGATTGATTTTACAACTTAATTATCCCATATTTTCGGCGTGAAGGGCAGAAGTATTAAAACAGACGCCGATGCTATGGATAGTCCCAAGAAAGAGCTTGCGAACAAAAACGGAATATTCAAGAGAATGTCCGGCTTGCAGACGCCGGGACAATCACAGAATATTACTTAAACTTTTATTAAATTCGGCTAAGCCTTCTGTATTCTGAGGGGGAAACTCCTTTCCAGCGTTTAAATGCGTCGCCGAAATAATTACTGCTTGAAAATCCGCATCCGTCGGAAATTTCACCGATTGTAAAATCAGTTTCGTTAAGCAGTTTTTCGGCGGCTTTTATGCGCGTCTGAATAAGATATTCCTTAAAGCAAAAACCCGTAAGCGCCTTGAATTTTTTCGAGAAATATGTTTCCTCCATAAAAACCATTCCGGCAACTTCACCGAGAGATATTTGCTCGGCGTAGTTTTCGCTTATGTACTTCGCCGCCTGCTGAATTTTGTCCGCTCCGGCGCCTGTTTCGAGAGCTGTGCTTCTGCCGAACCGCAGAGCGTATAAAATTATATTATGCAAAATATTTCTCAAAGCAAGAGGTGTGTATAAATCGGAATGATTTTTTTCAAATTCCGCCCTCATGATGTTCTTCTTTATGATTTCGGCATATTCGCTGCCAAACGACAGACAGCCGGCGTTTAAAAAATCCTCCGTATTTTTCTGACCTGTTAATCTGTATATTTCTTCAATGTCCTCATCAAAAAAATACAAAACATACCTCTCATACCCCTTGCCGCCGAACGAGGTGGTTTTGTGCAGCTCGTTTTTCGGAATTACCACCAGATTACCTGCGTCAACATCAAAAATCCTGTGCCCGATGAAATAACGTCTTTTGCCCGAAAGCAAAAAGTAAAGCTCATGATAAGAGTGTGAGTGCATTTCCGGCATATCCACCGAACTCCGTTCACAGTCCTTTTCAACCATTATCCCTTTGGTAATATCGGGAATGTTAAACCGCATATTTTCACCTCCGCCGTGTTCTGTATCTTATATTATCATAACCGATTAACCATTGCAGGATTTAAACATTATCTTTTCTCAGACAGGCCGGAGTAACACCGAAATGCTTATCCGTAATTATATTTAAGTCCCTTTAAAATTTATATCTGTCAATAAATATAGCGGCGGCTCCGTAGAGCGGCGCTTTATCATAAAATCGGGAAAATTCAATCCCGACGTGTTTGTATTTGCTGCCGATGTATCTGTTTCCGATGTTTTTTGCGATAATATCCGCCGCATCGCTGCCAAGATATGGTATTCGGTGTCCGAGAAAAATTTTGTCGGGGTTAAACAGATTAATAAGAGTAATACAGCCTTCAGCAAGATAGCGGCAAATGTCCGGCTTGTTGTTTTTATTCGCATTGCTGCTGATTGACGCATACATTTCAAGACAGCCCTTGTTGCCGCAGGGACACTTCTTCCCGTTTATGTCAACCGAAACGTGACCGATTTCGCCGAAATCGCCCTCGCACAGTCTGCCTTTAAGAATAATTCCGGCGCCTATACCCTTTGCTGCACCGAGATATATAAAATCATCCAAATCCGCACCCTTGCCCCAGTATTTTTCAGCAAGCGCAGAGGTGTTCATATCATTATCCGTAAAAACGGGCAGCGAAAAAGCATTTTCGAGGAGACTGCGTATGTCAATACGCTCTATGCCGAAAAAATGCGGCGGCTCTCTCAGAACACCGTCCTTTGCACCGACCGGGCCTATCGAAGAAACGCCTATTCCGATAATGTTTTTTTCAAGCTTTATAATTTTATCAGCAGCTCGAATGATTTTTTTGCCGACGCTTTCCGCAGTTTCATCATCAAATGGTATGGATTCCATGTGTATTATCTCTCCGCAGAGATTTGACGAAAAAGCCGAAACACTGTCACGGCAAAGGTAAATTCCGAGTATATGATGCTTTGCCGTGTCGGGCTTCAATACTATCGGTCTGCGCCCCGGAGCAGAATGTATTTCCTGTTTGCCTTCGGTTACATATCCGTCGTCCATAAGTTCATTCACGATATTTGAAACGGTCATTTTCGTCAGTCCGGTCATTCCCGAAAGCTCAATCCGTGAAACGGGTTTCATTATTATCTGCTTTAAAATAAGATTTTTATTATTTATTTTTGTAAGCGCCTGATTTACAGCTCTCATTCCGAATACCTCTTTATTTATTCATAAGAATAATATACCATTTTTTCGGCAAAATGTCAACCGAACGTATTTGAGTTTTCCGCAAAACTTAGCTGCAAAAGCCTTGAAAGCAGAATGGCAGAGTGAAAAACATAGAATCAAAATTTAAAGATAATGACAAAAATATAGTTGACCGTCTTTCACTCAATTTAAATATATTCATTGAACCATATCTGCACGCTGTAAAGTCTAAAATTAAAAGCAAAAATTAAGGGCGCGCACGCTATTATTTTCTGACGCAGATTTTGTTTGGCGTTGAAAAAACGGGGAAACTCAAAGAAGAATCCCCTTCGGAAAGTCTGCTTTTTACTTTTTCATGCCATATGTCATGCCCAGCATACCGTATTTTATGCCTGCCATTTCGTTATATGGAAGTTTTTCCCACTTCATATTTCCTATCAGACGTTCCAGTGAAGAAAGATTTTCCTCGGTATCGCATATTCGGGGTATCAGCGGCGTACGTATAACACAGTCACGTCCGCTGTTTTTCAAATACTCAAAATTTCCGAGAATTATATCGTTATATACTCCCGTATATTTTTTATGCAGTTCTCTGTCGGCTATTTTTAAATCCATAATTACATAATCTGCTTTATTCACCGCACGGCGAAAGGTATATTCATCAATATATCCGCTTGTTTCTATCGCTGTATGACATTTTACGCAATCAATAACCTCCGATAAAAATTCCCACTGCATAAGAGGTTCTCCGCCTGAAAATGTCACTCCTCCTCCGTTTGACGAATAAAAATCCATGTTTTTCAACAGAATTTCCGATAACTCCCTTGGAGAATATTCTTTTCCCGACACACTTATCGCACCGTTCGGGCAAACATGAATACACCTGCCGAACCGCCGGCATTCCGCGTGACCGCACTCTTTTTTACACCTGCCGCACGAGGTACACAGATTATGCTTAATCATCAGCTGCGGCTCTCTTTCCAGTCCCTCGGGATTATGACACCACCGGCACCTCATGGGGCAGCCTTTCATAAACACCGTCACACGCGGTCCCGGGCCGTCATGCAAAGCAAAATCCTTTATATCAAAAATCATTCCGTTCATATTACATATTCCTGACGTTTTATAACATGATCCTGGTATTCTTTATCCAGTTCCACAAAATATGCGCTCCACCCCCATATGCGAACCACAAGCTGTCTGTGCTCTTCGGGATGTTTCTGCGCATCGCGCATTTGTTCTATATTAACCGCATTAAGCTGAAGCTGATGTCCTCCCCGTTCAATATATGATTTTACCAGCATTGCAACCTTTTTGATACAATCATCATCGGTAAACATACTGTGGTGAAACTCCATAGTAAGCGGCCCGCCGTTTATGGCATTGCGGAAATGCTGTTTTGAAAACGACTTTATAACAGAAACGGGGCCGTTAATTCTTGCAAAAAGGCTCGGCGAGAAATTCGTTCCGAACGGTTCGCCCTTTCTTCTTCCGTCCGGCGAAGCCCCGATTTCGTCCGCATGCCACAGATAATACATCGCGCTTCCGGTGCCTGCTCTGAATATTCCGCCGCGACAGTTAATTCTGCCCTTTAATCCCTCCGAAAAACTGTCCAGCAGATATACCGATATGTTATCCACCTCGTCAATATCGTTTCCCATTTTTTCAGTTTCATAGCGCAGCAGCGGCAGCAGCTCACTGTGAAACTGAAAATCACCGTCAACCGCTTCTATAATAGTGTCCGCGGAAAATTTTTTCTCGTCATATATGTATTTTTTAATTGCATACAGCGAATCTGCCGCTGTCGCTATACCCGTACCATGGATTCCGAAATTGTTATACTTTATTTCGTCCATACAGATTTTCATAAAATGAGACGGCACGAACCAAAGATTTTTTATATTGCCGCAGATTTCCGCACATTCTTTTTGTATTTCGGAATGTATATGTTCCAGAAATTCATCAAAGTCCGCACTTTCTTTCAAATATCGGTGCAAACATCTGTCAACTGCTTTTGGAAAAGACAGCGCTCCTATATTTGCCACGTCCGCACCGACTCCCGGGATAATAAATTCCCAACACGCAGCCACAGTATAGTCCCTTGCGTCCTCCTGCGAATATCCGAGTCTTTGCAGTCCGTCTATTACAACGTCGTCATTTGAATACTGCGGAAATCCAAGACCTGCTTTTGTAAGCTCACTTCCAAGCTCATATATTTCAATCGGTGTTTTTTTGCTCACACGCAGATTGATTTTAGGGTCTATCAATTTCAGATTATTGCTCGCTTTCAGACACAGTTTTGAAAGCAGATTAAACACCTCGTTCCCGTCTTTATCTACGCCGCCGAGAACCATACTCTGCCCATTATCGCCCTGCTGCACTCCCGGGTACAAATCACTGTCCTTGTTAAATGACAAAAAGAAATCTTCCAGAAGCTCAAGAGCCGTTTCCTCCGTATATATACCCTTATCCATATCCGATTTAAGATACGGATACATATATTTATCAAATCTTCCCACTGTTACATGATAGTTTCCTTCAAGCCACAGGCTGTAATGTATAATTCTGAAAAATTGCAGAGCCTCCCTAAAATTCTCCGCCCCGTACGCCGGTACTCTTTCAAGTATTTTTGCTATATCGTTTCTTCCCTGTTTTAACGCTTCTTCACGATACCTGTTTGCCAGCCCCATAATACTGTCAATTACCTGTTTTCCGTATTCATCTGCCGTTTCACGCAGTTTCAGCAGTCCGGCGCGTATAACTTTTTCATAATCCGGCGAAAGGTTTGACATATAACCCAATTCATGAATGAAATGTTCTTTTTTGATATTTTTCCATTCCTCTTCATCAAAAATATCAGGAACATTTTTTACCGTTCGTATATAGCATATCTTTTCCTCCGGCAGTATTACGGGCGTTTCAGCTTCGCACAGCTTTTTAAAACGATACGCCATTCTTTCCTCCGCAGCGCTGTTTCTGTCAAATTTTATTTCTGTTTCTTTTCTGTATTTATGATGTTCTTTATTGAGTATATATTCTTTGAGCACATTAACCCCTCCCGTCTATTCGGTTATAACAAGCCGTCCGTCTTTCACATAGGCATATTCGCCGTTTTCCGTCAGTTCGATTTTCTCGCCGCACACACGCTTGATTGTTTTCGGCGAAATAAATTTATCCGTCCTGCCGATTGCCGCAAAGCCGTTTTTCAAAGGCGCAACGATATACAATTTGTAATCGCTTTCATCTTTCAATTTTATTTCCATACATTCATTTTTGCCTAAAATTTTCATCTCACGGCTGAAATGCTCATACACCGCAAAATATTCTCCGTCAATCCCGTCCGCATCCGACGGCGAAACAGTACCTGACGCCTCTTTGTTTGATTCGTCAAGATTAAATGCCGCTATCACTCCGCACTCACCGCATATGTTCTGCAATTTGAAAATTTTCCCCCGGTTAAGCGGATTTTCCGTCAGACAGTCTGCCGACGGCATTCCCGGCCTGTCGCATCTCAAAATCCGTCCGTCATCAAGAACAAGGGGCATCAGCACTTCACGCCTGCTCCGGTTAAGCATATCGCTGACATACACTGGGCCGCCGCTTATCGCTCTCAAAATACTGTTTTTCATCGCCTGCCCGTCATCAGTCCACCACATATCCCAATCGCAGTAATAAAGCTGCCCTTGTATAAGACTGTTATACGAGCATTGCAGAATATGTTTTGAAAACCACGCTCTGCTTTCGGGCTGAAAATCATCACTGCACCTTGACACGGGACTCTGAGAACGGTTCCACATATCCTCGCTTGCCATTCCCATACAATTAATCATCCGATTATCAAAATGTTCTCCCACCGAAGCCTCCATTGCTTTATGTACACCACGCGCAATTTTTCCGACCGCTCCTTTGCCTTTATAAAATCTCCTTGTCATACTCTGATTATCTATTTTTACAAATTCCGCTCCGCATTCTTTCAAATAATCATGAAAAATACTGTAATACATATATGCCTTTTCCTGTTCAAAGCTGTGTATATAAATTCCGCTGTCCGTTTTCATCAGCAAATCGCGGTATTTATTATATATTTCTCCGTCCTCGCTTATTCCTTTCCAGTATCCGGTTGTCGGATGCCACATACCCACCGTAATTCCCAGTCTGTTCATTTCCGTTATACAGTGTGCCAGTCCGTTAGGAAAGCGTTCCGGATCTGCTTTAAACGAATTAAGACTTGACGAATGCATTACTTCAAGCATTTCGGAAAAATTATTATATTCTGCATTTTTGAATGCCGGAACATCTCCCCACATATCATCTATAATCGCCCACCGCACCGGAATGTTTTTTTCTTTAAATTCCATGCATTTGTTAATCAAATCATCTTCCGTCACTCTGATCTGAAATGCGTCCCAGCTGCACCAGCCCAAATATTCAAATATATCGGGATATCTCCTTCCGGCTCTTGTTTTGCAGCCGTTATTCAGCAGACGCACCGCCGTTTCGGCACACCGTTCCAAAAGCTTATACGGATTTTCCCCCTCGGCATATACAAAAGCAAGAGCATTACATTCGTTCAATTTGTCATACCAGCTGAACAGCTTTGCGGTCAATCCGTTTTTGCCTCCCGACAGTACGCATTTATATTCCTCCGAAACAACCGGAAGTATCACTCCGTACAGCCCGTTATCCTCTTTCCATATGAGTCCCTGAGTTTCATCGGGAACCTCTGAAAAGCTTTTACCGAACGACGGACTGCACCAATATTCCGAATGGCGGTACACCGCCATACATTCCGTCAGACCCGCCGGCTGTTCTATATCAAGTCCCGCCCCAAACTCCATATCAAGCGGACAATCCGCTTTTGCCGACACATACACAGCCTTCACTCCGTTTATAGTGTCGGCTGCGGCATTTATATTATTTTTTACCGTTTCTCCCCGACACGTTCTAATATAAGGTTTTATATCAAGCATCGTATTCCCCCTTTTCACATTATCGTTACCGTAAAATTATTATAAGCCATATAATGATATTTGTCAAGGGTTTTATAGGTTTTATCCGCATTATTTCTATGTGTTTAATACATTGCTTTATTTTAACATTATCGTTAAAGTAGTTTTTGGAATAGGGTAATGGTCATCTTTTAATGAGTTTCGTCCTTCTCGCAACACCGTATGACGGCGGCATGAATGAACCCTGCAAAGTCGAATATGACGTAAAATAAAAATACAGTGTAACTCTGTAAAATGAGCTGCACTGTATTTTTTTACCAAATTATAAATTCAAAAAATCTTTTCTGTAATCCACGCCGAAATACTCCGCAAGCTCTTTCATTTCGCTGTCTTTGATTGTATTTTTTCTCGGCAGGTGACTTGTGAGCATATAAATCTGCGCTGCTTTTTCGACTGTTTCGATAAGTCCGAAGGTTTCGTCCAAATCCTTGCCTGCTCCGTAAATTCCATGCATACCCCAGACTACAAGCCTGAATTCCTTCATCTTCTCCGCTGTTGCTTCGCCTATCGTATTTGTTCCGCACAGCATCCACGGCAAAACTCCCACGCCGTCAGGAAAGACAACTATACACTCAGTACACATTTCCCAAAGAGTGTGCGTGAAGCTTTTTTCGTCAAGCTCATGAACATAATTCATTGCAAGCGTATATGTAGGATGCGAGTGCATTACAACGCGGTTTTCGGGATTAACCGAAAGCCTTGCCATATGGCTCATAAGGTGCGCAGGTAATTCACTTGTGAATTTTCCGCCGTCCTTATAGCCCCAAAGCAGCTCTGCCGTTGTGCCATCTGCTGCAATGCGTATTATTCCGAGATTATTTTCGGGGTCTGACTTTACATTTTTAAAATATTTGCCCGTTCCCGTTACGATAAATATTTTTCCGGCAAGCTTTTTTGCGTCAAAACCTATCGGAATTGTTCTTATAACACTGTTTAAATCCAGATATTCGCCGACTTCCTTTTCGTCAAGCATATAGCTTATATTGCCGCCGTTTCTCTCATCCCAGCCGAGTCTGTACATATTGGCTGTCGTTTCCTCCATTTCTTGCACAAACGGAGCGTCAAAAATATTTTTCATTATCTGTTCACCAAAACTTTCTTTTCATATTCCTTTATCTCTGTAAGATAATCCGCCTTTACGTTTTCAACTTCAAGATATTTTTCCCACACATCGCCGAACGGCATCGTTTTAAATTCCTCGCTGAGTACCATAAGCTCGGTCATGTTTGCATCGTCCTGGAGCTTTTTCATCTTGTCGGACGGCTGCAAAAGCGCAAACAGCAGCGCTTTCTGAACATTTCTCATACCCGTAACCCATGCGCTTATTCTGTTTATTGACGCGTCAAAGTAGTCGGTTGCGATAAATACTCTGTCAAGCGCATCGTTTCTGACGATTTCCTTTGCAATCTCCCTTGTTTCATCGTCAAACAGCACAACATGGTCGCTGTCCCAGCGAACAGGTCTTGTGATATGCAGAGCAATCTTGTCATTGAACAGAAGCATTGACGAAATCTTATCCGAAACAAGCTCTGTCGGGTGATAATGACCGTTATCCATAAGCGGAGTTATCTTCTTTTCGTTTACGTAATTCATGCAAAATTCTGCCGAACCAACCGTATACGATTCAAGCCCTATGCCGAAAACCTTTGATTCGAGCGTTACATATACCTTGCTCTTATCATACGGAACGGAAAGAATTTCATCAAGCGAATCCTTAAATCTCTTGCGCGGTGCGTATCTGTCTGCCGGAATGTCCTTATATCCGTCCGGAATCCATATATTCATAACGCACACGCTGTTTGTCTGCTCCGCAAAATACTGCGATATTTCAATACATCTCTTTCCGTGCTCTATCCAGAAACGGCGAACCTCCTCGTCCGGCGACGAAAGCGTGAGATTGTCCTTTACCATCGGGTGCGAAAAGAACGTCGGGTTAAAATCTATACCCATATTTCTTTCCTTTGCAAATTTAACCCACTTTTCAAAATGCTTCGGCTCTATTTTGTCGCGATCCGCAAAATCTCCGTCAAAAATCGCATAGCTTGCGTGAAGATTAAGCTTCTTTTTTCCGGGAATAAGGCTCATAGCCTTATCTATATCCTCCATGAGCTGTTCGGGAGCGGTTGCTTTGCCGGGGTAATTTCCCGTTGCCTGTATTCCGCCCGAAAGCGTTTCGCGGCTGTCAAAGCCCGTAACATCGTCTCCCTGCCAGCAGTGCATCGAAACCGTTACGTTTTTCAACGTCTCGATTGCCTTATCGGTATCCACACCGTATGCGGCATATTTTTCCCTTGCGTTTTCGTACATTTATATATCCCTCTCTTTCCGTGCCGGCGGCACAAAGCATAATATTCTAATTTAATATTAGCATTGACGCGGTAAAAAATAAAGGACGCTATTTGTCTTAAATAGTGTCCTTATTTGCAGTGTGATTTTTTCGCCATTTATGCGGCGTCATACCGTACGCCTTATAAAAAAGCCGATGAAAGTAGCTGATGTTGTCATAGCCAACATAAAACGCTATATCGCCTATGTTCATATCGGTATCCGCAAGCAGCGAGCACGCCTTTGAAAGCCGTTTTTCCTGGACGGTCTGCGTATATGTTTTACCTGTTTTTTTCTTTATTTCACGTGAAAACCAGCAGAAATCGTAATGCAGGCTCTTTGCAAGCTCCGTAAGGCTTCCGTCTCGATAATTTCCGTCAACGTATCTGAGCATCTGCATTATTGCGATTTCGTCGGGCGTCTGATACGCAAGACGGTTTGTGTAGCTTGTCAGCTGCATAAACAAAAGCGCCATCGTTACAGTCGTTATTCTTCGGCTGTTGGGTATATTTTCGATAATTGTCCAGATAAGATTTTCCGCCAGATTCTGAACGGGCACAATGTCCGAAACCTCAAAATACAAATACCCCGAATTTCCGCCGCTGTCTTTAAGACTTTCTATTATAAACTTTTTGAGCGGTGTTTCCTCGACGCCGATAATTGAAAACAGATTATCGAAAAATTCGGGCAGTATTATAAAATTCACCGATATATCGTCAATTCCGGCAGGCAGAACCTCCTGTCTTGCATTCTGACCGAGCATGAGCAGCTCACCCTGCTTTAAAACAATTTTGTTTCCGTTTATGATATGCGTTGTTCTGCCCGTGCATGAATATATCATCTCCACAAAATCATGCGAATGTTCCGGAAAATGCACAAACCGAGTATTCGGGCGCACGGTTATAAGCCTGCCGTCTTTAAGGAGTTTTTTGCAGTTTACGGTATTTCCGTCATGCTCCATATATATGCTTTTGTCGATGTCCTTTTCGCCGTTTATTATCCGCTGTTCCTCGTCCGTTATTACGCTGAGCTTTTTCAGTATTTTTTCGTTAATCATGGCTTGTTCCCTTTTATATGATTTTTTGAATTATAACACACCTGCGCAAAAAAGTCAAATAAAAAAACAAAATCCATCGGTTGAGGTTCATTAATTTCAGATGGATTTTGCTTTTTAATTCAAGGGCTTTTTGTGCCCTTAAATATCATTTATTTATACAGTTCAGCCTTGCCGATATCGTTAAAGAGCGACATCTTGAACTCAACCACTTCACGCATTGCCTTTATGCAAGGCGGATAGATTGCGTTCGGCTCAATCCATTTAGGATTTTCCGCAAGCACTTCGCGGCACTTTTTATAGAATGCGAACTTAATATCGCTCGAGATATTAATCTTTGAAATTCCAATTTTTACCGATGCGGCAATTTCATCATCGGGGTTGCTCGAACCGCCGTGCAGAACAAGCGGAATATCCACCGTGTCACGGATTGTTTTAAGCAGATCCAGTTTAAGCTCCGGCTTCATGTTCTTCGGATAAATTCCGTGAGCCGTACCTATCGCAACCGCCAGTGAATCAATACCTGTCTTTTCGATAAAGTCCTTTGCCTGTGCCGGATCGGTGTAGATGATGCTGCTTGTGCCGCCCTCATACGATTCGCCCGTTGTGCCGATTGTTCCCAATTCCGCTTCTACCGATACATCGGAAACCTTCGCAACCTCAACCACCTTCTTTGTGATTGCTATATTATCCTCATATGACATATGCGACGCGTCAATCATAACGGAGGTAAATCCGCAGCGGATAGCACGCAGAATTTCTTCAAACTTGCCGCCGTGATCAAGGTGAATTACCATCGGAACTCTTGATTTATTTGCTTCTTCGATACAGGTTTTTATAAAGCTATCGCCCAAAAATTCAAGCTCTGTGGGGTGAATTGCAAGGATAACGGGCGCGTTCTTCTCGTTAGCGCTCTCAACAACACCCTTTAAGATTGCTTCGCTTCCGATATTGAATGCCGGAACCGCAAATTCATTCTTGTCTGCCACTGCAAGCATTTCTTTCATATTGATTAACATAATAACACATCTCCTATACTTATTTAAAATCTTTGTTTTTACCTTCCGAGCCGGAAAGACCTATATAATATCTGACAAGCTCTCTGCTTTCCTTTTCAATCCCGCTGATGAGATCGAAATAGTTTATGTCGGGGTTATTTTTAAGAATTTTTGCCGCTGCGTCGCGGTTAGCGTTCATAAAATCACAGCCGACATTAATTTTATTGATACCGTTTTTAACGGAATTCAATATATTTTCCTTGCCGGAACCGGAACCCCCGTGCAGAACAAGCGGTGCATTTGTGAGCCGCTTTATTTCACGCAGACGTTCAAAATCAAACTCCGGAACCATGCCGTCGGGGTAATTGCCGTGCGAAGTTCCTATAGAAATCGCCAGTGCGTCCACACCCGTACGCTCGACAAAGGTTTTTGCCTGCATGGGATCGGTATACATCGTGTCCTTTGTAAACGCTCCGCCCTCGCTTGCGCCCAGGCAGCCGATTTCGCCCTCCACACTTACACCTCTTGCGTGTGCATAGTCCGCAATTTCCTTTGTCATTTTAATATTGTTTTCCAAATCAAACCTTGATGCGTCAACCATTACCGACGAAAATCCATCGTCTATCGCTTTTATAAGATAGTCCTTTTCCTCGCCATGGTCAAGATTAAGCGCAACGCTTACCGACGCTCTCCGTGCCAGCGTTCTTACAGCAGGAGCGATAAGCTCACTGTCACAGTGCGTCAGAAGGTGATCCTTGTAGATATTCACTATTACCGGCGCATTTGCGTCCTCCGCCGCGCTTATCACCGTCCGTGCAGTTTCGATATTGAAGCAGTTTATCGCCATTATTGCATAATTGTTTGCATTGGCATCCGCCAGCATATTTTTCATTGAAACATACATACCGAAATTCCTCTCTTAGCCGATTTTAACCTGTGAAAGGTCAATTTCTTCCTCTTCCTCGTCAAGTACAACGGTGTCCTCTGCTTTTGCGTCCTTTTTAAGAGCAACCAGGAGCAGCGCCGTTATAACCGTACCTGTGCAGAGAGCTATCATAAAGCCCCAGGGATTAATCATTGCCGGAACTATGAACATTCCGCCCGACGGAACCATTGAGCCGACATTCAGTATCATTATCAGCGCGCCGCCTATTGCCGAGCCTATTGAGCATGACGCGATAACTCTTATCGGGTCAACAGCCGCAATCGGGATAACGCCCTCCGTAATCATGCAGATACCCATCGGGAACGCGATTTTGATATTGTCCGTTTCACTCTTTGTGTATCTTGCCTTTCTGATAACCCATGAAAGAGCAACTCCGAACGGAGGTATCATTGACGCACAGATTTTAACAGCTTCGGGACCGTAAACGCCGTCCATGAGCAAGCCGTCCGCAAAAAGTGAGGCAACCTTATTCACCGGGCCTCCGAAATCGAATGCCGCCATAGCGCCCATAACCGCTCCGAAAATACCTCTTGAACCCGTCTGCATATTTACAAGGAAGTTTGTAAGAGCCTCCGACGCCCATGCAATCGGGCCGCCGACAACAAAGAACATTACAAGTCCGATAATCACCGACGAAATCAGCGGAATAATCATCATAGGCATAAGTCCCTGCGCCCACTTGGGAACCTTCAAATGGTTTTTAAGAAATTCTACCATGTAACCCGCAAGGTAGCCGCCAAGCATACCTCCCAAAAAGCCTGCGCCCATGTTCTGGGCAATCATACCCATTAACAGACCCGGTGCAATACCCGGGCGGTCGGCTATCGAATACGCAATCGCTGCGCCCATAACTCCCGGCAGAAGTCCCATTCCGTAAACACCCAGTGTCACTGCCGCTTCCCAGATGTTGTATCCGGCTTTATAATCCGAAATAGTTGACGGATTCCCCCCGAAAATATTACCTATTGCAATAAGCAATCCCGATGCCACAACCAGCGGCAACATAAACGAAATACCGGTTAACGCGTGCTTTTTAAGCTGTAATTTTTTAAACATTTTATAACCCTTCCTTTCTGTATAAGCTTTATTTTCCTATTTCTTCCTGAATTTTGTTTAACAGCGCCTTAGGCGATTTTATCGCAATGTGCGTGGGAACCTCCACAACGCGCTTTCCCTTGAAACGCTCCTTGCCGCCTACCTTTATATCTGCCGCGATAATAACAACGTCCGCCGTCTCTATATCCTTTGCGGTAAGCTCGTCCTCAGTTCCTATCGTGCCCTGTGTTTCGATATGCGCTTCATGTCCAAGTTCCTTTGCTGCCGCCATAAGCTTTTCCTTTGCAATATAAGTGTGAGCAATGCCCGACGTACAAGCAGCAATTCCTACGATTTTCATAATATACACCTTCCTCTCATTCCGAAAAAATTCTTATTATTTCTTCCGTACTTTCTGCGTTTAAAAGTCTTTTGCAGCTTTCCTCCGACGCCAGCTTGCGCGCCATCTGCGAAAGCAGTCTTACGTGATTTCCCGTTCTGTCCTCATCATTCACCGCAAGCAATACAACCAGTTTCACCGGCTTATCGTCAACGCTTTCCCATTCCGTTTCCTCCGTTAGTCTGCCGATTGCAACGGTGGTTTCTATGACGCTTGCGGATTTTCCGTGCGGAATTGCTATTCCGTTGCCGATTCCCGTTGTCGATATTTTTTCTCTTTCGAGCACGTCCTGCAAAAATGCGTCCTTATCTGACAAAGCGCCGCTCTGATACAAAAGCTCCGTCAGCTTTGTCAAAGCATCCTCCTTTGAAACTGCACCGAGATTAAGCTCCACACGCTCCGGCTTCAATACCTCTTTAACGTCCATTCTTTTCACCTCCCCATTAATAAATTTTTTACTTCGTTTTCGTCATCGGCTGACAGAACCTTTTGGGCAAGCTCTTTTGCCGAATTAACGTCTATATTACTGATTTTATGCTTTATTCTGGCTGCCATCGGCAAAGGAACGCTGAATTTTTTAAGTCCCATTCCTATAAGCAGTTCAGTAAAATTACCGTTTGCCGCCATATCTCCGCAGACGCTGACCTCTATTCCTGCGTCGTTTCCTGCTTTTATGGTGTTATTAAGCAGCCGCATAACAGCCGGATGATACGGGTTATATATCTCTTCAACACCGGCATTTCCGCGGTCGGCTGCCGTTATATACTGAACAAGATCGTTTGTTCCTATGCTGAAAAAATCGCTGTATTTCGCAAACGTCTCCGCCATGACCGCACTTGCCGGAGTTTCAATCATAATTCCTATTTGCGGATTTTTGCAATATTCAACACCCACTGCTTCAAGTTCGGACTGTATATCGCAAATCATAGCTTTTGTTTTTCTTATTTCATTAAGACTGCTCACCATCGGCAGCATGATTTTCACTTTTTCGCCTGCGGCAGCAATAAGAATTGCTCTTAACTGTTCCCCGAAAATTTCGGGATTATTAAGACACAGCCTTATTCCGCGGTTTCCCAGAAACGGGTTTTCCTCTTTCTCCATGCTGAGGTATTCAAGCTGCTTATCACCGCCTGCGTCAAGCGTTCTTATCGTGACGCCGTTCGGACGTGCTTTTAAAATCACATCCCGGTAAGCTTTTATCTGTTCCTCGCACGACGGCTTTTTATCCGCCGCCGAATAAAGAAATTCCGAACGGAACAGCCCCACTCCGTCAATGCTTTCCTCATCTGCGCCTTCCATGTCCGACGGCTTGCCGATGTTTATGCAAACGGCTATTCTTTCGCCGTCCTTTGTCATTGCCGGTGTACTTTTGAGCTTTTCCATATTCTTACATAAAGTCTTTTCTTCTTCAAGACGCTTTTTAAGCTCCGTTTCCGTTTTTTCATCGGGCGAGACGGTAAGCTCCCCTCTGTAACCGTCAAGATATGCCCTTTTCGCATTCCCTGCTTTTTCTGCGTTTTCGGCTCCCACAACCGCCGGTATTCCGAGAGATTTTGCAAGAATAATTATATGTGAGGTTGCTCCGCCTTTTTCGGTTATAAATCCGGCAAGCCGACTTGTGTCAAAAAGCATTGTGTCAACCGGAGTAAGCTCACGTGCCGCAACGATATACTTTTCGCCGTCATCCGGAAACGCAAACTCTCCGTCCGCACCGTTCAATACATCTGATAAAAGCTCCCCTATATACCTTATATCATCGGCACGCTGACGCATATATTCGTTATCCTTTTTTGCAAGCTTTTCCGCCATGGTTTCCGTTACGCCGCGCACCGCCGCTTCGGTATCCGTTCCCGATTCTATCATTGCTTTCATCGGGTCGGTAAGCATTGAATCTGCCAGAAGCATCTCATAGGCTGAAAATATCTTTGCTTTATCCTCTCCAAGCTCATCAAACGCTTTTTTGTGCAGCATTCTCACTTTTTCGAGCGCTTTTTCCACAACCTCGTCAAAGCTTTCAAACTGCTTTTTCTCCGACTTTTTTTCAAAACAAATCAGTCCTGCGCATACCATTCCGGGCGCTCCTGCAATGCCGTTAAAAATCTTCATAACTCTGACACTTCCTTAATCTCTGTCAAGCGACTCAATCAATGCGTCAACCGCCTGCTGTTCGTCGTCGCCGTCCGCTCTGATTTCGATCACTTCACCCTTGACCGCACCCATGCAAAGTACCATCAGAATACTTTTTGCATCATATTCCTCGCCGTCCTTTAAAAGTGTGATATTGCTTTTGAACCCTCCCGCAACCTTGCAGAAGTCCGACGCCGGTCTGGCGTGCAGTCCTTCTTCGTTCTTTATTCTGTATTTCACCTGTACCATAAGTCATAACCTCCTTACCACAACTCAAATATCTTAATTATCTCTCCTGTGTCGCTTAAACCTCTGAGCCTTTCACATTCGGCATCGTCCTCCATGAACGGAACAATCGACTTGTAAAAGCTCACTATCTGTTCCTTCACCTGCTCATTTTCGTCCAGGTCAAACGCCACCAGGAACACCATATCGGCTGTTTCTCCGCTCTGCGTCCACTCTATCGGCTCTTTAAGCCTTGCGAATGCCACCGCCGAATGATTTACGTATTTTCCCAGACCGTGCGGAACGGCAAAGCCCTTGCCTATGTCTGTCGGTGCGCTTTTTTCTCTGTCTGTGACGGATTTCTCAAATCCGTCCGTCACATAACCCTGCGCTTCAAGCTTTGCGCACATCATATGCAGCAGTTCCTTTTTGTCCTTGCAGCCGCAATCGGGAAAAACCAGCTCGCTGCTGAAAAGTCCCGTATTGGGAGCAGTTCCCATGACCTTATTTTTCTTTTTTGTACGCACCCTGCGGATATAGTCGCTAAGCCGCCTGATGTCTGATTCGTCCAAAAGCTGCCCTACCGTGATTACTTCTTTATTAAGCCTGCGCCCTTCAAGCGGTGCGGCGGCTATAACAAAGTCGCACTGTTCACTGTTTATCCTTTGTATATCGCGTCCCGAAAGCACCGATGTTATTTTTATTCCGCTGATTGCCCTTACGATTTTTTCTTTGAGTATCTGTGAAATTCCGACACCGTAATCGCACACCACGCAAGCCGATACCTCTGACAGCTGCCGTTCTATCGCACCGCCTATGTGCAGCGCTAAAAATCCCACCTCATGCTCGTTGATTTCCAGCCCAAGCTCTTTTTCGAAAACATTTCCCAAAAACCAGGCAACCGCCATCATGTTGGGATATTTTGTTTTGATTTGGACAAGAAGCTGATTTTTGCGGACTATTCCGTATTTCAGTCTGAAAATACTTACTTTCAGCTGAATGAAAAGCTGTCTTACAAAAAACTTATCCTCCCGTAAATCAACGCCCGTGATTTCACTTATCAGATTTACCGCCTTGACGGTCAGCTTGCAGAGTCCGATGTTCATCGCCTCAAACCGCCGTCTTTCCGCCTCCGATTCAAATTCCTGAATCTCCGACATTCCCGCCGCAAAAGCGATAAATTCGGTCTCCTCCTCCGAAAAGCTCATCTTGTATATTTCCTCAAGCTTTTTTATAAGAGACTTTGCAAACTTTGTTTCGGATTCGCCGTCTGCCGGACATGATACGGTTTTCGGCATTTCCACTGCGTACCCGTTCCGGCTTCTCAATATACAAAGTGATGTCAGAAACAGCATATTAACGCCCGAGGTGTAGTTTACGCTCAGTCCGAATTCACGCTCCGTTTCCGATATTGCCAGCGCCGCTCTGTCGGGGTCAAAACCGCCCAGCGCCGCACACATTGCCGTATATTCCTGCTCTGTAAGGAAAGCGTATTTTGCTTTCGGAGCGTTTATCAATTCTGCGAAAAACGGAACGTATTCGCAATAAAGCGATAGAAGCGCCATTCTGTAATTGAACTCGCAGTATTCTATCGAGATACCCTTTCCGCGTTTGCGTTCAAACAGAATTTTGTTTTCATCAAACCATTGCGCCACTTTTTCAAGCGTTCTTTCCAGCTGGCTTCTGCCGATATAATATTGCTGTGCCAGTCTCTGTGCCGTCAGGCTTTTGCTTTTTAAAAGGTGACGTATTATAAAGAAGAACATTTCCGTTTCCTTAATATCGTCTCCTCCGCCCAGGCTTCGCCATTCCTCCTCATTCATAATAAGTCTTATTCCGGCATGGGGTTTGGTTTCTATCTCCCCAACTCCCTGTTCCGACAAATACTCTCTGATTGAGGCTATGTCATTTCTGACGGTCTTTACAGATACCTGCATCTGCTCTGCCATTTCGGCAAGCGTTATATATTCATCGGCTCTATACAAAGCTTTTAAGATTTCCGACTGTCTTGTGTTCATAATCTGCGCAGCTCCTTCTTTTACTCCGCATCTCCTTTGTACAACCTAATTATACATCGGTTATGCATATTTGTATTTTTAATTTTTTGACACATTAGGGAAAGTTTCTGCAATATAACTTTTCGTTTTATTGCGTTTTTAATTTCCGCTGTTTCTGAGGCGGTATTTGCTTGGCGAAACACCGTACCGCTTTTTAAACACACGGCAGAAATACAGCGCATCGTCAAAGCCGCAGCACTGTGCAATATCCTTGATACTGTATTCCGCCGAGGTAAGCATTTCGCAGGCATTTTGCAGCCTTACACCGCACTGGTACAGCATCGGTGTTGTGCCCGTCACCTCCGAAAACAGATGCGAAAATCTGCTTTTTGAGTAACCCGAAAGCTCTGCAAGCTTTTCAAGCGACAGCTTCTGCTCGTAATTTGTATTTATATATGTAAGTACGTCCCATATGATTTCCGATTTTTCCGGCAGCTTTTTATTGTGTATTTCGTCTGAAATCAGCGCAAAAAGCGTCATAAGCGTACCGTATGCGAATTTTTGCGACGTCGGCTGATTAAATTGCCGCACCATCTTTAAAAACGTTTCAAACACCGCCGCTCCGAGGCAGGTTTTATGCACCCCCAAAGATATCTCCATTCCGGAGAGAATCTCCTCCACAGCAGTTCCGGCAAAATGCAGCCACAACGTGGAGGATTTTGTAAGCGATTCATAATAGTGCGGTATGCCCGGCTCATATATGAACATATTTCCCTCTGTGAGAATATAGTCTTTTTCTCCATATCTGACTTTCAGCTCGCCGCCGCTCACAAGCATAAGATGATAATCGTGTCTGCCTTTTTTTCGTATTACGGTATATCCCGCCGTTCTGTTGTTAAAAGCGCAGCTGTTGATTTGCAAAAACTTTTTTGTATCAAAATCGGTTATGTCGTTTATATTTCCATCGTATATTTTCATGCCTGTCACCTCAATATGATTATATCATAAGACAGCACGATTGTCCATATAATACAGCCTTTTATTCCATTTACTTTTATTTTATTTTGATTTAAAATGTAGTCAACAAAAAACTTACGGAGGTTTAATTATGAAAAAATTTGCTTTTATAGGCGCCGGCAGCTTGCAGTTCACAAGCAAGTGCGTGCGCGATTTGCTCACATTTCCCGCTTTTGAGGAATGTGAATTTGCACTCATGGACAACAATGCAGACAATCTCAGAAATATTGAAAAGGTCGTAAAAACAATTATCGAAAAAATGAACAGACCTAAATGTATTGTCACCGCAACACAGGACAGAATCGAAGCGCTCAAAAACGCCGACGGCGTTTTATGCACCATATTCAACGGTGACGTTGACATATGGCAGTACGACATTACAATTCCGAAAAAATACGGAGTAGACATAAACGTCGGCGATACGCGTTCGGTTTCGGGAATATTCCGTGCGCTGCGCAATATCCCCGTAATGCTCGAAATCTGCCGTGATATAGAGAAATACTGCCCGAACGCAATATTCCTTAACTACACAAACCCCATGCCCACGCTCTGCGGAGCAATGCTCAAACATTCCAACGTTGAGGTTACCGGCTTGTGCCACAGCGTACAGGGTACGGTTAAAATGCTGTCGGAATGGCTTGATGTTCCGTATGAGGAAATTACATATAAGTGTATGGGCGTAAATCATCAGGCTTTTTACACGATACTGCGCCATAACAACGAGGACTTGTATCCCCGGCTCAGAAAGCTTATGGAAAATCCCGAGTATTTTAATAAGGAACAGGTAAGAAACGAGATGTTCTTAAAGCTTGGCTATTACGTCACGGAGTCAAGCGGTCACAACTCCGAATATAATCAGTGGTTCAGAAAAAGACCCGACTTAATCGAAAAATACTGCACTCACGGAACAGGCTGGAACCCCGGAGAGTATGCTTTTTCGCTTAATCTGCGCAAAGACAGAAAGGCAAACACGCAAAAGCAGTATGACGACTGGTTTAACGAAAAATTTGACAAGAGCAAGAGCTTAGAATATGCCGCTGATATTTTCAATGCAAGAATAGGCGACGGAAAGCCGTTTGTCTTTAACGGAAACGTGATAAACCACGGCTCTATCCCCAATCTGCCGGACGACGCCTGTGTTGAAGTGCCTGTTGTTGCGGACAGAATGGGAATGAAAACCACAATAGCCGGAGCCTTGCCGGATCATCTCGCGATTTTGGTGAACACCACCGCAAGAATTGAAAATCTTGTGGTTGAAGCAGCTGTTAAGAAAAGCAAGGAAATGGTATACCGTGCAGTGTACATGGATCCGCTGACCTCCGCCGTATGCTCGCTTGACGAAATAAAGAATATGTGTGATGAGCTGTTTGAAATAAACAAGGACTATCTGGGAGATTTTAAATAATTTAAACAGTCCCACCCATTAAATTTTACAAATAAAGCCGAAAACCCGTTACAGCGGATTTTCGGCTTTGTTTTTTCATATTTATTTATTTTCAAGCAGCTTTTCGATGCTTGCCAGCTTTATACATATTACAAATACCTTGCAGGCTTCTTCCAATTCCTCGTTTGAGGGATATGTCGGAGCAAGTCTGATATTTGAATCCTTCGGGTCTTTGCCGTACGGATAGGTTGCACCGGCGCCCGTCAGCTTTACGCCCGCCTCGGCACACAGCGAAACAACTCTCTTTGCACAGCCCTCCATAGTATCCACCGAAACAAAATATCCGCCTTTCGGGTCTGTCCATTCGGCTATTCCCGTTCCGTCAAGTCCGTCACTAAGAATTTTTGCAACCGTCTCAAATTTCGGACGCAGTATTGCGGCATGCTTTTTCATATGCTCAACCATGCCGTCAAAATCTCCGAAAAAGCGTGCATGACGCAGCTGATTTAATTTATCGTGACCGATTGTCTGTATTGTCATCTGCTTTTTTATAAAGTCAAGGTTTGCCTTTGATGCGGATATTGCGGCAATACCCGAACCCGGGAACGTAACCTTTGAAGTTGAACAGAATTTGAATACCATATCCGGATGTCCGGCTTTTTCGCACTCGGAAAGTATTTCAAGTATATGATCCTGATTTTCCGGCTCATCGTAGAGATGATGTATACAGTATGCATTATCCCAGTAAATACGGAAATCCTCAGCCGCAGGATTGAGATTTGCAAAGCGTTTTATCGTTTCATCGGAATACGATATTCCCGTTGGATTTGAATACTTCGGCACACACCATATACCCTTTACGGCAGGGTCGTTTTCAACATATTTTTCTACCAGATCCATATCCGGGCCGTCGCTGTTCATCGGAATATTAATCATTTCCACTCCGAAAAATTCGGTTATTCCGAAATGTCTGTCATAACCCGGAACGGGACAGAGAAATTTAACCTTATCCAGCTTGCTCCACGGAGTTGAACCCATTACACCGTGCGTGAACGAACGTGCAACGGTGTCATACATAACATTAAGGCTTGAATTGCCGTATATAATTATGTTATCGATAGGACATTCAATCATTGCGCTTAACAGTCTTTTTGCTTCAACAATACCGTCGAGAACTCCGTAATTTCGGCAGTCAATCCCCTGCTCACACATAAGGTTATGATCCAATGCCAGTGTATCAATCATACCCATTGAGAGATTAAGCTGCTCAATGTTCGGCTTCCCGCGGGACATATCAAGAGAAAGGCCTTTCGCCTTCATACCCTCGTACTGTGACAAAACATCGGCTTTTAGATTTAAAAGCTCTTCCTTAGACATATCGGTATATGACATAATTATACACACCCCTTAATTATACTTTTAAATATGATTATACTATAAATATGTCATATATTCAAGCATAAGTCTATATTTTTGTATAATGTAACAAGGAGCCGCCGCAAAAACGACAGCTCCTTATAGATATTTATGCTATATGGCGCAAAACATATCTGTTTTCACATTTTGCGCATGACAAATTTTTTACGCCTCTGCGGGAGGTGTTTTGTGTATTGACACAGTATGTAGCATACAGCCACACCGCGATTTTTCCGTTAATTTCTCTAAAAGACTAAAAACCGCACAAGCCGAAGCTTACGGAAAGGGCATCGTTCACCTTTTCCATGAGAGCATCGTCAAGCCGTCCTATTTTTTCGCGAAGTCTTTTTTTATCTATGGTTCTGATTTGCTCGAGCAGCACAACGCTGTCCTTGTTCAATCCGTATTCCTTTGCCGAAAGCTCAATATGCGTAGGCATTTTGGCTTTGTTGATACGGCTGGTAATTGCCGCAGCAATCACCGTGGGACTGTATTTGTTGCCCACATCGTTCTGAATTATCAGTACAGGGCGCACTCCGCCCTGCTCGCTGCCGACTACGGGACTCAAATCGGCATAGTAAATATCTCCTCTTTTCACAATCACTTTTATTCACACTCCGTCAGTTTTTCCTCGCACTGCAAAAGACTCTCATTGTCCGCTTCCAAGCACTCGCGTGCAATTTCAAGATTAATACCGGACATTTCCTTATAACCTTTTTCAAGTTCTTTTTTGAGCATCTCATCAGAAATTTTGTTGTGTGACAAAGCAATCAGGCCTCCTTCTCTTTATCCGCGGATAAATTTGATTACAGAAGATAATTCAGAACCTTCACCGCCCTTCCGTCCTTTGTATAAATTCTCGGGATACGCTTTCCGATTACGCAGGAAACCTCATAATTAATGGTTTCAAGCCATGACGCCAGATCGTCTATGGTAATTCCCTCACGTCCGAAAATAATTGCTTCGTCGCCTCTTTCTATATTATGGACATCAGACACATCAATCATACATTGATCCATACATATTCTTCCGATTATAGGAACTTTTACGCCGTTGACAATCATTTTTCCGTGTTTGGCTGCTTTTCTCAGGTATCCGTCGGCATAACCGATCGGAACTGTTGCGATTTTGGTTGTTTTATCGGTTATGTACTCCTTGCCGTAGCTTACGCCGCGGCCGCTTTCAACCTCTTTTACATATGTTATCTTTGATTTTAATGACATTGCCGGAATTAAATCCAGCCGTGTTTTATCTACCTCATCAGACGGATACATTCCGTACAGAATTACGCCCGGGCGCACCATATCAAGGTGCATTTCGGGATACATCATAATTCCCGCGCTGTTGCAGATATGCTTTATGGGAATATCCACACCTCGTTCTTTAAGAGCATTCGTAACGCTCATAAAACGCTTGAATTGCAGTCTTGTATACGAATCATCGTATTCGTCGGAGGTTGAGAAATGAGAAAAAATCCCCTCAATCTCAATATACGGTAATTTTGAAATTTTAACGATTTCGTCTATAATTTCGTCATTGTTATCCGAAACCACATACCCGATACGGCTCATTCCCGTATCAAGCTTTATGTGTATTTTCGTGACCTTTTCTTTCTTCTCCGCCATGTACGATATTGCCTTTGCAAAATCGTACGAAAACACATTCGGCGTAATATCAAAATTGATAATATCCTCTATGTCGTTTTCCATCGATGCGCCGAGTATCAGTATAGGCACGCTTACACCGCGGCTTCGTAATTGCTTTCCCTCCTGCAAAACCGCAACCGCAAGTCTGTCTGCGCCGTTTTCCAGGAGAGTTTTCGACACCTCCATAAAGCCGTGACCGTATGCGTCTGCCTTTACAACCGCCATTATCTGCGCATTTTTATTGGTTATTTTTCTTATTTCTCTCATATTATGAGCAATTGCGTCCAGATCAACCTCTGCCCATGTTCGCTTTTCCACTGTTTTGTACCTCTCTATATTAACATATTTTCAGGCATTTTTCCACCTGTAATATATGGTTATTGTTCGGTTATTTCTTTAAGGACTGCGGCAATATGTGCCGTAACGTCCGATGCCGTCATGGCATCGCGTCCCGTAACCGCCGCCGCTTTATCGGCCGCCGCGCCGTGTACGCATACCGCACAGGCGGCGGCTATGCCGTCGTCCATGCCGCGCGCCGCAAACGCCGCCGTTATTCCGGCAAGCACATCGCCGCTGCCGCCCTTTGCCAGACCTGAATTGCCTGTAATATTAATATATTGCGTAAGGTTCGGAGCTGTTACAACTGTATGATGACCTTTTAAAATAATTGTCGCTCCGTACTCCTCTGCAAACTCCCTCGAAACGGTAAGCCTGTTTTCCTCGATATATGCAATGTCCAGTCCCGTAAGACGCGACATCTCCATTGCGTGCGGCGTGAATATCAGATTGCAGCTGCATTCCGATAAAATTTCTTTATTTTTCGATATAATGTTTATCGCGTCCGCATCTACAATAACGGTCGATTTTGAATTTAAAAGCACCGTTCTCACGGTTTCGGAAACGTCCGCGCTCCTGCCCAGCCCGGGGCCTATCAAAACTGCATCGTACTTATCCAGAACGCTCCTCACCGTACCTGCCGCCGCAGACGATAAATGCCCGTTGCTTTCCGGCAGCGGCATAGTCATAACCTCGGTGGTTTTTGTCTCCATAACCGGATTCAGCGACTCGCATATTCCAAGCGTTACCAGGCCGCAGCCGGCTTTCAGCGCCGACTGAGCCGCCATATATGCCGCTCCCGACATTCCGCGGCTGCCGGCAATAATCAGCAGCTTTCCGTAATCGCCCTTATGCGAATTGTTTTCGCGCCGCGGAAAATGCTTTTTTACAAATTCCGTATCAGTGACGTTTACCGTAAACTTATCCGCCTCCGAAATATATTTCGGCATTGATATATCCGCCGTAACAATCTTACCCGTATAGTCCGCGCCCGGGAACATCAGCATACCTATTTTATACGCCGCAAATGTGACGGTTTTATCCGCTTTTATGCAAATTCCGCATATTTCTCCGCTGTCGGCATTTATTCCGCTCGGAATATCCACGGACAGTACATACCTCGCATTTGCATTGATTTCTTCAATCACGTCGCTGCCTATGCCGTAAACCGTACCGTGTATTCCGGTACCGTAAATCGCATCGACAACCGCATCTGCCGAACGTATGATATGTTTAAGATTTTCCGTATCGGTGACTGTTTCCACGCTTATATCCAGTCCTGCCGCAATTTCGTAATTGATAAGCGCGTCACCCGAAAACTCATTGCCGCTGACAAGAAAAACCATAACCTCGGCGCCGCGGCTGTGCAGATGCCGCGCCATTGCCAGACCGTCTCCGCCGTTATTTCCTTTTCCGCAGAAAATAACAATCCGCTTTCCCGATGTGCCGCACAAGTCCTTTTCCAGCTCGTCCGCACAGGCAAGCGCAGCATTTTCCATGAGTATAATGCTCGGAATTTTTCCTATATGTACAGCATCGGAATCCATTTCACGCATCTGCGCGGCAAAGCAAGCCTTCATAGCATTAATCCTCTTTCACAAAAATCTTTCTCGGGTTATATTTTTTGATTGATTCAAGCATTTTTGACGTAGGCTGCATAAGAATCCTTACCTGCTCGCCCTCGATTGCCACATCGGCAAAATACACGTTTCCGTTTGCCTTGTTTCCTGTCAAATCGTAAACCTTAACACCGTCTTTAACGTTTCTGTATTCGGAATTATGCTCATTGTCCGTTATGTTTGCCATGATTTCAACATCCTTGAAATCAAATGAAACAATACGCTTTCTGCCTTTCTTAGCCATAATTTTGTCTATGTCTATTTCCGAATTGGTAAGAATATATTCATACTCTATATTTCTCTGATTAATAAGCTTTACCGCACCGTACCACACGCCTGCAACAAGCAGCAGTCCTATTCCCGAAACAAGCGATGAAAACTGTGCGGCGCCGTTTCCCGATGTTGCCATAGACGCGCCCATGACAAGTATAACCATCAGCAGGATTATTGTCAGCAGCACAGCCGCCGCCGCAATAGCCGCAATAATAATATTATCCTTTGTTTCTCTCTTATGCTTTATCAGATATTCCATAAATACGTCCATTTTTAATCTCCCTTCTGCCTTTAAACATCCAAATAATCCTTTATTTTCCCGTACATCGCCCTAAGCGCTCTGCCTCTGTGGCTCACGCTGTTTTTTTCCTCGTCCGTCGCCTCAGCGAAGCTTTTGCCAAGCTCATCGCACAGAAAAATCGGATCGTACCCGAATCCGCCGCTGCCCGACGGCTGTTCAAGAATATGTCCCTTTACCTCGCCCATTGCTGTAAATTCGTGTCCGTCGGGAAATATTACCGCGACAGAGCAGACAAAGCTTGCGCTTCTGTCTTTTTTGTCTTTAAGCTCGTCCGTCAGCTTTTTGATTTTTTCCGCATCCGTCGCGTTTTCTCCGGCATACCTTGCGCTGAAAATACCCGGCAGTCCGCCGAGTGCGTTTACGCACAGACCGCTGTCGTCCGCAAGCACTATATCATTGCAGAACATCGCAATCGAACGCGCCTTGATAAGTGAATTTTCTATAAACGAAGATCCCGTTTCCTCTACCTCGACATCAATCCCCGCTTCTTCCGCCGGTATTACTTCAATGCCCAAGTCTCCGAAAATTTTCTCTATTTCACGGACTTTTCCCTTGTTTTTTGTGGCTGCTATCATCCGCATAAGCCTACCTCCGTACTGATTCTATATTAAATTTTATTATACTACATATCGCTGCATTTTGCAAGTACCGCTCCGAAAAATACACAATTCAGTAATATTTGACGGCGTTAATTATCTCACGCGCCGCCGCAATCGGCGTTTTGTCTTTTCCTATACGGACGCGGTAATCACAATCCGCATAATACGGTATTCTTTCCTCAAATCTGCGGCGTATATCCTCAACGCTGCTGTCTCTTAAAAGCGGTCTTGTCTTTGCCGCCTCGGTAATGCGCTCCTCTATAACCGAAAAATCTGCGTCAAGATAGAATATCATGCCGTTTTTTCTGAGCAGCTCAATATTGCGCTTGTCCAGAACTGTGCCGCCGCCCGTTGAAATTATCATGTTATCAAGCAGAGATATTTTTTCTATCGCATTATGCTCCGCCGTGCGAAAATATTTTTCACCGTGCCGTGCAAAAATTTCGTTTATGCTCATGCCCTCCCCGGCGGCTATCATTTCGTCGGTATCTATAAGCGTTCTGCCGGTAAGGCGCGATATTTCCTTTGCCACAGTACTTTTTCCCGACGCCATAAAGCCCGTAATAACTATATTCATCTTCCGAATACCTCTTTTTTTATTCTCTCTCCCATGTCATCATTCAATTTTTTATCCATAAATATTTCGTATGCAAGAGTTGCCTGATTGATAAGCATATCAAGACCGTTAAGAATTTTCGCTCCGCGCATTTTTGCCTCTTTTAAAAACTTTGTTTCTGCGGGATTGTATATCAAGTCCGTCACAAATGTGTCACAGTCTATAAAATCAAGGTTTTCTATTCCCTCTACCTCGTCAATCGGCAAAGCGTCAAGCTGTGGCGCCATTCCGGCGGAGGTGGTGTTTACAACCAGTCCGTATCGCTCCTTTTCAAGTCTTTCTCCGACTTTAAAGCCTGTACGTTCAAACGCTGTTTCCCTTAATTTCCGCGCTTTATTTTCGCTCCTGTTCACGAGAGTTACCGACTTTGGCTTGTGTTCGATGATTTTTAGTAAAAGCGGCAGCACAACGCCGCCGGCGCCTATCATGAGCACATCAGTATCCTCAATCTGCGCTCCGGCATTGCTTATCGCCTTGTAAAAACCGTCCGCATCTGTATTATAACCGCAAAGTCTGCCGTTTCTGTTAACTACCGTATTGACCGAGCCGAGCAGTGTGGCTGACGGCGAAATCTCATCTAAAAACTTCATTATTTCGATTTTATGCGGTATCGTCACGTTTATGCCGCGCACATTAAGCGCGCGCACTCCCTTTACCGCGTCCGCCAAATCCTCCGGCTGCACTCTCCATGCGCCGTATACGCAGTTATCACCCTCCTGCGCCGCTATATAATTATGTATCGCCGGTGAAAACGTGTGTTCAATAGGGTTTCCTATCACCGCCAGCTGTATTGTTTTTCCGTCAATGTTCATAAAAAAATCTCCGTTCCGCCGTATAACGGCACAAAACTATTAAAATGTTTGCTTTGCAAAGCTTTCTGCATTTATTATAACACGAGTAAAAATGCTTGCTCGCAAGGGCATTTTTATGAAGTGATACAATTATGCAGCTATGCGCAGCATAGATAAGCGAAGCGTAAAGACTTGCTTTGCAAGGCTTTCTGCATTTATTATAACAC
>CAKSOE010000009.1 GCA_934476675.1 uncultured Clostridia bacterium | reverse complement strand
GTGCAGGAAAGCGGTTCAAACCGTGACTTTGGCACAACAAAAGCCGCAAGAATGTATTTTTCACTGTCAAATCCCGGACCTAATGCATTTGCAGGTAATGAAGTTACTGCACCGAAATTTGAAAATTAGAATTAAAAGCTGAATTCTCGGTTTGAATCGCCGAGTATTCAGCTTTTTTGTGTTGGTGTTACATATGTTTCGATAGAACAAAATCATACCTTTGACACGAAAAGTCCAACTGTTGACACGAAAGGTTGGGGCGAAATTTTACGGTTTCGTTTTTTGATTGAAACGGATAATTTCAGACAATTTCTTCTGTTTCATTTTTCTTTGGGAATATCATTTTCAATATCTTTGATTTTCTTTGCCGGAACACCGCCGACCACGCAGTTGTCCGGCACATCATGGGTCACAACAGCTCCTGCGGCGATGACCACATTATTGCCGATGGTCACACCGAGGAGAATGGTGCAGTTGCCGCCGATCCACACATCATTGCCGATAGTGACAGGCTTGCCGATACCGAGATGTTCCCTGCGTCCTTTTGGTGTCAGCGGATGGTTGACCGTGGTGATGAGCGTGTTCGGTCCAATCATCACGAAGTCCCCAATATGTACCGGCATAATGTCGAGAATGGTTACATTGTAGTTGGCAAGAAACTGATCGCCCACATGGATGTTCCTGCCGCTGTCACACATAAAACCGGGGCAAAGGCACACATCCCGTCCCACCGAACCGAAATATTTTTTGATAAGCTCTGCCTGTTCCGTTTCCGTTGCGTCTGCGTCCTGCATCTGCCGCAGCTCCCGGCAAAAGCGAATAGCGTTCAGTTTTCTGCCATTGACCCCTGCATCCCAAAAGTCATAATAAAGTCCTGCGTCCAGCTTTTCTTCTTCCGTCATTGTATATCCCTCATTTCATCAGTTTCAAAAATTGTGTTTCGTCTGCATTCGGCAGAGTGCTTTTCAAGGAGGCTCCCTACGAAACCTCCCTATAAATGCGGCAATTACATTAAGTCCATCTTATCCCAGAGAATGTTTCCGTTTGCGTCGAGATATTCTTCATCGACATGAACGGCTTCGACCTTTCCGATAAAAAGCTCATGTGAACCGGGCATGGTGCTGTCCACAACACTGCATTCAATGCTGACAGGGCAATCTGTCAGGATGGGCGCATTGACATAGGTCGCATCCTCCCAATTCAAATTCAGTGCGGCAAATTTGTCATCATCTCTGCCGGAAGCAGAACCGAGATAGTCGTATTCCTTCTTGAAGCTCTTCTTCGGCAGGTTGATGACAAAGCAGCCGGATTCTTTCACCATATGATGCGAATAGCGTGAAGGCATAATGCCGATCATCACCATCACCGGATCAAGACTTACATTTGCCGCAAACCCGACAACCAGTGTGTTGTTTTTTCCGTCCTTGTCACGGCAGGATACAATGGTCTGCGGAACGGGCTGCAAGCACAAAACCGTATTTTTTGCTAACTTTTTCATAATTTCAATCTCTCCTTATCTCCATGCATTCTGATAAATGGTCAGATAATCCGCATCAGACAGCGGAAGCGGATCGGCAGTGGTGTCGCCGCCGAGTACCTTATGCAGCTTTGCCGGATAGAGTTTCAATTCCTCTTCGGTGATACCTGCGTCGCTCATTTTCAGATCGGCGCAGCCGACTGCCGCAATCAGTTCATCCAGGGCATGAATGAAATCTTTGCCGGAGGTCGGATTTTCCACGCCCATAGCTTTTGCCATTTTAATCATCGGTTCTTCCGCTGCTTTTCTTTCGGCAAAGAAATCGTAGTACGCATGGGCGGTCATGATAAGTCCCGCACCATGAACCAAATCGGGATGGAAACTGCCCATTGTATGCTCAATTGTGTGGGCGGAAGTGCACATCATATAATAACCTGCAAAGGTGTTGGCAAGTGCCATATATCCGCGTGCCTCTGCGTCGTTTCCGTCCTTGACGGCTCTCGGCAGGTATTTTGCAACATACTCCACGGTTTTCAAAGCAAACATCTCTGCCATGGGATGCACATTTTTGTTGACAACTGTTTCCGATGCGTGGAAGAATGCGTCCATACCCTGATAAGCGGTGTATTTTGCGGGAACGCTCATCATCAGCTCGCTGTCAACAACAGACATGGTCGGAAACATAGACGGGAAGAAAATGCCCGTTTTTTCGTTGGCAGAATCATCGGAGATAACGGAAGCGATATCCACCTCGCTCGCTGTGCCCGCACTGGTTGTGATACAGATAATCGGGATCGCCGGATTTGCGGGGGTCTTTTTTCCGCCCGTGCCGGACAGAGAGTAATCCCATATATCTCCATCGTTTGCCGCCATCAGTGCAATGCATTTTGTGCAGTCCATAATCGAACCGCCGCCGAGAGCAATAACAAAATCACAGCCGTTTTCCCGTACCGCTTTTGCGCCGTCCATCACATTCTGTCTTGTCGGATTCGGACGGATGCCCTCAAATAAGACATGAGAGACGCCTGCCATATCAAGCTGTTTTTCCAGTCTTTCAAGATAACCGTACTTTTTCACGGACTGTCCGCCGATGGCAATCAGGGCTTTCTTTCCCGGCAGATGCTCTGCGTGCAGGTCATTCAGCCTGCCCGGACCGAAAAGCACTTTTGTCGGCATATAAAAATTGAAATGATACATTTGACATACCTCCTGTTTTGTTTAGTGATTTGTTTTTTTGAACTGTTAATATTATAACACTCTTTTCATCGCAAATCACTATCAAAACTTACCGAACACACTTGCAAATTCTCATATTTTATGATATACTGTTATAAACAGCATACGGAGGTGCATTATGAGAGATGATCAATTTCTGAATCTTGCCATCAATAAGCTCGGTATTGAATTCGGTTCGCTCGACCTGTCTTTTCACCAAATGAAAAACGGAAAACCCGGAGATATTACATCCTATTGGCCGGGTTATGAAAACGAAGATGTTCTTGTCTGCGTGTTCAAAGGCAAGGAGATCAGTGAGCCGTTCCACAGGCAGGACTTTTTCTTCATCAATTACGCCTATGACGGCAATTATCAGGCGTTATCCGAGAAATATAACAATCTGATTACGATAGGCGAAGATGAATGCTATATCGGACAGCCTTACAGCGGATATGCACTGAGAGCGAACAGCGACACGGAAATAACCATTGTCGGCATTCTGATCCGAAAAGACTCTTTCTTTCATGAGTATTTGCCCACGGTATATACGGATGCGGAACTGTTTCGCTTTTTCATAGAACCGCAGTCAAACAAATTTTCGGACGAGTTCATTCACCTGTCCGTTACAAAAGATCATGCCATACGCACGCTTCTTGAACTGATGATCATGGAATATGCCGACAGAAAGGATGACACCCAGCGTATTCTGAAAGCAATGCTTCAGACTTTGATGCTTGAGATTGCAAGAAGATATAAAATAAAAAAGGCAGGGAGCACGCACAAGTCCCTGTCGGATCGTATTTTGGAATATATGGACGATCACTCCGATGTGGTGACCTTGAAAGATATTGCCGCAAGATTTGGGTATCATCCGAACTATATTTCAACGCTGCTTCATCGGAATACTGGGCGGAAATTTTCCGAGATTCTTCTGGAAAAAAGAATGGCAAGAGCCGTACTGCTGATGAAGAATACAACGCTGTCTGTTGAGGAAATCGCCGCTATGCTCGGATACTGCGATCAAAGCAGCTTTTATAAAGCGTTCAAAGGATACTACCACACTTCTCCAAGAGAATATGATTTCGAATTATCCGAGGTTCAAAGCGGAAACAAATAAATATCACTCTATTCCCACAGCTCAAGATAATAGGCTGTTATTAACTAATATACAGAGCGTAATCATACCTTTGACACGAAAAGTCCAACTGTTGACACGAAAGAGTATACGATTGACACGAAAGGTCGGGGTAAAATTTTACGGTTTCATTTTTTGATTGAAACGGATATTTTCGAGCAATTTCGGCACAAAAAATGTGCTGCCGATAATGAGAAAACATTATTGCTTGGCAGCACTTTTACACGATGTATTCCGAAAACCGCACTGGCTAAGGGTTTCTTTGAAACCGAAATAAAAGAAAAGAACCTCAAGGTTTCTATCAACCTTGAGGTTCTTATTTGGTGCGAAGGACCGGACTTGAACCGGTACGGTGAAACCACACGCCCCTCAAACGTGCGCGTCTGCCAATTCCGCCACCATCGCATTCTGTGTTAACCTTTCAAATTACGCTCAACAACGAATTAATTATAGCACATTATTTTATATTTGTCAAGAATTTTTTTAAAATAAATTTAATATATTATGAATATACGAAAAGGATACAGAAAATAACGTATCCGCAATGCAAATTGTACTAAAAAAATACATTAAATACGGATTTAATCTTGCATTCAAAGGTAATCCGTTGTATAATAGGAGAATAGAATGATAAGGTATCTATTTATTTATGCTGTAATTTTCGTTATATGCGTTTCAGGTTCGGCTCTTGCCGCAGCCGAAAACACAAGCGCTTGTCTTATGAATGCCGTAACAGGCGAAATTGTGTATGAACAGGACGCCTACACAAAACGTCCTATGGCAAGCACAACAAAGATTATGACTGCGCTCGTCGCACTTGAAAACAGCGACCCCTGCGATATTGTTACAATGAGCGACAGCGATGTTCGCACAGCAGGTTCCTCCACTTATGCCAAAGCCGGAGATAAACTCTATATGAATGACTCATTATACGGTCTGATGTTAAACTCCGGCAACGATGCCGCCGAAGCAATTGCCGCGGAGGTTGCCGGAAGCAGCGATGCATTTGCTGAAATGATGAACAAACGCGCGAAGGAAATCGGTGCAAATGATACCTGCTTTTTAAATCCGAGCGGCCTGCCCTGCGACGGGCATTATACAACCGCATACGATATGGCTTTAATCACCCGATGCGCCTTGCAGAACGAAAAGTTTGCTGAAATAGTCGCAACTCAGCAGCGGCGTGTAACGCTTGTAAATAATCCCAATGCCGTTTTGTATTTTCGTAATCACAATAAGCTTCTTGCAATGTTCGGCGACTGCACCGGTGTAAAAACAGGGTATACAAAAAAAGCGGGCAGATGTCTGGTCAGTTCCGCCGAGCGTAACGGTATGAAATATATCGCCGTTACCCTTAACGATCCGAACGACTGGGAAAATCATTTGACCATGTACAACGATATATTCGATAAATCAGAGCCTTTCTATGCAGTGCATAAGGGATATGTTGTAAAATCTGCCGGTGATTATGATTTCATCGCCGCTGAGGATTTCATAATTCCCTCTCTGAAAAACGCAAAAACTGATGCGGAGGCTGTTATAAATATGCCTGCTGTAATAGACGCACCGGTAAACAAAGATGAAAAGGTCGGATATATTCAAATAATGTGCCGCGGAAACGAAGTCGGCAGAACAGATATTATATCCGCACAGGATATATTCGGAGACGAACAGCTTGTGATTACAAAAAGTCTTAAAACACACATTATAAATCAATGCAAAAAGCTGCTGCTGCAGCTGTCTTAGCCATTTGGAAGGAGCTACTTTACATGGGAGAAATTGTGAGATTACAAAAATATATTGCAATGAGCGGCGCCGCTTCAAGGCGCGCTGCGGAAACAATGATAAGCGAGGGGCGTATTGCCGTAAACGGAAAAACCGTAACGGAACAGGGCGTTAAAGTCGAAATAGGCTGCGACAGCGTCACTCTTGATAAAAAAACGCTTGAAATAAAAGACAAAAAATACTATATAATGCTTAATAAACCCGTCGGATATGTTTCCACGGTAAACGACCAGTTTGACCGTCCCACAGTCGTTGACCTTGTGCGTCCAGAGATAAGCACACGTATCTTTCCGGTAGGCAGACTGGATTACGAAACCGAGGGAATGCTGCTTATGACAAACGACGGCAGCTTTACCTACAAGGTTACGCACCCAAAATTTCACGTGAATAAGACATATATTGCCGTAATTAACGGCGGCATTACCATTCCCGACCTAAACAGGCTGCGCAGCGGAGTAAGGATTGAGGACTATAAAACCTCCCCTGCCGAAGTGGAAATTCTTGACGCGGAAATGGGCAAAACCGCAATTAAAATAACCATACACGAGGGTAAGAACAGACAAGTAAGAAAAATGTTTGAATCTCTCGGCTATAAAGTATCAGCGCTTCAGCGTATAAAAATCGGAGAGCTTGAGCTGGGAAATCTTCCCGTAGGCAGGTGGCGTCATCTCACCTCACATGAAATCAGCTGTCTTTTACAGGGATAGAAAATGAATATCTTTAATATTTTGTTAAAACAGGTATTAAAAATATTGATTTTTGCAAATACTTATGGTATACTTAGTATAAAGCCATACGGGGATGTCATGGTTTCGACGGAGATAGTGAACCTCGGGCAGCGAGTAGTGTTGAGTACCACTTAAAACGGCTTAATTTTTAAATATAAACGCTAACGATTACGAATTAGCTTACGCTGCCTAATTGCAGCGTTGTCTCCTCCGGAATTACCGCATTTCGGACTGAGGCATCATTTAAGCGGTGAACGTGAGCGGAAAAGCGTTTCGGTTTCCGCCATGCATCAGAAACTACTGATGCCGTAGCTTTGGTTATGGAGCAGCGGCAAAGGGAATGTGAAGCATAACCTGCACTCGGAGAAGCCCGGGCGGAATTATTTTCGGACACGAGTTCGATTCTCGTCATCTCCACCACCTAAAAACACGTCCATATCGGGCGTGTTTTTTTCAGTCGGCAGACGTGGCAAATATCCATTTTTATTTATTTTAATTTGTATGTTGACGTTCAACATACCTTTAAAATGAGATAGTAATTTTTCTGATTTATGTGTATAAACCGCATATTTAAATGTTAGAATATACTTACACCATACGCTAAGATGAAAATTTTCATTTTCTATTGTATTTATTGCAGTTATGTAGTATAATATAAGTATGAAAGGAGCTGATACTATGCTGACAATTAAACAAATAATGGTTGCGGCTGAAACCGTTGCAATGGAATTTCCGATAATCGGCATAAGTTTATTCGGCTCTTATGCTGAAAGCCGAAATACTGAGAATAGCGATGTGGATATTCTTGTTGAGTTTTCACCGCAAATAAAAGTTACCCTTTTAACTGTATGTGCTGTTAAATGCCGCATGGAAGAATTGCTTAATACACCTGTGGATGTAATCACTCTTCCTGTTCCCAAGGATTCAATACTTGAAATAAACAAGGTGGTGTCGCTTTATGCAGCATAGAGATAAAATAATACTTGATAAAATTATTGATGAGGCAAATGTTGCAATAAAAATGCTGTCTGATGTAAAGCAAGAGGATTTTGTATCTGATGACATATTAAAACGTGCGGCGGCAATGTCGGTTATAAATATAGGTGAATTGGTTAAAAACTTAACTCTCGAGTTTAGAAACGAATACAAAAGTGTACCATGGAAAGCTATTTCGGGATTTCGTGATGTAGCCACACATAAATACGGAACATTGGATATGAATATAGTATATAATACTGTCAAGATAGACATTCCGATGCTAAAAGAAAACATAAAACAAATATTAAAATCGGCGGACATGAATCACTAAGTGAAATTCATCTCCGCTAAAAAAAGCCCCTGTCTTAACAGGGGCTCGCTTTTAGATTGACGTGTGCCGGTCGTCTATATTGACATCATATAATCAGCATTTATGTACATCGGATATTTCGAACACTCCATGTACTCTCTCCTTGCTGACCTCTCTCTAACTATAATGTCCATTACAGTGTAACTGTCCAATCCGATAAGGATGTTTCAATTGTAGTAGCCTCACCAAGAGCTTGCTTTGCTAACTGTGAAGCTGTTACGCTATCGCATAATACTGATTCGCTATCGAACATTGTTATTGTAATTTCCGGATTCTCATATTTTTTCATTATATTATACCTCCTTCAATTATTTAACAGCAACGCCGAAGCTATTCAAATCAACATCACTCTCTGTTGCGCCATTGATTACAATACCGTATACGAAATCAGCTGCGCCCGTAATGTTAACACCCTGTGTATAAGTGTATGTCTTTGCTCCGTCTGCACTCTTAACTTTCCATACAAGACCTGTATATGTGTTTTTGTCGCTTCCCGGATTAACTGTTGCTTTTGCACCTACAGCCTTGCTGCCGTCTGTACCTTCATATACACTCGGAGCAACGTCTGTATCAGCTGCTTTCCATTTAGTAGCTGACGGATCTTTTTCATCATATACGTAGTCCGGCTTAGGATCTTCAGTTGTTGCCGGTTTCAGAGCCAAATCCTTTGATGAATTTACTCCGCTATTCAATGAAACGGAAGATACCTTTGTACTGTCAAATGACCACTCATCAAAATCCGCATCATAAACCTTATCACCAAAACTTCCTACAACCTTACTTAATTTAATTGTAATCGGCTTTGTAACATCACCTGTTGTTGCATCATAATAACCATCATTTAATTTAATTTTATATGTGTAATATGTTCCCTCAGTCTTTGAAAAATCAGGAACAACATCACCTGTTACACTATCAACAGTTGTACCAATATAACCCTTACCATCTGCGGTCCAATAATTAGTTAACGCACCAGCTGTGCAGTTAACTGGTGAACCAGACACTTTTGAAATTGCAGCATCATCTGATACTTCGAATGTCAGTGACAATGATGCTACTCCTGTATTTACTACATAATCTTTATAATCAACATTGATTGTATAAAGACCCTTAGCTGTATGAGTTACTTCTGTTAAATAAATATCCAAAGGATTATCAGCATTATTAGCAGCACTAACTGAAACAGCTGCAAATGCTGATGCTGCTACTACTAGTGCACACATAGCAGCCATCATTTTCTTTATTACTTTCATAGTTTTCTACCTCTCAAATTAATCGAAGCTTGTAATAATCTTTACTTCATATTGTTTTATTTTCAAAGAATCGTTAACGTTTACTTCGCCATCTTTATTAACATCAGCTGCTAATTGCTGTGTATCTGTCAGCGTTACAAGCTTAACTTCTGACTGCTTTACTAGCAAAGAGTCATTAACATTTATATCTCCATCATTATTTACGTCACCCAAAGTATACTGCGGGGTGGTTGATGTTGAGAATGTTGTAGCAACAAATCCGTTTGCGTAAAGATCGCTAACTTCAGCGCCGCCGAGACGTACATAATATGTTTTATTTGCAGTATCCAGCGTACCGACTGTGACTTCCTTTGAATATGTGCCGTCCTCAGCTACAGTAACTGTATTTTTACCGAACTGATCTATCTGCTTAATAATATTGTTAGCATTATCGGAAGTTACCGTTGTATCCTCCGACAGGATAAGCAATGTAAGATCTCCGGACACTGCGCTGGCATAAGTCTGGAAACCGGAAATTGTAACCTTACCGTCCGCATATGTAGCAGTAACCGCATCCGCTGCAAATGCCGCTGTTGTGCAAGCAGCTGCAAGTGCGCCTGCTGCTACACATGAAACCAATAATTTTGATAATTTCATTTTTTCTTTTCCTCCTTTAAATTCTGAGCAAAAAACATATTCCGTATTTTCCCCGTCAGAACATCTCTCTCGGCGGGATATGCCCCATGTTTCTTGATCATCTTAAATAAATTATTATTTAATTTAAAAATGTTCGACTTAGAAATATGCCGTCCTGCAAAGACATACTACCGCACATTTTCAATTGTCTTACGTTTATTATAAATCATAGAGGGGTAAATTTCAATCAGTAAAATGCAACAAAATGTTTTTTTTTATTGTGCAAGTTGTCAGTCATAATAATTTTTTGCTTTTTCTTCGACAACAATTTTACTATTTAAACAATTTTTTTGAAATATCTTGCCAAATTCATTCATTTGTGATATAATGGGTATCACAAAATTAAAATCAAATGAAAAAGAGGTTGGAAATTCAATTATGGACACGCAAATTAACAAGACAGTAACAGATAAGGCTTACGACCCAAAGAAACTCAGAACAAAAGCCGAAATGCATTTATGGTATGATTTTTTGCAGTGTTTGCCCATGACAGTATACAGAAGAAAGGTAATAGGCAGATATACTGTTGATTTTTATATCCCGTCGGTTAAAATGGTTATAGAGATTTATGACTCGCAGAATCACGGTGATGAGCAAATAAAAAGAGAGTCGGAAAGAAACGATTATTTCAGATATTTGAAAACCAAGGTTGTCAGATATTCTTATTTGGATATTACAGAAAATTTTCCCAACGTGTGCACAGATGTTGTCAGAAACATCACCGCACCTTATACCGAAACCCCGTCAGTCCGTTCATGACGGCTTACTTACCCCTACCAATCTATATTAAGGAGAAGAATATGAAAACATATAAATTTTTAGCTTTTGATTTCGGCGCGTCGTCCGGCAGAGCAATGCTCGCAAAATTCGACGGAGAAAAAATTACATTGGAGGAAAAACACCGTTTTTCCAACGATCCCGTCAACATAAACGGCAGTCTTTACTGGGACGTTCTGCGGTTATTCCATGAAATAAAGCAAGGCATATTAAAGTGCGTCAATTCGGGCGACCGTGACATTGACTGCATCGGCATAGACACTTGGGGCGTGGATTATGCGCTTCTTGACAAGAACGACAAGCTTTTGGAAAACCCGTACCATTACAGAGATGTGCGCACTGAGGGAATGTATAGCAAAGCGTTTGCGCTTGTGCCGAAAGAGGAAATATTCGCACAGACCGGCATTGCGTTTAACTGGTTCAACACCTTATATCAGCTGCTTTCGGCAAAGCTTTCCGGCGATACGGCTTTAAAAAACGCAAAAACCCTCTTATTTATTCCCGATTTATTCAACTTCTTCCTCACGGGCGAAAAGCGCACGGAATACACAATAGCGTCAACCTCGCAAATGTACGACAGCGCCAAGGGCGACTGGGCATACGATTTATTAAACAGGCTCGGTTTGCCGACAGATATTTTTGCCGACATGATTTATCCCGGCGAAACCGTAGGCAAGGTTCGTGCAGAGCTTGCGGAGGAACTGGGTATCGAACAGGTTCCGGTAATTGCGGCGGCATCTCACGACACAGCATCGGCGGTTGCGTCCGTACCCGTTACGGACGGTGACGATTTTATATATGTTTCATCGGGTACATGGTCGCTTATGGGCGTGGAGCTTAAAGAGCCGAACGTGAGCGACGGCGCATTGAAATACAACTTCACAAACGAGGGCGGAGTTAACAAAACGGTTCGTTTCCTTAAAAATATAATGGGAATGTGGCTTATCCAGGAATCAAAACGTCAATGGGAGCGTGAGGGCGAAAAACTCAGCTTTGACGACCTCGAAAAACAGGCAAGAGCCGCAAAGCCGTTTGAAAGCTTTATCGACCCCGATTATGAAAAGTTCCAGACACCCGGAAATATGCCCGGGCGTATACGCGAATACTGCCGCATGACAAATCAGCACGTACCCGAAACAAAAGGCGAAATTATCCGCACCATTGCGCAGAGCCTTGCATTTAAATACAGAAGCACCATTGAGGGCATGGAAGAAGTTACGGGCAAAAAATATAATTCAATAAACATCGTGGGCGGCGGCATAAAAGACAAAATGATTTGCCAATTCTCCGCAAATGCCACAAAACGCACCGTACACGCAGGCCCTGTCGAGGCAACGAGCATCGGAAACGTCATTGTCCAGGCTATGGCATCGGGTGCGGTAAAGGATTTGAGCGAAGGCAGAAAAATAATCAGCCGCAGCTTTGACATTGCAGAGTACATTCCGCAGGACAGCGAGGACTGGGATCGTGCTTATGAGGTTTGGAAGAGTATTGTTCAAAAAACCAAATAATATAGAATATATTAAAAAAGATTTCATAGTATGTACTATGAAATCTTTTTTTAATACTGAGGGATATTGCGCCCCTGATACGAAAGGAATGGTTAATTATGGAACTTATAAGAGAAACGGTAAATATAGGAGAAACCGCCCTCAAAGGCTGCACACAGGTCATGACGGACGGCGACATCTGTATTCCCGACATTAAGCCGGATATGCTTAAAATTTTACAGGTGGACGCGTCCGCCTGCGTCACCGACACCGAAGTAACCGACGGCAGAATAAATATTTCCGGCCGCATATGCGTAACTGCGCTTTACGTTCCCGACAGGGACGAGGAAAAAGTCAGAAGCGCCGATGCGGTATTCGAGTTTTCGCAGAGGGTTGAAAACTCAAAAATAAAAGCCGGAATGAATGCGGCAATCTTCGCCAACGTCGAAAGGCTCGAATTTTCCGCACTCAATTCCCGAAAGCTGCACGTCAAGGCTATCGTCAGCCTTGAATACGAGGCGGCGGACATTCACGAACTCGCTATAGCCTCCGGCACGGAAAGCGAAAGCGCCGAGGTTAAATGCGAAAGCTTTAACATTTCCGGCATAACCGCAATGGGTAAAAGCGGATTTATCGTTAAGGAAACCATCGAAATACCGTCAAGCCAAAAACCTATAAACGAAATTCTTAAAACGGACGTCAAAATCTCCGACACCGAATACAAGGCAATTGACGGCAAGGTGGTTATAAAAGGCTCCGCCTGCATCTGCGTGCTTTACACCGACACCGAATGCAACATCGAATTTACTGAGGCGGAAATACCTTTCACTGAGGTTGCGGACATGGAAAACGTCAGCGAGGACAGCTTCTGCGACATTGATTACAGCGTTATGAACGTTTCGGGTACTGTTTCGGAGGACAGCGACGGCGACAGAAAGGTAATTAACATCGAGTCGGAAATTTCGGCGTCGATAAAAGCCTGCGGCAGCCGCGAAATTGAGGTTCTGTGCGACTGCTACGAGCCGTACAGGAAAACCGATATTAAAAAAAGCGAAATGACCGTTGAGGAAATAACGGAGCGTCCGTCCATGCAGAACACCATGCGCGAAACGGTGGATTTTTCCGCCGAAGCGGCGGAAATCACAGGCGTTTACAACGTTGTGGCGCGCGCCGCGGCTGAACAAACCACCCTCGGCAACGGCAAGCTTGTATGCACCGGCAAAATCGAGGCATACATTCTCTACCTGTCGGACAGCCGCGAAAACCCCGTATGCAGCGTAAAAAGAGAGTTTCCCTTTTCCTACTCTATGGACTGCGGCGCAGACTGCGAGGGTGCGGACTGCGAGGTTAAGGCGGAGGTAAAGCACGTGAGCTACAACCTTAACGCCGCCGGCGAGCTTGAATTAAGGTGCATAACCTCCCTCAACGCAAACATAATCAAACGCCGCAGAATAGACGTGATTGACGAAATCAGCGACGAAGAACGCCCCAAACGCGGCGGTATTATCGTTTATTTTGTTCAGAACGGCGACAATCTCTGGAATACGGCAAAAAAGTACGCCGTTCCGCAGCAGGAAATAATCAGACTCAACAACCTTGAAGACGAGGAACTTACACAGGGAATGAAATTATTTATACCTGTGTGCAGATAAAAAAGGGGCTGTAAAAAAGGGCTGTAAAACTTTTTACAGCTCTCTTTTCTGCCCCATTTTGGAAAAATGTTTAGGAGAGTTTTCTTCCCGAACATTTTTTTTGTACATATATTATATAAATTTAGGGTTGATATTTGACGGATTTTAGGGTATAATGATATGAGTAATATTATGGGGAGGTGTGTGCGGTGTTTAAAAATATAAGATATGACATAAAATCTATTCTTGAACGCGACCCTGCCGCAAGAAACGGTTTTGAGGTATTTTTGCTCTATTCGGGCTTTCACGCGCTTTTATGGTACCGCGCGGCACACTTTATGTATAAGCATGGCTTCAAATTTATAGGCAGACTGCTTTCTCAGCTCGGCAGATGGTTCACCGGCGTGGAAATTCACCCCGGTGCGCAAATCGGCAGAGGTCTTATGATTGACCACGGTATGGGCGTGGTTATCGGCGAAACAACCGTTATAGGCGACAACTGCACTATTTACCAATGCGTGACCCTCGGCGGCACCGGCAAGGAAACCGGTAAACGCCACCCCACCCTCGGCAACAACGTAATGGTAGGCAGCGGCGCAAAAATATTGGGGCCGTTTACCGTTGGGGATAATTCAAAAATCGCAGCCGGAGCGGTTGTTCTTTCCGAAGTGCCTCCAAATTCAACGGCTGTCGGAATACCGGCAAGAGTTGTGCGCCAAAACGGCAAGAAACCCGATCCTTGCGATATGGATCAAATCGAAATCCCCGATCCCGTTACTCAGCAGCTTTGCACACTGTCGGTTCACGTATCAAAGCTTGAAAAGGAAATCGAAAATCTTAAAAAAGGAATGTGCGGAAATGAAGATATATAACACGCTTACGAGAAAAAAAGAGGAATTTGTACCGATAGACAAAAATGAGGTTAAAATGTATTCCTGCGGCCCTACGGTTTACGACTACTTCCACATCGGAAACGCAAGACCGTTTATTGTGTTTGACACAATGCGCCGTTATCTGGAATATTCGGGATATAAGGTGAAATTTGTGCAGAATTTTACCGACATTGACGACAAGATGATTCGCCGCGCCAACGAAGAAGGCATAACCGTAAAGGAGCTTGGCGAAAGATTTATAAAGGAATATTTTGAGGACGCGCACGCACTCGGTATTCACGAGGCAACCGTTCACCCCAAAGCTACCGAAAACATCGACGCAATCATAAAAGTGGTTCAGTCGCTTGTTGAAAAAGGCTATGCCTATGCGGTTGACGGAAACGTGTACTTCTCGACAAAGAAATTCAAGGAATACGGCAAGCTTTCGCACCAGCCGCTCGATGAGCTCGAGGCAGGCGCAAGAATTGACATAAACGAACACAAAAACGATCCCATGGATTTTGCGCTCTGGAAAGCGCAGAAACCCGGCGAACCCGCTTGGGAAAGCCCCTGGGGCATGGGCAGACCCGGCTGGCACATTGAATGCTCGGCAATGGTAAACAAATTTCTGGGCGAAACAATCGACATTCATTCCGGCGGTCAGGACTTGATTTTCCCCCACCATGAAAACGAAATCGCTCAAAGCGAGTGTGCAAACGGCAAGCCGTTCGCTCACTACTGGATGCACAACGGCTACATTAACATAAACAATCAGAAAATGAGCAAATCCCTCGGTAACTTCTTTACCGTGCGCGATATAAGAAAAAAATACGACAGTGAAGTGATCCGTTTCTTTATGCTGAGCGCTCACTACAGAAATCCGATTAATTTTGCCGACACTCTCATGGAACAGGCAAAATCAGCGGTTGAGCGCGTATACACCTGTCTTGACAATCTCGCCTTTCTTGCGCAAAACAGCGCCGAAAAGGATTTATGCGAAAAATGCAGCGCAATTTCGGCAAAGCTTGACGAATGCCGTGAAAAATTCATCGCAGCAATGGACGATGATTTGAACACCGCAGACGCAATCGCAGCAATCTTTGACATAGTATACCTGGCAAACACCGAAATAACCGCCGATTGCGCAAAGCAGGTAATTACAAAGGCTATCGGCCTTATTCACGAACTCGGCGCGGTTTTGGGTTTGTTCACCAAATCGGAGAAAAAGACCCTTGACGAGGAGGTTGAGGAGCTTATCGAAAAGCGAAACAAGGCAAGAATCGAAAAGAACTGGGCAGAGGCAGACGCAATAAGAGATAAGCTTAAAGAAATGAACATCATTTTAAAGGATACGCCAAACGGCGTTCAATGGAGTATTGCCGAATGATTAACGAATTTAAACCGCCGTCACAGTATTCGCCGCTGTCTCTGGCATACATCGGCGACGGCGTATACGAGCTGTATGTCCGCAGCCGCGTACTTTCCGAACACCCCGATATGCCCGCACACAAGCTGCATATGCAGACGGTCAGATACGTAAAGGCTCATGCGCAGGCAAACAGCATACATTCCATGCTTGATATGCTTACCGAGGAGGAAACAGCCGTCTTTAAACGCGGCAGAAACGCAAAATCGCCGACAACGGCAAAGAATGCGTCGCTTATTGATTACCGCCACGCAACGGGGTTTGAGGCTCTTATCGGTTATATATACCTTTCGGGCGACAAGGAACGCCTTGACGCACTTATGAGCTCGGCATATGAAAGTGCGCTCACCGAGAATTAATTTTGTAAAAAACAAACAGGAGGAATATATTAAAATGGACGAAAAGAGAATAATTGAACTTTCAATTATCGCAAACAAGGTTCGCAAGCACGCTCTCACGGGAGTTTACTGCGCGGCGTCGGGACACCCGGGCGGCTCGCTTTCATCGGCGGATTTAATGACGCTGCTGTATTTTGAGGTGATGAATGTTGATCCGAAAAACCCTAAAGACCCCGACAGAGACAGATTTGTTCTGTCAAAAGGTCACTGCGCTCCGGCTTTATACGGAGTATTGGCTGAAAAAGGCTACTTCCCGAAGGAGGATATAAAAACTTTAAGACGCGCTGACAGCTATCTGCAAGGTCACCCCGATATGAATAAAATTCCGGGTGTTGATATGTCCACAGGTTCGCTCGGTCAGGGTATGAGCGCGGCAGGAGGTATGGCGCTTGCCGCAAAGCTTGACAACAAGGATTACCGCGTATATTCGCTTTTAGGCGACGGCGAGCTTGAGGAAGGACAAGTCTGGGAACAGGCAATGTTCGCCGCACACTACAAGCTTGATAACTTTACCGTTTTTGTAGATAACAACGGCTTGCAGATTGACGGAGATATTACAAAGGTTATGAACCCCACTCCGATTGATGAAAAATTCAAGGCATTCGGCTGGAACGTTATACTTGCCGACGCTCATGATTTTAATTCGCTTATGAGCGCAATAGAACAGGCTAAGTCGGAAAAAGGCAGACCGACCGCCGTTATAATGAAATCCATAAAGGGTAAAAACGTATCGTTTATGGAAAATCAGGCAGGCTGGCACGGCGCAGCTCCCAATGAGGAGCAATACAACACGGCAATAAGTGAGCTCGACGCACAGATTGCAGAATTGGAGGCAAGATTATAATGGGTAAGACAGCTACAAGAATATCATACGGAACAGCTCTCGCAAAATACGGCGAGGATACAAGAGTAGTGGTTCTTGACGCAGATTTGTCAAAGTCAACCAAAACGGAGATGTTTTTAAAAAAATATCCCGAACGCTTCATTAACTGCGGTATCGCAGAAGCCAACATGATGTGCGTTGCAGCAGGACTTGCTTCATGCGGCAAGGTGGTATTTGCTTCAAGCTTTGCAATGTTCGCCGCCGGCAGAGCGTTTGAACAGGTAAGAAACTCAATAGGCTATACCAAGCTTAACGTTAAAATAGGCGCAACTCATGCCGGAATTTCAGTCGGCGAGGACGGCGCATCACACCAGTGCTTAGAGGACATCGCTCTCATGCGCTCAATTCCCGGCATGGTTGTAATAAACCCTGCCGACGATATAGAAGCACAGCTGGCGGTTAAAGCCGCAATAGACCACCAAGGCCCCGTTTACATGAGATTCGGACGCCTTGCGGCTCCGGACGTAAACGGCGAAGATTACAAATTTGAAATCGGCAAAGGCGTAACTCTGCGTGACGGTAAGGACGTAACTCTTATCGGTACGGGACTTATGGTTGCCGAAACACTGAAAGCGGCAGATATGCTTGCGGAAGAAGGAATTGATGCAAGAGTTATAAACATTCACACAATAAAGCCGATTGACGAAGAAATTCTTATAAAGGCATCAAAGGAAACCGGAGCAATCGTAACCGCAGAGGAACATTATATAATGGGCGGTCTCGGAAGCGCTGTAACCGAGGTTATATGTGCAAACGCTCCCTGCCCCGTAAAAATCATCGGAACGGATCGTTTCGGAAAATCGGGCAAGCCGTCCGTACTGTTTGAGGAATACGGACTTACGGCTGAAAATATCGTTAAGAACGCAAAAGAAGCACTCGCACTCAAGCGCGGTTGATTCGGGACAAGCCCACGGTTACAGGTCTGAATAAATTTGCAGCTTTGCTTTTCAGACTCGTGCTCGGTGAAAGGAGTTTAGTTATTATGAAAAAGCTTTTATTGGTTATATCAAGTTTATTAGTCACCGTGGGACTGTGCGCCTGCGGCGGAAACGGCGGATTGTTTAAATCAGCTGCCACCCCTACGCCTATTCCCGTAGTTGAGCCGTCAAATTTACTTTCGGCTGACGAGGTTAAGGAGTATGTCAACTATGACGTTACCGTTGACGAGGAGTCAACCGAAAAAACAGGCGCAAAAAGCGTTGTTTATGTGAGTAATCCAAAGGGCAAGGAGAACTCTGTTACCGTTAAAATTATTCAGTTTAGCGACAAGCTCTCCAAGGACGATGTTTGGAGTCAGTATGACAACGGCCGCATTAAGCGTTCAAGCGCAAAAACGGTTGAAGGTCTCGGTTCTGACGCATATATTGCGTATCCGTCCATTCACGTATACGACCGCGGCTGTGAAATAATCATTTCCGCAGGTTCGGGAAGCAATCAGGCGCAGGAGGATTTGTTAAAGCGTATGGCTGAACGTGCTGTTATGAATTTTGAAAACATCATAACAAGCGATGCTGATCCTGCTGCTGTTTCCGGAAATGTAAAACAGGAATAAACAAAGTGAGCCGATCTGCTTTCGGAGGTCGGCTCACTTTTTTGTATCATCATAAAGCTTTTAAAAATTCATACAGTCTCTCTGCTATTTTTTGCGCCGGTATCTGACGGGTGCAGACACACAGCGCATATCCTTTGAAGATGTACCCACACCCTCTGTTATACTGTCGCCCAAAAACAATACCTTTTTACCCTCTAATTTCATAATAATTCTCCTCGTATTACTAAACCACGCGGTTTCTTCTCTCACCGGTATTGAAAAATGCGTTTATATTTTCGGCAATCTCCTCAATACATCTTCGCCGCGCTTCATATGCGCCCCATGCCATATGCGGAGTTAAAATAACATTATCCCTGTCAAGCAGCTGATTATACGGACTGTCGCTCTGCATGGGTTCTGCCGAAAACACATCTACTCCCAAACCGCCGATTTTATTTTCAATTATTGCGTCCGCTGCCGCTTTTTCGTCCATTACCGCACCTCTTGCGGCATTTATCAGAACTGCGCTTTTCTTCATAAGAGCAATCCTTTCACGGCTGATTAAGTTTTTCGTACCCTCATTCAGCGGCACGTGCAGACTGATTATATCCGATCTTCTGCACAAATCCTCAATATCGGTGTATTCGGCGTCATTGCGCACGGTGCGGCTGTATGCGATAACCTCTGCTCCGAAAGCCCCGGCAATCTGCGCAGTCTTTCTGCCTATCTCACCCATGCCGACAATTCCCCATGTCATACCCGAGATTTCATGAAAAACGGGTGTAAGGCAATTATGCAATCCGCTTTTAGTATAGCTTTTATCCTTAACGTATTTATCAAATGACGGTAAATGCGTTACAAGCGATAAAGCCATTGCCGCCGTAAGCTGAGCAACCGAATCGGTCGAATAGCCTTTCACGTTACACACCGCTATCCCGTTCTTTCGGCAATAATCCAAGTCCACATTATCAAAACCTGTTGCCGTTACGCATATAAGCTTGAGCGATTTTGCATTTTTTAAACTTTCCTCATTCGCTTTAACCTTGTTAAGAATTACAACATCTGCCGTTTCTGTTCTTTCCGCCGCATTTTCGGGAGTTGTCTGCGGATATTCTGTCACTTCACCGTATTTTTTAAGTACAGAAAACTCCATATCACTTCCCAGCGTTGCGGTATCAAGCATTACTATCTTCATATAATTCTCCGTTTCCTGTCAGTCAGACCTATTCTTTAGACAATAAATCCGACATTGATTTCCACATATCGGGATACAGCTTTTTTAAATTCATCGGCTTAAAATCTTTTCCGACAAAGCCATGACCCGTTTTGCCCTCTGTCATAAGCTCTCTTTCCGGCAGCTTGTAAACCTTATATTTAAACTCACACCTCGCAACCGTAAGCTTTGTAAGCGTACAGGTTACAGCCACTTCATCTCCGTATGTCAAACCGTGATGATACCTCGCCCATGTTTCGGTAAGGGGCATCATAATTCCGTCTTTCTCCATCTGTGCATACGTTATGCCGGCAGCTTTTATAAAATCTGTTCTTGCTACCTCAAACCACGGATAATATCTGGAATGATAGACAATTCCCATCATATCCGTTTCCGAATATCTTACCGACAGCTTTGTTTCTGTCGTGTATGCCATATTGACCGCCTCCGAATTATTTGTTTTCCTGCGGCTCGCCCGTACCTGAAAATACCAGTCCGCGTCCGCCGTCCATTGTAATGGTTGTACCGCTCTTTAAAATTTTTGTTGCACCTTTCGCCTCGGTTATAACCGGAATATCAAGCGCCTCGGCAAGAATAATTGCATTGCTTGCCTCGCCCATTTCCTCGCTTATAATACCCGACGCTTTCTTTATCATACGAACCATTCCCATCGTGACTTTATCGGTAACAAGAATATCTCCGTCGCTGAAATTCTTTTTAAGTGCCTCTATACTGTTTGCTATGCAGACCTTTGCCGTATTCTGCAATTTGGTAACGCCCTTACCGCTTACAAGGATATTTCCCACAAGGTGCACCTTCATGATATTTGTCGTACCGGAAACGCCTATCGGCGAACCGCCCGTAATTACAACCAGATCTCCGTCCTTCACAAGTTTGCACTGCGTTGCGCGCTGTACCGCGTGTTCAAACAGCTCATCTGTGTTATTGCGCATTTCGCTCATTATAGGAATAACGCCCCATGACAAATTCAGCTGACGTCTTGCCTGCTCAGCTATTATCGGCGCTATTATCGGGCAGTTGGGTCTGAATCTTGAAAGCTGTCTCGCCGTTGTACCGGAATATGTCAGCGCAATAATTGCTTTTGCACCCAAATCATGCGCCGTAGTACACGTAGCATGGCTTATTGCATTTGAAACGTCCATGCACGAATCAAAATTTATCCTATCAAGCCGCTTTACATAGTCGATGTCGTTTTCTGCACGTTCTGCAATAGATGCCATAGTCTTTACCGCTTCGACAGGGTATTTGCCGACAGCTGTTTCGCCCGAAAGCATGATTGCGCTTGTGCCGTCATAAATTGCATTTGCAACGTCTGTCGCTTCGGCACGCGTCGGACGCGGATTTCTTATCATGGAATCAAGCATCTGCGTCGCAGTAATTACAACCTTACCGGCTCTGTATGTCTTTTTGATAATCTTTTTCTGTATAACGGGCAAATCCTCCATATCGATTTCTACACCCATATCACCTCTTGCCACCATAACTCCGTATGATACACGTATAATCTCATCGATATTTGAAACGCCCTCCGCATTTTCAATCTTGGAAATCACCTTAATATTCGAGTTACGCTTTTCAATAATCTTCTTTACCTCGGTAACATCATCGGCACAGCGCACAAATGATGCAGCGATAAAGTCAAATCCGTTTTCTATTCCGAAAATTATATCATCTTTGTCTTTCTGGCTCATATACGGCATTGACAGCGAAACATTCGGTATATTTACACCCTTTTTATTGGAAATAACACCGCCGTTATTAACCTTACAGATAATCTTGTTTGGCTTGACAGACATAACCTCAAGCTCTATCAAGCCGTCGTCAATCAGAATACGATTACCGATTGCTATATCCTTAGGCAAATCCTTATAGGTTACGGAAACCTGCTTTTCGTCTCCCTCGACGTCGTCCGTAAAGAGAGTAAACTCATCGCCTTCTTTAAGTTCCGTCTTGCCGTCCTTAAAATCCTTTATTCTGATTTCCGGTCCCTTGGTATCGAGCAGTATCGCAACGGGCAGATCAAGTTCTTCTCTGACCTTTTGTATCCGTTTTACCGTTTCAAGAGCTTCTTCGTGCGTTCCGTGAGAAAAATTTATTCTCGCCACGTCCATTCCTGCAAGCATAAGTTCGCGCAGGGTTTTCTCGTTATCCGACGACGGACCTATCGTACAAATTATTTTTGTTTTTTTCATATTCTGGGATTACCTTTCAGTTTATTTACATTAAATAATAAATGCGCCTGCGGCGTACACTCATACTCCGGCAGGCGCGTTCTGTCCGCAATTCAAAAGCCAATGCCACAAGTGTTCTGCACCGAATGCAGTTAACCCCTCTTTGGGTTTTCAAAAGCTTCTATAAAACTTATATTTTTACATTCTGTGCCGAATCGGCAAACCTATGAATTATACTGTTAATTTTTTAACCAGTTCCACAAGACTTTCGGGGAGAGTCTTTTTCATCGCCAGACCCTCGGCAATATCTATGTCACAGACCTTTCCGTCCTTAACTCTAACGATTCTGTTTTCCTTTCCTTCAAGCAAAAGCTCAACGCATTTTGCACCCATTTCGCTTGCGGTTACTCTGTCTCTTACACTTGGACTGCCGCCCCTCTGTACGTGACCGAGAATCGTCCAGCGCGTTTCTATTCCCGTTTTTGTTTCGATTTCCTTAGCCATATCAACAACGCCGCCTATTCCCTCGGCAACAATGATGATTGTATGCTTTTTACCTCTTGCCTTCGATTCGAGAACCGTACGAAGAACGTCTTCGTCAAAGCTCCATTTTTTCTCCGGTACAAGAATAACCTCCGCACCGCAGGCAATACCTGCTTCAAGTGCGATATATCCTGCATTTCTTCCCATAACTTCAATTATTGAGCAACGGTTATGACTTGTAGCCGTATCTCTGATTTTATCAACGTTTTCTATAACCGTATTAAGACAAGTATCATAGCCTATCGTATAGTCCGAGCAGCTTATGTCGTTATCGATTGTTCCGGGCATTGCGATTGTCGGCAGACCAAGCTTGCACATAGCCATGGCGCCCTTGAATGAACCGTCTCCTCCGATTACGATAAGTCCGTCAAGACCTACGCTCTTTGCAATTTTATATCCTTTTTTCTGACCCTCCGGCGTCTTAAATTCAAGACATCTTGCCGTTTGCAGAATTGTTCCGCCCCTTTGAAGCGTTTCCGATACGGAACGCGGGCCCAACTCCTCCATGTAATTATTTATAAGTCCTACATACCCCTGTTGTATACCCATTACTTTAATACCGTAATAAGTACCCGTTCTTACAACCGCTCTTATTGCGGCATTCATTCCGGGTGCGTCGCCGCCGCTTGTCAGTACGCCGATTTTCTTAATCTTCCTTGTTTCCATTTTTTAGTCCTCCTATGTTTTAAAAAAGTTCGTTATCAATTATAATATTCTGTGCATCATCAACCTCAGTCTTCGGCACAAGTACTTCAAATCCGGGCTTTCCCTCTCCGCCGCCGATACGTCTTATACGTGATATAATCTTACGTTCCTTTAATATCTCGGCAAGCTTTTTTGCCGGACGCTCCTCCTGAGACACATAAACAACCGTCCACATAGTATTTTTCTTTCCTCCGCAGGCGGCAGGCCCGCCGTTTCAACAATTAATATAATTTTTACGCCTTCTTGGCTATATTATATTGTATACTATTTTCAGAAAAATTTCAAGTAGAATTTGACAAAAAAATATTGTTTTATACCATCTGTATTTTGGTTATTTTCACAACATTTTTACTTGACCTTTACATTCTCCGAACCGAAAATACTTTCCAAGTCCTCAACGGCCGACGGAACATTGTTAAACCACATTCTTCTCGGAACCGCCGTGACCTTCTGCGTGTCCTCAAAAAACAGCCTTACCTCGGTATCTCCCTGATATGGAGCCAATGCCTCCTGTACGCGTTTTAAGGTTTCTTCATCTTTTTTTTCAAGCTTTATGTAAAGCCGTTTCGGCTTTGAAACAGCCGCCTTATCGACCGCATCGTCAATATTTTCCGCTGTTTCGCACAAAAGCTTAGGCGCTTCGTCCTCGCGGATGCTGACTCTGCCGCGCACGACAACCACGTTATTTTCGTCGAACACGGACGAATACTTAGTCAGGACTTTCGGGAAAACTATGCACTCAACGCTTCCGTAGGAATCCTCAAGCGTTACAAACGCCATTTGCGCATTTGAACGCGTAGTTTTGTTTTTTCTCGTCTCCACAAGCGCACAGATAACAACCGTGTCGTTATCTTTAAGTCCGTCGCCGGCAGTATGATACATACCGTTTTCGTCCTTGCGCACCGATTCGAGGATATTGCCTATGTTATATTTTGAAAGCATTTTTACCTTATCTTTATATTCTTCCATGGGATGCCCCGTAAAATACATTCCTGTCGATTCTTTTTCATGACGCAGCTTTGTGCGCACGTCCATTTCGTCAATATCGGGAAATTCCATTTCGCTTTTTTCTTCCGCAGCCGATTCAAACAGCGAAATCTGACCGGCAACATTTTCACGCGCATTTCTGACCGTTCCGGCAAGCGCGCGCTCATATACGGCAAGCAGCTGCGAACGTTTTATACCCATGGAGTCAAAAGCGCCGCTGTAAATCAGACTTTCAAGTGCGCGTCGGTTCATGTCCTCGCTCGCCATTCTGTCGATAAAATCCGAAAAGCTTTTAAACTGCCCGTTTCTTTCGCGTTCATTTACAAGATTTAAGATAAGTCCGCGTCCGACGTTTTTTACCGCCGAAAGTCCGAAACGTATGCCGTTACCCTCAACAGTAAAACTGTCCTCGCTCTTGTTTACATCCGGCGGCAGACGGTCTATTCCCATTTCACGGCAGTTATTTATATAGTGGTTTATCTTATCCGTATCGTCCACGCTTGAAATCAGCGAAGCCATGTATTCCACAGGATAAAACGTCTTTAAATATGCCGTCTGATACGCCACAAACGCATATGCCGCCGCATGGGATTTATTAAATGCGTAGCTGGCAAAATCGTTTATTTCATCAAAAATTGCAATTGCGGTCTGTTCGTCTATTCCGTTTTTGATACATCCTTTTATACTGCCGTCATCGGAGCCGTAAATGAAGTTTTTGCGTTCAATCTTCATCTGATCGGTTTTTTTCTTGCTTATAATTCGCCGCAGCTGATCCGCCTTGCCGAGCGAATATCCCGCAAGCACACGCACTATTTCAAGCACCTGCTCCTGGTAAACAATACAGCCGTAGGTCATTTTAAGAATGTCCTCCAAAAGCGGATGCTTATAGGTAATTTTATCGGGATTTTTCTTGTTGCTTATATAACGCGGAATCTGATCCATAGGTCCGGGACGGTAAAGCGAAATTCCGGCTATAACGTCTTCTATCGAGTCGGGTTTAAGTTCCGTCATAAACGACTGCATTCCTGCGCTTTCAAGCTGAAATACTCCGTCAGTGTTTCCGGAGGAAATAAGCTCAAACACTTCCTCCCTGTCATAGTCTATGTCGTTTATATCTATTTTTATCCCTCTTGTTTTTTCGATAATATTTACCGCATTATCGATAACCGTAAGGTTTCTCAGTCCCAGAAAGTCCATTTTGAGAAGTCCGAGACTTTCCACGGTGTCCTTTGTAAACTGAGTCGTGATAAAATTTTCCTTATTAAGCGTCAGCGGCAGATAACTCACTATCGGCTCACTCGTGATAACAACTCCGGCAGCGTGCGTCGAGGCGTGCCGCGGAAGTCCCTCCAACGCACGCGAAATGTCGATAAGACGCTTTATAGTGCTGTCGGAATCATACATTTCCTTTAATTCCTTTGACAAATCAAGCGCTTTGTCAATCGTCATTTTCAAATCGTTCGGAATAAGCTTTGCCACCCTGTCCACGTCGCCGTAGGGGATATTCAAAGCGCGTCCGACGTCGCGCACCGCAAGCTTTGCTTTCATCGTACCGAACGTTACAATCTGCGCAACCTGCTTTTCGCCGTATTTTTCCACCACATAATCGATAACCTTTTGTCTGCCCTCCGGCGCAAAATCTATATCAATATCCGGCATACTCACTCGCTCCGGATTTAAAAATCTTTCAAAAATAAGTCCGTATCTTATCGGGTCAATCGAGGTTATTTCCAGACAATACGAAACAAGGCTTCCTGCCGCACTTCCTCTGCCCGGCCCCACGCTCACGCCGTGAGTTCTCGCAAAGTGAATGAAATCACGGACTATAAGGAAATAATCCACAAATCCCATGTTTTTTATAACGCCAAGTTCGTATTCCAGTCGTTCTCTTAATTCTTCGGACGGATTTTTATAGCGTTTTTCAAGTCCGTCAAAGCACAGCTCGTGAAGATATTCAAACGCCTCCTTGCCGTCCGGCACGTCAAACGAGGGCAAATGCTGTGAATTAAAATCAAATTCAACATTGCACCTCTTTGCTATTTTTTCCGTATTTTCCAAAGCGGACGGCGCATACGAAAACAGCTCCGCCATTTCTTCGGGGGATTTTATGTAAAATTCCTCCGTTTCAAAGCTCATTCTGTTAGGGTCGTCAACCGTTTTTTCCATTTGAATACACATAAGCACGTCCTGGTACAGTGCATCCTCTTTTTTGAGATAGTGTATATCGTTTGTCGCAACAAGTCCGACTCCCGTTTCTTCACTCAGCTTTATCAGATTCGGAATGATTTTTTTCTGCTCCGCTATGCCGTGATCCTGAATTTCAATAAAATAATTGTCCTTTCCGAGTACGGAAATATAACGCTCGGCAATCTCTTTTGCGCCCTCATAATCGCCGTTTACAAGCCGCTTCGGAATTTCTCCTGCAAGGCAGGCGCTAAGAGCTATAATTCCCTCATGATGTTCTTTGAGCAAATCGAAATCAATTCGCGGCTTGTAGTAAAAGCCGTCGATATAACCCATACTCACCATATATATCAGATTTTTGTAGCCTGTCTGATTTTCCGCAAGAAGTATCAGATGGCTTGTTTTGTTGTCTATATCGTATACCTTGTCAAACCTCGTGCGCGGCGCAACATATACCTCACAGCCGATTACGGGGTGTATGCCCTGCGCCTTACATTCGCGCCAGAAATCCGCCGCTCCGTACATATTGCCGTGATCCGTTATCGCGCACGAATCCATACCAAGCTCCCTGACGCGCGCCACAAGCTTTTTTATGCTCGCCTCGCCGTCAAGCAGACTGTATTCCGTATGCGTATGAAGATGACAAAATTTCATACCGTTCCCTTCTCTTTTCCGTAGTTTTATTATCCCTCTGCCAGCTCCATAATCCTGTTAAGTCTGTGATTTACTCCCGATTTTCCGATCGGAGGATTAAGCATCTGCCCAAGCTCCTTTAAGCTCACATCTGGATTTTCTTCTCTTAATTTTCCTATTTCACGCAGTGTTTCGGGAAGATTTTCCCACTCGCCGTTTTTTTTCAGCTTGTTAATTGCCGCCATCTGACGGCTTGCCGCCGTGACCATTTTATCGGTATTGGCATTTTCGCAGTTAACGCGCCTGTTTATATCATTTTTCAGCTGTTTTTCCACTTGAACGGTGAACATTTCAAGCGTGCCGTACCCTGCGCCGATATATCCGAGAATGTCCGCAATCTGCTCACATTCCTTAATATAAACCACATATTTTCCCTTGCGCTCCGTTATCTTCGGCGAAAAGCCCTCTCCCGTCAGAAGCTGTATCAGAAAATCAGCCTCGCTGCGGCTTTTCGTGCCGAATTCAAGATGATAGCTTTTCTGCGGATCGCTTATCGAACCGCCGCCCAGAAACGCACCTCTTACATATGACGCGCGGCAGCAGGCAAACGGCACAACATCGCCGTTTATACATTCGCATATATTATCCGTCACAATTCGGCTTTCGGTAAAAAACGTATACGCCTTTAGCCCATGCTCCGGCTGCATTTCTATGCCGAACGCTTCCTTTATATCCTCATACAGCCTTTTCGCCGCACATTCGTTTTCCGTTACGAATCTGATTCCCATATCTCTGCATGAGCCGGAAAATCTAAGCATTCCGGCAATTTCCGCTATGCGGCATTTCTCACACTGTATATCGGTTTCGCATAGTTTTTTCTTTATTTCCGATGCAAAAGACATCTTCTGTAATCATTCCTTTCCCAATAGAATGTGCTACTTATTACCTATATACATTATCAGCCTTGCAAGCTTTATAAAATTGTGACGTATTTTTCCGTCCTTTACAAGTATCAGATTTTCGCGGACAACGTTTACACCTTCACGGCAGCCGTCGCAGTGAACCGCATATGCGTCCTCAAGCGCATACGCTTCTTCAAGCGACTGTGGCAAACCTGCGCCGTTTACAATCATAGCGTCCGCAATGCCCTTATACGAATATTTTTCCACCGTTTCAAGATGACGGTATGCGTCATATCCGTCGGTTTCGCCCGGCTGAGTCATAATATTGCACACATAAAGCTTTACCGCCTTGCTTTTGCGGATTTCATCGGCAATTCCTCCGACAAGAAGATTCGGAATTATACTTGTATAAAGGCTTCCCGGCCCGATAACTATTATATCCGCCTCCGCAACCGCACGCAGTGCGCCCTCGACCGGCTTGGGGTTTTCCGGTGTTATGTAAACCTCTTGTATTTCCTTTCCCTCGCCTTGTCTTGCACTGCCGATGATTGATTCTCCCACAATCACCGTTCCGTCCGCCAGCTTTGCACTGAGCGTCAGCGGCTCATTCGCCACAGGATACACCATTCCCGTAACTCCCATAAGCTTATTGAATTTGCGTACCGCGTCCTCAAAGCTTTCGGACATTTCGTTAAGCGCCGCAAGCGTTATGTTGCCCCAGCTGTGTCCTTTCATTTCTCCGTCCGAAAAGCGAAAATTAATCAGCTCTTTCATAACCGGACTTACCTGTGCCAGCGCACCTATGCAGTGCCTTACATCACCCGGAGGCGGCATTTTAAAATCCTTTCTCAATCGTCCCGACGAACCGCCGTCATCGGCAACCGTAACGATCGCCGTTATTTTATCGGTATAAAGCTTTAAACCCTCAAGCATGGTGGACAGTCCGGTTCCGCCGCCGATTACCACTGTCTTTTTATTTCTCATAGCTTATTCTTTTCCTATATCACGATAGCTTGCGCTCACGTCGAAGCCCTTTTCCTTTAAATGCTCCGCAAGCTTATTTGTCATTGTAACACTTCTATGCTTCCCGCCCGTACAGCCTACCGCAACCGTAAGCGATGTTTTTCCTTCTTCTTCATACAGAGGAATAAGAAACTCCATCATCTGATTAAGCTTATTCATAAACTCAATCGATGTCGGAAAGCTCATAACATAATCCTGTACCTCTTTATCGTTTCCGGTTTTATACTTCAATTCCTCTATATAAAACGGATTAGGGAAACAGCGGACATCAAATACCAGATCTGCGTCCAAAGGCATTCCGTACTTGAACCCAAACGCCATAACGTTTATGCGTATGCGCCTGTTTGCATCATGGCAGTATACCTCTTTCAATTCCTCCAAAAGCTCGCCGTTGGTAAGATTTGACGTATCTATCACATAATCCGCCTTACCCAAAAGCTTTTCAAGCATACCCCGCTCCTGGCGTATTGACGCCAGAAGTCCGTCGGGATTGTATATCGGGTGCGAACGCCTTGTTTCCTTATAGCGTTTCACAAGTGTTTCATCGTCGGCATTAAGGAACAGTATATGAACATCATAGCCTTTTGCGCGCAGAATATTTATCTGCTCCACAAGTTCGTTTATCATCTCTCCGACGCGCACATCTATAACCAGTGCGACGTTATTGAATTTACCGTTTGCCGATACCAGCATTTCAGCAAATTTAGGTATCAGCATCGGCGGCATATTATCTATACAGAAATATCCCATATCTTCAAGAAAGCGTATTACACGCGTTTTCCCCGAACCGGACATTCCCGTAACCACCGTAAACTGCATTATTTTTCTCCTATCAACCGTATTTCCGGCACAAGTTCCACGCCGGATTTCTCTTTTACCGTATTTTTTATATATTCTATAAGTTCTGTCACGTCTTTTGCTGTCGCACCTCCGCAGTTTACCACAAATCCCGCGTGTTTTTCGCTCACCTGTGCACCGCCGACGGTATATCCCATAAGCCCCGCGTCCTGAATCAGCTTACCGGCAAAATATCCCTCGGGGCGTTTAAAGGTGCTTCCGGCAGACGGCATATTAAGCGGCTGCTTTTCGCATCTGCGCCTGTTATATTCGTCCGTTTCCGCCTTGATTTTGTCTTTTTCACCCTTTTTAAGCTTCAGAACTGCCGACAAAATTATATATTTTCCTCCGCAGAACATACTGTGCCTGTACGAAAAATCCAGTTCGTCCGCGCACGAGGTTTTTACTTCTCCGTCCGGCGTTATATACGTAACCTCTTTTACAACGTCCTTGATTTCACTGCCGTATGCACCGGCATTCATATAAATTCCGCCGCCGAGAGTTCCCGGGATTCCCGAAAGAGCCTCAAAGCCCGACAAACCCTCGCGCATCAGAACGCTTGCCAGCTTTGACATTAAAATCCCCGACTGCACCGTTACTGTTTCGCCGGCAACCGAATATTCCTGCAAGCCGCCGCGCAGCTGTATCACCGCACCGCGTATGCCGCCGTCACCGACAAGCATATTTGTTCCGTTACCCATTATCATATACGGAACACCTTCTTTTTTGCAAAGGCCGACTACCGCTTTTATCTCGTCAATATCCGATACACTTATAAAAACATCGGCATTGCCCCCGATTTTAAATGAAGTGTGCAGCTTCATCGGCTCGTCAAACAAAACATTTGCCGATACCTTTAAAAAGCTTTCTCTGTCAATCATACATAAATTCCTTTCATTCAGCCGTCAAGTGTCCATGTAAACAGCTTTTTGCGTTCCGACATAAAATTCTCAAAGGTTTCCAAATCCCTGTTCATTATAAGTTCCTCCGGAAACGATATTTCATCAAGCATTTTGAACGCTCTGTCGTAAATTCCTAAATCGAAGCATATATGCGCGTCCGACGACACCACTATTCCCACGCCGTGTTTTTTGCACAATTCTGCGATTTTACGGCAATTGTCAATGCTTTTTTTCCGTACATAGAATGTGTGGTTATTTATTTCCATAAGCTTATGATGCTCTTTTGCCAGCTTTACTATTTTTTCATAATCGTACGAATACTGCGGTGAACCGCTGTGGCAGATTATATCGACATACGGATTTTTTACAACCGCTTCGTATGCGCTTGTGTGATCTTCGGCATCTTTTGCCGCATAACACGGTGCGTGTATGCTTGCGTTTACCACATCAAGCTTTTTCATAAGCTCCGGCTTCATATCCAGACTGCCGTCAAGATCAAGTATATTCGCCTCCACGCCGTAAAGTATCTTCACACCGCATATATCACGCGGAATGTTTTTTAAATTATCAAAATGCCATGCGTCCGGCGCATCCTCCATTGCAACGCCGTGATCTGTCACTGCAATCGCTTCCAGACCGCGTTCCGCCGCCATTTTTGCCATTTCAAGCACTGTGCTGTAAGCATGAGTGGAGGCTATTGTGTGAGTGTGTGTATCAAGCTTTATCCGCATATGTCAATCTCCCTTTCTTAACCTTTAAGCTGTTCCTCCATATGGCGCAGCAGACGGTTATTAAGTTCAACCGCCGCATTGTAGCCCATACGTTTCTGTCTGTTATTCATTGCGGCAACTTCGACTATAACCGCAAGGTTTCGTCCAAGCTTTACGGGAATCGTGAGCGAGGGAACGTTTATTCCCATTATATTCGTGTATTCGTCCACCATTCCGAGTCTGTCGTAATTTCGTCCGTCCACCCACGGTTCGAGATGTATTATCATATCAATGCTTTCCGTATCCTTAACCGCGCCTATACCGAAAATTTCCTTTACGTCAATTATACCTATACCTCTTAACTCGACAAAATGACGTATAATCTCCGGTGATGTTCCGACAAGCGTTTTATCCGAAACACGCTTTATCTCAACAGCATCGTCCGCAACAAGCCGATGTCCGCGCTTTACAAGCTCAATCGCCGTTTCGCTTTTGCCGACGCCGCTTTCGCCCATTATCAGAATACCCTCGCCGTATACCTCGACCAAAACGCCGTGTCTTGTACGCCTGGGCGCAATCTGCACATTAAGATAACGTATGAGCGCACTCATGAACTCCGAGGTGCCCAATTCCGTTCTTAAAAGCGTTCTCCCGTATTTTTCCGCCAGCTCAATCATCTCCGGCAAAACCTGCTGACCGCGCGTTATTACAAGCACCGGGAACGGATGCGCAAAAAAGGTGTCAAGCCGCTTTTCACGTTCGTCTGTGCCGAATTGTTCAAGGTATGTAAATTCTACCTTCCCCATCACCTGTATACGCTGATCGTCAAAATAATCAAAAAATCCTGCCATCTGCAAACCCGGTCTGTTTATATCCGAGGTTCCTATAAGTATGGAATCCATATCGCTTGCTTCATAAATTATTTCAAGTTCAAATTCCTCTATCATTTTCGTGACAGGTATTGTAAATCCACCTTCATACATAACCGTATCATGTCCTTTCGCATAGGTATATCATTTTATATTATATCCTATTCCGAGCAAATTTTCAATAAAAATCTACAACTTATATACAATTTTTCCGAAATATTATTATAATTATCCGTTAAAAAAAGATAAATTCCAAAAAAATTTAAAAAAATTCATTTTTTTTTCGTAAAACACTTGCAAAATTCTTTACACTGTGGTAAAATATTTCTTGATGTTTTATTAGATACGTTCAGGAGGTGTTAGAGATGGCTAAATGTGATATTTGCGGAAAAGGCGTTACTTTCGGTATAAAGATGTCTCATTCACACAGAAGATCAAACAGAGCTTGGAAACCGAATATCAAAAAGGTTAAGGCTGTTGTTAACGGTTCCGTTAAATCGGTTCATGTTTGCACACGCTGCCTGCGTTCGGGTAAAGTTGAGCGTGCGGTTTGATCGTAGTTAATGATTGTAAACAGCTTGCTTGCAGGCTGTTTTTTTCATGTTTTGCATATAAACCTTACAATTAATTTACATTTTATAATTTTTAGTAATTTTTCTTTGCAATTTCGGTCGTTATCTGTTATAATTAATTGACAGATAATACAGATAATAATGTAGGCACGGAATATTACTTAAAAGGGGTGTACCTGATTTGGATAAACTCTTAATAAAAGGAGGCAACCGTCTTTGCGGCGAGGTATCGGTCAGCGGCGCAAAGAATGCGGCGGTTGCAATACTTCCCGCTTGTCTGCTTGTGGACGGCAAATGCAGAATAGAAAATCTGCCGGATATAAAAGATGTTAAGCTTTTTTTGAAAATACTCGAAAATCTTAATGCCGAGGTTAATTATATTGACAAAAATACTGTGGAAATAGATTGTACAAACGTCAATTCGTATACACCGCTGGGAGAGCTTACACGCAAAATGCGCGGTTCGAGCTATCTTATGGGTGCGCTTTTGGGAAGATTTCATCGTTTCAGCGTTGATCCTCCGGGCGGCTGCGATTTCGGCACGCGTCCGATTGACCAGCACGTGAAAAGCTTTGAGGCTCTCGGCGCAGAGGTTGATTTGTCACGCGGTATGATTAACGGCAAAGCGGAAACTCTTACGGGCGGAAATATTTTCTTTGACGTTGTGACGGTAGGCGCTACCGTTAATGCGGTGCTTGCCGCAGTGAAGGCGGACGGCATGACGGTTATTGAAAATGCGGCGAAAGAACCGCATATTGTTGATTTGGCAAACTTTCTCAACAACATGGGCGCAAGCATACGCGGCGCCGGTACCGATACAATTAAAATACGCGGAACAAAATCACTGCACGGCGGAGTATATACAATAATCCCCGACCAGATTGAAGCCGGTACGTTTATGATAGCGGCAGCGGCTACGCGCGGTGATATAGTTCTTAAAAACGTTATCCCCAGGCATCTTGACATTATATCGGCAAAGCTTATCGAGGCGGGCGTCAGGGTTGAAAATGGCACGGACAGCGTTCGGGTTTGGGTAGAGGACGGGCAGCAATTCCGTCATGTGAACTTTATTGCTATGCCCTACCCCGGTTATCCGACCGATATGCAGCCGCAGCTTGTTACGTTTTTGAGTACCGTTCCCGGGACGAGTACGGCGCGTGAAGGCGTTTGGGACAACCGTTTCAGATATGTAAACGAGCTTAAACGTATGGGCGCAAACATTCGCGTTGAGGGCAAGCTTGCAATTATAGACGGCGTTGAGAAGCTTTCCGGCTCTCACGTCAAAGCTACCGATCTGCGCGCAGGCGCGGCTATGATTATAGCCGGTCTGATGGCGGACGGCATGACCGAAATAACGGATATTTACCATATCGACCGCGGCTATGAAAATTTTGAAGAAAAATTCATACGTCTTGGCGGAGATATTCACAGAGTTACCGTTATTGATGATATTTACGATTGATTATACAACGGGGCTGCTGTTAGCAGTCCTGTTTATTTACGGAGTTTTTATGGCTGAACTTATTTCACTTATAAGCGGCTCAACAGGCAATTCTTCATTGCTTGTGAGCAGAAAAACAAATATACTGGTTGACTGCGGAACATCCGGGAAAAAGCTTGAAGAAGCTTTAAAGGCGGCAGATATTATGCCGCAGAGCATTTCTGCAATGCTGATTACTCACGAACATTCCGACCATGTGCGCGGAGCAGGCATAATTGCGCGGAAATACGGTATTCCCGTATATGCTACCGCTCCCACACACAAGGCTATGAATATAGGCAATCTGACAGATTCGCAGATAAAAACGGTTTCGCCGGACAATGACTTTGAAATCGGTGATATAGGAATAACACCGTTTGCAATTCCCCATGACGCCGCCGCACCCGTCGGATACTGCTTTTGCGTAGGAAACGAAAAATTTGCCGTCGCAACAGACATCGGATGTATGAACGAGTACATAAAATCGCACCTTTGCGGCTGCTCGGATATAATTCTTGAATCAAACCATGATGTCGAGCTGCTGCGCATAGGACCGTATCCGTACCCGTTAAAGCGCAGAATTTTGAGTGATGTGGGACATTTGTCAAACAAAAGCGCCGCGCAGACAGCGCTTGAACTGACCGAACACGGCACACGGCACATTATGCTCGGGCATTTAAGCGAGCATAACAACCGTCCCGAAATTGCCGTAATGGAAACCTTTAATATGCTCACTGGCGCAGGTGTGAAAGTCGGAAAGGACGTTACATTGCAGGTTGCGGACAGATACAGCGTTACGAGGTTTGAAAAATGAACATAAGCATTATTTGCGTAGGCAAGGTTAAGGAAAAATATTTCACTGCCGCGTCGGACGAATACAAAAAGCGGCTGTCGCGCTTTACCAAGCTTGAAATAATCGAGGTTCCTGACGAAAAAATCCCCGATAACGCCTCCGAAAAGGAAATCGAGAATATAAAAAATAAAGAGGGACTGGCTATTTTGTCAAAGCTGAAAAACAACGGCAGCGTCATTGCTTTGTGCATCGAGGGTACCGAACTTACAAGCGAACAGCTTGCCGGACAAACAGAGCGTTTTATGATGAACGGTTCTAATCTTTATTTTATTATAGGCGGTTCGCTCGGCCTGTCCGATGAGGTTAAAAAGCGTGCAGACCTTAAACTGAGCTTCGGCAGAATGACTTTGCCGCATCAGCTTATGCGCGTTGTGCTTATCGAGCAGATTTACCGCGCTTTTAAAATTAATCATAACGAAAGTTATCATAAATAATGTCGGAAAGGACTGATTTTTGAAATGAACAGTATCGAAATACGCCGATATAACGAACATGACGTTTCAGCCATGGCTGAAATCTGGAACGAAGTGGTTGAGGAGGGAATTGCCTTTCCGCAGGAGGAGTGTCTTACGGAAGATGGCGCAAAAGAATTTTTTGCCGCACAAAGCTATTGCGGTGTTGCGTGTGATAATGCAGGCAAAATTTTCGGTATGTACATACTGCACCCGAACAATGTCGGCAGATGCGGACATATATGCAACGCAAGCTATGCCGTATCATCGTCAAGCCGCGGCTTGCATATAGGCGAAAAGCTTGTGCTTGACTGCATAAAACAGGCACATGATATAGGGTTTAGGGTTTTGCAGTTTAACGCCGTCGTGGCAACAAACGTTCATGCGCGTCATCTGTATGAACGCATAGGTTTTAAGCAGCTCGGAACGATTCCGAACGGATTCAGGCTGAAAAACGGACAATATGAGGATATTTGCCCGTATTTTATAGATGTCTGAAATATTTTCTTTTCTTTAACAGATTTTAAATCATAATCCCCCGCCTTTTTTCATAGAATGTACAAAAAAGGTGGAGGTAAGATAATGAAAGACTATATTGAGCAGCGCGCTGCCGAGCTTGCACAGTACATAATCGATAACAATGCTACGGTAAGAAGCGCCGCAAAGGTGTTTAATGTTTCCAAGTCTACCGTACATAAAGACGTACATGAACGCCTGGCAAAAATAAACCCGTCGCTGTACCGTGATGTACAAAAGGTGCTTGAAGTGAACAAGGCGGAAAGACATATCCGCGGCGGTCTTGCGACGCAGGCGAAGTATAGATCAAAGTCTTTGCTCACCGAAAATAAATAAACGTAAAATAAAACACACCCGACGCGGTATTTTGTACCCCCGTCGGATGTGTTTTATACGTTATGCACTTTACTTATGGTTCTTTTCAAATTCTTCAACCATTTTCTTTACCATTCTGCCGCCGATTGAGCCTGCCTGCTTAGCGGTAAGGTCGCCGTTATAGCTGCTGCCCATCGTTACGCCGACTTCCTGTGCGGCTTCCATTTTGAACTGCTCAAGAGCTGCCTTTTTGCTTTTTGACATTTTAATAACTTCCTTTCAGAATAATTAATCTACGGTCAGCGTTGTTTTCCCGCTTTACCTGTATTTAATTTATCCCGATTGTTAAAAATTATTAAATGTAATTTATTCCAAAAAAATCAGTTAAGCGCTATTTCCTCCGATGCCAGTCTGCGGCAGCGTTGTTTTAAAAGTGCATATTGGGGATTATCAAGTCCGCCCGCTGCGTTAATATCCCGTACCGCCGACTGCACCTCCGCCAGAATATCCTGATCTTCAAACAGATTTGCAATTTTCATTTCCGGCAAGCCGTGCTGACGTGTGCCGAAGAAGTCGCCCGGACCGCGCAGCTTTAAATCCTGCTCGCTTATATAAAATCCGTCATTTGATATGCACATGGTTTCCATTCTCTTTTTCGTAACCTGATTACTACCATGGCAAAAGAGCACGCAATACGCCTGTTTTTTGCCGCGTCCCACGCGGCCGCGCAGCTGATGCAGCTGCGAAAGTCCGAAACGCTCGGCATTTTCTATAACCATTAAATTGGCATTCGGCACGTTCACACCCACCTCAATAACGGTCGTGGAAACAAGAATATCAATTTCGCCCGAAACAAATTGCTCCATGATTTCTTCCTTAATTTTAGGTTTCATTTTTCCGTGAACCAGACCGATATTAAATTCGGGAAATATGCCGCTTAATTTTTCCGACAGTTCCTCCGCATTCTTTAAATCGCTTTTTTCCGTTTCTTCAACCAACGGACACACAACATACGCCTGTGTACCCTCCTTGACATTTTTTTCGATAAAAGCCATAATGCGTTTTCGCATATTTTCGCCCACGGCATACGTTTTTACCTCTTTGCGCCCGGGCGGCAGCTCATCTATTACCGAAACATTCAAGTCGCCGTACAGTATCAGCGCCAGCGTGCGCGGAATAGGTGTTGCAGACATAATCAGCATATGCGGATTCATGCCCTTTGCCGCAAGCTTTGCCCTCTGCTCCACACCAAAACGGTGCTGTTCATCCGCTACGGCAAGCGCAAGCTTTTTAAATTCCGTTTTTTCCTGTATCAGCGCATGAGTTCCAACCGCCACGTCCGCCTCACCGCTTGAAAGCTTTTTATAAGCCGCGCGTTTTTCAGCCGCGCTCATACTTCCCGTAAGCAGCGCCACATTTATTCCGCTGCCTTTAAAAAAGCTTTCCAGAGTTTCGGCGTGCTGTTTTGCAAGGATTTCCGTCGGCGCCATCATCGCCGCCTGGTACCCGTTTTTCACCGCCATGTATATCGCCGCCGCCGCAACAGCTGTTTTTCCGCTGCCCACGTCTCCCTGAACAAGCCGATTCATCATTTTTCCGCTTGTACAATCGCTTATTATCTCTGCAACAGTACGCTTCTGCGCATTTGTGAGTGAAAACGGCAAAGACGATGTAAAACTGCTCACACAAGCGGCATTCTTGAAAATAAATCCGTCTGCCGCTGTATTGCTCCGTTTTCTCGACATCAGCGCCAATTGCAGAACAAGCAGTTCTTCAAATACAAATCTGCGCCGCGCCATACTGTAATCTTCAAAACTTGCCGGAAAATGAATGCTCCGCATCGCAAAATTAATTTCCGCCAGTCCGTATTTTTCACGTATTGAATCGGGGATATATTCCTCCATTGTTCCTGCCGCGTCAAGCGCAAGCGCCATAGCCGACTGCACATTCTTTTGGTTAAGTCCTCCCGTCAGAGGATAAAGCGGCACAATTTTTCCGGTGAATTTGCCGTTTCCGGCTTTTTCAAATACGGGATTTACCATTTCCGCTTTAAATCGGTTAAAGCTCACTTTGCCGTACATAATGTACTCCTCACCGATATGAAATGCGTCCTTTACGTACCGATTATTATACCACACAATATTCATAACGCCCGAATCATCCGTTACGGTCATATTGTATATAGCCATGTTACGGCGAAAACGCCGCTCCGTAACAGGCGAATATACTTTAACTTTTACACATACGCTTTCGCCGTTTTCGCACTCGTCTATGCTTTTAATCCTGCTTCTGTCCTCATAAGCACGCGGAAAAAAATAGAGTAAATCCGAAACAGTGTATATACCCTTTTTGTTGAAAAGCTCCGCCCGCTTTTCACCGACGCCTTTCAGATAGCGTATATCTTTATCCTCTTTCATCAGCTTGCCTTTCCGTACAATAAAGAGGCTGTTTAAAGGTACAGCCTCTTTATTGTACATTTCGGTATTATACTTTTTTACACTTACAGCCGCCCCTACTCAGCGCTTATGATGTAGTAGTATACCGGTTGTCCTCCGCTTTTTACGGAAACCTCTATCTCATCGTCGGCATATTTTTCTTCAATTGCCTTTGCAGCTGCCTCTGCCTGTGCCTTTTTAACTTCTTTTCCGTAGTACACAGTAACATACTCCGTGTCCTCGTCAATCAAATCATCGGCAACGGCTTCAAGAACCTTTTCCCTATTCTTGCCTATAATGGAAATTTCATCCTCACACATACCGAGAATATCGTCTTTTGAGATTTTATTTCCGTTTATTTCCGTATCACGCACCGCATATGTCACCTGTCCGGCTTTAACCCGTTTTGCCGCGCTGTTCATTGACTTTTCGTTTTCTTCCGGCGTTCTCTTGTCGTTAAATGACATAATCGCACTTATGCACTGGGGAATATTTTTTGTAGGTATCACGATTACCGTTTTGCCCTCTGCCAATTCCGCCGCCTGGTTTGCTGCCATAACAATATTCTTATTGTTCGGGAACACATAAACCGTTTTAGCCTTTACACGATCAACTGCCCTTAAAATATCGTCTGTTGAAGGGTTCATTGTCTGTCCGCCCTCTATGACCTTATCAACACCCAAGTCCTTTAATATTTTTATGAAATTTCTGCCTGCGCCGACTGCCACAAAGCCCGTTTCCTTAACAGCTGTCTTTTTACGCGGAGCAGCTTTGGGTGTTTCTTTCACTTCTTCAACCTTTGCGGCTTCCTCGTTTATAATCGAGTTGTGCTGATGCTTCATGTTATCGATTTTAAGATTAATCATCTCGCCCAGCTTTACCGCTTCTTCAAGTACAAATCCGGGATGATTGGTGTGGATATGTACTTTTACTATTTCATCGTCGTCTATTACCAGCATACAATCGCCCTTTGGCGCAATCGCATTTCTGAAATTCTCCACCGGCAAGCCTTTTGACTTCTTTTCCACAATAAACTCGGTACAATAAGCAAATTTTATATCCTCTGTTTTTACCGATTCCTGCGCTTTATGCTGTACCGGAACGCTTGCCGCGGTTTCCGTGCCGTCCTCACGCTCAATGATGATGCCGTTCTTCAAATATGCCAAAGAACCTTCAAGAACAAACATCCAGCCCTGACCGCCCGCATCTACGACACCTGCCTGTTTCAGTGCCGGCAGTTGATCGGGAGTTTTTGCAAGTGCGGCATTTCCGCGTGAAACAGCGTTTTCTATAATTTCAAGTATACTTCCGCCTGCGCCTGCCGAGAGTTGTGCGCCTGCCGCCGCCTCGCGTGCAACCGTAAGAATTGTTCCTTCTGTCGGCTTCATTACCGCCTTATACGCCGCAGACGAACCCTCCATAAGCGCCATTGCAAGCTCCGTTCCCACACACGTCTGTTTGCCCTTTAAGCTCTTTGAAATTCCTCTGAAAAACTGCGAAAGAATAACGCCCGAATTTCCGCGCGCACCTCTTAAAGCCGCAAAAGCCATAATATCTGCCGCTTTTGTGAGAGTTGACGGCTGTTTCTGCATAAGCTCACGCGACAAAGCCGTTATTGTAAGCGACATATTTGTTCCGGTATCTCCGTCCGGCACCGGAAAAACATTCAAATCGTCAACAGTATGCCTGTTGTTATATAAATTATTCGCACCCGAAATAATCATCTGCGAAAAAATCTCTCCGTCAAGTGTATTAATAGTTCTCACTCCTTACTCGTCTACGCGCACGCCCTCAACGCGCACATTGACCTTGCTGACTTTTAATCCGATAAGATTTTCCAAAGTATAGCGAACGCGATTAACTATACTTTTACACGTTGTATTAATATTTATACCGTATTCGACAATAATATGCATTTCAACGGTTATGCCGTCGTCCTGCGCGAAAATGCTTATACCCTTTGTAACGGTGTCGGGCTTTAAAAGACTTACTATGCCGTCCTTTCTGCTTCTCGCCGCCATGCCGACAACACCGTAGCATTTCGATGCCACTGTTCCGGCAATCTCTGCTATAACCGCATTCGACACGGAAACCGTACCCAATGCGTCATCGGTTTTTAACTGCATAATTTTCATTCCTTTCCGAGATTAAACACTTTTCCTGTTCATTCAAAATACCGCGAACAGCAATTTATATCTGCGGTTATTATACCACTTAAATGGAAAAAAGTCAACAAATTTATAGCTCTTTCCATACGTCTTAAAGCCGACATTTTTCGGCATAAAAAGGCTTTTTAAATTTCCGTTTGCCGTTTCTTTCCCAAAAGCAGAGTAATCACGCCCAATGCAAAAGGCACTGCAATCAAGCCAAGTGCAAAAGACAGCACCGGAATACACGTTACCGCACGCCATATAACAATACCGATTGCAAGCTCTGCCGGATAGCATACGGACTTTTTAAATGCCTTGCGCCATACAAATGCGCCGATGAAAAATCCCATAAAAACAGGTGCGGCGGCAATTACGGCTGCATAAAGCATTAACAGTATAAGCGCAAGCCTGATTCCGGCAGCCGAAATCATAAGCAGAACCGCCGCAACAGGCACTGCCGCAAGCACACCGAAACCGATACCGAAAGTTTTTGCATATTTTCCGAATGGCGCACCGTAATATTTTTTATCCAATGTTTCCCAGACAGGTGTAAGCCACAAAAGAACAAATGCAAGTGCAGCAGCGCCGATACAGCTTAAAACCTTGCCTCTTACAGCGTCAGCAATGCCGTTTTTCTCCCGTTCCGAACTGTCGGAGCCGTAAACCTCCGCTCCCGACAGTAAATTTCCGTTTGCTTTTGCATCTGCATTGTAATGTACCTTTCCGCCAATCAGCGCTCCGTCGCCTATCGTAATTTCCGCCGCGCTCAGATACACATCACCGCTGATTTCTCCGTCTATTATAATCTTACGTCCTGCGGCATAAAGATTCTGCCCTATTTTGCCGCTTATATGTATTTCATTTCCGGCAACAAACACATCGCGCTTAACATCACCGTCAATATTGATTATATTTCCTGCCAGAAAGGCGTCATTTTCCGTACTGCCGCTCAAACGTACGCTGTAACCGGCATTCATTGCATATTTGCAGTTTCCGCCCGATTCCACATTGTTTCCCGCCGCAAACAGCACACCGTTTACATCTGCCGTACTTCCTGCATCATCGCCCGACGAAAACGCACTGCCGTTTGTGTCGCTGCGAATTATGCCGTCATAAAACACACCGCCCAATCCCTCGGCAGACACCGACACCGCCGCAGCAAGCGTCAGCACGCACATCAATAAAATTGCATATATTTTTTTCATGACTTTCCCTCCGTTTATTTCTTTTTTAATTCCGCAACAGCCGCAAAGTGCATGACATCAAATTCTTTCGAAGTAATTTCCGAAAGCATCCGCATATGTTCATGCTCCCATTCCGCAATTTTTTCCTCCGAAAGCGACGCGCCTATCCCACGGCACGCTTTCATTCTGCCGTTCCAGCTCTCACGCGTAAAATGCACTTTCAGACGGTATTCATCATGATAAACCACATCGAATTTCTCATTATAGCAATCGGGAATTTGTATCGGTTTGACCGTTTCCCCCGCGCCGCTCCATTCGGGACTGTACTTTAACACCAGTTTTTCACTCTCACCGGCTATCTTATCCTCAAACGGCAGCCATTCCATACAAAGTGCCAAAAACCTGCCGCCCGGCTTTAACATACGATACAGCCGCGGTATAACCTGCTCATGCTTAAAATACCAAAAGCACTGACACGCCGTTATTGCATCAAACGAATTATCCGGAAAATCCAGATTTTCCGCCGATGAAACATAATAATCTATATCCATTCCGCGCGAAAGCAGTTTTGCCTGTTCGATTTGATTTTCCGATATATCCGTGCCTATCCATTTTGCACCGTATTTATACATATTCCGCGGAATTACACCCGTACCTGTACCGATGTCAAGCATATTCTGCCCTTTTACGCCTATTCCGCGTTCAATTATTTTTTCGTAAAATTCATCGGGATAAATGTCGCGGAATTTCGCATAATCCTGTGATGTTTTTCCCCAGTCAAACGCCTTTCCGCCGTCAATTCTGCTGTCTTTTATTTCCATAGTGTTCCTCCTCTATCAAAAAAACAAGCTCCGCCCTATAAGTTCGGAGCTTGTTCTTAATATACGCGAAATAAAGTCTCCGACACTATCGTCCGATTCTTTTATTTATGTATTAATCTACATCTAATTTATCAAACATTCTGAGCATTTTTTCATAATCCTCGGCAGGCACAGGCTTGCTGAAATAATAACCCTGCATATATTTGCAGCCGTATGAAAGCAGCGTTTCCGCCTGCTGCTTTGTTTCCACACCCTCCGCAATAACCGGAAGTCCCAGTGCCTCCGCCATATTTATAACCGAGGATATAATGGTTTTGCTTTTCTCTATTCTGTTGCTGTCGGAGAGAAATTTCATGTCAAGTTTTAAAACGTCTATATCTATATCCTTTAACGTATTTAGCGACGAATATCCCGAACCGAAATCGTCCATTTCGATTACAAATCCGCTCTGTTTGAGCCTGTCAACGCTCTCGATAAACACCTCCGGATTGTCCATGTATACACTTTCCGTTATTTCAAGCTTTAAGCTGTTTTTCGGAATATTATACTTTTCCGTCAGCTGTTCCAGCACACCGCACAGACTCTCGTCGTAAATATCGTTTCTCGACAGGTTAACCGAAACGGTTATCGGTATATCCGATATTTTATCCATCCATTCACGCATATATCTGCACGTTTTTTCTATGACAAACATATCCACCGCCGCAATATAATCACTGCGCTCAAGCATAGGAATAAATTTTTCGGGCGATATAACCCCTTTCTCGGGGTGACGCCAGCGCACAAGCGCCTCCGCACCAATCAGGCGTTTCTTATTGTAATCTATTTTGGGCTGAAACCACACTTCAAATTCCTCACGTTTAATCGCAGTCGGAATATCGTTTAAAAGCTCCTGATGTTCTATTTCAAAATCCATCATGCCTTTTTCATAATATGCGATATGTTTTCTGAGATTCCCTTTTTCGGATTGCAGAGCCAGCAGCGCCTTATAGCTCATCGTATACGAATCGCAGTCCTCCTCGCACAAATCGTAAACGCCCACGTGCGTGGTGATAGGAATTTTCAGATTATACCCTGCAAAGCATTTTTTAAAATGCTCATAGCATTTCTCCGCCGTTATATTATCATCGGCACAGAATCTTACAAAATGATCCGCATTCAGATGAGCCGCAAAGGTGTTTTTCGCATCAAACTCTTTCATACACCGACCGCAGTCACGTAAAAACTTGTTTCCCATTTCATATCCGTACACACCGTTAATATCCTTAAAGCGGTCTATATCATAACGCAGAATTATGTATTTTTTGCCCGGATTCTTCTTAATCCATTCCTTAACATGATTATGAAAACCCGTAGAGTTATACAAACCGGTAAGCGGATCTGTTTCGTTTGACAAAATATCCGAAACATCCTCCAACACCATGACAATAACTTCCTCGGAATTGTCCAGGTATTCATAACTCAAACGTTTATACGCCCAATTATTGTTTATATCTGCTTTTGTATGAAAATCAACGTCATATTTACTATGTTTTTCCAGTTCCGACCGAACATTCGCCAGTTTTACGCAATTTATGAGAGTTTCACGGTCTGCATGACTTATCCACTTCCTGATAATATTATCCGCCTGTTCTTCATAAGGCGTATCGTCAAATCTGACAAGTTTTATAAGTTTGCCTGCAAGCTCCTCATCCTCCTGCATAAGCAATCCCGATTTTACGTCTATCATTAAGATTCCGTCAAAATGCGCTCTTAGTAATCTCTTTGCGATTTTGCTTCCTGCGGCGCTGTTAAATATTTCTTTGTTTTCAGGCATATTAATCCTCCTTTACTACAAAAAGCGCCGTACTCCCGAATTTTATATCATTGCCTTTTGCTATAAAAAGCACACCCGCCGAATTTACGGCTGAATGTGCCTTATCTATTCTAATAAAATTTTACCAAATATTCTTATTAATGTCAATATATATTTACGTTACTGATGATTTTTTTGCGTCTGTACGGTAATATCGTTTCCGTCGCTGTGAATAACTATGTGACCGCTTTCGTCCGTACGATACACCTTGACATCGGCATCACGCAGTTTGCTGAGTGTTTCCTCATGCGGATGTCCGTATTTATTGTTCTTGCCGCAGGATATGACCGCATACTCCGGCATAACCTCTCTCAAATACGGATACGTGGTTGAGGTACTGCTGCCGTGATGTCCAACTTTAAGCACATCTGCTGAAACGTCCGCTCCGCTGTTTAAAATATCCTGTTCTTCCTCCCTTTCCGCATCGCCCTCAAAAAGAAATGCGGTATTTCCGTATGTAACACGAAGAACAATTGAGCGGTTATTCATATCCTTTGTTTCTTTTACGGGGCCTAAAACCTTAATTTCGCTGTTTCCGAGAGTATAAACATCGCCCACGTTCGGAACTTGTATTTCTTTTCCCTGATTTTCCGTATATTTTTTGAAATTGTTAAATACTTTTGTGGTATAACTCGTCTGTGAACAAAACACATTATCCGCCGTATACTGGCTCAATATCCCCGACAAACCGCCGAGATGATCCTCATGCGCGTGCGTTGCCACAACATATTTCAGATGATTTATCCCCAAATCGTTCAGATATGACACAACAAGGCTTGAATCCGCGGCATTTCCGCCGTCTATCATCATATATTCTCCGCCGCACTCCAAAAGCTCGGCATCCGCCTGCCCCACATCAATATAATGCACTGTCAGTCCGCCGTAATCGACAACGGTTTTGACCTCGCTGCTGCACCCGTAAAAGCTGAAAACAAGCGACAGCGACGTCAGCAGTGCGGCAATTTTCTTTTTAATTGTATTCATTTTTACCTCTTTACTTATTCAAAATTTACAAACTCAAATTTTCCGCCGTCATATATAATGCAGCCGTTTCCCTTTCCGTCCTTCGGTATCGATACCGAGCCGGGATTTATATAGGTAAAATCGCCGCATTTCTCCATCGCTCTTATGTGAGTATGTCCGTTTATAAGAATGTCTCCCGATTTAAGCTTTGGGGGATTTTGCGGATTATATATGTGTCCGTGAGAAAGATACATTGTCTTGTTATCCGCAAGAATTACCGCATAATCCGCCATTATCGGAAAATTCAGTACCATTTGGTCTACCTCTGTGTCGCAGTTTCCCCTCACGCACAGAATTTCATTTTTCATTCCGTTCAGAATTTCTATAACCTTTTTCGGCGCATAATCGCGCGGCAGGTCGTTCCTTGGTCCATGATAGAGCAAATCGCCCAGCAAAACCAGCCGTTCCGCACCCGAAGCATAATAAGCTTCTTTCAGTTTTTCCGCATAATATGCGCTGCCGTGTATATCCGATGCAATCATTAATTTCATTGTATTCTTCTCCTGTATCAAGCTATTTTTTGGGGCATAAACTGTAAGTAATCCGCGCTTACAAGCGCATATTCAACGCCGTCATACTCCCCTTTTACCGAGTTTCTGTGCGCTGCGCCGTGCAGATGCCCGTAAAACACCTTTTTTACGTTAAATTCCGCAAAAAGACGCGTCATATCGTTTTCGGCATAAATACCCGATGTCGGCGGATAGTGCATAAACACATACTTTTCGACATCCGTACCGTATCTTTTCTCCGCGTCCTTTAAGGAAAGCTCCATTCTTAAAACCTCGCGGTCAAATATCTTTCTGTCCTCTGCTCCGAACCCCTCCCATGACGGGTGCAGCCAACCGCGTGTTCCGCACAAAGCCGTACCGTTGTACTCCATAGCGTTATTCTGCATAAATTCTATATTTTCAAAACCGTTTTCCTTAATGAACAGCTTTAATTTGTTCATGGTAGACCACCAGTAGTCATGATTTCCTTTCAATAGAATTTTTCTGCCGTTTAAGGCGTTTAAAAATTCAAAATCCCGTTTGCTCTGTTCAAGATATGTAGCCCACGAAAAATCTCCCGGAATAATCACCGTATCATCATCACTAACCGCACTCTGCCAGTTGTATTCAAGCCGTTCAACGTAATTTGCCCACCCTGCTCCGAAAATATCCATCGGTTTATCTATTCCGAGCGGCAAATGCAAATCCGCCATAACATACAATGCCATTTAGTATTCTTTATCCTTTCTTTCCTGCATCACGCCCGGACGCCATGTCAGAAAAAGCGGATGCAAAAACAGCCTTTTCACACCCGCTTTTATAAAAATTTTATTCCACTGTTACCGATTTTGCCAGGTTTCTCGGCTTATCTATGTCACAGCCTTTAAGCGATGCCACATAATAGCCAAACAGCTGCAGCGGCACAACCGCCAGTGACGGAAGTGCAAATTCCTCCGCATCGGGAACGATAACCACATGATCGCACACGCCCGCCATATCGTCGTAGTGTTCCTTTGTAGTAACGCCCATTACAACCGCTCCGCGCGCTTTTACCTCTTTGACGTTCGATATGGTCTTATCAAACAGCGCATTTCCCGTTGCAAGAGCCACAACAAGCGTTCCTTCTTCAATAAGCGATATTGTTCCGTGCTTCAGTTCGCCTGCCGCATATGCCTCGGAATGTATATATGATATTTCTTTAAGCTTCAACGAGCCTTCAAGCGAAACGGCATAGTCAAGATTTCTTCCTATAAAGAATATTGAATGTGAGTTATAGAACAGTGAGGCAAGATACTGAATATTTTCCTTTTCCGATAAAATATTTGCCACCTTATCGGGTAAATCTTCTATCTCCTTAACATACTTTGCATACTCACCCGACGTTACCATACCCAGCTTATCCGCCATGTAGAGCGAAATAAGATACATAACCACCAGCTGTGTGCTGTATGCTTTTGTTGTCGCAACCGCAATTTCCGGGCCTGCCCATGTATATATAACATCATCGGACGCATTTGCAATGGCGCTGCCCACAACGTTTACTATCGACAAGATTCTTGCACCGCGGTTTTTGGCTTCTTTAAGTCCCGCAAGCGTATCGGCAGTTTCTCCCGACTGGCTTATAACGATAACCAAATCGTTCTTGCCTACAATCGGGTTGCAGTAACGAAATTCCGACGCCACCTGAACCTCAACCGGAATACGGCACATCTGCTCGATAACGTACTTCCCTACCACGCCTACATGATATGCACTTCCGCAGGCAACGATAAATATCTTGTTTATATGCTTAATATCGTCTGCTGTCAGGGAAATATCGTCAAGAACAACCTTTCCGTCCTTAATTCTCGGACTTATGGTTTCACGCAGAGCCTTTGGCTGTTCCTCCATTTCTTTCATCATGAAATGCTCATAACCGCCTTTTTCCGCTGCGCTTATATCCCAGTTTACGGTGAATACCTCCTTGGGTACCTCCTCCTTATCGGTATTGTAAACCTTTACATCATCACGTGTAAGAACAACCACCTCATCGTCCTCAAGATAATATATGTCACGTGTATGACTTAATATCGCCGTTACGTCCGAAGCAATAAAATGCTCATCCTTACCAAGACCCACAATCATCGGGCTTGATCTTCTTACGGCAATAAACTGATCTGGATAGTCCGAGCAAAGCACGCCGAGCGCATACGAACCCTCAAGCTTTTCTATAACCTTAATCATAGTATCGAGAATATCACCCTTGTAATAATATTCAAACAGGTGTGCGATAACCTCTGTGTCAGTTTCCGATACAAATTCAAAGCCCTTGCTTACAAGCTTTTTCTTCAAAGCAAGAAAATTTTCGATAATTCCGTTATGAACGACCGCAAATCGTCCCGACATCGAAAGATGCGGATGTGCATTTACATCTGACGGCTCACCGTGAGTTGCCCATCTTGTATGACCTATGCCGATTGTTCCAGGCATTGCTTTTCCGTCGTTTATTTTTTCAGCCAAAACGGCAAGTCTGCCCTTTGCTTTCTGTACATCTATTTTTCCGTCCTCTATAACCGCAATACCTGCGCTGTCATAGCCACGGTATTCCAGCTTTGCCAGTCCGTCCAATAGTACCGGAGCTGCCTGCTGCTTTCCTATATATCCAACTATACCGCACATATTGTATTTACCTCCATAAATCTTAATACTACTATTATATACTATATCCGATAAAATTTCAATGTTTTTTTTATTTTTCAAATTTTTTTGAAAAAACCCTTGACAAAATCAAAAAACATGATATAATAATGATAACGATTATTATTATCGTTTTTTGAGGAGGTATGAATATTGAAATATTCAAGACAAAGGGAGGCGCTTTTAAAGCTTTTAAGAAGCACCGATTCCCACCCTACGGCAGACTGGCTGTATCAGCGGCTTAAAGAAGAATATCCGAATATAAGTCTCGGAACCGTTTACCGTAATCTTGGGGTTCTGTCAGACAGCGGTGAAATTCTGGCTTTGCATATTACGCCCGAAAGAGAATATTTTGACGGATTTACCGACGATCATTACCACCTTGTATGCGACAAATGCGGCGCCGTAATAGATGTGCGTCTGCCCGATGCGGAAAATCGCTTTGATGAAGTCGAACAACTTACGGGAGCGAAAGTCGAACGGCAGAATGTTGTATTTTACGGTCTGTGTTCGCGATGTAAATAATGATATTAAGCCTTTTGGTTTAATTATAAAAAAAACAGTATTTTAGGAGGAAATTATTATGGCAAAGTATGTATGTCCCGTATGCGGATATGTTTATGAAGGAGACAGTGCACCGGAGAAATGTCCTCAGTGCGGAGTTCCCGGTTCAAAGTTCACTGTTATGGAGGAAGGCGCGCTCAATTTTGTATGTGAGCACGTAATCGGCGTAGGCGCAAAGGATAAGGTTGAGGCTGAAGTTTACGAAGGCTTAAAGGCAAATTTTGAGGGTGAATGTACAGAAGTGGGAATGTATATTGCAATGAGCCGTCAGGCAATCAGAGAGGGTTATCCCGAAATCGGCGAATTTTATATGAGAGCAGCGCTTGAAGAAGCAGAACACGCAGCTAAGTTTGCAGAACTGCTCGGTGAAGTCGTTACACCCAGCACAAAGAAAAATCTTGAATTGAGAGCCGAGGCAGAATGCGGTGCAACCGCCGGAAAACTTGATTTAGCAAAGAAGGCTAAGGAATTAGGCTACGACGCTATTCACGATACTGTACACGAAATGGCAAAGGACGAGGCAAGACACGGAAAAGGCTTTGAGGGACTTTTAAAGAGATATTTCTAATATTTTAATCAAGCAAAATAAAGGGTTTGGAATGATCCAAACCCTTTTGTTATGCCATTTTCTTTGATTTTATCTGATTGGTTCACGAAACCGGAATTTTTGATTATATTCTAAAATTTCTATGTGTTTTTTGGTGTTTTTTCAGAAAAAATGGGCATTTGGTGGGCAAACCCCTCTCAAAAAATGCTTTGCCCACCTTAAAAAATGCCATTTGCCCACCCTAAATATTACTGTTTATAAACTTTTTGACCTCTGGTTCAACACTGTTGTTTTTCTTATCAACTTTTATTTCTTTTAGTATAGACAACTTTCCAATTATTTCTTGAATATCAATTTTGTTTTTTTCAAAGCAATATTCTACTGCATACATAAATCTATCTTTCAAAGTACGGTATTATTAAAGGTTACGCAGATAACACATTCAGACCAAATGACAATGTTACCCGTGCTGAATTTGTGGCTATGACGGTACGCTTTAATGCTTTATTTAACGAAGTAAAAAAAGACGGCTACACCGTAAAATACACCGATGTTGCAAGCAACTATTGGGCATATTCCGATGTTGCCTACGCAAAACACGCAGGTTGGCTGAACGGATACGCTGACGGAACATTCAAAGGCGATAACGCTATCACCCGTGCGGAGGTAGTAACGGTTGTCAACAGAGCAACAGGCAGAAAAGCTGATGAGGGGTATATCAATAAAAATCTTTCGTCGCTGAATAAGTTTACCGACCTTAAAAACAATTCGCATTGGGCGTTTTATGCAATCGCTGAATCGGCGAATACGCATATCGGCGTTACAGGCACGGACAATGAAACTTGGTTGAAATAAACCTTTGTGCAAATGGGAGAAAGCAGTCAGAAACGATTGCTTTCTCACCACTTTTGTGATAAAATATCTATAAAATAAAATGAATTTTACGGAGGGAACAGATGCTGTATGATTGGATTAAAACGAGGTTCTGTGAAATTAACAGCACATCAGAAAGAGTGGTATAAAGAAGCAAAGCAAACCATTACAGAATTAAAGAATCTTTTGGAAGGTTGCGCCGTTGATATTCAGCATATTGGAAGTACCGCTGTTTCCTCTATTCACGCTAAACCCATTATTGACATTGTTGTCGGCGTTTGTGATTTGGAAGATATTTTTTCGTTTATTGAGAAGCTAAGTCACAACAAATATATTTTCCGAGGTGCAGATGTACCCGGACAAATTTTATTTGTGAAAGGTGATTTTGAAAAAGACATTCGTACACATCATATTCACATAGTCAAATGGAATGGGATTGAATGGAACAATTATATCAACTTTCGTGATTTTCTTAATGCCTTTCCCGAAAAAGCTATGGCATACGATTTGTGCAAACAGAACTTAGCAAGGCAATTTTCGTCAGATCGCAGCCGTTATACGGCTGGAAAGCAAGAAATGATAAAAAATTTACTCAACGAAGCAAGACTATGGCGTTCAATGCAGAAGAACTGAAATTTTCGGTGTATATAACTATTTTTAAGGCAACCTACGGGTTGTCTTTTTCGTTTCAGAAGATTTTTTGACGGTCTTTTTATATGATGATAAAATAAAGATACCGAAAATAAACTATTGAAACGGAGGAATTTCAAATGAAACGAACAGTATTTGCGAGATTTGCAACAATGCTCATTTTATCAACCGCAGTTATAAAGACGCTTTCGGAAATACTCGGACACGCATCCCCGACAGTTACGCTGAATATCTATGCTCACTCCCTGCCGGAGCATAAAGCCAAGGAAATGGAGCGGCTGGGAAAAAAGTATAATCCGTCTTAATAAGCCGTCAAAAATTTATAAAGGCTTGTAAAATTGAATAAATCAGAGTGCAAATCGTTTAACAATTTGAAATATGAAAATATATCCGTCGGCAAAATCGCACAGCTGCTTGGATTTTCCGACGCGTCATATTTTACAAAGCAATTTAAAAGCGCAACCGGTATAACTCCTGCACAATACCGAAAAACATTTTAGGAGCTGTTTAAAAAGGCGGCAGCAGGCAAAAGCCTGCCGTCCGCCCATGCGCCGTCGGGCGCATTTTAACAGCTCCTGTTGCTTTAATTGTCACACAAAACAAATTTGCCGAAAAATTCGGATTTATGAAAATCTATCTCCTGACTGCCTATCGGACAAAACGAAACATAATGCTCATATTGTCCGTCCTCGCCGCATTTGAACATATTGGCACGCATTGTCTTTGTATGTTTGCCGAAAATTTCGTCGATAAATTCAAACGGAATTGTAAACTGCAACAGCCACTTTTTGCTGTCAACATACGACTGAACCTCAAAATATTCGCGATTCTTTTTCGGATGCTCACAATCGTTTCTTGAAGTTCTCACTGCAAGATACATCGTACCGAACGGATTAAACTCAAAATTAAGATACCTTTTATCCCCCTCATTCGGGCTTATAAAAAGCTCCATACAGCTGTCACGGTACACATCGCTGTTCTGCTCCGTATACCTGGCAAGAAGCGGCTGTTCGTCCGTAATCAGCTGAACATGAATACCGTAATCCGAATACAAAACACGTCCGGTTGTATTCGGTTTGTACGGATAATCTTTCCAATTCACGTTGTCTATTTTGGCAATTTCGGCGCTGTTCCATGCCTTATCATACGGCGATGTTATTTTATGATCGGCTTTTTTTATATTATATAACATAACTCATATCCGCCTTTCAGATTAAAATTCCGGATCGTATTTCTGAATTATATCTTCAAAATAAATCTCACGCACTTCAATATCCTTTATTTTAAGCTTCGTCGTATACGGCGAAAATCCGACGTGTCCTCCCTTTATGGGATTCGGGTCAATAAGCTCGCATATCAGCTTGCCGTCCGCTATGAGAAAATTCTGCCCGTCTACCGCGCCGCAGGTTATACGTACCTCACTTCCCGGCTCATAACGATAAAGCGAGGTTGTGGCATAAAGCCCCGTCGCATTGTTGCGTTCAATGCCGCTTTTACCGTCATACCACCCGTTCAGTCCGCATACATAGGATTCGCCCAGATAATCTGTCTCTTTATCCCAATGCGCACAGTAAACGGCATTTACATCGCGCGTTGCCGGAAGAACAGTTGCGGCGGTAAAGCTCATCATTACATTTCCGTCAAAACTTTCGCGGCTGAATAATATTCCGCCCTTGTTTCCGCGCTCGGCTCCTATCAGCCATCCGTCACGAAATTCCCATTCGCCGCCCATAGGCATCCAATAATCACGCCAGTTATCCGACGGATTGTATTTGAGTAAAAGCGGTGATTTTTCGGGATATATTATTTTTCCCAGCAATGAAATTTTTTCCATATTAATCCTCCCTTACTCTGTTTTAATTACATTCGGCAGTAAGCGGCCCTGCAAGCTCCTTTAAGTAAAACAATTTACCGGGCATGACAGGCATATATGTAGATGTGATATTCATATCCGGTCCGTAATGAAGCGTCGTCAGAAAACTCATTCCCTGCCAGCCCATTCCGCGTCCGAGCGCTCCGTCCGCTCCGCCTATTATATAATCCGCCTGCAAAAACAGTCCCGGGCCTATGGTGTTTGCCCTGCACGGCACAAGTGTTGTACGGCTTTTAAAGCTTGTTATTGCGTTTTGCTCAATAGTAAGCGGATGCAGTTTTGCTCCGAGACGGTAGTTTGCTTTTTTCCACTCTGCCTCCGAGGCATAATCCTCCGCAAAATGCGGTTCCCAAAAAGCTATGTGGCACATTCTGCCTATACCAAACACCAATACAAGCTTTGCACCGTCTTTTTTGAGCTTTGCTATCTTTTCCGGATATGTAGGAAGATTTGTCTTTGTGGCAAAATTTCTCTGTTCCGGCGGTACGGTCAGATCTCCCAGTTTATCAAAGAATGCTTCTTTCATGCTGTATTCAAACGACGCGGGATTATCCGATGAAAGCGTATTTCCCTCACCGTCTGCCCACTCGTCCATATTAAACGTGTAAACATGAGAGCAATCCACATTCCATGCCGTAAGAAAATACACCGCCCATTTGTACATTCCCATAGGGCCGACAGGCAGAATTATTGCCAGTTTTCTGCCCTCGTCGCGCGAAAGCTTTATCTGCATAGCTATCTCATGTCCCATAAATGTATCAAAATCATTGATATTTTCACATTCAACGGGCGAAAAATCCTTGTGCCAGAAAGCTTCGCGTTCAACACCTTTTTCACAACATTCATCTATTTTTTTCATATCCCAGCCCTTAGGGTAAAAATCCTCTAAAAGACTTCCTTTAACAGTTGATAAAAAATCCATTTATATTACTCCCTTTCTCATATTTTGATTACGGCAGCAGCCTTTTCGGAACAAGCTTCGGCCATGCAAGACATTGTGTAAATCCCTCGGCATATTGAACTCCGCACTGTAAGCCGCGGTATCTTGCACACGTTTTTACAAACTCCGCAAAATCAATATTATCATGGTCACGCATCCATTTAAGCTGACTTTCATGACATTCCAGCATTTCGAGTTTTTTATCTATCTGATCGGATATATCCACATATTCCGTCGGAATAAAATTTACTCCTGCAAGATTATCCATATAATACAGCGGAGTTACCTCTGATTTTCCCGCCGCTGCTGTTTTATAATGCGGAACGCTTGCGGCAAATGTCGCATCAAACACAAGACGGCTCACCGCAACATGGTCGGGCATATAATCGTTGGGCGCATGAGTGATAATAAAATCCGGCTGTACACTGCGTATTACATCAACTACCAAATCACGCTGTGACTTGCTTCCCTCATACACCATCAAATCGCCTATATCACAAGTGACAACTTCTATTCCGGCAAGCTTTCCGGCGTTTTGAGCCTCATTGGCGCGCATATTTCTCAGCACGTCCGGCTCGATTATTTCATGCCCCATATTTCCGTTGGCAACATGACATACAGTAACCTTATCCCCCCGTGCCGCGCATTTTGCAAGTGTACCGGCACAGTTTATTTCCATATCGTCGGGATGACACCCGATTGCAAGTACATTCATTAAAATCACTCCAAATTTATTGTTTTCCCGTAAGCGCTGCTTTCGTAAACCGCTTCAATCGCCCTTTGCGACATGATTGCATCGGCGGCAGTTACGGGGATTTCGCCTTTTCCTTCAATCGCTCTTCCGAACGCTTCTATTTCTTTTGTATACATATTTCCGAATTTTACATTGATGTCAACGGGCTGTATCTCATTTCTGACCTGTCCGGCGTCATATTCCCCCGCATCACCGACACAAAGAACCTCTATTTTTCCGCCTTCCTCCTGCGCAATTGTGCCCTCTGCAAAAATGCTGCCCTTTGTTCCGTAAAATTCTATCTTGCATTTCACAGCCTCATCCGGTATATTGAAATTGGCGTCAACATAGCACAACGCACCGTTTTCCAGTCTGAAAACCGCCGCTCCGGCATCCTCTGCATTATATTTAAAAATCTGATTCCCCGTCATTCCCGTTACGGCTTTGACTTCAAGTCCGGTGATATATCTTATAAGGTCTATACAATGTATACCCATGTCCATCATGGCACCACCGCCGGAAAGCTTCTTATCCTGCCGCCAGCAGTTATCCATCTTAGGATACCAGCAGGTCAGCTGCGCTCTTGCCGATACAATTTCTCCGAGTTTGCCGTCTGTTATCAATTCGCGCATTTTCTGATGATATGCGTGAAAACGCATCATAAATCCTACGCCTAGCTTAACTCCCTCTTTGTCACAAATATCGGAAAGCTCCTTTGCTTCCTCCGCGGTAAGACCTACGGGTTTTTCAATCAGAATATGCTTTTTTGCCCTCGCTGCCGCAATACACTGCTCTCTGTGGCAAAACACCGGAGACGCAATGTAAACCGCCTGAATTTCGTCCAATGCAAGAAGCTCATCTGCATTGTCAAACGAATATTTTGCACCGTATTTCTTTGCTGTTCTCCCGGCAGCTTCTTTATCGACATCCATAACCGCAATAAGCTCGGCATTTTCGGCAAGCATCATACCGGGAATGGTTCTGCGGTCGGCTATTCCGCCGCAGCCTATTACACCCCACTTTATTTTCATAAATTTTCTCCTTATCTGCCCTGCTGCATTTCGGCAACCGATTCAAGAATTGCATCTGCCATATATATCAGCTGACTCTCGCTCAAACCGTAAAGCGGCAGATGTGTAAAGCGATGATAAAATACTTCTTCGCATACGGGACAGGCCTTTGCGATTTCTTCGGGATTATATCCCATATCGCTGACTACCTTAAACCGATAAAGCGGCCCGAAATGTGGTATGTTGGTAACTCCCTTTTCCTCTAACTTTTGCTTTAAAGCCTGAATATCGCCGCCGGCTTTTTGAGGATCAATCTGCAATAAATACATATGGAATGTGGGTTTTATATCATCATCGCCCAGCTGCTGCGGAATAATCGCATCATTTTCGGCAAAACGTCTGTTAAGATATTCTGCCGCAGCACGGCGTTCAGCTATAATTTTCTCATTTCTCGCAACCTGTAATCTCAGTCCCAGTCCCTGAATTTCCGTCGGTGAGTAATTAAGCGCCACAAACGGTTTTTCCTTGCCCGGAATCGGCGTAATATTATACAGCCAGTTTTTAATCGGAGCAGTGAAATCAAGTCCCAAAAAGCGTGCGCGCTTCATCTCGTCCGCAAAACCGGGAACATTTGTTGTTGCAATGCCGCCCTCGCCGAATGATGTTATATTTTTAACCTCATGAAAACTGAAAGCCGCAAAATCTCCGATAGTTCCTATATGCTTTCCCTTATACACAGCGCCGAAAGCATGAGCCGCATCCTCTAAAACAAGAATATCATGCTTTTTTGCAATCTCCATAATCGGGTCAAGATCAACCGGATAGCCGCCGATATGTACCGGAACAATCATCTTGGTTTTGGGTGTAATTTTGCGTTCAACATCTGCCGGATCCATGTTTATCGTCCTCGGGTCAACATCTGCAAATACAAGCTTTGCTCCGACTGCCAGAGGATATGCCATTGTTGCCACAAATGTGATTGCAGGCACTATTACCTCATCGCCCTCTTTAAGACCGGCATATTTATAAGCAATTTCAAAGCCCGACGTTGCATTTGTTACAAATGTACTGCTGTCGGTACCGAGATACTCATTGCAGGCTTTCTCCGCCGCTTCAACCTGCGCTCCCGTTGTCAGCTTTCCGGGAGGTGACGAAATCGCGTCAAGCTTTTTTACCTGCTCATACAAAGCGCTGCAAGCCTGTTCGTATTCTTCTCCCTCGCCCTGCATCATAAAACGGATAATCTCCATTAAATCCGACGCATTGTAATTTTCTCCCACCGCTGCCCACGGTACCTTTGTTTCTCCGGTATTATACCGAAAATCAGTTGTTTTTCCCATAATTAAATCCTCCTTTTATTTGTATAAATGAAATCCGTTTCCTACTATTTGCTGTGCTTCGGCATATATAATAAACGCTTTGCCGTCAACCTCCAGAACATTTTTTTGAAATTCGGGAAGCTCGTTTTCTTTTAATGCGCATATCAGCATATTATTATTCTGCAAGGTATAGGCGCCTGTTGTTTCAACCAAGGTCACACCGCGCGGTGATGACGAAACAAGTGTTTTTGCCACCTCCGCACCCATACTTGTTACCACAAATGCAAGCTTTGAAACATTCAGCTTTCTGATTATCCAATCAACCGCAAATGTAGAAACAAACAATGCCGCAATTCCCCAAAGCGTAATATCCGCCGTTTTAAACACTATAAGCGACATAAGTATTACCGCAGTGTCCACCGCAAGAAGCAGTTTTCCTATTTTGACGTGCGGAAACAGCAGCTGAAGCAGTCTGCTCAAAATATCCGTACCTCCGGTTGACGCTCCGTTTATGAGCGTAAGCCCGATTCCCGAGCCGTAAAGAACAGCTCCGAATACCGACGCCAATACCATATCATCGGTAATCGGCGGAATGTACGAAAATATCTGTACAAACAGCGACATAAGTCCTGCACCCGCAATGGTTTTTATAACAAATTCCCTGCCTATAAATTTGAGCGCCAGTAAAAGAAACGCAGCGTTTATAACCGCAAAGGATATTCCGAGCGGAATATGTAATGTGTGATAAAGAATGGTCGAAAGTCCGGACACCCCTCCGCTTACAATTTTGTTCGGTGTATAGAATACGCCTATTGCAAACGAGGTCAGTATCACTCCGAGCAGTATAACCATATATTGACCGATACGTTTTTTCATACTTTTTTCCACCCTTTGCAGCACAAAAAATATTTTATTTTAGACAAGGAATAAAGATGCTATAATTAATTTATCCATTGTTTAAATTAATTATAGCATCTTTATATTCGGTTGTCAATATATTGACAAAAATATTTTTAAATGTTATAATTTGCTTATCATATAAATCGTCCCGAAAGGAATATACAATGAACCGTATAGCAGGAAATTCTCAGCTTATTCAAAAAGTGAACAGATTGAAAGTACTTAATTATATAAGAAGAAACCCCGATGTGCCGCGCCCTGCCATTGCGCAGCAAACAGGGCTTTCCGTTTCTTCCCTTACAAATATCACCTCGTATTTGCTTGAAAAAGGCTTATTGACCGAAAGCGGAACCGAAAACGTCGGACGAGTGGGACGTAAAGGAACGCTTCTTCGTTTTCGTGCCGAGGCATACAATCTGATATGTATTTTTTTGAGTGCGGAAAGTATAAACATTTCATATACCGACCTTGAAGGCTCCGTAATATCACGCATATGCCTTGATACTGACAGTCTTACCCCACGGGATTTCATTAATACGGTTCACAAAGAGGTTATATCACTGATAAACAAATACGGTAAAAAACGAGTTTTGGGAATAGAAATAGCAATCTCCGGCATGGTACTGAACGGAAACAGGTTTGTTTTGTCGTCAAGTCTGAAATGGACGGAATTTGATTTGAAAGAAACACTCGAAAAGGAAACAGGTATTCCGGTATTTGTTGAAAACATCTCGGTTTTAAAAGCAATGTGGTATTTTTGTTGCAGCAAATATGCAGACAAGGATAATATGCTGCTGGTTGATTTGGAAAACGGAATAGGCGCCTGCCAGTATTATAACGGCGAAATCAATCGTGCAATGCTCGGCGAAATCGGGCATACCACCGTGGAAAAGGACGGCGAGCCGTGTTTTTGCGGCAACAGGGGCTGCCTTGAAATAATGTGTTCCGTGCAGAGAATTGAACAGCTTTATTCCGAATACAGCGGCACAAAAAATATTCCGATTGCGGAAATTACCGAAAGGCTTTCCTGCAGAGATACTGCGGCGGAATGTGCCGTTCGTGAATGTGCGCAGTATCTCGGCATAGGTTTGGCAAATTTAGTAAGTCTTTGCAAGCCGTCGTTAATGGTAATCAATATCGGCAGCATAAAATCATTAAGTGCAGTCACCGTGCTTGCCGTGGAAGAGCTTTACAGACGCGCATACCCTGCGCTTTTGGAGGAGCTTGATATACGTGAAACTTCAATCAGCGAAGAAGAAACACTCCGCGGTGCGGCATTTAATCTGTGCGATTTGCTCTTTGATATTTCTTATTCCGGCAATATTATCGAATAACTATCGGGTAAAGTTTCCGTTCATATCAGAACGGAAACGGCTTCGTCTGCAACGGAATATTCTGTCCGTCCCATATAAACACTCTTTGCTGTGCGTTTTTCGGCGCCGTATCCAGGGTTACGGCGGCGGTATACTCCCTGTGCTCGTCACTGTTGAGTATTACGGGCTGCATATCAAGCGCAAGCAGCTTCCCGTCCGCATATACGGCATAATACATTATTGCTTTCATCTCGCCGTCCGTTGTCTTTACAATCGGAATAACCGCCTTGTTTTCTCCCTGCTGCGGACTTGAATTGCCAAACGATACCTCCCCTTTCATAACGGACGGATAATTTTCGGCGATTCTGTAAGCGTCAAGGCTGTAAATTTCCGTTGTACCCGCTCCCCAGTACTCTCCGCCGTAAATATGCGCTCCGTATATGTATGTCAGATTTGCATAGCAGCCGCTTATATACATAGCATCCGATATTTTTGTACCGTTTATATACGGCGTTACCGTATATAAAGCGCCGCTGAAATCAAATAAAAGTTCAAGGTCAATCCTCTTACCCACCGTATTAACGTCCGAGCCGTTTATCTGATACGTCAGATCACCTATCGTAAGCTTATTTTTAGATTGGACTATATCAAGAAGCTTATTATATTTATTATCGCACAAACGAAATCTTAAAATATTACTGACATCTGAACTGAACGATATTTTTTGTACGAATTTTCCGGTAAGCGGAGTGCCGTATGTATAAAGAAAACCGGGTTCAGCGCCCCATCCGCCGGCATCGGAGACAATTGTAATTCTGTCGCCTGCGGCTTTATATAGGGCAGTATGCTCCGTCGCTTTTGAAACGGCTGTTCCCTGCGGCAGTCTCTCCCCTCTCGCCGGATTTTCACCGCTTTTTAAGGCATGGTATTTGCCCGGAACTGTATATTCAAAACACATTTCCCTCTTTGCTCCGCTTGCTTCCGTAATATTTGCCGTAATGCTTACCTCTCTGTCCACGGTATCGCGAGTCACTGTGCCGTATTCATCTATCAGTGACGGATTGCTCACGGAATATGAAATTTTTTCTCCTGCTGCTCCTGCGGTTTTCTCAAACGAAATATCGTCGAGAAGATATGTTTTTCCGCTGCCGCTTTTTACGGTTTCTCCGATAATTATACTTTTTTCCAGCTCTTCCCTACCGATTGGTTCCGCAGTTTTTTCAGTCGGTCTAATCAATCCGTTAATTATACCATATTCCTTGTACTCGCCGTTAAATGTGATACTGCTTATACCGTACTTTCCGCGTACGGATATATTTTCGGGACTTATATCCTCATCCGAGGTTATCAGCTCCGCTCCGCTGCCGCTTTGCGAAAAAGCCATATCGGAAACCGCTGTTCCGGTATCGAGCAGAACACTGCCGTTTTGCTTTATAAAACTGCCGTCTGCCATGATAATCTCGGACGTTTCACCATTTTCATTTACGCCTATAAGTACCGCACGCGAATCACTGCTGTATTCATCAAAGGTTATCGGCTCTCCGTTCTCGAAATCATAGTTATACATATAGCAATACGTTGTTTTTCCTGACTTTTCCGATATTGTAAACTTCATTGCCGTCGCCTTGTCTGTCGGTTTGCCCGTATCTATGCGTTCCGTGCTTATGCTGCCGTTTGAGTAACCTGTCGGATAAAGCACGGTATCGAGAGTAACATCTCCTGCCGCCGATTTTTCAAAAAATCCTGCCTTTATATTATCCACCGATGAACCCGAATGATAATATCCGTCATCAAGCTCTGCTTCTGCATCGTCCGCAGATGCTGCAATAATATTGTTTCCGTCCGAAAAATTTGAATAAATCAGTTTCTTTTCGTTATCCGCCGTTATATTCGCATTAGGAAGCATATGCCAGTACTGCTTATAATTATTTACTTTTGTTTTGTCCTCCGGCATCATCTTGTCCGACACGATTACAAAGCCCTTTTTTGTAAACAGAATATTGCGCATATGCTCATGCTCGGGATATGACGCGGTACTCTGCGACAGAAAATCAAATTTACTGTTTGTGAGCCAGCGGTGAACCGTTCCTCTTGTATCATCTGTCCAGCCGTTTCTCTGCGATGTGTCGTTTATCAGTACCGTATTATGTCCCTGTGTGGAAAGACCGTATATTCTCGCCGGATCATAGGCATTGTATGTAAACTTGCCCGAATCAACGAGCAGCCGTCTGCCGTTTCCGAACAATATTATACTGTTATCATCAGCATGACCGTGACCTCCTCCGCCGCGAACGCTTGTAAACAGATAAAGTGCGTCCTTTCTCCAATCCGAGCGCATCATCGTATATGTTCCGTTCGGGAAATGATATGATGTGTATTCGGGCTGCGTGCCTTTTTCACCGAAAGAATCTATAAATCTCAGTTCCTCATCCTTGTACAGATCTGCGGCTCTGCTGTAACCTCCTGCGCTCCGCGTTCCCGGGTCCTCATCCCCATATTGCAGCATTTCTCCTGCCGGACCGTTTGTAAGGCACACATAATATGCTGCTTTTCGGAGAGTTTCGTCAAATTCTTTCGGAATTTCAGCGCCCGATTTGGCACATGCACTCCTGAAATCAAGATACATCGAGAAAACAGAACGATGGTATCCGCCTGTATCTTCGACATAGCTTCCGTCCTCCAAAAAGCTGTTCTTAAACGCATTGAACCATGAATCAATACACGCATTTTTTGCGAAAGCGCTGTTTGAAAGCTCGGGATATGCCGCGGACGCATAAAGCACGGCAAGCTGTTCATATTCGCGCCAGTTGCCCGTTGCGTTTGCACGTGTCGGAAAATATTCAAACTGCGCATACATATATTTCATAAATGCCGTGCAAAACTCCGGTGTAAGATAACGGCTGTTTTTAAAAGTATTCATGAGCGGAGCCCACTGCTGCATTCTCATACCTGCATCAAGACTTCTCGGATACGGAGTTTTGTTTCCGATATCACATATCAGATCCATTACCTGCCCCAAAAGTGCATAGGCATACTTCTCATTTCCCGTATCGCGGTATTCTGTCATCGTGCTGCGCGAGTGCATAAACCTCGGCGCCTGATATGCAAACTCTATATCGCCCGATCTTGCGCCTTTCCAGTTATAGCCTCCCGTCAGACCGTTATAGTTTTGGACAACGTAATTCAGACTGTCCCAGAAAACCGTTTTTTCGTCCCATGACTGACCTGCGTTATCGACAATCCAAAGCTGCTTGTCATCGGCATACGGAACACTTTTTCTTGCATACAATATCAAATCAGCCGAATCAATTTTATCCGATGCGCTTATATCAGACAAATCAAAGCACAAAAGAATACGGTAAGTCTCATCGCCCAAAAATTCTCCGAACATCTTTGCCGCAAGAACGCTGTTGTCGTCTATATGCTGCCGCGAATAACGTCCGGCACGCACAGAAGCCGACGCCGATGCCGTATATGTGCGTTTTTTTCCGTTTACGCTGACCTCAAGCACAGGCTGCATATTCTTTTCTGCACCTGTTCCCATGACATAAGCCGCAGTATTTTCATTATACCTCGCAAGCAGCTCAAATGTCTTTTTCGATTTCGGCAGCGATTTTGCATTAAATATCGGAGTGCGCACCGCAGCGTAAGCATCGGAGGTTACGGTAACAAGTCCTCTGTAATACGCAGCCTCTTCTCCCAGTGAAAACAATCCGTCACACCTTGAATCCACCCAGTCCGTCAGACGTGTGCCGAGACCGATAGGCGAACTGACATTTCGGGTTGTCATATAGCTGTAAAGCTCCTGCTTTGCTCCCTCATAATCTCCTGTTTTTGCTTTTTCACAAACCTTGGAAAGTCCGCTTACGGAATAATCCAGCTGCGGTGTTTTTTCAAACGCGCTGCCGTTCCATACACCGAAAAAATCCTCGTCCGATGTATACATCGGATCTTTCGGCGGTTCGTCCGCAAGCACTGTAAATTTCAATTCCTTTTTATACTGCCCAATCTGCGCCGTAAGCGTTACCTCTGCATCAGGTTCATCAAACCGCGGTCTTGTCACTCTGCCCGAATTTGCAATAACATTCGTGTTATCCGATTTCCAGATAATATCCGAACCGTAAAAACCTTTTTCCATAAGTTTAAGGCTTGTTGTGATTTTATCCGGAGCTTCCTCAGTAAGGTATGTCTCCTTTATATCCTCCGCCTCGGCGGCATATTTATCGGCAGAATTTGAAAACTCTCTCAGCACACAATAACTGTATGTACGAATTAATTCAATACCGTTGTTCTCAAAATGCGCCGTAAGTGTAACAAGAGGATTTTCCGATACATCAAGCGGTCTTGTCAGCGCTCCGGTAACAGGATTTATTATGTCCGGATTTGAGCTTTCCCATGTTATATTTGTGCCATATCTGAGCGATTTTTGCAAATTCAGCGGAGATTGTATTATATTGCCTGCCTGCGGTGTTTCGTTTAAAATATCCTTGTCCCCGAAATCGGCAGTATCGAATTTCAGCCGCAGCGTCTTGGGCGGTATCGCATTATATATCTTATAATTGTCAATATATACGGTCTCCTGTGCTTCCAAATAAAACATCGTATAGCAAATCGCACTTACGCCGACACTGCGCGAATATTTTTCCGAAATAACCTGTTTTCCGTCCACCCACAGCCAATAAGATGAATTTACCGTGTCGAACAGCATATTTATATGAATTTTTTTTGAATTTATGTTCCGTATCGTATGATTGCTGCCCTCCGTCTGTTTATCGTCCGAATAAACTGCGCCGATGTTGTCACTGTTCCAGCTCATGGAATAATACAAGCCGCCTTTTTCGTCCATGCTTCTTATCTGTACGGTTTTGCCGTTTTTGCGTTCCGCGTCAAATTCCATGCCTATTACTCCGGCTGCGGCTGCCGATGTATCAGCTCCGGTATACACTGAAGCTCCCACCGCCGAATATGCCGGATCTGTTTTGTCTATTACCAGCTTTCCGTTTTCGATTTTAACAGTACCTCCGCCCGTTGTATTTGTAATAAGCTTATTTGGCTGTTCCTCAGATGAAAAGTCATTTTCAGCTATCATACTTTCGACCGTCGGCACATCGACAGCTTCTCTGTAAAATCCGAAATTATCTATCGTATATGAACCGACACCGTAATTTCCGTATTGCATACTGTAAAATTGAATCCACTTAAATGCCGCCGGACTGAAATCCATTGCGGATATTACCTCATGCAGCACTTCGCTGTTATTAACCCACATACTGAACACGGGACGTGAATCGTTAATATTTACAAGAATTGTGAATTTGAGAGGTTTATCCGACGGTGCATCAAGCTTTGTGCTTGTTCTTTTTGATAAATCCGACGGATCTCTGTACTGAATTGTGAGCGTATCGCCTGCCCAGTCTGTCTGTGTTATATAATTCCAGTTGGAATTATACATTCTCATTCGTACCACACCTATATTTTTTGAAAGTGTGTATTGCGTGACAAAAGTACCTGTCAGCGTACTTTCACTGTCGTCACGATAAAATGATATTGCAACCTCTTCACTGCTCCATTCCGTTCGGCTGAATTTCAGTTTTCCGTTTTCAATCTGCACTGTATCGCCGTCAATAAAACGTGAAGTCTTTATTCTGCTGTCTATCTTATCCGGTTTTGAAAAACTGTCTGTGTACATCGGATACAAATTTGACGGGAGCCCCCCGATATCCGTAAAAACACCGGCAACACGGAACTCAAAGCTTTTCTCTGCTTTTGCCGTCCCGAACGCTGCCGATGCAGTCACGGTAACATATGTGTCCTCCTGCGGACGTGTCACCCATCCGTCCGCAGATATAATGCTCTCATCGGAGGTTGTCCATGTAATAGTACTCCCGTTTTCGCCTTTTGTTATCGAGTCTGTTTGCAGAGGGTCAATCAGATACCCGTCTGCAAGCGGAACGGACAAAATACCCTCCTCGGTAATAGCAGCCAAATCCGCATTTACAGCCTCCTGTGCCGAAAGTGCTGACGCGGCATAGCCTGTTATCGTATTGCATATCAGAACTAAGGCTGACACGGCAGCAAACAGCTTTTTTATTGAATTACACCACATACTTTTCCTCCAAACTTCATAATTTATTTTACATATTACTAAGTATCATAAGCATTCTCGGAATATGAAACGGTCCTTTGAAAATATTGCCTTTAATGGTATTTGCAACTGTTCCGTCATAGTGGAGATAACCGTACCATTCACCGTTTTTGTCATCTGCAAAGTGCGTAAACGCATATTCTTTCAATGCTTCAAAATTATCTTTATACTTTTCATTTCCCGTCAGATTAAATGCGTATTTATTTGCAATCATCGCTTCGCACTGCGGCCACCACAGCTTCATATCCCATTCAAGAGCAACGGGTGGTTTTCCGCAAGCGTCCGTAAATGCTATAATCGCTCCGCTATCTAAACCTCTTCTCATGGAAAAATCAACTATGTTCAGCGCTTTTTCAATAATCCCATTATCTTTTCTGTATATGCCTTCCTCCATTAAAAACCACGCTGCTTCAAGCGAATGTCCCGGATTTACCGTTCTGCCTGTCGGGGTGTCAATAAATTTCCCGTCAAGACCTACATTTTCAAGAAGCACATCTTCTTTAAGATAGCCGCCGTACAAAAGCTCACGGAGCATTTCATCTGCGATCGGCGCATATTTTTCCTCGTCAGCCTTGCGCATCTCCTGTGCCGTTGAAAGCATTATCATAATCGGCGACAACGCCTTATACGGTGCGTTTTCGGGATAGAATTTCGGCGTTGTCAGGCTCGGATTTTTGAAAATTTTATATGCCGTTTCAAAATACTTTTCCGCGTCCTCCCATACCTTTTTGTCACCTGTTGCAAGATAGTACTCCGCACAGCCTATTGCCGCAAATGTTTCACTGAAATAATAGCGGCGCTTCTAAATCGGTCTGCCGTCACGCCGCTGAGCCATAATATTGACAACTGCCAGAACTGACTGTACAATAAGCGGTCCTGTCGCTTTTGCCAGAATATTGTAAGTAATCCATATTACAATATTTACAAATATACACTTCCTGTAATATTTTCCGTTTTTCTGTGCAATCCCAAGTGCAAACATTATGCCTGCCGCAATAGCAAAAATATCATACCACCGACTGAAAGCAAACAGATTAAGCGCAATGAACACCGCAATATTTATCCATATAATCCATATAGGAATTTCCTTTTTCTTTAATCTGTAATAAAAGTTAATAACAATAAGTCCGCATGCCACGGTACTTGTCATTGCTCCGCTCCATCTTGAAATGCAGGCATAACTCGCTGCCATCATCAGATTGCTTGCCAGCTGCAAAGCAAGAATTTTGCGCATATCAACACATACTGCCGTTGAAATGTCAGTCAGCAAACCTCCCGCGGACATTATATATGATAGTATTAACATTGTTTTTCCTCCGTTTTAATTATAAAGAGGCTGTAAAAATCAGCATACTGATGTATTTACAGCCCTTATAATATTTTATTTAACCCTTTACCGCACCTATCATTATACCTTTAATAAAATACTTCTGCAAGAACGGGTAAAGGCAAAGCACCGGTACCGTTGCGATTATTGTAATCGCGTGCTTGATTGTTTCGCTTATCGCCATTTTGTCTCCGGTGTCAATACCGAAAGACATTTCGCGCGTGTCGTTTGCGAGCAATATCTGCCGCAGAACAAGCTGCAGCGGATATTTGGTTCTGTCCTTTATAAATATCGAAGCATTAAACCATGCGTTCCAGTAGGTTACGCCGTAGTAAAGAATTATTACCGCCAGTGTCGGCAGTGCGATCGGGAGCAAAATCCTAAACAGAATAACTATATGTCCGGCTCCGTCGATTTTTGCTGATTCCTCAATACTGTCGGGCAAAGACTCAAATCCGCCTCTCATAACCAGAATATTATATACCGAAAGCAGTGACGGCAAAATCAGAGAAGCCAGGCTATCCAGCAATCCCAAATTCTTTACGACCAGATAAAAAGGAACAAGTCCGCCGCTGAAATACATCGTAAAAATCAGCACAAGTGAAATTGCGCGCTTGAAGAATACATTTTTTCTGCTCATAAAATATGCCGCAATTGCCGTAAGCACTGTACTCAAGGTTGTTCCCACAACTACCACAAACAGAGTGTTTATATACGAATTAACCAAAAGAGGGTGCTTAAAAGCGTTCTGATATGCTGCAAAAGTCGGTTTAATCGGCAAAAACAACATTCCCTGGTGAGCCAGTAATTCATTTGAATTTGACAATGACGCACAGAACACATACCAAAGCGGATAGAACATGGTAATCATCAGAAAAACCATCAGCAAGCTATTAAATACTTCAAAAACGCGCTGCTGCCAAGTAATTTTATTTAACATTTCAAATCTTCCTTTCCGTGTCTAACGGCACAAATATGTTTACCATAATCCTATTCCCTGATACTTACGGCTTAAAGCGTTCGTTATTGTAACCAGTATAAACGTAACCACCGAATTGAACAGTCCCACAGCCGTAGAATAACTGAACTGCATATCTTCCAGACCCTTACGGTACACAAAGCTTGAAATTACATCTGCTTTTTCGTATGTAAGAGGATTATACAGCAGAATAATTTTTTCATATCCGACATTTACAATTCCTCCGACAGCCAGTATAAACATAATAATGATTGTCGGCATAATACACGGAATTGTAATGGAAATCACCTGCCGCAGACGTCCTGCGCCGTCAAGGCTTGCCGCTTCATACAATCCCTGGTCTATTCCGGCGAGCGCCGCCAGATATATAATCGAATTCCAGCCCATGTTCTGCCATATATCGGAGATAATGTACACGGGCACAAAGCAATTCGGATCGTTTAAAAACGTTTTTCTTTCAAGCCCCAAAAAGGCGGTAAGATCGTTTATTATTCCGTCCGACGCGGTGAATTCCGTTATCAGTCCGCACAGAACAACCAGTGAAATAAAGTGCGGCATATATGTTACCGTCTGAACCGTCTTTGCAAACAGCTTTGACCTTATCTCATTAATAAGCAGCGCAAATATAATAGCTGACGGAAACGTTATAAGCAGAGTGGAAACGCTTATTGTCAGTGTGTTTCTTAAAAGCCTCAGAAAATAATGACTTGTAAGAAAGTCCTTAAAATGCGCCAGACCTACCCAATCGCTCCCCAATATGCCTTTTCCAGGAGTGAAATCCTTAAATGCTATAATTGCTCCGTACATCGGGCCGTATGCAAACACAATATAAAACAGAATAACAGGCAGCATCAGCAGATATAGCGAACCGTTCTGCCGAATATCGCGTGAAATGGTCTGTTTCAGTCCTCCGCGGTGAATTGTTCCAAGTTTATTATACATAAGTTGTACACCTTCCTAAATTATTGTGCCATATATCTATCATAAGCCTTTTGAGTAATATCCAGAACCTTGTCTATTCCCATGGAATCTATTCTCGAAACAAACGTATCGTACTCTGACAACGGTGTAACTCCCATTATCATTTTGAGAACGTTTTCGTCCACATATGTACGTATATCGCTCATTATCTTTGATATTTCCTTGCTTTCATCGTCGGAATACTGCAATGCAGGCAGATAATGCTCCTCCTCCGAGTTATCCGACCACATTTTAAGCGCTTTTTTCTGAGTTTCGTCGCGGTAATACTGCGTGATGTAGTTTTTATCCTGAACAAACGGGCCGCTGTTGCCAACTCTCGAATACATACTCAGTGCCTGACCGATTGACAGATTCATTTCTTTCTCGGAGTTTGTTATTTTTGAAGTATATGTCGGGATTCCGTCCTTCATTTCATAAGAAACGCCCTCAATTCCGAAATTATAAAGGTTATGACCTTTTTCGGTGTATGCAAAGTCAAGCAGACGTGCGGCAATTTCGGGATTTTTGCAGCCTGTGCTTATAACCGCACCTATTCCGAGGATTCGCGGTTCCTTATGACCGAACTGCGGACGTTCGCCTTTTTTCGCTGACGGAAATTTTGTCGGCACAAGCGATTTGCCCGGGTTCTTTTCCCTGAAAGTCGGCAGCCATGTTCCGAAATCGCTTCCGTTATAGCCAAGTACCGCTCCCGCCTGTCCGTTTATAACAAGCGAGCTTGTACGCTTTGAATCAAGATTGGCCAACTCACGGTCTATAAGTCCTTCATTATACCATGAAGCCATTTTTTCTACCCAGCTGCGGAATCCGTCTTCGGAGGGGCCGTATTTGATTTTACCGCTGTCAAGATAAAGATCGGAATCCACATTGTATGCTCCCAAAAACATATCCACACCTCTCATTTTTGAGGGCGTAAGATCTACAATACACGGAACATCTACCTTATCTTTAAATGCTCTGAGCATATTTTCCCATTCGTCAATTGTTTCGGGAACTTCTGCGCCCATATCATTTAGCAAATCCCCTCTTACCATAGGGCCGTAGTAGGTACACAGTATGTCGTCGCCTCTGTAAAACGGATACATTGCAATTTCTCCGCTGCTTGTAGTAATATCTCTTTTAATTTCGGGATGCTCTTCGAGCAGCTTTTTGAAGTTTGGCGATACCTTTTCCACAATATCGTTAAGCGGAACGGCAATATTATCTTCGACTACCTTTGATAATCCTCCCGAATACGAACCCCAGTTGTATTCTATTATATCGGGATAATCGCCGCTGGCAACCATGAGGTTAAACGACTGCTCCGCACTGCCTTCCGTCGGATGCTGAAATTCCACATTAACACCGGTTTGCTTTATAAACTCCTTTGCAAACTCGGACTCATTCATACTGCTTACTACGTCCGACAAACCTCCCAAAGGGCAGTACCATGTAATCGTGTCACTGCTGCTGAGAGGATATTGATCGGTAGTTGTAACCTCCTTTATAATCCCCTTGCCGCTGTTCTTCTGACCGCCTGCGCAGCCGCTTACCGCTGCGGCAGCAATAATCGCCGCCAATGTTATGCCTGTTCTGATTTTCATAATATATCATTCCTTTCCTTTATTGTCAGTCGCGTATGACAACGATTGCCTCCGCATCATTATCCTTCATAAGGGCAAACACCTTGCTTGCCTCATCACCGAAAAATCCTGCCGACAGAATATCCTTTGTTGTTGACGGATATATATAGCCTGATTTTCTGTCATAGAGATACACCTTTTGTCCGTCATCTTTAAAAATTTTAAGGTCTGTTATACCGTTTCCGGTGTTTACTTTAATCACATCGACCATTTCGTTATTGAAATAATCGTACATATCGTACTTGATTTCGGTAACCTCGCCGTAAACATTGTCAATATCCGTGTAGTCCCTTAATCCCTGAACGGACGCTCTGTTTTTGATGCCTGTTATTTCGCCCTTTGCATTTGACGAGAACTGAATCAAATCCCCTTTACGCAGCTTTGCGCCGTCGGCATAAGCAATGCCGTCCTCGGGCACATAATATGTTTTGGCATTGCTGCCGTTAAGAATATCTATTTCATATCTCATTGTGCCGTCCTCGTCCGCAGCAAGCACATTTTTTCCTACTATACATATATCACTGTCGGAAGATATATTTGCAGGCAAAGTCGAATCCATATCCGTTTTAAGAATAATTATATCGCACGGTTCTGCATTTGCTTCAAGACTTCCGTATTCGTTATCGCTCAGTCCGAGAACACCGTAAATCTGATATGAGCTTCCGTCGGTTATTTTTACGTTAACATTGTAATCCTCTTTTGAACGGACTACATTCGGCACGCATACGACCGTTGTGTGATCGTCCTTTAAGAATCCTCTTGAAACTCTCATTCCGCCGAACGAGAATAAATCTCCGTTAAATTCATAGCTCGACAGGCTGACGGGTACGTCATAAACGTTAAGTTTATTAATTCTGCCGTCATTGTCCAGAGTATATCCGACAATATTTTGTTTGAGTGCGGACGGACTGATTTTTATCGAGGAGATTTTGCTGCCTCTTGTATTTGTCGGATTGCTGCCGAACGTAACCTTGTCGGCAACCTCAAATGTACGCGGTGCGGCATTTTGCAGATAGTATGAAACCACCCTGTTATTGTCGATTGTTTTTACCTCCTGCACAGGCTCTGTTCCGTCCACAAGCTCTACATTCAGAACCGTACCGGAGTCGTCAATATATGCGTTTTCGACATATGCGTATGAAAAAGCCGTATTCTGTTTTTCCCAAGCTCCTATAACATATCCGAAAGCGTCAATTACAAAATCACCCTCCGTCATGCTGTAAGCGTCAAAAGCATAGCTTCCGTCCGCGTCCCTTGCAATTTTATAAGACGTGTTGTCTATCGTAATTTTACCGTTTTCGGAGCTTATGCTCTTTATTTTTCCCGAGCACGTTTCCTTGCTTATATATGCTTTTACAACGCTTTCATCGCTGTTTCCCATCAGAGAAATACCGCTTCCCGGCTCAATATCCGCAAAGCTGAGATTTGCTCCGGTATTGTCTGTGATATAATACTTATTATCACTGCCGTCGTCTTTAAATACAAAGCCTTTTTTGCCGTGGTAGGTTTTGTCGTCTTTAAAGTAAACTATCGTATTGCCCTTTATATTTTCCACCGACACATCTTTTACAATAAAGCTCTCCGTTTCCGTAATCAGCACTGCCTCATAAATTCCGTCGCGGTCATTGTCAACAGCCTTGTAGCTGCCGCAATACACTGGAGTCAGATTTTCGCGCTTAACTATATCGCCGTTTTTCAAAAACACCGTTTCGGAGTTTATTCTGATATTCCTTTTACGTCCGCTTTCGTCATAATAATCAATGCTTGTTTCATTCACCTGCGTATCTTCGGCAGGAAGTTCGGCAATCTCATTTTTGCGCTGTACAGGCGATATTTCCACAACACTGTCGTCCTCGGTACGGTAATAAACGTCTACATACTGACCGAGATAATCATCGTAATCCTTATCCGTATAGAAACGCATACTGTTGTCTATTGTTACGCAAGTATCCGTTTCTTTCTTTTCAATAATACTGAAATTTCCCGTACTTGTAAGGATTCCGCTTGTATGGTCGAGTTCTTTTCGCTCCGACAGTATCTCGAAAAGGGTTTTATCCTTTCTCTCGATATTTCCATTGCTTTTTATCTCCATAGGGTACACATCAAGAGTATTGTCAATCAATACCGCGGTCTGCGCTCTGGTAATCGCCTCTGAAACGCCTGCGGCGTTTTTCGTCATTCCCAATGACGCGGCAATGCTCATATATCCCTGCGGAAATTCTATTTCTCCTTTTCCGATATTGTAATTAAGCATACACACGAGTATTTTTACCGCCTCGCCGTAGGTAATATCGGCTTCGGGAAGAAATGTTCCGTCACCGTTTCCGTTTATCCAGCCCATATCATATGCAACGCTGATAAATCCGCTCGCCCAGTGAGATGACAATACATCGGTAAATGCAGTTTCCTGTCCGCCTATATCATCATAAGCAAGCATTCTGCATATTACTGTTGTAAATTCCGCTCTCGTAATCTTATCTTCGGCTCTGAAATCGCCGTCCTCCGTATTGCCCATAATTCCCATGCTGCATACACGCGTAACGGCATCTGTATAATCTGTCTGTGCCAAAGCCGCCGATGCGGCAGACAGTAAAAAGCAGAGACACAAGGCTATACTCAAAATTCTTTTCATAATAAGCTCCCTTCCGCCGCAGGCAGCGGCAAAAATTCTACTGTTTTTTTGCAGACAGTCATTTAGATTGTATTCATATAGTTATTGGCATACCGCCACGTCTTGTTAAGTCCGGTCACTATTTCCTCTTCAAGCTCCTCAATCCTGTCGGTTTTTCCCTCACAGTATTCCAAAAGCCGCTTTTGCGCATACGACAGTCTCAAATCTATTCCGCCGAAACGCTGTGCAAATACTTCGTAGCCGAACGGCTTATTCATCCTGAGCCAGTTCTCGCCGAATACTTCATAAAACTGCTTGTAAAGTTTTTGAAGTTCGGGAATTGTTTTTTCTGCCGTTTCCGACAGATATTTTTTGTTATTTGCTTTATATTCTCTCTGCAAGCCGTCAATAAGACCTGCTTTTTTCAAAATTATTTCAAACAGCAGCTTATAATACGAATATTTCGGATGAGCGCTGTATTTTTCAAATGTATCAAGAGCCTTTTTACAAGTATCGGCCGCTTTTGCATAATCCATATCATAGCAAAGAAGATTAATCAGCGGATCGCAGTAAAAGATTCCTTTACCCAATCCGACCGAGCCGTCCTTACCGAAATGGAACGAAGCGACAGCGTCAATAAAATCCGCTCCCGAACCGGTAATCAGAGCTGCGGCAGAATAAATATCCTGCTCCGTACACTCATTTCCTTTATAGCAATACTCCGAAAAAACAGCCAAACCGTCAAACGCGTCAAAAAAGTCTGTTTCACTGCCGCCGTTTTCCCACATGGTTGCAATAACGGTTTTGATTCCTCTGTCGATACAGCATTTAAGCGCCGGTATCATCGAATCGCAGGTGTATCTGAAATTCGGCGCAAAGCCGTCCCACGTCCACACTCCTCCGGCAAACGATGCAGTATTCGGGAAACGTGCATATTGCTCAAATTTTTTATCATAATAATCATAATATGTATGATAATAATCCCAGAAAATCAGCTCCGGCTCCTGCGGCGCGCTGTCTATCGCCTTTTGCGGAATAACGGCATCGGGTTCATAGTAATAATTGTCGTCTGTTTCCGAGAAATACATATCTCCCCATATCATCGGCGAATAATTGTATTTCTTTGCGATTTTGAGCACTTTTTCAAGATGACGGTTGAAAATATCAAGCTTGTTTTCAAATCCGTGCTTTTGAAAATATTTTCCCGTTCCGAGTCCTACCGCCTCGTCCATACCCAAATTTATTCTGTTCGAACGCAGGCATTTACGCATGGTTTTGATTTCCGCCTCGATAAATTTATAGGTTTTTTCCTCATCGGGTAAAAGCACATTACCGTTTTCGGCAAAATCGGATGCTTCACCCCAGCGTATATAATTGTGCAGATGTCCGAGCGTCTGAATACACGGTATCAGCTCCACGCCCATCTCAAATGCGTAATCGTCAATTTCTTTTAGCTCACTTTCGCTGTATCTTCCCCTCAGATAGCCAAACATAGGATAGCCATCCAGTTCATATATATCCTCTGTATACAGCATGAGCATATTAAGTCCGAGAGCAGCCATGCGGTCAATATACCGCTTAACGTTTTCTGCCCTCATCACACTTCCGCGTGACAAATCCAGCATAGGACCGCATAAGTCAAACACCGGTTTTTCCTTGATTTCGCAGTCGGTTTTCCCCTCTTTGCAAAGCATGGAAAGCATAAAGTAACATCTTGCTTTCTGCGCTTTTGTGCTGTAACCTATGACGGCATTGCCGCCGCTGCGGCGCACATATACTCCGTCAAACGAAATCTCCTCGATTTCTCCGTCAAACGGAAAGCCTGTAACGGCAAATATTTTTTCCTTTATCATTATTTTTCGTCTCTCCTTGTGATTGTTTATGAGGCTTAGCTGTATTTACACCTCATCCACCGCAAGCGGTTCACTTTCCCATAAAAAGGGAAAGGATTTGAACCTCATCCGGCAGCTGTCGCCGCCTTCCCCATTGAGGGGAAGGCTTTAAAGCGCGAAATTTTCAGATTGTTCAAATTTTTATAATCGTCTGATTGCTTTTACTGTACCGGAAACGGCTCCGTTTTAACGGGCATTTCTGCACTATCCCATAAAAATACCTTTTGCGTTTCGCCACCCGTTACGGCGTCAAGCGTTACGGAAAGCGTATATTCTCTGTGAGAATCCGGACTGAGTGTTACCGGCTTTAACGAAACGCCTTTAAGAGTTCCGTCCGCAGCATATACCGCATATATCACATTCGCGGACAACTCGCCCTCTGTTGTTTTTGCTATTGAAACAGCGGCTGTATTTTCGCCTGCCGTCGGCGCTGAATTGCCGAATACCGCGTCGCTCTTCATAATTTCCGGATATGAAGATACGTCCGCTGTTTTGTATGCGGCAAGGCTTGAAACCTCCGTCGTACCTACTCCCCATACATATCCGAGCCCTCCTATTGTCGCACATAGATGAGCTCCTGTAATTTTAGATAGATTTGCCGCACCTGTGGTTATGTTAAAGGGATTTCCTGCCTTGGTTCCGTTTATATACGGTGTTATCGTCGGTATATCTTCATCAAAGTCAAACAGCAATTTAATGTCTGTCTTTTGGTCTTTCGTAGAACTATACTCAATCGTAGTACCACCGGATTCTATAAGCAGTTTACTGCTGCCTTGATAAATTGTAGCAATGGTTTTATAGTTACTGTCAAACAACCTAAATCTTAATCCTATGCTGCTTGATTTAAAAGATATTCTCTGTATAAATTTACCTGTGAGCGGCGTTTTGTGCGTATAGGTAAATCCCGGTTCGTTTTTCCAACCAGCACCATCCGATGCAAAGGAAACGCCATCCCCATTTTCGCTCCATGAAGTAATATATGCTGCGTCTTTTTTTTCAATCTCACCTGCCGGCAGCTTATCACCCATTACCAAATCGCCGCTGCTTATCAGATGATACTTACCCGGCACAACATACTTGAAATTCTTTACATATTCACTGCCTGACGCGTCCTTAGCCGTTACCGTAACCGTTACCGGTCTGTCCACGATGTCCCTTGTAACAACACCGTTTTCATCAACAGCAGCGGTATCGTCTGTTGTATATGTAATTTCCGAACCGTTTGCTCCTGCCGTTTTGGCAAATGAGAGGTTACTTGTAATATACTTTGTTCCGTCAGCAGCCGATACTATATCACCGCCCATATCTGCGTCTATGCCTTCAAGGTCTTTGAATATATTTGACTTTTCCGCTCTGTAAACCTTTACGTTATCAACAAGAATACGTCCTCTTCCGTCAAGGTTTCCCGATGTAACCGTAAATATTCTGAAAAAGTCAACAGCGCTTCCGCCTAAAAATGCGGTGTTTTCAAATGCAAGCTCGTTGTTCAGCCATATGGAGAATTGCTTGTTTGCAAAATCAAAATATGCCGTCACTTTCATTTTTCCGCTTTTTATAATATCCGATATACTGCCATTATTAAGACGCATCGGATTTTCCGCGCCCTGCCATGTGAAATACAGCGGATAACCTGCCCAGTCTGCCGGAATAAACGCATTTCTTACATAATGACTTCCGTTAGTGAGGTCAAGCGTATATTCGTAAACCGCATTCTGTCCTCCTGCCGAAGCTTTGATCTCTATTCCCGGCTCCCCTTGAATCCATTCTGTTCTGTTTATCTCAAACTTGCCGTCTTGCTCTCTTAAAATATCGTTGCCCGTCTGGTTCAAAATCTTTATATGATTTGTATCAATATTACCATCGCTGAAAGTATCTTCATAAATCATCTCACCTGCCGTCGGCATACCGTTTACCGAAATGCCTTTTGCCGGAACTTTAAAAGTAAAATCCTTTGTTAAGGTATCCTCGCCGCTGCCTATTGCCGCCGTAACGGTTACATCGGCAGTCGTATCTCCGCGCTTAACAATACCTTGGCTGCTTATTACGCTTTCGTTGCTGCTGCTCCATGAAATCGGGCTTTTGTTGATTTCGCCCTCCGTTATTCTGTCAAGATCAAGGTTATCTATAAGATAACCGCTGCCGTCAACGGGTACGCTCAGAATATCCTCCACAGTCAATGCGTCTGCGTCTGCCTGCACTTCTGCCCCTGCGGCAAATACCGGTACTGCGGATAATGCACATTCCGCAATAATGGATATCGCTATGAGCGCTCCAACTAATTTTTTCATAAATAAAAATCCTCCTTGTAATAAATTTTAATATGTAAAGGTGTTGGGGCAAAGAAAATTTTATCCGAACATCTTTGCTTTGCCCTCTGCCCTTTCCTCACTGATAATACCGTTATTTCTTCAAAAGTCTGAACAATACCGTTGCCGCCTCTGCTCTTGTTGCATTGCCGAGCGGTTCAAAGCGGTTATTGTCTCTTCCGTTCATCAGACTGTTTGCAACAGCATATTCGACAAATTCTTTTGCCCAGCCGCTGATTGAAGCAGTATCCTCAAAAGTAAGTTCCGTTGTTTCATTTTCCGCTTTTTTCAGATACCTGCTTACATTGCAAAGAATTTTGCTCATTTCCTCACGCGTAATGGGGTCATTCGGTCTGAACAGCGTATCACGCGAAATGATTCCCGTTTCCGCAGCGGCTGCGGTATACGGCGCAAACCAGTCGTTTTCGTTTACGTCCTCAAATCCGCCCGTTTCGCCCGTTCTTTCCTCTCCTATACTGCGCATTGCCATGGCTATAAATTCACTTCTGGAAACTTGATTTTCGGGACAGAACAAATCGTCCGAAACTCCGTTTACTATTCCGTCCTTGCAGAGCGATTCGACATATTCCTTTGCCCAGTGATTTTCCATATCCTTAAACAGATTCTTATCGGTATTCTGATTTTCTCCGTTATTTCCGCCCGGGTTTACTCCCGGATTGCCGCCGTTGTTTCCGCCGCTGCCGCCCGAGCCTCCGCCGATTCCGTCCTTGTTATGGTCGGATTCCGGCTTTTCCGAAGCGTCGGCGCTGCCGAGATTTATCAGATTTCCCGATACCGAAAACGATTTCGATTTCTTATTAAAGAGAACACTTTTCGTTGCGCTTGTTCCCCTTACGGATATGTTTTCCGGTTTAATGTTTTCGTCCGAGGAAACTATTTCCAGACGGCTGCCCTTTGCCTCCGATGCAATATCTGCCGCCGTACCGCCTGTTTTTATGAGAAATTCGCCGTTTCGCTTTATATAACTGCCGTCAGCCATGTAAAGCTCGGTTGTTTCTCCGTTTTCGTTCACACCTACAAGCGCTATGCGTGCGTCACTGCTGTATTTATCAAACATTACGGCTTCTCCGTTTTCAAAATCATAGTTGTACAGATAATAATATGTCGTTTTGCCTGTTTTTGCGGATATTGTAAACTTCATTGCCGTTGCTTTGTCCGTCGGCTTGCCCGTGTCTATACGCTCCGCGCTTACGCTGTCGGTTGCATAATCGGTAGAATAAAGAACCGTATCGAGAGTTGTATCTCCTGCGCCGGATTTTTCAAAATAACCTACCTTGACATCTACCGCCGCGCCCGAATAATAATATCCGTCCTCAAGTTTTGCTTCCGCATCGTCTGCCGATGCCGCAATTATATTTTTTCCGTCCGAAAAATCCGAATAAATCAGTTTTTTCTCATTATCTGCCGTTATGTTCGCATTCGGCAGCATATGCCAATACTGTTTGTAATTATTTACCGTCGTTTTATTATTGGGTATGATTTTATCCGATACAACCGCAAACCCCGATTTTGCAAACAGAATACTTCTCATATGCTCATGCTCGGGATATGCCGCCGTGCTCTGTGACAGAAAATCAAATTTACTGTTTGTCAGCCAGCGGTGAATTGTTCCTCTTGTTTCATTTATGTCTTTTGACCAGCCGTTTCTCTGCGAGGTGTCGTTTATTACCACCGTATTGTGTCCGCGTGTGGAAAGACCGTACTGTCTCGTCGGGTCATAGTTGTTATATGTAAACTTACCCGAATCAACCAAAAGCAGCTTGCCATGATTTGATAATACTATTTCATTATCATCGGCATGGTCGTGTCCGCCCTCGCCGCCGCGCACATTCGTAAACAGGCACATAGCGTCTTTGTCCCAATCGGAACGCATCAGCGTATATCTTCCCTCCGGAAACTGATATGAGGTCCAGTCAGGCTCTGTTCCTTTACTTCCCCATGAGTCAACAAACTGAAATTCTCTGTCATTATACCAATCGGCAATAACCGAATAGCTGTTTGCACCCATAGTTCCGGCATCTTCATCGCCGTACTGCAAATTGACACCGCCGCTGCCTTTCATAAGTGTCATATAATATGCCGCTTTTTGGAGCTTTGCGTCCATTTCGGCGGGCAGCTCAACGCCCGACTCGATACAAGCTTTTTTGAAATCTCTGTACATCGCAAAGCTTGAACGGTGATAACCGCCGGTAGGCTCGATATAGCTTCCGTCATCCATAAAACTTTTGTCAAACGCACGTTTCCACGATTCTATCGACGCCTGCTTTGTTGATTCTGCGTTAGTCAGCTCGGGATATGCCGCTGTTGCATAAATTACCGCCAGCTGTTCGTATTCGCGCCAGTTTCCCGTTGCGTTTACGCGCGTTGGGAAATAATTGAAATTCTGATACATATACTTCATAAATGCCGTACAGAAATCCGCGGTAAGATATTTACTGTCCTTGAGCGTATTCATAACCGCACACCACTGCTGCATTCTGATTCCCGTATCAAGACTTCTCGGATACGGCATCTTATTTCCGGTGTCGCATATAAAATCCATAATCTGACTTAATATGCTGTACGCATATTTTTCATTTCCAGTATATTTATATTCCGTCAGAGTATTTCTCGTGTGCATAAATCTCGGCATCTGATATGCAAACTCTATATCGGAGCATTTTGCGCCTTTCCAGTCACTGCCGCCTTCAAGACCGTTGTAATTATGCAAAACGAAATTCAGATTTCCCCAGCACACCGTTTTTTCATCCCAGCCGCTGTACGTATCATTCATGACATATATTTTCTTATTTTCGGCATATGGCACGCTCTTTTTAGCATACAGGATAAGCTGCGCGTCATTAATCGTGTCGTCCGACGCAATATCGCTTAAATCAAAACTCAGCAGCACACGATAGGTTTCGTCTCCCAAAAAATCTCCGAACATCTTCGCAGTAAGCTCCGCATTGCCCTCAACGTGCTGATTTATATACCTTCCGGCTCTGATTGTCGCCGCCTTTTTTGCACGGTAGCTCCGCACCGCTCCGTTTACGGTGAGCGCAAGCTCGGGAATCATCTTTTCATCCTCCGCGTCCGTTCCCATTATGTATGCCGCCGTACACTCGTTATATGCCGCCAGTATTTCAAATCCCTTATCCTTAAATTTTGAAATACCTTTCGGATTATCCAGGGAAATCGTTATCGGTTCATAATCATTCGAGGTAATGACCGCCACTCCCTTGTAATATGAGCCTTCCTCACCCAGTTCGAATATACCGTCGGCACGCGAATCAACCCATCCGCTTTTACGCGTACCCAGCAACTGCGGAGACGGTATGTTCCTTTTGCGGAAATATGCCAGAAGTTCCTCCTTTGCCGCAGCGTAATCTCCTCTTTTTACACATTCCTTTGTTTTTTCCAAACCGCTGTATGAATAGTCCAGCTGCGGTGTTTTTACAAATGAGTTTCCGCTCCACACACCGAAAAAGTCCTCGTCTGATGTGTACATCGGATCTGCCGGAGCATCGTCTGCCTTTACCGTAAATTCAAACGTTTTTGAATATTCTCCGATTGTCGCCGTAAGGGTAACTTTTGCGTCATTTTCATCAAATCTCGGTCTTATGACGCGTCCGCTGCTTGTTATTGCCGCGGCATTATTCGTACTCCATGTTATGTCATGCCCGTAAAAGCCTTTTTCCAAAAGATTAAGAGAGGTTTTTATCTCATCACGGCTTTGGGCGGTAATATCGTCATATCCGAGCGAATTTACCTCCTCACGCATAACGCTGTCTTGATTTGAAAAATCTCTCAGCACTCTGAAAGTATACTCTCTTTTCTCCGTCATGCCGCTGTTTTCAAAGTTTGCCGTTAAAGTTACCGTTGGGTCAAAATCAGTATCAACCGGTCTTTTTACCTCGCCTGTGTCGGGATTGATTATGTCGGGATCACTGCTCGACCATTCTATATTTGTATAATATTTAAGCTGTTTCGGCAAATTAAGGTTTGCCTTTATTATGCCTTCTGCCGGCGAAGACTCCGTATAGAGCGATTCCTCCGAAAATTCATTAAGGTCAAATCCCAGTCGCAGCGCCTGCGGCATCAGTGCATTATATACGCGGTAATTGTCAATATTTACAGAGTTTTCGGACTCTATATAAAACATTGTATACCCCAGAGAGGTCGTTCCCGTGTTTCTTGAATACTTTCTCGAAACTTTAAGCTGACCGTTTACCCAAAGCCAGTATGTGCTGTTTACCGTATCAAACATCATATTGAAATGCGCGCTGTTTCCCTTGTCCACAGGAAAGAAGTTAAAGCTGCCGTCCTTATTCGGATCATTGGAATAGTTTGCATCCATGGAACCGTTACTCCAGCCCATAGTATAATACAAATGTCCGCTCGGATCCATGCTTCGTATCTGCACGGATCTGCCTGCTTCTCTTTCAATATCAAACTCAATGCCGATAATACCGGTTACTGCGTCCGTTTCGCTTGCGCCATGGTAAATCGTTGCACTTACCGCCGAACTGCCCGAACCGTTTTTCAATATATTCAGCGCACCGTCTTTGATTTCAACCTTTCCGCCTCCGGCAGCATTTGTAACAATCTTATTTTCCGTTTCTTCGCTGTCAAAGGTATTATTTATGATATAGCCGTCATACGGCACGGGCAAATCATCGAGCACAATATTCTCACTCAATACCGTCAGCGTTATTTCCTTTTCCTCCGAATAAGAACCCGAAATAACCTTTGCTTTTAAAGTGACTTCTTCGTTACTATCAGCAGGACGGATAACCGTACCGTCACTCTTTATATAATCTTCGTTTGAGGACGTCCATATGATTCGGCTGCCGTTTTTTCCGTAATCGGCAAGACTTATATCCGAGTACACCGTTCCGTCCATGGGAGTTGTTCCCTTGATAAGCGAGGAATAAGTAATTGCTTCTATGTCCTTCTTTACTCTTTCCTTATCGCTCATTTCGGGCAGAATTCTGTAAAACCCGAAATTATCTATCGTATACGAACCTACGCCGTAATTTCCGTACTGCATATTGTAAAACTGAATCCACTTAAATGCCGCCGGGCTGAAATCCAGTGCGGAAATCACTTCGTTCAGTACAATTTGGTTATTAATCCACATATTGAACACCGGACGGGAATCATTAATACTTACAAGAATTGTAAATTTTAGCGATGTGCCCGACGGAGCGTCAAGCTTCACACTTTTTATTTTTGATAAATCCGACGGGTCTCTGTACTGAATCGAAAGCGTATCACCCGCCCATTCAGTCTGCGTTATGTAATTCCAGTTGGCATTGTACATTCTCATACGCACCACACCCACTCTTTTCGTAAGAGTATATTGCGTAACAAACGTACCGTTCATCGTATTTTCCGACTCATCGGGATAAAACGATATTGCAGCTTCGGAGGAGCTCCATTTTACTCTGTTGAATTTCAGCTTTCCGTTCTCAATCTGCATCGTGTCTCCGTCAATAAAGCGTGAAGTTTTTATTCTGCTGTCTATCTTGTCGCTGCGGTAAAATCCGTCAAAATATACCGGATATATATTGCCCGGCATACCGTTTATATCCGTAGCTGTTCCGGCAACGTTAAATTCAAAGTTTTTTTCCTCTTCGTATTCTCCGCGCTTTGCCGTTGCCGTAACCGTAACTGACGTATCCTCGGCAGGTCTGGTTAACGCGCCGTTTTTGGATATAATTTCCTCATCGGACGTCGTCCATGTAACGGTACTTCCGTTTTTACCCTCCGTTATCGTGTCAAGCTCCAGAGGATCGACCAAATATCCGTCCGCAAGAGGAACGGATAAAATACTTTCCTCGGTAATTTCCGCCAGATCCGCCTCCACTGCCTCACGGTCACTCAACGCGGCGTTTGCAAGAATTTTTTCTTCACCGCTCTCTTCCGTTTCCCGAATCGGCATAATTTCAAAGTTTTCTTCGGAAGTTTCTGTTTCCTCAGTTGTTTCAGGTATTGTTTCCAAAACCGCGTCTTCCGCAGAGGGCGGATTTTCCGTTTCTGCTTTTACGGCAAATCCCGTCTGAGGAATCATAAAGCATACGGTCAAGGCTCCTGCCAAAAATCTGTTCAATTTTATTTTCATGCTTAAACCTCCTGTTACTGCACCTTAGCCGTCTTCTGCGGCAGCCGTGCAGCTTTATATTTTGATTATAAGTGAATTTTATATGATTATCAAGATTCAAATATATTGATTTATACCCCAATTTTTAAAAAAGGGCGCAAAAAACGGGGCTGCTGCTGCGATACGGCATAAACCGACCGCAAAACAGACCGCCCCGAGCGTTATTTATTTTTGTGCTTCGATTACGGCGTGTTTTCTGTAACTTGCCGGAGTAACTCCTTCAAGCTTTTTAAACACACGTATAAAAGTCTTGCTTGTTGTGTACCCAACTTTTGCCGACACATCTTCGACCGACATAAGCGGGTCTCTTAAAAACTCCTTGCTCTTATCTATTCTGACGCGGCTGATATATTCCAAAACGCCCTCGCCCGTAAAGCTCTTGAACGAAGCCGACAGATAAACATACTGAACTCCCAGAATATCCGCTATATACGCCACGGATAATTCGGGGTTGCTGTACTGCTCCTCGACGACCTTTTTAACCCTTGCGCAAAGCAAGTCGCCTTTCTTCGGCTGATAATGTCCGCACAGCTCATGCACCGCCGCGAACAGCTTTTCTTTAAGGTCAATAATCGTTTCAAAATCAAGCAGATTTTCGGCAAGTTTTTTAAATTCCTCGTCGCCGTCATTGTCCGCAATACGGAATATAGTGCCTACCATACTGTATGCAAGACATTTGAGCATATCCAATGACAAATCGTTTTCCGAAAAAATTCCGTCTATCAAAGCCAATGCCTTTTCTTCGTCCGCCGTTTTTATATAATTTACGAGCTTTTGCTCATTTTCCATCGAATAGGCATAACAACCGTCCTTAGCCGCTGAAATGTCATCACCTGTTATAATTACATCCGTTCCCAGATAGAATTTATACTGCTGTACCTCGCTCGCCTCGCGATACGCCGCTTCAATGCGTTCGGCGCCGCTGACTATACCGCTTAACGATACCGAAAGCGATACATACAGATTTTCTTTCATAAATCTTTTAATATCCAGAAGCGATTCAAAAAGCTGTGTTTTACGCTTCTGCGGCGTTTCGGTGTCGTCCATCGCCAAAAGCAGCGCCGCCCTGCTGTCAACACGCACAACATATCCTTTAATTCCGTCATTGAAAACATCTCTTACAATATTTTCGAGCATAAATATTACGGTTCTGAGTTTTTCCGCCTCGCTTATGTTTTCCTCGCCCTCAAACAGCCTTGTAAAATCGTCAAACTCAAACAATGCCACCGCAAAACTTTTTCCGGCAAAGTTTGAATTGTTTAAATCCGCCGCCTTTGCCTGTCCGAGCAGCATATTGTATATGGCCTGTTTCTTCAATTCGCCTGCCTGAACATCTGCCTGCTTGCTTACGCGTATATACTCATTCATTACATCCGATACCGCTTCACGGATAATTTCCAGTTCATTTTGAGCGGTGTCGTCGTTTATCGACATCTGACCGTGAAGATTTGACAGAATTTCTTTAATAGGCATATAATTATAGCGCATCGCAAAGAAAATAAAAATCAGTCCCCCGATTACGGAAATAAGCAGCATACACGCGCCGAACACACGCATACTTAAAAGCGTCTTGTTCCATGCAATATCCGAAACAGCCGTCAGATATTTCAGCCCCGTTTCATCGGAAATCTGCGTGCATAAATAATATCTTTTCCCTCCTATATTTACCATTCCGTTTTCGTGCTTTACCAATTCCGCAAGTTTTTCATCGGACAGCTTATTAAATTCATCCGTACAGAAAATCATATCGCCGTTACCCGTAAAAGTCGCCCATTCCGACATAAGGCTTTCGTTTATCCGCCCCGATATTGTTTTGCTTAAATCCGGCAGGTCTCTTTCGACCACAAATACACTTTTCCCGAAAACATCTATCGGCATGGCGTAGCAAAGCCTTTCCGCCCCGCTTTCCGATATTTTTCTGAAATATACCGGTTCGCTCTGCGACAGCAGCGACATCCATTCTTCAAAGCCGCCGTCCGTTTTTGAATAGTTGCGGCTGTAAAACTGCTCCGCTCCGCATACATAACTCGAATTTACCACACAATCTATGTCTTTGAAAAATATAAAAAACTTCTGATTGCTGTTACCTCCGTAAAATTGCAGACTGTAATTTCTCATTTTTTCCCTGAGCTGATACAAAGCCTTATGATCCTCAGCGCTCAGCGGTTTTTTCATGCGCATTACCTGCTGTATTTCATCATCGGTCGAAGCTGTAACCGCCGCTTTCATCTGCTCCACTATAATCCTGTCATTTTCCGTTATCAGCAGCGCCGACACCGAATTATTATAATATTCCAGCTGCTTGCGCGCCATAACTCCCGATTGAAAAAGTATGGCAGAACCAAGCAGAACAGGCAGAAAAAGAACCAGCAGATATGACATCAGCCATGTTGTCAAAATGCTTTTTCTGGATATTTTTCCTATTATTCTCATTCCCATTAATCATTCCTTTCGCAAAGCATAAGACTTATTTGCTGCAATAGCGCGCATATGCGCCGCGATATATCTCCAATGCTTTATCCGCACCTCTGTAAGAAAGCTCTTTTAAATAATTATCATATTGCGATAAATCGGTAATTCCCATAATGAAATTAAGCTCCATCTCATGTGCATAGCTGTTAAACGAGAGCTGCGAAAGGATTTTATTTTCCTCTTCGGTAAAAGTAAGCTCCGGAAGACTATGCGCCGCGGCGTCGGTCTGCGACCAGCGTTCAAGCGCACGCTTCTGTTCCGGCCGCGCGGCATACTGCTCCATATACTCCCACATCTGAACAAAAGGCCCCGAATTAAGGGCTCTGAGATATTTTTTCATTTCTTCGCCCGTATTACGGCTTTTTGTAATTAAATCGGTATATTTCGGGCCCTCCTCCGACATTACGTAGCTTTCTCCCTCTACGCCGAAATTATAAAGAAGCATACCCTCCTTACCGTACCCGAAATCAAGCAGACGCGCCGCCGCTTCGGGATTTTTGCAGTCCGTCGAAATCGCCGCAGCGCCTACATTTACCATATCCGCGTCATAGTGTCCCGAAAACGGACGCTGTCCTTTGCTTTTTACCGGCACAGAAGTTCCCTCAACACTGATTCCGTTTTTTAATATATTTCCCATATTGTACCCTGTACTTACATATGCAGCTCCGAAAAGCCCGTTTTCAAATTCCCCCATATAATTGGAATCATAGGCTTCATTCGGATAATTTTCGCCAAGCAATCCCTCATTATACCAGTTATTCATCATTTGCAGATATTCCTTGTATTCCGGTCGGCTGTATCCGTACATGACTTCTCCGTTATTTATGTAAAAACCGTTAATAATTCCATATGCGTATAAAAACATCGGATTATGCGCGTTTAATCCCAACGGAGTTTTACAGTTATATCTTGTCTTGAAGGTCTGCAACACATTGTGCCATTCGTCCAGGGTTTCGGGAAGCGTAAGTCCGCATTCTTCAAGCCAGTCCGAACGCACGCACAAACCGTTGTACACCATAAGCCTGCTGTCACCGCGTATAAACGGATACAAATAATATCCGTCACTCTCACCGTCGGCAAAATATACATTCTTCTTTGCCTGAGGATGTTCGTCAAGATATTTGCATAAATTCGGCGAATACTGCTTCATAAGCTCGTCAAGGCGGAGTATATATCCGCTCCGATAAGCTCCTATCGCTCCGCCATCCACCCGTGACCATGTGCTTTCTACAATATCGGGAAGGCTCTCCGTAAGGTACAGCAGACGCATTTTTTCATTAATATTCGTATCACCGCTGAAAACATTTATAAATTCCAGATTGATTCCGGTCTTTTTTTCAAGTTCTTTCACAAACGGTGTTTCGGAATTATAGCCAACATTGCAGGCATATGTCAAAGTAACCTCAGATAAATTTTTATTCTTACTTGCACAAGCAGAACAAATGCAGCAAAATATTGCTGCAATCGCCGCCGCGGTAATTCCTGCTCTGTATTTCATACTAATCATCTCCCTGATAAATCACCTGTCATATATTAAATTATAGCATATACTCTTTTCGCCTGTCAACCTGCCCAAAAACATCGTCTGTTCCCTTTAATCCGCGCTTTTAAGCGTATTTTCGGCTGTTTATTCATAAAAACTGTCCTGAATTTTTATAAAAATTATTCTCTGTATTTCTGTATTCCGATTTGTAATGATATAAACTGTACTTTTATTATATAATTCTGTACGTTGATTTTTTCCTGTTCCGTGATAAGATATATTTATACAAAATAATAAAGCCGCAGAAAGCGGCAGAACGGAGATTATTATGGATACCCGAAAAATTTATACAGATACTTTGAACAAAATTCACCGCAAACTTCTGTCAAACGGACAAAAATACGATTCTGTTGACCCGAGTGATACCGCAAAAGACGGAATTTATTCAATTTCGCAGGGCGGTTCATGGACGGAAAGCTTTTACACGGGAATGTTGTGGCTTGACTATCTGATAACAAAAAACGAAGCGATTAAAAAGAACATTGATATGCAGATGTGGGAATTTCGTCAGCGTGTAAGACAGGTACGAAATCTGAATCATCATGATATAGGATTTTTATACTCATTGTCGGCAGTTGCCGGTTATAAGCTTACATCGGAGGAAATTTATAAAGATACAGCGCTCATGGCGGCATGGCTTTTGATTGAAAGATACCAGCCGCAGGGAAAATTTATTCAGGCATGGGGAGATATTCATGACAAAAACGCGCACCGTCTGATTATTGACTGTATGCTGAACATACCGCTCCTGTACTGGGCTGCCGAAGTCACCGGAGATGAAAAATTTTATCAGATTGCATATAATCACGCTGTTACGACTATGGAAAATATTTTCCGCCCCGATAATTCCACATATCATACGTTCTTTTTCGATTATGATACCGGTAAGCCGCTTTACGGCAAAACCGCTCAGGGTTCCGGCGATGACAGTACATGGGCTCGGGGACAGGCTTGGGCAATTTACGGCTTTGCCATAAGTTACAGATACACAAAAGATGAAAGATTTTTAAATGCCGCCAAGCGTGCCGCCGATTATTTTATGAAGCATCTTCCTGCCGATAACGTTCCATACTGGGATTTGTGTTTCAATGATAAAGACGCAGAACCGCGCGATTCCTCCGCTGCCGCCATAGCCGTATGCGGACTTCTTGAAATTGCTTCTTTTACGCAGGTTGCGGAGCACTGTTATTATACGGAATCGGCGGATAAAATTCTTCTGTCCCTGTGCGAAAATTATCTTTCGGCAGATGATAAAGAGTCCGTTCTTGACCATGCGGTATATTCGGTACCGCACAATTTGGGTGTTGACGAAGCCTGCATATGGGGAGATTATTACTTTACGGAGGCGCTCACACGCGTATGTCATAAAAAAGAATTTGTATCTTTCTGGTAATGTATAAACACAGTCTTGGATTTTGATATAAAAAATCCAAGACTGTGTTACATTTCCCGTAAAATACTGATTTTATCAGATCAAAAAGTCTTAATATATTCTATCTTCGGGCTTGCTATAATCCCAAATCTTCTCAGCTCGTATTCATATTTATAATTACATTTGTCATCCGTTTCAAAATTCCAGCTGCAAGAATTAATATATACCACCTCAAACGTCACCATATGCAATGCCCCGAATGAATTATGGCGATTTCCGTATACAATAAATTCGAGCCTGTGCTTTCCTTTTTTGAGATTGTTAAGCTTTATCTTATACGGCGAAAATGCAATTGTTCCTATATCTTCACCGTCTAATATTACCGCCGCGCACGGCGCTGCAAACGAGCTTAATGTCAGATACGCATCGCAATCCTCAGGCGTCGTTATATCCATGGCATATCTGAGTGTTCCGCCGTAGAAAGGCATTCCAAGCGATGATACATCGCCGAATCCACGCTTAAATGTCGGTGATGTAATAGTTTTTTTCGTTCCGTCAAGTTTTACGTCAAATTCTCCAAGAATAAAATAATTCTCCAGATCCGAATATTCACCGAACGGAATTGTTACATCAATTACATTTCTGCCCTCTTTTATATTCGGCAGCGGATATGTTTTTATGGCTTTATCCGTAAAATATCCGTCAGCCGCCATATTTACGGCTGTACCGTTTAGCGTTACAAGGCTTTCCTCCCCGTTTTCACAGGCAAGCCTTGCGCCGCTTAATTCAATTTCGCTGTAAAACTCAAATTTCAGTTCCACTGTGTGCGGCTTATCCCACACAGCCCTTGTCCACGGTTCGGCTTTGGCGCAGGAGGGGCTGTAACCCAGCTCCTTTAAAACATTTCTGTATATCTTTCTTATATTTTCATAAGCGCGGTATTCTCCGCCGTTAATTCTGTATTCACCGGCATCCAAAAGAACAACATTCGGTTCTGTCCGCTTGCAGCTAACCTTACCGCCGTTTGCGTAAAGTTTTTTCAAGATATTTAAAGTAGTTTGCCGTAATGTTTCACAGCCGGCAACAACAACGGCGCTGTATTTCATTTGCCCGACTTCCAGAAAATCCGACACTTCTTCTAACACATTCGGTAACTCCGATTCGCTTATGTAATCAAAATCAATCTGTCCTTCAAGCAGCCATTCACACACATTTTTAAATATGGCATCAAGTCCCTTTATATGATCTGATGTTTTGTCATTCGGGCCGTAATTCATATGGCAGCTTTCTATCGGATGAATTACTCCTACCTTCACAACAGCCTTACCTCTTGTTAAAGCCGTATTAAGCCGCGCAAAGTGATTTTCCATATAACCGTAACGCTCATACCAGGGCGACTGATACGAAAAAAACTGCGGATAATCTCTTTTTGCAGAACCTTTCATGGAAACGGGCGCAAGGTGCGGAACTCTTATTGTTACTCCCAAAGCCGCCTGCCAGTCACTCTGATTTTTATGACCTCTGAAATCATAATTCCAGTTTGAAACGCCGTAAAGCTCCGAAGTCATTCCCTCTTTACCGTCCTGATGAACAATTGACTGCACCTGTTTTGCACAGGTATAATGATAATTATTCGCGAACATATCCATACCCGGTAAATCCATGTAACGGTATGCCGGCATAACCTCACCGTTTCCGTTTGTCTGTCCTGCGAGAGTTTCTTCACGCATCATATGCCCTGTAAGCATTATTCCGTTATTTCCGCACCACTCACCGGCATTCTTTAAAAATGCAGTATTGAAAAGCCTTTGCCAGAAATCATGCAGCAAGATTCTGTTGGCTGATTTTCTTCCGCCCGAAAGCTCCCAGACAGCCTCCGGAAGAATATCGTAAATTTCAGAACCAAATTCCTCTTTGAATTTCTCTGCCATTATTATGCTCCATGGAAGATACGCATCTCCGCTGCCGGATTTCGTCTGCGAAAGTATCGGCGAATAAAGTATTTCATCTGTAAATATCGTCGGAACAACACTCCCGAACATATCTCCGATAATATTTTTATATCTTTCGTGTGTAATCTCTATAAATTTATCAAGCGCCTCCTTTGAAAAGGCGTCAACGTAGGTTTCATTGTTAAACCACGCTCTGGGCGGTACTATCTGCGAATACGCATACCACTTTTCGCCCTGCGGAGTATCATTCTCATCTATAATTTTAAAGCTTTCAAGCTCTTTATTATCGTCAAATATAATATCATAAACAGCTTCAAGGTATCTTCCTCCGGTTGTAGCCGAATTTTCTCTGTCACTGTCGCTTTCCTTTTTTTTACGCGTAAATAATAATTGACGTTCACTGTAACGTCTGTTTTTTGTAAGCAGTCCTCCTGCAAATCCCGATGAATATCTATCCTCATCATAAAGACAAGCAAGCATATTTTCATCTTTGGCTTTATCGGCACACCGTTTTACTGCCTCCATAAATTCATCGCCTAAATATGCCGTGTCAAGTCCGTCGCGGGAGTGCATATAAAAGCCGCCAAATCCCATTTTCTTAAATATTTCTATCTGACGGCATAATTCTTTTGGCTCAAGCTTACAGTTCCACGCCCAAAACGGAGTTGATCTGTATTCGCTTGTCGGGTATTTGAAAAGCTCATCGGATAATTCCTTGTCCTTACTTTTGGGATAGTACATATTCTTTTCTCCTTTTTATCTGCACCGCAGGGGAAGTCAAAAGACTTCCCCTGCGGCTGAATTTTTAATTTTTGATAATTTCGAAATACATCGTTTCCATATCATGGGTTACATTAAATTTGAATCCGTCATCTACCTTGGTTAATTCTATCGGGGATTTTTTCTCGCCCGATGATGTCAGAGGATAAACCGTATAATCGCCGTCAAGTTTTAATGTGATTTCGCCCGTAATCTGTTCCGTTAAAACAGGCGCTCTGCCGCCGATTTTGATTGTTGAGAGCTGCTTACCTTTTTCGGCATCTTCTTCAACTATCTGACCGTAGTTCTTGTTTTCTCCCGCCATTGTTAAGAGCAGGCGTTTTGCATAGCGTATGTCTGCGCAATTCACGTCTATTGACGTTACTGCAACAGCAGCATACGAATTGTTTACCTTAACATTGATATTTTCGAGAGAGATTGTATTTCCTCCGATAAATCCGCAGACAGCTTGCGTTCCGGCTGTATCGGCGGTAAATATCCTGTTATTAAGGTCGGTTGTAAGCTCTCCCGTTAAGGAGGTAAATTTCTTATCGCCGTTTGCGGCTTCGTCTGCCGCATTTTTTATACGCTCGTCATTTGATAAGCCGCTGTTTAGACCGCTTATGTCATACACATTTCCCGTCTTGCCTATAAGACCTCTCAATGCGTTGTTTCTGTTGGGGAGCATATTGATTGTAACCCACGACTTGTCAAAGTCGGGCGCTTTGCCGATGTCTGTTTCTTTTATGCTTTCGTAATACCCTGTTTCGCACTCCGCCACATCGCCCCTCTGGAACATTACGGACGCTGTCGGATATACCGCTTCGGCAACCGGATTTTTAACCACGCCGATCGGGTACTTCAACAGATTATACGGACTTACAAATGTGTAATCATCATTATTTATTCCCTCAATATATTCGCTTGCATTAAAATTGAACGAAAAAGCATTTAAGTTGTTCAGTCTGCTGTACGCCGACGCAAGGAACGGCCCCTCCGCCGTATAGGCGCTCGGATTGCCGTGATTCCACTCATCGAGAGTATAAGGTATACCGTAAATCCTCGTCTTTGATGTATATCCGATAATTCCGAAAGAGCTGCTGTCAAGCTGCGAATATCCGTTAAAGGTTTTTCCCGATTCCGTGACATAGCCCGAGCAGCCGCTCCAATATACATGATTGCTTATGAAGTCGGTTTTGGCAAGCGCATAATTGGTTTCAATCTGATTTGACGAAAATACCGTACCACCGGTTATTGGGCATCTGACACCTATGGTATTTTTAAGGTATTCTCTCCGCTGCGTATAGTAGCTTGATTCCACCTCGCAAAGGAACTTATTTGTATCCGCACATCGTCCGGCTGTTGCACGTCCGCGGCATATTTTTGTTCCCTCTTTGTTAACATCCATCACCTTTACCGGTTTTCCGTCCGCCCACGGATCTTCATCCTCCTGCAAACCCGTGCCAAACCACCAGTTCGGAGTATATTCCCACGCGCTTTTCAGTGCGTCTCTGTCCGTGTAGCGGTTTTTCAGCCATGCGGTAAACTTAGTGTTAAGCTCATCGTAATATCTGCCGAGCTTTTCCAATTCTTCTGCATATATGGTTCTCTCGTTAACCATATCCACCAGCGCAAGCGCCGGATCATCTGCTATCCTTAAACCCGTATACGGATTTGTATAGCCTAAAATATCCTTGGCGAACCCGTTCTGAACATCAATAAGCGATTGATTCCAGTAGCCTGCCGGAAACATCTCCGCTGTATCGTGATAGTCTACATCATCTCCGTCATAAATCTGCCGATCGAAATAGAGATTTATATCCCAGTATATTCCCCTCTCTTTAAGCGCGGCAAGGAAATAGCAAAGTTTATCCATTTGCTCCGCGTCAAGCTCCGGCTTGTTTGTAAGGGGATTTATACGAATTACATTTTCAAGATAGGAAGTATCAAACTTATGAATACGTACAATGTTAAATCCCATCTGCGCAATTCTGTCCGCCATTTTGTCCGCGTCTGCATGTTCAAGGAATAAATCCTTATCCGAAAGGTTCGTACCCCAGAACTTAATCTCTTTTCTCGTGCCGCTCAGTATAAATTTATCACCCAAACGTTCTGTAAATCCGTTTTTTCCGGCAGGGGCATCGAGAAGAAAGCTGACATCAAGAGCGCTGCCTTTAATTTTTTCCATCTGCGGCTGTTTATACACATAAAAGCCTTCCGTGTCGCGGTTTACGCTGTCGGAAACATTTATATCGTCCAGAGATGAAAGGTATTTGTTATTTCCGTTTTTCATTATATAATACAGCTTTTTGCCCTCGTCTGTGGTAACTCTCAGATATTTATTTTCCAACATATCACTCGTTTCGGTTCCGTTTTCGTTTAAAAGAACCGCATCGGACGCACCGCTGATTCTCAGCTTTGAAACAAATCGTGCGCCGTTCTCGTTATTATAAATGCCTATCGTTCCGCTTTTATCCGAAATTGTATTTGCATAATACGGACTGTTGCTCATTACCAAAACAGAAGGATCGCAATCCTCTGCGGTAAATGATATATCAGTCACATATGCTGTTTTCCAACCCTTTTTAACAAACAACACACGCTTTATATCATTTGACGGAAAATCGGGCAAATTCACATTTGCCAGCTTTTCACCGTCGATATAAAGCTGTGCCTTTTTCGTTTCGGTATTCAGGATAATATCCACAAGATACCACTTATTCTGTATAAGCTGCTTTGTATATATTCCCGCATCGAAAAATTTCGGATACCCGTTTGCGGATATTGAAAGTATTTTGTTTTTAAAGACTCTTTCCGAATCATTTCCGGCAAGAAAATCCGTTTCCAAATAAACGTCACCGCTTACAGCGGTACTGAAAGAGAGATGTTTCACGCCACTCTCCATCGGCTCCGCAGTATGCACATATTGCGATGTGAAAGCCTTTTTGTTTTCGGTTTCACCCGTCATTGCCGTCACAATATCATCGGAGGTTCTTCCGAAAACACCGGCTGCAAAAACGCAGCCGGCGCTTTCGATTGTATTTCAATCATTTGCCGCTTCAAATGTTTCTGATTGGAGATATGGTTTTATACTTTGTAAATCCCAAAGGAATGTCTTTATTATTTTGACATTTTTTGTATTAAATTCTCCTGTTTCAATATACGAATCGGCTGTGCTGAGCGTCTTATTTGCAAGCTCTGTTCCGATAAGTTTGCCATCGGTGTCATAAAGTGCGGCAATAAGCATCATATCTGTATTCTTATCCTCTATTTTGCTTATCTCGGTACCGTCCTCATTCATTGTTATTTCCTTAAATGCTGACGGATCTGCCGCTGCTTTTATATACATATCCTGTCCCTGTATAAACTTGCCGTCTGCTTCATGACCGTTTGACGCTGCGCCCCATAATTCATATCCGGGCTTCTGAATGTTTGTTTTTACATTATCAATATACATGATTGTATCTTCTTTAAATGTCTCTATGCCGATGTCAAAGCCTTTAAAGCTTGTGAGAGCGTCTACTGTTCCAAGGGTTGAGGCATCTGCATCAAGATAGCCAAAATATTCCTGACTGTATGTATCCGTTTCTCTTTCCTTATATTTAAGCGACATAGTCTGCTTACCGTCAAATTTTTCATTCTTTGTATAAATGCTTATTTCTACTGTATACCATTTACCTGCGCTAAAAGTACTCTGTTTTTCCGTGTTACCGCCTGTATTAGCCGCCACCGGTGCAAGCATCTCCGCCGGATGCCATTCATTCGCCAACGCATGACCTGTTACTGCAATTTTCGCTTTATTATCTTTTTTAGAAGCGGTCTGAATATTCGTATCATTAGTCTGCCAGCCGTCAGTGGCATTGTACCCGGTATGATACTGATTACTTGATTTTATAGACTTATATGCTACGCCATTTTCGCTTATGCCTTGAAGCATTACGCACATTTTATTTGAAGATGTCTGATAATAGTCAAATGAAATATTTAAAATTCCGCCCGGCGCAATCTGTTGTTCGGCGCAGTCGGCATACAGCGCAAAGCAATTCCACGCATCCTTATTCGAAGTAATGCTCAGCGCTTTTTCAGTATCATTATATACGTTTCCGACAGAAACACCGCTTCCATACAGACCATATTTAAATCCTGTACCTGCTAAACCTGCACGGTCGTCTTTCGACCAATTATCTTTCACGGTTTCTGATGCTGTAAGGTCTGAAAAATCCTCGTTTATGAGTGTTGTATCAAGCTCAGACAGGTATTCCGTTACCTCCCGTTTACCTTCTACCGTTACCGAAACATCATCTATACTGATGTAATCGGTACCTCCCTCTATTCTGTTGCCGCATCCGTATGTATCTAACTGGATTGAGCTTATTTCGGTAAAACGGTCATATGTACTGTCATCGTCTCCGGTATAATTTGCATCGTACAATCCATAGAAATATGAACCGTCGTCACTTGCAATTTTTATAGTCTGTGTATCTTCCTTGCTGCTGTCTTTGGTATTGATTGTAATGGTCATTGTATGCCATTCATCTTTGGTGATTGTTTCTTCTTTCCACCTATCATATTCAGCCACATGATATGTAGCCATGTCTGGATGTTCATAGTTACCGCCCTTATTATCGCCCGCATCAAGGTCAAGAACCGCAAGTCTTGAATTTTGGGTATCTGACCAGGACTGCGAACCCCATTGCGCATTACCGTTTACATTACTTTTTCCGCTTTTCTTCGTATATCTTCCCGAAGCATTATTGTTCAGATTTATCTTTATTTTCTGATTATTGGTAGCAAACTTGTATCTGAAACTTATTGTTACAACATCACCCTCGTTTACCGGTGTTGAACCGTTCGGATTATCAAAATTAAGCTTGATACCGCAGTTGTTATCGAAAGCAAGAACATTGCCGTTTTTGCCATCTGTATCGTCAGCCTCGATTGCCATTTTTCTTGCCTTGGAATCCCAATCCACATAATGCTTATAGCTGATGTCGGAATTAGCTTCAAAATCCTTTAATTGGTTTGTGAGGTCTGCATAGTCTTTAACTTCATAGCTGTCAAAATTCTCGTTGATAACCGTGGTTATAACCGGCTCGGTTTTCGTTACGGCTTTCTTAGCCGATACCGGTACAGCCGCAGAGGTTAGCACAATTGCGGCAGTTGAAATAATTGCACTTCCGCGTCTTAATTTGTTACTTAGCATTTTTGTTGCCTCCTTAAAATTTTTATTAATATTTTAATATATTGACATCAATATATTAACAACGTTTTTATCCTTTCCGTTTGGCGGAAAGCCTGACGGGCGCCTTGCAGAGACGCCCTTTTTAATACCATAACATTCCAAACAGAATATGAGCAAGCTCGGCACGAGTTACCGGCTTTTCCGGCTCTAGTATAGCTGCAACCGCCGATACCACTTATTATATCAAGGTACGGCATTACGCAAGCGGACAACTCCACGCTGAATTGAACATAACAAAAGACGCACCTGTTCAACCATTGACATTGGACGAGCCACAGGATATAATAACATCATCCGGTGAATTTGCATTATTCAGTTTCACACCGGATAACACAGGTGCATATAGCTTTGATGTAGGAAATTATAACGGAGGAACATCAAGTTACAACACATATATTAAGCTGTATGATAATATAAGTATGACAAAACGGCTTGGAAATGGTGAGAAAAAAATAATTGCAAATCTTAAAGCCGGGCAAACTTATTATCTGCAATTTTCCGGATTTCTGATGAAATATACAAGAGGCAGAATAACTGTGTCGCAAGCACAAACGCTTCAATTCACAAAACGGAATGACGGCAGTTATATATATGTCAACAGTCCGGAGTATATAACAAGGTTTGATATTGTAGATGATGTTAGTCATACCCAACCCGTATTGGATAAGACGGTCGCACAACCATATATGAAACTATCAGAATTTGAAAATATAACAGGCAAAAACACTTTTTTATGAAACACATACTGCTTGGTGGGGCGAGTTAGTACAAGATGGAAATGAAACATACAACTATAATCCATTGCAACAATTCTATCTGGATATAGATATGTATAACCCAACTTCAAGTCCCATAACCGTATCTATAGAAAACCTTGCATACGGTGTAAGTTATAGCGATTTACAACAGTATTACAATGGTGGTTACAACTATGAATTTACAATTCAACCGCAGGAGCATATACCCATATTTTCTCATATAAACGCACCTCTTTTGTGCCGTGAGAAAGATGCAGGAACTTGGGCAAGAATACCCGTAATTCTATTTGATTTTACGGTCCATAGCGGTAATGTTACCGTAAGTACCATAGCATCATATGACAGAAATAACTTATACTTGCGAAACGGAACTAAAAATGTTATAGATAACACCGGGGCAATTCTTGATACGGGAAATGTTATTTGTGCGGTAGACAATTACGGAAACCCTGCGTGGGCTACTCGCTATGACCCAAGAAGGAATGAAACTGACTTATATGGAAAAGTAAAAGGTATTGCAATATAAACGGAAACGGTCCATCAGTTAATGATTCTGTCCCCTCGGATATTATTGACAATGCGAAACGTGATATGGCAACGGGAAGAAAAGAGCATTTTGCAGCTGATGAAGCCCCAGATGAGTATGCAATGAGTATTGGTGAATGGGGTGCGACATACCATTATATTCATTGCTAAAACGAACTGAATTATACAATATTGCGCCGATTTTTGTTGACTCTGATTTAAATGTATATTCCAAAGGATGAAAAAAGAATAGTAAACATAAATCAATTACGAATAATCCGGCAAGCAAGAAGATTACCGGATTATTTTTAATTTTAACAAAACCATATAAAGTAGATGAAAAGAGTGTTTGTAATGGGACTGATAAACCCCCTAATATTAAAAACTACATATACATAAATTTTGGCGTGGCATATCTGCCCGTATGACATATTCGACTATTCGCCGGATATGCCGTGCGGTTGGGAGTTGTGAAATTATGGCAGGCAACAGACGCATTACCGTACACATAGGACGACGAAAGCGCCACAAACATCGTACAGGGCGTAAAACCTCGGAGCAATCGGACAACTATCACGACGGACATATTAAACATGCTGACCGTACAGCCAAGTTTACCCGTATTTTTCAAGCGGGCAAGTTTGGCTATTTTTATTTTACCTATTTTGTTAAAAACATTCGACCACCACCTTTCCTCCATATTGAAATAACAAAATCAATATGGAGGAAAGAAAAATGAAAACTCTCAAAAACTTTTTTTAAGCATTTGGTAAGGTTTTCACACCAAATATGCTTTAATACATGTAGGAACTGTTTCATAACAGGTTTTTTCAAAATGAAAAAGTCTGGAGGTGAAACAGATGTATAGCTATTTCGAAGATATTTTCAAGCGTGCTTTTTTGAAAAGCATAGTACATACGCATAGAGAAATATCGGCGGATTTATCAAAATTTGATGACAAAGATATAACAAGAGAATATCGAAAAATTTTAGACAAGGTGGCGATTGGAATGATTAACGAAACTTTTGAAAATGAAAAAATAATAAAATCAATGATGATGCTTTCAACCCTCGAAAGGGTTATTATTGATTTTCAGACAATTTTAGATATGGAATTAGGCGAAATAAGCATACTGCTTGATTCCACGCCGGAAAGTGTCTATTCGCAAAAGAGCAAAGCATTAAAGAAACTGAAAAATGCTCTAAAAGATGAGAATTTGTAAGTTTATTATTTGGAATAGAGGGGATTTCCCCTCTATTCCATAAGCTGATTATCATTCTATCAAAAGATATTTTTAACAGTATCTTTTGATAGGCTGATAATAAAATGCCTTTAATGTTCTTTGATAAAGAAAGCACGCAAGATAACGGCGGTGCAGTATAACGGCAAACAGATACATTCCGGTATGGACGAGCCAAGCGGCAGATACGCAAAGACGATAGTTTTGCTTCTACTTCATCCTTCTTTCTAAGATGAAAAACTATTTGAGCGGGAAATATCAATGCCACAAAGCAAGGCAGCTACCTTGCAGGCGATGACTTTATATCGGGACAATGATACTTCTACCCAGCCACAGTCCGAGCGTTAAAAGCGTCGCAGGCAATGGGGGTAGCTTGGTCGGATGACGGAGAGGTGAAATTCCTATGGAGTGTTTTTGCAGAACACCGTCTGATTTGCTATTTTTATTTATAATGTCAGACATTAGCAGCTTGAATAATGTTTGATATTTAAGCTGCT
>CAKSOE010000008.1 GCA_934476675.1 uncultured Clostridia bacterium | reverse complement strand
TTGCGCTTCAGACCTGGTTCTGTAGTGCTTGTGGTGAACAAGTTCACACTTAAGACAGCTGAAAAAGTTTTCTGCTAGGCTTTGACTCAGAGGATATTCCAACAAAAGAAGGCATAGATAATTTTGGCAGAGTGGTTGAAGAGGCAGACAAGCTCAACGTGAAAATAGCGTTTGAAAATACAGAAGGCGAAGAATATTTAAAGGCCGTAATGGATGCTTTTTCTCATTGCGACAACGTTGGATTTTGTTGGGATAGCGGGCATGAAATGTGCTATAACAAAGGTAAGGATATGCTGAATTTATACGGAGATAGGCTTATTGCAACTCATTTGAATGATAATTTGGGCGTAAGTGATTTTGATGGTAAAACATTCTGGACAGATGATTTGCATCTGCTTCCGTTTGATGGAATTATTAATTGGGAAAATGCGGTAAATCGTTTAAATATATGTGGATATGATGATATTATTACATTTGAATTGAATACTATAAGCAAACCAAATCGACACGAAAATGATAAGTATAAAAAAATGCCAATTGAAGAATATGTTGCAGAATGTTATGTCCGTGCGTGTAAAGTTGCGTATATGAAAAACGAAAATAATCCGCACCTATAATGAACGCAAAAGCCAAAAAAGCGGTCAAAACAGATATAATTTGTTTTGACCGCTTTAAAATTTATTATACAGCCAGAAAATTATGAAGCCCTTATTCCCAGCCGAAAACCTTTCGGTCAGACAACTTCTCACCATTCTTTACATACTGGAAATAATTTAGTTATATAGCCAAATTCTTTTGAAGATATTGACATTATATACGCACCGATATATAATATATATGAGTTTTATGATTTAAGGGGAAATACATATGAAAAACAGAATTATAAGTATAGCAGCAGTTATTACGATTTTAGGAACACTATTCACAGGGTTCACAAATGTGAGCGCCGATTGTATTAATGATAAAATTCTAATTGAGTATGCAAAAGAGGAAGGGAATGTTCTGTCTCACATTGATTTTATTACAAACCTTCCGCCGCGTGAGGAAATAAGATATTTATTTGCAGATGTGACAAATGACGGGAACGAAGAACTTGTTGCAATATGTGACAATGTTATTGAAGTGTATACCGTAAGTAATGGTGAAGTAAAAATGATTGTTCAAGATCCGATAGGCTATTCCGGAGGCGAGGGGTTTATATCTTATTACGATAATGAATATTATGTAGGATGGGACAGTTATCAAGGCGGCTCTTATATGACTAAAACGCTGAGTAAGTATATAAATGGTGAGAGAACTGCCATATATGAAACACGTGAAGTGACTGATTATGACACCGGCAGTGTAACGTTTTTGATTAATGGTGAACAGGTAAGCTATGATGATTACGATCATTTCCTCGAAACGGTTATATATGGCAGTAAAATACCTTATAATGATTTTTCGACCTTAGATGAGCTTATTAACCATGAGAATCTTATCAAGATTTATGTTTATAATGAGAGAATACACACCGATACAGTACCTGTTATAGTAGATGGCCGTACGCTTGTACCTATAAGAGCAGTTGCGGAAGCTCTTAATTATGAGGTTGACTGGGACCAACAAAAACAGCAGGTAACATTACATTCCGACAGCACGGGGAAATGGGTTTCAATAGTTATAGGTGATTATTCAATAAACTCAAATGATAAACAAATACCGATAGACGTTCCTGCCCAAGTGATGAATGACAGAACGTATATACCGTTGCGCGCAATAGCGGAAGCTCTTAATTGTACTGTTGATTGGAACGATAACGAAAGAGCAGTATATATAAAATAATTAATCCGTATTATATGATGCACCGTTTTTATCTAAAAAACGGTGCATTATTTTTCTTTTAGCTTTCAGCCCCCAAAAACTGCTATGCAGGATTGATTTATATATCAGCTGTTAAACTCTATAATCTTATCACAAAAAACGCCGTCAATATCTGCGATATTACATACCTGAAACAGAAATTGTTTTCCTATCTTAGAGTTGTCGCATAAGAAATAACACTTATCCGCACGGCTCATCATAACTTGCCGAAGCTGTGTTTCCGCTTCGGAAAAATCGCTTATATTCCCGTCTGTCGTAATCCCCTGTGAAGAAAAAAACATAAAATCCGCGTGCATGGTTGAAATTATTGATTCCGCCTTTGCGCCTGCGAATGCCAGTGAGTTATGAAGCAGCTTGCCGCCCGTACCGTAAGCGGTAATTCGTTTCTGTGCAAGCTGTGTTAACGTCTTTATGCTGTTTGTAATTACAGTTACCCCATGCTCGGGTGTCAGAAAATCAACTATATGCGCCGCGGTGGAGGAGGCATCCAGAAAAACAATGCTGCCGCGGGTAATCAGTTTTGATGCTTTTGCCGCAATAACTGTCTTGCTGTCGCTGTTGCATGCCTCGCGCACGGCAATCGGAACCTCACGGTTTGTGTGCGTAACAAGAGATACTCCGCCGTAGCATTTATTTACCAGACCTTGCTCCTCCAGAATTTTTATGTCCCGTCTGATAGTGATGGGGGTGACATATAGCTTGTTTGCAAGGAAATTAACCGTACAGTGCTTTCTTTCCTCTAATATTTTTATAATCATATCCAAGCGTTCGTTTTTTATCATGATGTTCTTTTCTGTTCCTTTCACTGCGTTTTTTTGTCTTTTTATCTTTTGAATTATCAATACTGTGATAATTATTGACTGTTTTGGTTCTTGATGTTATAATTCTATCAATAAATAACAGTAATGTCAATATAAAATTGAAGATAGGGGAGTAAAAAATATGAGTGTAATTACAATTGTAGGAGCGGGAATGATGGGTTCGGCGATGAGTATTCCGTCGTCGGATAACGGACACAAGGTGAGAATTGTCGGTACTCCGCTTGACCGTGAAATTATTGAAGAAGCGAAAAAGAGCGGCTATCACATCACATTAAAACGTCAGTTACCGGAAAATATAGAATATTATCATGCAGAGGAGTTTGGCAAAGTTCTGCAAGACTGCGATTTGCTGATAGGCGGAGTAAGCAGTTTCGGAGTTGAATGGTTTGGCGAGACGGTACTCCCCAATATTCCCAAAACACTGCCGGTTTTATCAGTAACAAAAGGCTTGCAGTCACGGGAGGACGGAACACTGATTTCACTGCCCGATTATCTTTCGGCAAAGCAGGGATGCGAAGGTTTATCATTAAATGCCGTGGGAGGGCCTTGCATAAGCTTTGAATTGGCTGACAGGCATGATACGGTGGTGGCATTTTGCGGACATAATATGGACGATCTTTCAAAAATCAAAGATATGCTTTCTACCGATTATTATCATATCAATCTGTCAACAGATGTTATGGGTGTGGAAACTGCCGTGGCAATGAAAAATGCGTATGCGCTGGGGGTTACTCTTGCGATAGGCTTGACGGAGAGCAAAAACGGTATCGGCTGTAAGGAGGAATATAATCAGCAGGCAGGTTTGTTTGCGCAAAGTACGCGTGAAATGTACCGATTGCTGAAAATTGCGGGCGGTAATGAAGAACAGATTTTATACGGAGCAGGAGATCTTTATGTTACGGTGTTCGGAGGAAGAACCAGAAAAATCGGTACATTACTCGGACGCGGACTTACATATGTTCAGGCGGCTGACGAGCTTCGCGGTGTAACACTGGAATCCGTGGCAATTACAAAAGTGGTAATCGAGGCTTTAAAGAAGCTGGAAAAGAGCGGAAAAGCAGATTTAACTCAATTTCCGCTTTTGGCTCACATATACGATATGATAACCGGCAAAACAACGGTTAACATACCATGGAGACTGTTTGAAGAATAACTATATATAAAACACGTTTCAATATATGTGCTCAGGCACACACATTGAAACGTGTTTTTGTGTCTGAACAACAAATTTCGGAAAATATATTGACACCAAAAAAAATTCAAGCTATAATAAAGCCATAATAATTCTTAAACAGAAAAACGGCAGGCAATGGCGTCTATAAAAGACATCATTGCCTGCCGCTTTATATTTTACATCGAAAAGGAAGTGTTATATATGGCAGCGATCAATAATACGGAAATTATGTTAAAGGACATAGGAATGGTCTATCGCACAAATGACGGCAGAGATGTAACTGCTCTCACGGGTGTTACGCTTGATATAGAAAAAGGCGAATTTGTTTCTCTGGTAGGGCCGTCCGGATGCGGAAAGACAACGCTTTTAAGAATCATCGCTGACTTGCTCACTCCGTCATCGGGAGATATTAAAATATCGGGTGAAAGTCCGCACGATGCAAGATTAAAGAGAAGATACGGAATCGTATTTCAAAGTGCGGTGCTTTATGAGTGGCGGACGGTAAAAAAGAATATTATGCTTCCGCTTGAAATAATGCACGTTCCGCTTAAGGAACAGAACGAACGCGCGGAAAAGATGCTTGAGCTTGTCGGACTCACCGAATTTACAAACCATTATCCGCATCAGCTGTCGGGCGGTATGCAGCAGAGAGTCGGAATTGCAAGAGCACTTGCAATTCAGCCGGAAATCCTTTTAATGGACGAGCCGTTTTCGGCGCTTGATGAGTTTACAAGAGAAAAACTTCACGTCGATCTCCTTAAAATATGGAGAAAGACAAATAAAACAATTGTGTTTGTAACACATAATATTCAGGAATCGGTTTTCTTATCCGATAAGGTGTGCGTTCTTTCACCGCACCCGGGCAGACTTTCGGCAGTGGTTGATATAAACCTGCCGCGCCCGAGAACAATGGAGATGAAAAGCACACCGGAATTTACCGGGCTGGTAGCAAAAGTAAGAAACAGCTTTGAGGGCGTATAACGTGTTGGGAGGCGGAGCGTATGAAAGGTATAAAAAAACTTGCCGATAAGAAATACTTCATGACGTTGGTGTGGGTTTTTCTTATTATAGCAGTTTGGGAAATATTCGCATTCATTGTTGCGGCAACAAAGAGAACCCCCGAAAATATTCTGCCGCATCTTTCGGGAATCATTGAATCGGTTATAAGCAGCAGAACAATCAACGGGGGACAGACCGCGTTGCAAATGGTAATGACAAATGCGGCGGCGACTTTATCCCGTGCCGGTATCGGATATATAATAGGAATTGTATGCGGCTTTGTGCTTGCACTGTTAATGAGCCTTTGGAAACCGATTGAAAAGATTGCGTTCCCGTATCTTATGCTGATACAAATGATACCGATTTTGGGTATGGCGCCGATTATAAATGCGCTGACAGGCGATATAACCATGAGCCGTGTCGTAATAGCCGCAATCCTGACATTTTATCCGGTTGCGACAAACACTCTTGCAGGGTTTAAATCGGTAAGCCGCGAAAAACATGAGCTTATGTACTCATATGCGGCAAATAAATTGCAGATATACATAAAAACAATGATACCGGCGTGCGTGCCTTATTTCTTTACAGGGTTAAAGATTTCGGCGCCTATGGCAATAACGGCGTCAATTCTTGTAGATACGCTGCAAGGCGGAGTCGGACTCGGCTGTCTGCTGTCACAGGCATTGAAGGGCGCAATGACAAGGTATGTGTTCTGGCAGATTGTATTTTTCAGCGCAATAATCGGTATTTTAAGCTTTTCGGTAATGGGACTTCTGGAATATATCCTATGTCCGTACAAGCGAAAAGCAAAATCGGAGAAGGAGTGATTTGAATGATTAAAAAACGAATTGACTCTCTTACATCAATTCTTTATCCGCTCATATTCGGTGTTTTAATAGTCGGAATGTGGCAGACGGGGACTTTGCACAGCCTGTTTAAAACCGATGAGTATATACTGCCTTATCCGACGAGGATTTTCAGTATAATTGCAGAAAATACAGATAAGATTATGCCGAATGTCGGGGCGTCGATGTTAGTTATAATAATAGGCTTGCTGTTAGGGTCGCTTCTCGGATATGCAGCCGCAATCGGCGCAACAATTTCGCCGAGATTCGGCAAGGGCGGACTTACGGTTATTTCGGCATTCAACGCAATTCCGATAGTCGCTATGGCGCCGGTTATTATGAACTGGACAAAAGATGTAAGTCCGGAGGCATCAATCAGAAGTACGGTCGCAAAAATAATTGTTGTAACGCTTATGTGTATGGCTTCAATGAGTATCAACGCATACCGCGGTTTAACCGAACTGAAACCGTTTTCACTGGATCTTATGAAATCATATGCGGCGGATAACAAAACCGTATTTTCAAAGCTGCGGCTGCCGAACAGTATTCCGTATATATTCACGGCATTAAAGGTAAGTGTTCCGTCAAGCGTTATCACGGCTCTGGTAAGCGAATACTTTGCCGAATACCGTGCCGGAGTGGGGCGGCAGATCCGTGAAAATATTCTTATTGCACAGTATTCGACGGCATGGGCATATATTGCGGTTGCGTGTATCATAGGAATTGCACTGTTCGTATTGCTTTTGGCAATAGAGAGTATATATTTAAAGAAAAGAAGCTCATAATTACTTTTCTTTAATTTATATAAATTTTTATACATATAGAAAGAGGGAATCAAAATGAAAGCAAGAAAATTATCAGGAATGTTAACAATAACAGCATTGGTTATTTCAATGCTCGGAGGCTGCGGAAGCATGGAAAAAACATCAAATACAGATAAACCCAAAACGGAAATGACAGATGAGGAACGTATTGTATCTGCCGCCGATGCGGGCAAGGTCGGAAACTGGGGACTCGGAAACGAGTATGAAATTCAGGCACTGTTAACAAAATACGGAAAGAGTACGGATTATCTGGTACAGTCGTTTGATATGGACGGATTTGACGATGATTCAATTACTCTTGCCTCGGCTATGACATATAACGAGCTCGGATTGGTAGTAAACGACTATGAGGGCGGCTACGGCTACGGCGATACTGTCGGCACAATAGATATGAATGACCAGGGCGTTGCGATGCTTGAGGATAATATCTTTTGTACAAAAGAATTTGCAAAGCAGAATCCGAACACCGTGAAAGCATTTTTAGCGGCATCGCTGAAAGGCTGGGAATATGCCTGCGAGCATCCAGATGAGGCGGCACAGATTGTCTATGAGGCAGGTTCATCGGTATCGACAGACCATCAGAAGTATATGGCAAAAGAGGTTGCAAAGCTGATTAAGACCGATACAAAAGGAAACAGCGTTTCCGACTGCGGAAAAATGGACGAAGAAGCAATGCAGCAGACGCTTGACCTTGCCAAGAAGTATATTAAATTAGATGATTCGGCAGCAGCGGCAAAGCTGAATACGCTTACGCTTGACGACATCAGAGATACTTCATATCTTGAAGCGGCAAAAAGCGGCGGCTTGGGAACACCCGAAAAGAAGGACGTTTCCGTACAGCTTAAATGGCTGCCGCAGGCTCAGTTTATGGGATATTTCGTTGCAAAGGCAAAGGGCTATTATGATGAGGTCGGTCTGAACGTAAATATTGTTTCGGGCGGCGGCGACATAGGCGAAACAACGGCGGTAAACAACGGTACGGTTGATTTCGGCGTAACCTGGGTATCAAACCTGATTTCAGCAAACTCGGGCGGTATGGATTTATTGGAAATAGCTCAGATTTATCAGAGATCGGGACTTGTGCTTGTTTATAAAAAGTAAGGAGAATGCACTATGGATTTACTTATTAAAAACGGAATTATTGTAAACGGCGCAGAAAGCTTTAAAGCCGATGTGGTTGTTGAGAACGGAAAAATAACGCAAATAGGCACGGATATTACACCAACCGATGACGCAAAGATTGTCGATGCTTGCGGGAAGCTTGTTCTTCCCGGTGCAATCGACGCACATACGCATCTTGCGATGCCGTTCGGCGGCACGATTTCCTCCGACGATTATTTCGCCGGAACGAGAGCGGCAGCCTGCGGCGGTACGACAACGGTGTTTGACTTTGTTCTACAGGATTTCGGAGAAACGATGGTAGACGCGGTAAAGCGCCGTGACGCAATGTGCGCACCGGTTGCGGCAGTGGATTATTCGTATCATGTTGCCGTAAAAGATGTAAGCGGCGATTTGCTCGATTCGATTGAAGATGCGGTAAACTTCGGTGTTCCGTCATTTAAGGTGTTTATGGTATATGATTTCGGTGTTACCGACGGAGTTTTTTATAAGGTTTTGAAAAAAGCCAAGGAGTGCGGCGCACTTATCGGCGTTCATGCCGAAAACAACGAAATGGTAAACACCCTTACGGCTCAGTATTTAAGCGAGGGCAAGACAAGCGCATGGTATCACTATATGTCACGTCCCGAATTTGTCGAGGCGGAGGCGGATATAAGAGCCATACAGTGGGCAAAGGCGCTTGACGCACCGCTCTATATCGTTCATCTTGCCAATAAGGAGGGCGTAAAGGCAGTCACACAGGCAAAGGACGAGGGTTATAGGATTTATGCCGAAACCTGTCCGCAGTATCTGGAATTTACCTGTGATGTATATAAGCGTGAGGACGGACGAAACTTTGTCTGCTCGCCGCCGATGAAAGGCGAGGAAAGCAGACAGGCTCTCTGGAAAGCAATCAGGAGAGGGGATATTGATACAATCGCTACCGATCATTGCCCGTTCCAGTCATACGAAAAGGATTGGGGTAAGGACGACTTTACAAAAATCCCGAACGGCTGTGCAGGTATTGAGAATATGTATCCGTATATGCTTTCGGCGGCAAACGGGGGAAAAATCACATACGAAAAAGCCGTTGAGATATGCTCCGAAAATCCGGCAAAAATCTTCGGATGCCGTGATAAAGGCAGTATAGCAATCGGAAAAGACGCTGACATTGTTATATACAATCCCAAAACGGAATTTACGATTACCAATGATAAAATGCACTCCGACTGCGACCACACAATCTGGGAGGGCGTAAATCTTAAAGGCTATCCCGAGCAGACATATTCACGCGGCAGACTTGTATATGACAAAGGCGAGTTCGTAGGTGAATCCGGCTGGGGCAAATTTGTAAAATGTAAATTATAATTAAAAAATTAAAACAATCAGAAAAGAGTTGATTAACGTGAAAAATATGCTGCGCATCTCACCTTCTTTCAAAACTCGGAGTATAAGCATACACCGTCGTTTCTTAAAAAGGCAATCTGCCTGCATCTTTTCCGCGTTGCGATTTGTGCTGCCGTATGGCGGCGGAATGGAGGTTTTCAATGAATATTCGAGATGAATCCGCAAGATGCCTTTTATGCGCAAACGCTAAATGCACAAAAGCCTGTCCGAAACATTTTGACCCGGCAAGAATGATGCGGGCAGTAAGGTTTGATAACGCCGAATGTGCCGCAAAATATGTAAATACGGATATTTGCGCCGAATGTGACGGCAAATGCGAAAATGCGTGCATACACCCCGATTTTTCAATACGAATCCGTAATATAGCGGCGGCTCTCCCTGATTGTGAATATACGGACGAACCGAGTCTTGCAATTGAATTTATGGGAGTCAAGTGCGAAAATCCATTTTTCCTGTCATCGTCAATCGTTGCAGGAAATTACGAAATGTGTGCAACCGCATTTAAAATGGGCTGGGCAGGAGCGGTTTTCAAAACCATCGGATTTTTAAAACCCGAAGAAACCTCACCGAGATTTGACGCGATAAGAAAAGAGGGAACGCCGTTTATAGGTTTTAAAAATCTTGAACAGATTTCAGACCACAGTCTGGAAGAAAATCTTTCGGATTTACAGCGTTTGAAAACGGATTTTCCAAATAAAGTTATTGTCGCGTCGATTATGGGCGAAACGGACGAGGAATGGACAGAGCTTGCAGGACTGGTTACTGCTGCCGGAGCGGATATTATTGAATGTAATTTCAGCTGTCCGCAGATGGTCGGTGACGGACTGGGTTCGGACGTCGGGCAAAATCCCAATTTGGTTAAGCATTATACCGAATGTGTCAAAAAAGGTTCGTCGCTGCCGGTACTTGCAAAAATGACTCCGAATATCGGAAATATGGAGGTTCCGGCAATAGCGGCTGTCAATGGCGGTGCGGACGGCATTGCGGCAATAAACACAATAAAGTGTATTACGGGATTTGACATGGAAAATATGCAGCCGTACAATGCGGTAAGCGAAAAAACATCGGTTTCGGGATATTCCGGAAAAGCCGTAAAGCCGATAGCTTTAAGATTTATAAGCGATATGGCACGATGCGGCGAGCTTAAAGGTGTGCCGCTGAGCGGTATAGGCGGAATCGAAACATGGCACGATGCGGCGGAATTTATTGCATTGGGCTGCGGAAATGTTCAGGTTACCACCGCTGTTATGCAATACGGATACAGGATTATTGACGATTTGATTTCGGGACTTAAAGCATATATGCAAAGAAAAAAAATATTCCGATTGCAGGATTTGGTCGGCGCCGGACTTAAAAACGTAACCGAACCCGACAAGCTTGACAGAACTACCGTTACATATCCCGTATTTGATAAAAAACGCTGTATCGGCTGCGGAAGATGCTGTCTTTCCTGCCGTGACGGCGGTCATCAGGCGATAGATATTTCCGATGACGGAAAACCGGTTTTTAAAGGCAGCAAATGTGTCGGTTGTCACTTGTGCTCGCTTGTCTGCCCTGTCGGAGCAATCGGAAAGTCAAAGAGGGTTAAAAAGAAAATGTAATTACGGAAAGGGGAATTTATTATGTCAATCATGCTCAAACAATTATGCAGCGATGCCGAAACAAAGTATAATTTAAAGCTTATTGCCGGCAAGGGCGGCATGACAAACACCGTGCGCTGGGTTCATATGGTTGAGGACAGACAGGTTCCCGATTTTCTGCACGGCAGCGAGCTTGTGTTTACCACAGGTATCGGTCATGTCGGAAAAGATCCGCTTTTAGAGTTTGTAAAACGTCTGAAAAAACACGGAGCGTCGGGAGTGGTGGTAAATATCGGCCCGTATCTTGGAAGTGTTCCGCAGGACGTAACCGATTATTGCGATAAAGAAAATTTTCCGTTGTTCACCTTGCCGTGGAACGTTTATATAATCGATATAACCTATGACTTTTGCCGCAGGATTATAGAAAACGAAAAAATAGAAACCACCGCAGCGGAGGCTTTTAAAAACATTATACTCTCTCCCGAACAGGGAAAAAAGTATTATTCGTTTTTGGAGCAGCAAGGATTCGGCAAGGCGGTCGGATACAGAGCTTTTACGCTAAAATTTTACAAAGACGGAAAAGATATAACAGAAACCTTTGAACGCAGCAATCATATCAAGCTATGGAATATTCTTGCAAAATCAAAGGATTATCCGTCAGCAATGTTTGTTCTGGAAAACACCGTAGTGGTTATCAGGCTTGATGCAAACGGTAAGTTTATTGAAAATCTTACCGCAATGCTGGAGGTTATTTCCGAGCAGAAAGCCATTCCTTACGTGATGGGAATTTCATCGGAGCGCCGGGGATACAGAGCGGCGGCAAAATTGCTTGCGGAGGCGGAAGCAGCGAGAAAAACCGCCGTTTCGGAGAATAAAAGCTTTGAGTTTTATTCCGAAACAGGAGTAAATAAAATTCTTTTCGGCGTCAGGGATAAAACGATACTGAAAGAATTTGCTGCGGCACAGCTTGACGAAATACTCGATTATGACGCAGCATACAAAACGGATTATGCAAAAATTCTGTATGAATATCTGATATGCGACGGTTCGGTTATGGCGGTTGCCGACAATTACGGATTTCATCGCAATACGGTAAATACAAAAATCAAAAACATCAAGTCAATTTTTAATATTGAGCTGACGGGAGAAAAGAAAACGGAGCTGCTGTTGGCTTTTAAAATAAAGAAATTATTAAACGAAAACGGAGGGAACTAAAATGAATGAGAAAGCACTGGAAATCAAAAAAAATCATACTGCCTACAACTTGCAGTCATGGTCAAAGCAAAAAGGATTAAATCCCATACCGATTGAAAAAGCGGAGGGGATTTATATGTGGGATTTTGACGGCAACCGTTATACCGATATGTCGTCGCAGCTGGTAAATCTGAATGTGGGTCACGGAAACAGACAGATAATCGATGCAATAAAGGAACAGGCGGAAAAATACTGCTATATCTCACCTGCCTACGGTTCAGAGCCGAGAGGTGAGCTTGCAAAAATGATTATTGAAAGAATGCCGGATAACATGGGTAAGGTATTCTTCACCAACGGCGGCGCGGACGCAAACGAAAACGCCGTAAAGATTGCAAGAATGTACACCGGCAGACAAAAGGTTTTCTCACGTTACAGAAGCTATCACGGCTCGACCTACGGTGCGGGAAATCTTACGGGCGAGCCGAGAAGATACCCCTTGGAGCCGGGGGCGCCGGGGTTTGTGAAATTCTTTGACCCGTATGTGTATCGTGAAAAAATTAAATTCGAGTCGGAGGAGGCTGCAAGCGAATACTATGTTGCCAAGCTTCGCGAACAGGTAATTTATGAGGGGGCGGACAACGTTGCGGCAATCGTTATGGAAACGATTACAGGCTCAAACGGCGTTATTATTCCGCCGAAAGGTTATTTAAAGGGCGTAAGGGAAATATGCGATGAATTCGGTATTGTGATGATTTGCGACGAGGTTATGGCAGGCTTCGGCAGAACCGGAAAAATGTTTGCATTTGAGAATTTCGGAGTAAAGCCGGATATTGTATCATTTGCAAAGGGCGTAACCTGCGGTTATGTTCAGCTGGGCGGTGTGGCTGTAAGCAAGGAAATTGCGGAATATTTCGACGACCATCTTCTCTCCTGCGGTCTTACATACAGCGGTCATCCTCTGGCTTGCGCAGCAGGCGTTGCTTGCCTCAAATATTATGACGACGTCAAAATTCTCGATAATGTAAATGCATCGGGTAAGGTTTTGGGAGAAGAGCTTGAAGCCTTGAAAGCAAAATATGAAATTGTAGGCGATGTAAGATATATCGGTTTGTTCTCGGCAATTGAGCTTGTCCGTGACAGGGAAACGAAAGCTCCGCTTGTGGAATACGGCAAAGACCCTGCCGGAATTATGAAATCTATAATCGGCAAGCTTAAAGAAAAAGGCTTTATGACATATTCGCATGAAAACATGATTCTCATTTGTCCTCCGCTTATCATAACCCCCGACCAGGTTAAAGAAGAAATGAAAAAGGCAGATGAGGTTATTGCGGAGATTAACGGCATATATTAAAAGCCGCATATGAGGAGGTGTAATAATGCCTGAACGTTATAAAAATATGAAATTCGGCTCGCTTGACGAGTATATTACTGCCGATAAATTCAGAACAATAAGCGAAAAAATGAGACGTATTCCTTTGGGAATTACGGAATTTGCGGTGGAAATACACATGAAGCATAAAAGCAAAAGTATGCTGAGCTTTAAAACGCCGTGGGACGGAATTATATATGGCTGTGCGCGTGATAAAAGAGTTTTGCGTGAGAAGCTTAATCTGAACTCGGATATAAAAACAGCATTTCTTGTAGATTGGGACGATAAATTTCTGTTTTTGATTGAGCTTGTAAATCAGCAGGAATATCCGTTGATGTATGTTCACATTCAGGACATTTTAAATCTGTTGGAAAATTGCTGGAGAATACCGGAGCAAAGAAACGGTTAGTAGAAAGGAATGATAAAAATGTATGTATGCAGTAAGGAAAGAATGGAAGATAAGATAAAGACATTCAGTAAGTTCGGTGACGCGGGACACGGCGGAATTACAAGATATTCGCTGTCACCGGAGGCTATTATGGCAAGAAATGAGTTTTTAAAGAGAATGAAAGCAATCGGCGCGGACATTGAAATCGATGATGTCGCCAATATCTATGCCACACTTCCCGGAAGTGATCCCGACGCAAAAAGAATTGTAATGGCATCACACGTTGATTCGGTTAAAAACGGCGGAAACTATGACGGAATTTTAGGCGTTATGTCGGCTATGGAGGTTCTGGAAACGGTTGCCGAAAATAAAATTCCTCACAAGCATCCGCTGACCGCCATGATATGGACAAACGAAGAGGGTTCTCTGTATCCTCCTGCAATGATGATTTCGGGAGTTGTGTGTTATGATTATCTTCCGGAGGATATTCGTCAGAAGTTTAAGTATGAGGATATGATGGCGTCAAAAAGTATTCTCGACCCGACAAAAACCTTTGGCGAAGCTTTGGAAAAATCGGGCTTTAAGGGCGATAAAAAATACCGCTTGTCACCCGACAGATATAAGTATATGTTTGAAACGCATATCGAACAGGGCCCGATTCTGGAGGATGCCGGAAACGACATCGGCGTAGTGGACTGCGTTTTGGGAATGTTTAATTACAGACTTAAATTCTACGGACAGACAACTCATGCCGGAACATTCCCGATGCCGAAAAGGCGCGACGCATTTTATGCCGCAGTTCTTGCTCTTGACTATCTGCATACTGAAATTGATAAGCTGGGCGTAAAGGATTTAGTATATACAACAGGTGAGGTTGTATGCCACCCCTGCGTGCATACGTGTGTTCCCGATTATTTTGACTTTTCGTTTGATTCCAGACACGAAAAGCCGGAGGTTCTCGAAAAGGCGCTTGCGATAGTGAAAAGCTGTGCCGATAAAGAATGGGCAGGCTGTACGTGCGAGGTTGAAAAGGCATGGAACCGCGATACCGTATATTGGGATAAAAAGCTTGTCGGATATGTCAAAGAGGCGTGCGAAGAAGCCGGAATCAAGCATCAGTACATTCATTCCGGCGCGGGACACGACGCACAGTTTACGTCGTATATGCTGCCGACAACAATGATTTTTGTTCAGTCAAAGGACGGTCTTTCGCACTGCGAACCTGAATTTTCAAGCGTTGAGCATTGCACCGAGGGCGCAACGGTTATGCTTAATGCAGTATTGAAAGCAGACAGCGAATAAAAAGACGTAGTGTGGAAAATACGCGGCATCACCTCCGTGATATGCCTGCGTGTTTTCCGCATTATGATTTAGCCGCCGCATAGCGGCAGAATGGAGATTAATATGAGTAAAGAATTTTTGACCCCGAAAAAAATCGTAACGGGCAGCGGCGCACTTGAAAATTCGATTAAATACCTTGCCGCAATGGGAAGAAAACCGCTCATTGTAACGGGACGTATTGTAGCGGAGCTTGATGCTTTTAAGCTTCTTGTGTCAAAGCTTTCCGAAAACGGTCTTGACTGCGTTGTGTTTAGGGATATTACGGGCGAACCGACAGATATTATGGTTGAAGACGGTTTAAAAGCATATCGGGAAAATAACTGTGATTTTCTCATAGGAATGGGCGGAGGAAGTCCGTTAGACGCAATAAAGGCAATCGCCGCGTTAAATGTGTGCGGAGGAAAACTGAGCGATTATATGGGAAAAGAAATCAGCGGCAGCTTTCCGCCCATGGCGGCAATTCCGACAACCGCCGGAACAGGCTCGGAGGCAACAAAGTTTACCGTTATAACAGATGCAAAAACAGATGTAAAAATGCTGTTAAAGGGCGATGCGCTTTTGCCGGATTTGGCAATCGTTGATTATACCAACACAAAAAGCTCGCCTAAGAGCATTACCGCATCGACAGGGCTTGACGCGCTCACTCATGCCGTTGAAGCATACACGTCAAAACAGGCTCAGCCGCTTACCGACGCTTTGGCTTTATCGGCGGTCAAAAGAATTTTTAAATATCTTCCGATAGCATACAATGACGGCAATGATGAAATTGCAAGGTATGAAATGTCAATCGCAGCGCTTGAAGCCGGAATTTGCATAAACAACTCCTCCGTTACAATCGTACACGGAATGAGCCGTCCGATAGGCGCACTGTTCCATGTGCCGCACGGTCTGTCAAACGCAATGCTTTTGTGTAAGTGCATGGACTTTGCAAAAGACGGCGCAGCCGAACGCTTTGCGGAATTATCAAGAGCGGTCGGAATAGCAGACGCAAATGACAGCGACGAAACCGCCGCCGATAAATTTATAGCGGGTCTGTTTGAAATCTGCCAAAAGTGCGAAGTTCCGACAATATCGGATTACGGGATTGAAATTGATATGTTTACCGCCGCAATTCCGAAAATGACATCTGACGCACTTGCAAGCGGCAGCCCTGCAAACACACGCAAAAATGTCGGTGCGGAGGATATTGCAGCAATATACAGAGCATTAATTTAGTTCAAAAAAAGACTTCATGTTTAAGGACATTGAAGTCTTTTTTTATGCTGATGTTTCAATAGTATTTTTCATAGAAATCTCCATTCCTACGCAAATGAGATGCACGGCGTATCTGAACAAATTTACAGGCTCTTAAATACCTCATAATATCTTTTTCCGAATTCTATGAGCGATTTTGTGTTAAAGTGAAGTATATCGGGATTCGAAGTAAGTCCTTGTTGTTTTCATCCGCATACAGCCGCGCAAAGCTCTCCGCAAGGCACACTCCCGAAAACGGTCTGTCGTTATTTACAGGTCTGTACATCGGTTGCCAGCGTCCGTTTCGTAATACAAGCAGCTTATCTTTGTCAAGCGGTTGTGCCTCCTCGAGTTTTCCTCGTCCTGCCATATTCGACTGACCTATAATCAGAAATGAATGTATCATTGTAAAATCTTCTTTAATCGTTTATATATATGCGTTCCGTTGATGTGCATTTTCCGCTGTTTTCGTCAATTTCAAATATACAGCCGCAAAACCTTCCTTTTCCGTCCGCAATCTCAAACTTCTGCGGCATACCCGTCACAAATTTCTTCATGACATTAAACCTGTTCATTCCGAGAACGGATTCCTCCGGTCCTGTCATGCCGAGATCCGTGATATATCCCGTACCCTTGGGAAGTATTTTATTATCCGCAGTCTGAATGTGCGTATGCGTACCGAACACCGCGCTGACTTTTCCGTCAAGAAAATACCCCATTGCCTCTTTTTCGCTTGTTGCCTCGGCATGAAAATCAACCAGAATAATATTGGTTTTTTTCCTGAGCGTTTCGATTTCCCTTAAAACCGCATCAAACGGCGAATCCGCACCGTCCATATACACGCGTCCGATGATGTTTATTACGCCAACCTTCACCCCGTTTTTGGTATAAAGCAGCATAGAACCCTTTCCGGGACACTCGGAGGAAAAATTCGCCGGACGGATAACGTTATCTTCTTTTCTGAAAATATCGGTTATTTCCTTTGTATTCCACGTATGATTACCCATGGTGAAGCCGTCCGCACCGGCACGGCACATTTCGTTGTAGGTACTGCGAGTCATACCCCTGCCGTGACTGGAATTTTCGCCGTTTACTATCACAAGGTCAACGGACTTTTGATATTTAATATCATCAACGTATTTAAACAGCATTTCGCGCCCTATACGTCCGGCAACATCGCCTACACAAAGTACCTTAATCATATAATGTAAATCCTTTCGGTAAAGTCATATTATGAAAAAAAGGAGCTAAAACGGAAAGGTAGAAGCAGACTCACGCCGCGGTATTTTACCTTTATCGCAAAACACATCACAAACGCTCGTCTCAATCCGCGTCAACTCCAAATTTTTTCGCTTGTTAATTAATTATTTAGCGTAGTCAACCGCTCTTGTCTCACGAATCAGACTTACCTTTATCTGACCCGGATATTCAAGCTCGTTTTCGATACGCTTAACAATATCCTTTGCAACCAGCGTCATGCCCTCATCACTTACCTTTTCGGGTTTAAGCATGATTCTGATTTCACGTCCTGCCTGTATAGCATAGGACTTTTCAACTCCGTCAAAGCTGTCGGCAATTTCCTCAAGCTTTTGCAGACGCTTGATATAGGTTTCAAGATTTTCACGTCTTGCGCCGGGACGTGCCGCCGAAATAGCGTCAGCCGCCTGTACGATAGACGCAACAAGCGTTTCCGGCTCAACATCGCCGTGGTGAGCCATAATCGCATGAATAACCTCTTTGTTTTCACGGAACTTCTTCGCAATATCTGCGCCGATAGTTACGTGCGAACCCTCGATTTCATGGTCAACGGCTTTTCCTATATCGTGGAGCAGGCCTGCGCGCTTTGCCAGAGCGATGTCACAGCCCAATTCTCCCGCCATAACGCCTGCCAGATGAGAAACCTCAATACTGTGCTTTAAAACGTTCTGACCGTAGCTTGTTCTGTATTTAAGCTTACCCAGAAGCTTTATAAGCTCCGGATGCAGACCGTGAACGCCAGTTTCAAACGTAGCGCTCTCGCCCTCCTGCTTAATAATAGCATCAACCTCTTTGCGGGCCTTTTCAACTGTTTCTTCAATTCTCGCCGGATGGATTCTGCCGTCAACAATAAGCTTTTCCAAAGCCATTCTCGCAACCTCGCGCCTTATCGGATCAAAGCTTGATACGATAACCGCCTCCGGTGTATCGTCTATGATAAGATCGACGCCCGTGAAGTTTTCGAGAGTTCTTATGTTACGGCCCTCACGTCCTATAATACGTCCCTTCATTTCATCGTTGGGAAGATTTACAACCGAAACAGTGGTTTCGGCAACATGGTCGGCGGCAACCTTCTGAATTGCCAAAGCAACGATATTCTTTGCTTTCTTTTCCGCCTCATCTTTTGCCTGCTGCTCAATTTCTTTAACCATAACCGCAGCGTCATGCCTTGCCTGATTTTCAATATCATGAAGAAGCATTTCTCTCGCTTCATCTCTTGTCATACCTGAAATTTTCTCAAGCTCGGTCACCTGCTGCTGTTTAATTTCTGTTATTTCCTGTTCCTTCTTGTCCAGCTGCTTAAGTCTTGAATTAAGCGACTGTTCTTTTCTTTCCAGGTTATCGGTTTTCTTGTCTAATGTTTCCTCTTTCTGATTGAGCCTGCGTTCCTGACGGTTAAGCTCGCTTCTGCGTTCCTTAACCTCGCTGTCCAGTTCTTTTCTGAGCTTGTGGTTTTCCTCCTTGGCCTCGAGCATAAGCTCGCGCTTTCTTGCCTCAGCCGCACGCTCCGCATCGGAAACAATAACCTTTGCTTTTTCTTCGGCGCTGCCGAATTCAGCTTCGGCTATCTTTTTTCTGTGCGCCACTCCGACATTGAAAAATACAACGCCGCACACCGCACAAGCGACAACCGCCGCCGCAATTGTAATAATAATACCTATAATAATACACCCCCATATAAATCGACAGAATGTTTTAAACCGTATCGCGGTTATAAAGCTTTTTCTCTCCAAATATCGGGACTGCCTTAAAATGATTGCTTTCCATAAAAAACACTTAAATTCCGTACCGGATAAATGCAGGTAGTATCCGTTCGTCCGGCTAAATATTTTAAAGAGCAATCTCGTAAAGACAGCTCCATTTCAAGTATTTGGATATAATAATTTCCAATTTACAGAAAACAAATTTTTAAAGAACATTAAGCAATATATATTTTATAACAAAATTACAATGATGTCAAGTTTTTATTTTAATTGTTACGTTTTATAAATTATTCTGAAAAAAAATCTTAACATTTTATGTACAAGTTGACGTTTTTACAAATTTGTAGTAAAATACCGATAGAATTTGTTTGAGGAGGCAGGTTATGAAAAATGTGCTGATAACCGGAGGAAGCCGCGGAATAGGCAAGGGCTGTGTGTATGAGTTTGCAAAAGCGGGATACAGGGTGTTTTTGAATTACGAAAAAAGCGATGATGCCGCGCAAAAAATATGTGCCGAAACGGGCGCAATTGCGGTAAAGGCTGATGTTTCGGACGAGGAAAGCGTGGAACGCATGGCGGAGCTTGTACGTAAATACGGCAGAGTTTCAGTGATAGTGAACAATGCCGGAATTTCACAGATAAAGCTTTTTTCGGATATAACCGCCGCCGACTGGGACAGAATGTTTGATGTGAACGTGCGCGGAATGTTTTTGGTGACAAAGGCATTTCTGCCGGATATGATACGCGAAAAATACGGAAAAATAATAAATATATCCTCGATGTGGGGAGCCCGCGGCGGCAGCTGCGAGGTGCATTACAGCGCGGCAAAGGCGGCGGTCATAGGCTTTACAAAAGCGCTGGCAAAGGAGGTCGGCCCGTCCGGAATAAACGTAAACTGCATTGCTCCCGGGGTCATAGACACCGACATGAACTCGGAGCTTGACGAACAGGCGATGGGGGAGCTTTGCGCCGATACGCCCGTCGGACGCATCGGAACGCCTTATGACATTGCAAAAACCGCTGTATTTCTTGCCTCGGACGACGCCTCGTTTATTACCGGACAAACCATATGCGCAGACGGCGGCATAATCGCTTAAAAGCGATTTGCCGCCTACATTTCACTGCACCATAAGCCATGAATGTTGCAGTACGCATATACCTTATATTTTGTATTTTCGTCAACGCCGCGGAAAATCACGATCGGGTCGCTCCCTTTTTTTAGATGTATTCTTCTGCATTCGTTTTTGCTTTTTAACTCAACCCACAAAATACTGTGGGCGTTGCTCATCGGATGCAGAATACGCCCGACACATACCGTAATGCAGTCATTTTCACGCTTTATCACCGGCAGATGCTTTTCTTCAAGCGTCGGGTCGGAGTTTGCAAAAAGCTTTTCCATTGGATTTTTGCAGCAGACAAGCTCATCACAGCACTGCGGATTCAGCGCCTCGACAAGCGTATTACATTCCGTGCATTTAAAGAATCGTGAATATATCAATTCGATTACCTCAATTCGGCTTTTTGCTTATGTTTTCCGATATGTATAAAATTTATTCAGAATATATCCGAAAAGAATATAAGCGCCAGTGCGGCAATAAGCAGCTTGTCGTCGCAATCGTCAATCAAAAGCAGCGCTATAACCACCAAAAGAATAATATCGTCGTTTTGGAGATTATCCAAAAGCCCTTTGCTTTTCTCCTCTTTTTTTTCACGAGGGGGCGGCGGAGGGGGAGGCGGTTTCTCCGGCTCCCTGCTCATTATCGGCTGCGGCATATTATTTACGCTGTAACTTCTGTACATACCTCCACCTCCCTGAATTTTACCTGAACAGTCCCGACAGCTTCGTAAGATTCAACAGCCTTACGGCGCGGTCTATCGACTGCCGCCGTTCATTACGCATATACGGCCGCAGCGACATCAGCAGATTTGAACGCGGATCGTCCCTGTTGTTGGCAAGCTTAGACATTATATCCTTCATCTGCATAATGTATTCAAGACTGTTGTCCTGTCCTCCGGCGGAACTGCCGGAAATCGAACTCATAACGTTTTTTATTTTATCCTCTGCATCATCGCCCAAAATCCCTTTGAGCGTTTCCATTGCGTCAGCCATATCGTCCACCCGCCATTCTTACAGATTTTTCATTATTTTTATAATATCTTCGCTGCTCATGGAATTCATTTTTCTTTTTACCAGGTTTGGGTCAAGCTTTCCCAACTCCCTTAAAAGCTTTTCCTTGTCAGCACCGTTAAGCTTGTTTTTGACATTTCTGCCGCTTGCGGAATTGAGAAAAGTATTGATTTCCCTGAGCTGGTTCTGATTGAAATTCTTTAAAAGTCCGTCAATATTCGGTTTCATCGTCTATCCTCTCCCTCCATAATTATGGCTTTTTATATTATTATATTCTGCATATGACAAAAGAAAGCCTGTACCTTTAAAATTTACATAAAATAATTCCGCTGTCGCAACGGCAGCGGAATTGTTTTATACTAAGTTCAAGTGTGGATAGTCACTGAGATACTGATTTGCTTCACGGCTGTCGCAAGCCATATAATCAATGTCGGACAGGCTGCACTGATAATATGTCGACATCTTTTTCAGCTTGGAGCTGTCGCAAAGAAACAGCTTTTTGTCCGCATTTTCAAACATCGCATTACGCAGCGCTATTTCATTGTAATGCACGTCATACAGTTTTCCGTCACTCGTGAGCGAGCGCACGGAAAAAACCGCCCAATCCGCATGAATACTTCTGAATGTGTTTTCGGCTATCGAGCCTATGAGGGCAAATCTGTTCGGCTCCGTCTGCAAGCCGCCGCTGCATATTACGTTTATGCCGCTTTGGCTCATTATACTTACAACCTCTACATTATTTGTGATAACGGTAATGCCTTTCATTCTTATGATTTCTCTTGCAAAAAACGAACAGCTTGAGGAAGGGTCTATAAATATCGTGTCGCCCTCCTTGATAAGCTTTGCGGCTTTTTTGGCTATTGCCTGCTTTTGACCCGAGTTTTTGTTTATTCTTATCGGGTACGATATTAAAAAGTGGTTGTGGTTTGAAATTTCAACACGACCGTAAGAACGTGAAATCAGTCCCGAATTTTCCAACTCCTCCAAGTCGCGGCGAATACTCGAATAGCTTGTGAAAAGCTTTTCGGACAACTCTTTTGTTGTTATATTTTTACAATCCCGAAGTATTTCAAGAATTATTTCCTGTCTGTCGCTTTTTAACATTTTTTATTCCCTCCGCAATGTGATTATTTTTGCACAATGTGCAGAATAAATATGATTATTTGCCTTGTTTGGAACATTGCTTGCAACATATATAAGTGTATTATATAATAAACACTATGGTTATGTCAATATAAATTAATCAAAAATATTCAACAATATTAATGTTTTCGGTTACTGAAAGGGGTTCACGATAATGTATGATGTGGCGATAATCGGCGGCGGAGTTGTGGGCGGAATGCTTGCAAGAGCCTTGTCGGCATATAAGCTTAAAATTTGTATTCTTGAAAAGGAAAACGATGTTGCGATGGGAGCAAGTAAGGCAAATTCGGCAATAGTTCATGCCGGATTTGACGCGGAAACGGGCTCTCTTAAAGCAAAATTAAACGTAAAAGGCTCGGAGATGATGGAAAAAACGGCGGCGGAGCTTGGCATTAAATACAGAAAAAACGGTTCTTTGGTTGTCGGATTTAATGATGAGGACAAAATCAAGATTAAAGAATTGTACGACAGAGGTGTTAAAAATGGAGTAAAGGAGCTTTCCGTTTTAGATGCCGATGAACTGCACAGGCTTGAACCGAATGTTTCCCCCGACGCGGTGTGTGCGCTGAACGCACCGACGGGCGCAATTGTGTGTCCGTATGAGCTTACGATTGCCGCAATAGGCAATGCAATGGATAACGGCGCGGAGCTTAAAGTGAATTTTGAGGTTTCCGAAATCAGAAAAGACGGAAACGGATTTGAAATAATTTCATCAAACGGGGATATTGTAAAAACGGCATATGCGGTAAATGCCGCCGGAATTAATGCCGATTTGATTGCCGGCATGGCAGGAGAAACGGACATAAAGCTGCATCCCAGACGCGGCGAATATGTTTTGCTCGATAAGACAAGCGGAGGCATTGTATCGCATACGATATTCAGAACGCCGTCGGCTATGGGCAAAGGCATACTTGTAACGCCTACCGTTGACGGAAATCTTCTGCTCGGCCCGACAGCCGAGGATGCAGAGGATAAAAACGATACCGCAACAACCGCAAACGGCATTTCAACCGTACTTGCACGCTGTACGGAAACGACAAAGGGCATTAATTTAAGAGATATGATAACATCGTTTTGCGGTTTAAGAGCAGTGGGAAATACGGGTGATTTTATCATAAATTCGCCGTGTGAGCATTTTATAAATGCCGCAGGTATCGAATCACCCGGATTGAGCGCATCGCCGGCAATCGCGGAATACATAATACAAATGCTCGGTGAGCGGGGATTACAGCTTATAAAAAACGAAAGCTTTAATCCGATAAGAAAGCCGTCGCATTATTTCAGAGAAGCGTCGCTTGCCGAAAAGAACGAAATAATAGCCAAAGACAGAGCTTACGGCAGAATTATATGCCGCTGTGAAGGAGTGTCCGAGGGAGAAATAAGAGAAGCGATAAGAACAAATCCTCCGGCGCGTGACCTTGACGGAGTAAAACGCAGAACAAGAGCGCAAATGGGAAGATGTCAGGGCGGATTCTGCATGCCGTATATCACGGGAATACTTTCGGAGGAATTGGGTGTTCCGTATGAAAATATAACCAAAAGCGGCGGAGCTTCAATGCTTATGACGGGAAAAACAAAGGAGGAACAGGAGATATGACAGAGCTTGTAATAATCGGCGGCGGCCCGGCAGGAATGAGCGCCGCTCTTGCCGCTTACGAAAACGGTGTAAGAGATATATTGGTTTTAGAGCGTGACGAACGGCTGGGCGGCATATTGCAGCAGTGTATACATAACGGCTTTGGTCTGCATCGTTTCGGCGAGGAGCTTACGGGACCGGAGTATGCATGGAGATATGAGGAACGTATTCGTAAAACGGGTATTCCGTTTAAACTCAATACCATGGTTCTTGATATTACCAAAGATAAGGTGATTACCGCAACAAATCCGACAGACGGAATATTTCAGATACACGCAAAGGCGATAATTCTTGCCATGGGCTGCCGTGAGCGTTCGAGAGGAGCGCTGAATATTGCCGGAACACGTCCGGCAGGAGTGTACAGCGCCGGAACGGCACAAAAGCTTGTCAATATCAAAGGCTTTATGCCGGGTAAAAAGGCGGTTATTCTCGGTTCGGGAGATATAGGACTTATAATGGCGAGAAGAATGTCGCTTGAAGGTGCAGAGGTAAAGGCGGTATGCGAGCTTATGCCGTATTCGGGCGGGCTGGCAAGAAATATCGAGCAATGCTTAAATGATTTTAATATTCCTCTGCTTTTGAGCCATACTGTCGTAAAAATTCACGGCAAAAAACGCGTTGAGGGCGTGACGATTGCAAAGGTTGATGAAAACAGAAGACCCATTGAAGCTACAATGCAGTTTATCGAATGTGATACACTTCTTCTGTCCGTGGGGCTTATTCCCGAAAATGAGCTTACAAAATCAGCAGGAGCAGACATTGACAGAATAACAAGCGGCGCAAGTGTAACTCAAAGCAGAGAAACGTCGGTATCGGGGATTTTTGCCTGCGGAAACGTTCTGCACGTGCATGATTTGGTTGACTATGTTTCCGAGGAGGCGGAGACAGCCGGAAAGAATGCGGCTCTTTACATAAGAGGCGAGCTTAAAAACGAGGTGGATATTCCGATTGAAACGGACGGTAAAATCAGATATACCGTACCGCAGAGAATAACGGAGGAAACCGATACAAAGGTCTTTTTCAGAGTGGCGAACGTGTACAAAGATGCGGTTATAAAAGTATACAACGGTGATGAGCTTATATATATAATGAAAAAACCGAAGGTTGCACCGGGCGAAATGCAATGTATAACATTAAAAGCGTCACATCTCAAAAATGCGGAAAAATTAAGCTTTGGATTGGAGGTTAAGTAAATGGCAATAAGAGAACTAACCTGTATAATATGCCCGAGGGGCTGTGCATTAAAGGCGGAGCTTGACGAGCAGAAAAATGTATTGTCCGTAACGGGTAATTTTTGCAAAAGAGGTGCGGAATATGCCGAAACGGAATGTACAAATCCGATGCGTACCGTCACGTCTACAATGAGATGTTCTGACGGAACCGTTATTTCTGTAAAGACGTCGGCGCCGATACCGAAGGCTGATATTTATAAATGTATGAGCTTAATAAACAAGGGTATTGTGAATTTACCCGTACATATCGGAGATGCGGTTATAGCCGATGCGTTCGGGAAAAAGATTGTTGCAACGGAAAACAGAGAATAATGAATATTGAGCCTGTCCAAACACAAAGTACTGTGAGCGGACAGGCTCTTTGCGGCTCGAAATATTTTCATCTTAAAAAATTTTTAAAAATTTTCAAAAAACTATTGAAAATATTTTCACTATGTGCTATAATGATGCCAGATTAAACATCAAAAAAACGAAAATAATTTTCGGAGGTGTAAAATGTTAGACTATAAAATCAAAATAGGCTTGGTACCCGATGTAAGGGATTTAGGCGATTTTGCCACCCGTAAAGGGATATTCGAGCCGGCAAAGGGTGTAGAGAGGAAAAACGAGATTGTTGAGTACATAAAGAACAGCTTTTCCGATGAACTGACGGAGTTTACCGATTTGGAATGGCTTAACGAGCTCGGCGTGCTCTACAAAAACACTGACAGTGAGACAGTCTGTACGTACTTGAAGAAAGAAAAGGTTGACGCGATTTTTATCATCAACTGTAATTTCGGAAATGAAGAGGCGTGCGGCAGAGTGGCAAGAGAAATGGGGCTGCCGGTTCTTTTGTGGGGACCGCAGGATATGGTTTTTGAGCCGGACGGTATGCGCTATACCGATTCGCAGTGTGGATTGTTCGCCATAAGCAAGCAGCTGCGCCGCTATCATGTTCCGTTCTCCTACATAGAAAACTGTCCCGTACAGAGCGAAATCTTTAAAGAGGGTCTGGAACGCTTTTTATCGGTTGTAACAATGGTTAAAAACTTTAAAAAGCTTACCGTGACACAGGTCGGAACAAGACTTACTCCGTTCAAGAGCGTTATGTACAATGAACTGGAGCTGACGGAAAAATTCGGTATTAACATGAATAACGTAAATATGGCGCAGGTTGAGGATAAGTTCAACAGACTGGTTGCGTCAAAGTCAGACGAGCTTGCGGGCGATATTGAGGATTTGAAAAAGAAATATGACGTTGCCGGTCTTAATGACGAAACCTTGAAGAAGATGCTGACATTTGTTCACGTATACAAGGAAATATTTGAAGATACCGGCGCTGATGTGCTTTCATCGGAATGTTGGACGGCAATGCCGCTTGCGTTCGGTGCAAATCCGTGCCTGGCAATGAGTATTCTTTATGATATGGGATATATTGTTGCCTGTGAATCCGATGTACACGGCGCGATAACCTGTGCGCTTTTAAGCTGTGCATCGAGAGGAAAGGGCGCGCCGCTGTTCGGCGAATTTACGGCAAGACACCCCGAAAACAGAAATGCGGAGCTTCTCTGGCACTGCGGTCCGTTCCCGTATTCGGCAAAGGCGGAGGATTCGGCGGCAAAGCTGTTTAATACAAAGCCTTCGTTCAGAGCAAAGGACGGAGATTATACGATTGCAAGATTCCAGGGTGACGGCGGAAGATATACGCTTCTCGGCGGAAACTATAAAACAACCGACGGCCCGTACACCTTCGGAACTTATATGTGGGCAGAGTTTAAGGACTTATCGGCGGTTGAAAAGAAGCTGATAAACGGCCCTTACATTCATCACATGACAGAGGTTTACGGAAAGTATGCGGATGTGCTTGAAGAATTCTGCAAGTACATTCCGGAACTGGAATATGACCCAATAGAAAAATAAAAAAAGTCTTTTAAGCTTTGTGCTGCGGCACGGAAAGGAATATTTTAATTATGCAGTTAAACAGTTTTATGATGGATATGATATTATCCGAACTTGAGGATGCGGTAGGCAGAGAAAACTGCTCTACAAGAGAAATTGACAAGCTGACACATGGGGTAGACTACTTCTGGTTATCCAGAATGTGGGCTGACCGCGGCGAAAGAATGCCCGAGGCGGATATTATCGTATCGCCAAAGGACGCAAAGGAAACCTCGGCGGTTTTAAAAATCGCAAACTATTATAAAATCCCCGTAACCACATGGGGCGGCGGCGGCGGTACGCAGGGCGGCGCTCTTCCGGTGTGCGGAGGTATTCTGCTCGATACAAAGCGCATGAATAAAATTTATGACGTAAACACAGACAGTATGTACATAGAATGCGGCACCGGCGCTATTTATAAGCATATCGAATGGGCCGCAAACGAAAAGGGCTATGCAACAATGCACTATCCGTCATCACTGACCTGCTCGACGGTAGGCGGATTTTTAGCACATCGCGGAATCGGCGTATCGTCAACAAAGTACGGTAAAATCGACGATATGGTACTGGGTATGGAGGTTGTTCTGCCCAACGGCGATATTATCAACACCTCACCTGCTCCGAAACACGCGGCAGGTCCCGACCTTAACCAGATATTTATCGGTTCGGAGGGAACTCTGGGCGTTATGACAAAGGCGCAGATGCGTATTTACGATCAGCCTGAAACAAGACAGTTCCGCGGATTTTTGTTCCATAATATGACGGACGCTTTCCGTGCCGGCAAAGAACTCCTGCAAAAGTTCAAGCCGTCAGTAATGCGTCTGTATGACGAGGCTGAAACCTCAACGCTTATCAAGAAGATTGTCGGCGTGGAAAAGAAGGGCGCATTCATGAATATTGCAATTGAGGGCGTTAAGGAAATCGTTGACGTTGAGCATAAGATTATGATGGATACCTTCAAAAAGTACGGTGCGGAGGATTTAGGTTCAGAATACGGCGAAAAGTGGTGGAAAGAAAAGATTACATTCTTCTACCCCGGAAACATGATGGATTTACCGCAGATGTTCGGTACAATGGACACTATCGCACCGTATGACAAGATTGAAAAAATCTACTGGGCAATGAAAGAAGCAATTGAAACAAACTTCCCGATGGCACGCTTTATTGCACATTTCTCACATTGGTACGAGTGGGGCTGCATGGTTTACGACCGTTTCATAGTAGACGATGTTCCGCAGGATCCGCATGAAGCTTTAAGACTGCATAATGCAATCTGGAGCTGCGGCGTAAGAACGGCGCTGGCAAACGGCGGCGTTGTAAACGACCACCACGGTGTCGGAATAAAGCTCGGCAGACTTATGAAAGAACAGTACGGCCCGGCTATGCAGGTATTTGAAGGACTTAAAAAGCAGCTTGACCCGAACGGTATCATGAACCCGTTCAAGCTTGGACTTTAATGAGGAGGTAGAACAATGCTAATATCACAGAAAAGTAAAGAAATTATAGACAGCTGCCGTTTCTGCTGGATGTGCCGTCATATATGCCCGATAGGCAACGTAACGGGACAGGAAAGAAACACCGCCCGTGCAAGAATGTTAGCGCTTTCGCTTGTTGAAAGAGGAGCAGAGCCTTTGGAGGGAGTTGCGGATAATATTTACGAGTGCTCTCTTTGCGGCGCCTGCACAAAGGACTGCGCAACAGGCTGGGATCCTGTTGCGGCGGTAAAGGAAGTAAGAACGGAGCTTGCAATGAACGGAGTTACTCCCGATTACATAGTAAAGCTGGTTGAAAACATACAGAACTGCGGAAACGTGTACGGAGAAAAGGACGTTCCGGCAGCGCTTAAAAAGGAAATCGAATCACTTCCCGAGAAAGCCGATACATTGCTTTTCTTAGGACGCGACGCAATTTATAAAAGTCCCGAATCGGCAATAAAGGCAATAGAACTGCTTAAAAAATCGGGAATAAGCTTCACCGTGCTTAAGGATGAGCCGGACAGCGGATATGCTATGGAGTTTTTAACCGGAAAAACTGCCGAATCAAAAGAAATCGCGGAAAAATGCGCAAAAGCTCTTGATTTCAAGACTGTTGTGTGTTATGATCCGTCTGACGCAAAGATATTTATGCGTGAATATAAGGAATGGGGCATAAACCTTTCGGCAAAGGTTGTTACATTCACGGCTTTTGTTGCGGAGCTTATTAAAAACGGAACAATCAAAGTAAAGGCAAGCGGCAAGGTCTATACAGTGCAGGATTCAGCGATTCTTGCAAGAGATTTGGAGGAAACGGACGCTGTAAGAGCAATTATTTCGGCCTGCGGCGAAAACCGTGAAATGCTGTGCTTTGGCAAGGATACAATACTTGCCGGAAACCTTATCATGAACGAATATATGAGCGAGGTTATAAAAGAAACAGCAGCGGCGCGCTGGGTAAATGCAAAGAATATGAATGCCGAAATTCTTGTAACGGAAAATCCGGCAGAATATGAAATGTTAAAGTCGGTTAAGCCGGAGGATACCGAGCTTATGACGATTGAGGAGGTTGTACTCGAATGCTTACAGGGTTAAAGGAAATTCTTGATATGGCGGAAAAGGGCGGCTTTGCCGTTCCCGCCTTTAACGTATACAATATGGAAACAGTTATGGGTATAATAAGAGCTGCCGAGGAGGCAAAAGCTCCGGTTATAATCCAGAGCTATTCAAGACTGTTCACAAACGGCGAGGGATATTTCGTATCACCGATAGTCCTTGCAGCCGCAAAGCAGGCAAGCGTTCCCGTATGCTTCCACCTGGATCACGGCGCAGGACTCAGCGAGGTAACACGCGCATTGAGATACGGCGCCAGCGGAATTATGATTGATAAATCTGCGCTGACTTTTGAAGAAAATATTGACGAAACAAAGAAAATCGTGGATATGTGCGATTCGGTAGGCGTTGCGGTTGAGGGCGAGCTTGGTCATGTCGGCAGCGTAAACGACAGCGAAATGCAGGAATTTACAAAGGTTGACGAAGCCGAAAGATTTGTTGATGAAACAGGCGTAACCGCTCTTGCAATACTTGTCGGCACGGCTCACGGAAGATATAAGAAAGCTCCTAAGCTTGATATTGAAAGAATTGCCGATATACATAAGGCAGTAAAGGCACATCTTGTGCTGCACGGCGGCAGCGGTGTGCCGGACGATCAGCTTCAGGCGGCAATCAAGGCAGGAATACGCAAGATTAATTTCGGAACGGACGTGTGCTATTCATTCCTTGATAAAGTATTTGAAACTTCAAGAGATTTGGTAGCGATAGATTTGTTCATGAAGGACGCAATTGAAAACGTAAAGGCGTTTGCACTTACAAAAATTGATCTTTTGGGAGCAAGGGGCAGAGTATGATAGTTGGAATAGGCGCAAATGTTTATGATACGCTCATAACTCTTTCGGGTTTTCCGAAAGAGGATACAAAAATGCGTGCCGACGGCGTAAAGGTCAGCGGCGGCGGCCCGTGTGCAACGGGACTTTGCGCCGCTGCAAAGCTTGGCGCAGATGCGGCGTTCATCGGAACTCTTTCCGATGATGCCTGCGGAAGCTTTCTGATGTCGGATATGGCAAAGTACGGAATGGACAACAGCCTTATAAATACCGTCAGCGGCTATTCGGCGTTTACGTCGTGTATCTGGCTCAATAAAAAGAATGCAACGCGTACCTGCGTTTTCGATAAAGGCAACATTCCTCCGCTCAGTCTTACAGACGAGCAGAAAAATGCCATTGCGGATGCGGATATTCTTATGGTAGACGGAAACGAGCTTGAAGCGGCGATTGACGGCGCAGAGACTGCCAAAGCAAACGGAACAAAGGTTTTGTACGATGCCGGCGGACTGTATGACGGAATAGAAAGACTGCTGCCTTTGACGGATATTCTTATACCTTCGGCGGAATTTGCTATGGGGCATACCGGAAAGAATGATACAAAAAGCGCGGCAAAGGCGATTTTTGAAAAATATTCGCCGGAGGTTGCGGTAGTTACCGACGGAAAAAACGGCGGCGTGATGTATGACGGAAAAGAATTGTGGAGCTATCCGGCATTCCCGGTTGAAGCGGTTGATTCAAACGGCGCCGGAGACGTATTTCACGGAGCATTTGCATTTGGCGTGCAAATGGGTTATAATTATAGAAAGTGCTGTGTTTTCGCGAGCGCTGTGTCCGCTCTGAAATGTATGGGCGTGGGAGCAAGAGAAAGCGTGCCGGCATTTGATGATGTAATTGAATTTTTAAAGGAGCGTGGAATTGATGAACTATAAAAGAACATGGAATAAGAAATTCGGTAAATCCGAAATCTATAAAAGAGAAAACAGCGGATGTCAGAAGGTTGAGATAGATATGCTGCGTCTGGCGGACGGTGAAGCAAAGGCTTACCGTGAAAAAGACAAGGAATATGCGCTTGTTATTCTCGGCGGAAAATGCGATGTTAAGGGTGAGAATTTTGAATTTGCGGACGCAGGCAAGAGAAAGGACGTTTTTGACGGCCCTGCAACCTGTGTTTACGTACCTGCAAACACACCGTTTACCGTAAAGGCAAAGGGCGAGGTGCAGATATGCGTTTCAAAGTCACCGTGTACGGAAACGTTTGAACCGGCAATTATAAAGCCGGAGGACGTTGTTATAAAGAACCTCGGCAAACCGGGCTGGGAAAGAGAAGCTCACTTTATTCTGGACGAAAGAGTAAAGTCAAGAATGCTCTACATAGGCGAGGCTTTTGTAAAAGGCGGTCAGTGGGCAAGCTATCCTCCGCATAAGCATGACGACGACAATATGCCGACAGAGGCTGAAACGGAGGAAATCTATTATTATGAATTCAAGAAGCCGCAGGGCTTCGGTATTCAGCGTGTTTATACCATGGAGGGCGACGTTGACGAAACCTATGTGGTAAAGACAGGCGATTTTGTGGAAATTCCGCGCGGCTATCATCCGTTCCATGCGGCTCCCGGATATGATAACTATTATCTGTGGATTATGGCAGGCGAGGACAGAGGTTTTTATATGACGACTGATGAGGAACACGCATGGCTGAACAAGTAATAATTTCAAACGGACATATTACGGCTGAAATTTCTGCGATAGGCGCTGAAATCAAAAGCATAAAGAAAAACGGAGAAGAAATTATGTGGCAGGGAGATCCGTCCGTATGGACGGGCCGCGCTCCGCTGCTGTTCCCGATCTGCGGAGGATTGAGAGACGATAAATTCACCTTTGACGGAAAAGAATATATCCTCGAAAAGCACGGTTTTGCAAGACACCGTGAATTTGAAACGGAAAAAATTACGGATAATTCGGTTACGTTTTTGCTGAAATCCGATGCGGAGACTTTAAAGCAGTATCCGTTTATGTTTGAACTGAGAGTTATATATACGATAACCGACGGCGCTGTCGAAGTTCGTTATGATGTGACCGATACCGATTCGAAAACGATGTATTTTTCAATCGGAGCGCATGAAGCATATGCGTGTCCGAACGGAATCGAGGAATACAGCGTTATTTTTGACAAGCCGGAAACTCTTAACGCACGTGTTTTAAATGGCAATCTTTTGGAGTATAAAACCGTTCCGATAATGGAAAATGCAAGGGAATTACCTTTGAAAAAGGATTATTTTGCAGTAGATGCGCTTGTATTTTCGGATATTAATTCGAGAAAGGTTACGCTTAAAAATAACCGTACAAATGCGAGTATTGATGTGTCGTTTGACGGATTTGAATATTTCCTGTTATGGACAAAGCCGAACGGCAATTATATCTGCATTGAGCCGTGGTGCGGTATACAGGATTTTGTGGACAGTGATTATGAACTGACGCACAAAAAGGGAATTATGGCGATAAAGCCGGGCGAAACGGATACAAGAATACATACGATTGCATTATAGGAGAGTATTATGCTGAATAAATTAAAAGGGCTTAATCCCAATATAAAATTTTATGATATTCATTCCGAAGAATTTAAGAAATACGGACGTGTGCTTGACATCGATACAGCGGAAATTGTTTCGGAGTGCGAAAAAACAGAGCGTCCCGAAAACGGTTCGCAATATATGATGTCCGTGCCGGAACTGGAAAATCTGAACTGCTCGGAAAAAATCAAAGAACTGGCATTCGGCGGCTGCAAGGCGCAGATAGGTCTGTGTCATGGCTACAACAGCATGATGAATGCGCTTGAATTTCACAAAAGCTCGGAGATTAACGTTGCTGCTACGCCGCTGGTTCTGCTTTTGGGACTGGAATATGAGATGTCGGGCAACGAGTATGCGGCGGAAAATATCAAGGCTTTTTATCTCGAAAAGGGTGATGCGGTTGAGGTGTACGGCACAAGTCTGCATTTTTGTCCGTGCCAGACGGAGGACGGCGGTTTTTCATGCGTAGTGGTATTGCCCGAAGGTACAAACGATGTGCTTGATAAAGCATCTGACGACAAGCTGCTTTTCAGAAAAAATAAGTGGCTTATTTGTCATGAGGATAACCGTGCGTTAATCGATAGGGGAGCGTACCCGGGAATACACGGCGAGAATTACAAAGTAGAATATTAACGGAGAATTTATTATGAAATATTTGCTTGGAATAGATTTCGGCGGAGGCGCGTCAAAGGCAACGCTGCTCGGCGAGGACGGAGTAATAGCCGCGTCTCATTCTGTGGAATATCCTACATATTATCCGCAAAACGGATATGCGGAGCAAAATCCGCAGGACTGGTATGCGGCGGTAAAGGAAAATATTGCGCAGCTTCTTGAAAAAAGCGGTGTTGATAAAGATGATATAGCGGCGCTGTGTCTTGATGCGGCAACGCATACGGCTGTTTTGGCAGATAAGGACGGAGCGGCGCTGCGTCCGGCAATTTACTGGACGGACAGCCGCAGCACAAAGGAATGTGCGTATATCCGTGAAAATTTCGGCGAAACAGTTCTTAAAAAAGCGCTGCACAGCGTTGATACAATCTGGACGCTTCCGCAGCTTATGTGGGTAAAGAACAATGAGCCGCAGATATGGGATAAAATCGGAAAAATTTTCTTCCCGAAGGACTATATCCGCTATCTTCTGACTGATGAATACTGCACCGACTATATCGAAGCGGAGGGCAGTATGCTTTTTGACTATAATACGTTAAAATGGTCTGAGGAGCTTTGCGGAATAATCGGCTTGGATATGAGTATTCTGCCGAAGGTTATTGCGCCGACTGATTTTGCCGGAAAAATTACCGAAAAAGCAGCGGCGGAAACAGGACTTTCACCGAATACAAAAATAATCTGCGGAACAACCGATACGGCATTGGAGGTGTTTGCATCGGGAGCTGTCAAAAGCGGCGATATGACGATAAAGCTTGCAACTGCCGGAAGAATATGTATGGTGACGGATAAATCCTATCCGCATAAGCATATGATAAACTATTCGCATATTGAAAAAGGTTTGTGGTATCCCGGTACGGCAACAAAATCATGCGCAGCATCATACAGATGGTATCGTGACACGTTCGGCGGAGGTTATAAGGAGCTTGACGGCGGAGCAAAACAGGTTGAGGTCGGCTGTGACGGACTGATTTTTCACCCGTATCTGAACGGAGAGCTTACTCCGTATGCAGACCCAAGCCTTTGCGGCAGCTTTACCGGTGTGCGCGCATCGCATACCAAGGCACATTTTTCGCGTGCCGTTATGGAGGGCGTAGCAATGTCGCTTATGGACTGCAAAACGGTATTTGATGAATTGGGAGTTAAGTTCCCTAAAAGCGCAAATATAATCGGCGGCGGCTCGGAAAGTCCGATTTGGCGTCAGATTGTTTCGGACGCGTTGGGGGTTGAGCTTGTGCAGAAAGAAAGCAGTGATTCCTCGTTCGGCGGCGCTATGCTTGCCGGAGTGGCAATCGGAGTGTGGAAGGATCTTTCCGAAGCGGTCGAAAAATGTTCAAAAACTCTGTCCGTCACAAAGCCTTGTGCGGATAATACCGAAAAATACAATGCAATATTTAAAAAGTATAAAAAAATCCATGACGCGTTAGCGCCGATTTACAAAGAAATATAATTTAATAAAAAGCGCGCCGTATGACGTGCTTTTTGTTAATATGCGAGGTGAAGCTTTATGAAGGTCGCGGTTTGTGTAAAGGTTATCAAGGGTGAAATAAATCCGTTTGACGAGTGTGCGCTCGAATGTGCGCTGCAAATTGAGGATGCCGAGATTACGGTTGTGTCTATGGGTGCAGTGGCTACAAAGCCGTCGCTTGACAGAATATCAAGGCTCGGAATAAGCCGGATAATTCTTTTAAGCGACAGCCGTCTTGCAGGCTCCGATACGCTTGCCACGAGCTATGCACTCTCATGCGTGATAAAAAAAATAAATCCGCAGCTTGTAATCTGTGGCAGACAAAGCATTGACGGCGACACCGCACAGGTGGGGCCTTGTCTGTCGGAACTTTTGGGGTACGGGCTGATAACCAATATAATGGAAATGCAGGTAAGCGATAAGGTTTACTGCGAAACACGTATGGGGCATGATGAAACGGATTTTCCGGCGGTTCTGACGGTCGAGCGGATAAATACACTGCGTTTTCCGCGTATGGGTTCAAAGCTTAAAGAGGTTGAGATAATAAATGCCGACGATGCGGAAATAGATACGGTAAGGTGCGGACTTTCCGGTTCGCCCACAAAGGTATTAAAATCATTTGAAAGCAGCCGCGGCTCGCGGAAATGCAGGTTTATATCCATGGAGGAGCTTGACAAGACAATAGCCGATGCACTGAAAAAGGCAAAAGAGGAAATCAAACCGCAGACCGGCGGCGAAAAGCTTGAATCGATAACCGTCATAGGTGAGGAACTGGAAAATACGGCGAAAGAACTGGCACATAATGTTCGTGTTATAGAAAGCAGTGATTATGCGGAAATCGCAGAGCTTGTAAAGAATGACGAAGTTGTTTTGTGGAAAGCGGATTTATGGGGCAGAAAAAACGCACCGCGTGCCGCGGCAAAACTAAAAACAGGACTTTGCGCCGACTGCACGGCGCTTGAATGTGACGGTAAAAAGCTGTATATGTACCGTCCGGCATTCGGCGGAACGCTCACGGCAAAAATAGAATGCCGCACAATGCCGCAGATGGCAACGGTACGCATGGAGGAAAAAGAAAACAGCGGAGTGGTTTTCGGACTGGGCAGAGGTGCGGCAGAACGGATAGAGGATTATAAACAGCTTGCAAAAAAATACAACGCAGAAATTGCCGCATCGCGTGCGTTGGTTGATATGGGACTTGCGCCGTATGAGGAGCAGGTGGGGCTGACGGGCAAAATAATTGCGCCGAGGGTCTATGTTGCCTGCGGAATATCGGGAGCGGTACAGCACACCTGCGGCTTTGAAAACGCCGGTACGGTAATTGCAATAAATCCCGATAAAGACGCAAGAATTTTTGATTTTGCCGATTTCGGCATTGTTACGGGTGAAATTTTATAAGCTAAGTAAAAAAAGGAGCTGTAAACAGCTCCTTTTTTACTTCCGAATTTATGCTAATTCTGAAAAATATTTGATTGTTCTTACCATCTGTGAAGTGTATGAGTTTTCGTTATCATACCATGAAACAACCTGAACCTCATATAAATCATCGGCAATCTTTGAAACCATTGTCTGAGTAGCATCAAAGAGTGAACCGTATCTCATTCCGATAACGTCCGAAGAAACGATAGGATCTTCATTGTAACCGAATGATTCCGATGCAGCTGCTTTCATTGCTGCGTTGATGCCTTCAACCGTTACGTCGCTGCCCTTAACAACAGCTGTAAGGATTGTTGTTGAACCTGTCGGAACAGGAACTCTCTGTGCAGAACCGATTAATTTTCCGTTTAATTCCGGAATAACAAGACCGATTGCCTTAGCAGCGCCTGTTGAGTTAGGAACGATGTTAGCAGCGCCTGCTCTTGCTCTTCTGAGGTCGCCCTTTCTGTGCGGGCCGTCAAGAATCATCTGGTCGCCTGTGTAAGCGTGAATTGTCGACATGATACCTGACTGGATAGGAGCGTACTTGTTAAGTGCGTCAGCCATCGGAGCCAGGCAGTTTGTTGTACACGAAGCTGCTGAAATGATTTTATCTTCCGGTGTAAGAGTCTTTTCGTTTACTGAATAAACGATTGTTTTAAGATCCTTGCCTGCCGGAGCTGAAATAACAACCTTCTTTGCGCCTGCATCAAGGTGAGCCTGCGACTTGTCCTTTGAGCAGTAGAAGCCTGTACACTCCAAAACAACATCTACGCCGATTTCTCCCCAGGGAAGCTCTGCCGCATTAGCCTTTGCATAGATTGTAAGAGTCTTTCCGTCAACTGTGATTGTTCCTGCCTCGTCGTCTGCTGAAACCGTGTGAAGATTTTCACCGATTTTGCCGCAGTAACCGCCCTGTGCAGTATCATATTTGAGAAGGTCTGCAAGCATTGAAGGCTTTGTCAAATCGTTGATAGCCACTACTTCATAACCCTCTGCACCGAACATCTGTCTGAAAGCCAGACGGCCGATACGTCCGAAACCGTTAATTGCAACTTTAACTGCCATTGTATATTCCTCCTGAATATTTATTATTTTGATATTTTTTGCGGGAAAAATCCCATCCTTCTATATTTTAACTCATCTTACCGAAATATACAAGTGTATTTTGTTAATTTTTTGATAATTTATTCTTTTTGCACAAATACAGCGGATTTTTGCCGTAAAAATTATTTATATCGGTTGATTTTTTTCGTTTTTTTTCACGTATTCGTCTGCCGCTCTGACAAATTTAAACACATCATCGGAGCGGTAAGGCTGTACAGCAGGTCGCAGGGAATGAAAATCCGCCTCGCAGCCTTTACCTCCGCAATGCTTTTGGGACTTGCGGCAGTGCAGAAAAATGCCGCCCGATATAGAGCTTGGATGCTGGTTAATTCTGTTTTATGGATTATATATGACGTCAGCGCCGGTGTATTTATCAATATTTTCACCCATGGGTTTATTGATGTTTCTGTTATGATTGCCATGGTTAGATTGAATTTCATGCGAGAGATATAATTAGTGCGCCTGTAAACGGTTATTACGATTTTAATAACGCTGCTCAGACGTATTGCATATATGAAAAATGATAAAGAAAACCGTTTATTTTACATAGCTCATGAAAGCAACGGCTTTGCCCAAAATACGAACGCTGTTCATGTCGGTATCGGTAAAAATAATATCGTCATAAAGAGGATTCTCGGGACGAAGAATAATTCTGTCAGATTTCAAATAAACCCTTTTCAGCGTTGCCTCATCGTTTACGATAACCGCTGCAATCTCGCCGTTTTCAACCTGCGGCTGCGCCCGTATAAACACTATATCCCCATCGAAAATTCTTGCATTTATCATACTGTCGCCTCTTGCTGTAAGACAAAAATCCGCATTTATATCCGCACTTGCTTCAACAAAGGTTTCATATTCCTCATCACAGTATATCGGTTCGCCGCAGGCAATTTTTCCGAGCATCGGAAATCTTCGCGTCAAAACGGGAGATATATTGTCAAAAGCGTAAATATCAATGTAATCGCTTTCCTCACCGTTTAAAAGATAATCGACGCTTACTCCCAAAATCGCCGACAAATTTCCTACGGTGGAAATCATAGGTTCCTGTTTGTTGTTTTCGTATTTTGACAGCGTGCCCTTGCTTAAACCGCCGCCGAATCGGCGGTTATACACATCGGCAAGCCGTTCAAGCGTGAATCCGCGCTGTTTTCTTGCATACATCAGATTTTTTCCGAACATTTCGTTTTCACCCCACTTTTTAATTATATGTTATCATATAAATAAACTTTTGTCAAGAAAAAGTTTCGATTTTATAAATATTTTTCTTAAAAACTATTGACATTATAAGAAAAATATGTTAAAATGTTAATGAAAACGAAACTGAAATAAAATTAATCGAATGTTGATGCGGCAATAAGACAGCAATAATCATGAGTTTAATATCACAAGCACTAATGGAGGCCTATCATTATGGCTGCAATCTTAAATATGTCTATTTTTTTTAAAATTATAGTTTCGCAATCGAAACGGAAAGGAGGAGTGAAGCTTATGTCAAATGCACGGCGATGCAAGAAAACAGCCGAGGCAACATCGGCAAATGTATAAAAATATAGGTGAAACAAGCAACATCGACTTGTTTCAAGATTAAATTTTAGCCGCTGCGGCGGCGGAACGGAGGTAAAAATGAATTGGAAAGACTGGTCGGACGGCTACACCGGGAAAACATTGTTACAGGATTGGTGGAAAGCCGTCAAAACCAATTTCGGATTGGTAAAGGATAACATCACCGAATTAAAGGGTGAGGTTGACAAAAAAGCAGAAACTGCGGCAATGACGGAGGAGCTTGCAAAAAAAGCGAATGCACAGACGGCAGACGGCGGCTTTGCCGCAGGGCGTACAGCGGGCGCTACGAGCGGCGTTGCAGTGGGAAATAACGCATATTCCGGCGGAAAGGGTGCGTCGCTCGGCGGTGAAACATATTCACAGCTTGGAGGCGCTGTCGGGTACAAGGCGGAAACGGACAACGGCTTTGCCGGCGGTTACAATGCACGTACCGCAGAGACGATAGACTTGGGAAACGGCACTGCCAACTATTCAAGAATAACGGCTGTGCAGCTTGGTGAGGGATTAAATTCCAAAAGATACACGGCGCAGATTTTTGACTATGAACTGGTTGCCGATGATGCCGAAATCCCCACCGAGTCCGACGGCAGCAAATACCTTAAAGACGTGGGTAAGCTATCAGATTTGCAGACGGAGGTCAAAACCGATATTGTCGGAGCTGTAAACGGCATTGCGGAGGAACTGACGGAAAAAGTGGATAAAGAGAGCGGAAAGGGATTAAGCACAATCGACAATATCTCCGTAATGCACAGTACGTATATGGGCGCGGACGGAACAGAAAAGGATAATCCGTATGCAACTATGACAATCAACAGGCAAAACGGAAAATCAAATGTCGAAAAAATCATTACGCACGCTCACCGTGAAACATTCGATCACCCGGACGGCAGTGTGACAGAGAAAAAGCTTTCATCAGAGCTTGCGGAAAAAATTAACGGCAAACAGGATAAGCTTACATTTGATGATGAACCAACCGGAGACAGTGATAACCCTGTTAAATCAAGCGGTGTATTCAATGCTTTGAGTGATAAGGTTAATACAACAGATCTATCTTCTTATGTGAAGAATACCGATTATGCCGGTTATGGTAAACCCGGAATTATCAGGCTGGCGTCTACTACAAATTTTGGTATTGCCATAGATTCTAATCATAATCTTCTTACGGTAGCAGCAACGTCTGCTCAGATATCATCTCGAGATAATTATAATGTAGTAATAGCGCCTTCCAATATTAATAAAGCAGTTAAAGCTGCGTTGTCCGACGCTAATAGAATTAATGATATGACCAATGAAGAGAAAACCAGTGCGCGTGGTGTCATTGGAGCAGTAGGTGAAACCGAGTTTGCAGACTTAAAGCTGAAATCCGTACCGCATAAAGATGTTTCGGGATATCCCGTAACGCTCACCAACCATCTTGCGGACGAGGAATTTATAAAATGTAATGTATACGGCAGCGCCGGAGGCATCGGTAATCTCGACAGTACAGATCAAAAATATAAAATTGAAGTAATAAGCTGTGGAAAAAATGTACTTCCTTACCCGTATAAAGATTCTTCAAAAACGGGAAATGGAATAAATTTCACCGATAACGGCGACGGAAGCGTTTCTTTAACGGGAACAGCAACAGGAAAAGCAACCTATTATTTTGCCAGAAGTCTCAGGTTAAAAAGCGGAACCTATACATTGTCGGAAACAATGAAAAATCAAAGCAGTAACGTTTCCATTATATTAGACACTTACGCAGACGGAACGTTTTTAAACTCCTATTCTGCTTCCGCAAAAAAAACTACGGTTATCACCTTGTCACAAGACGCAACTGTGAGTATATATGCTTATGTTCCGGTTGGCGTGGTATGTGAGAATTATCCTGTCAAACCACAGCTTGAAATCGGTACAACGGAAACCGAATACGAGCCTTATACGACGAATGGTGTGACGGCAGCGCTTAATACGGCTCTCGGTGAAGGTGAGTATATAGATATTATAAACAAAAAGCGTTACGGCACGGATGGCAGCGCAACAGATATAACAGTAAGCGGAAGTCTGAAAACAATAGACAGCGCAAAGAATCATATATCTTGCGGCACAACAAAAGCGCCGTCAAAAATTGAGCTGTCGTATTGGCAGGATATAAATAAGGTGTTATCAGAAACAACAAATGCAATTTTAGCACAGGGAGGTAATGTATAATGTTTAGTTTAAGAGAATTTATAATGACAGGCTTTAAGGACGCAATCGGTAAAATGGCTGATTATCAGATTATTCTGAATGCAACAGGGTACTATGAAAAAAATGTACTCACAACCGATGATTTAGCAGAATTACAGCAGCTTATTGACAGCAAAAACACATCAGACGAACCGGAAACGGTGTAAAAAGATTCCATATTTTCGCCCGACGGCTTTGTGAGATGATTAAAAAGTCATTGCAAAAGAAAATTCGTCAATTTAGCTAAATGCAGCACAATGTAAATTGTTTGGCAGAATTATTGGAAGCAAAGAAAGAAAATAAAACGCTCGTTCGATTAAACAAGTGTTTATGGTAATTTATAGGCAGACAAATCAGACCGATGCTTTTAATTGGAAAGTTGTTGGTCTGATTTGTTATATTCTGAATTTTTAAAAACTAACAAAATAGGTCAAAAATAATTGACAGCGTTCTAAAAAAGTGATATAATTCATGTGTTAGTTATGTTGGCTTTTTTGCGTACAGTATAATACCGATTATGCTGTATCGGGAGGGAACTTATAAGAAAAAAGAACCGGAACAGGAAAATCATTTATTGGTTTTAAGCTATGTGAGGACAAACCTTGTAAAAAATATGCAGGCGCAATAAGAGGATTTTGGGAAAGGAATGATAAAAGATGATTCGTTCAAAAAAAGAACTTGATTTTTATATCAAGGCGGATTATATGATGCGAACAGGTACTTTTACAAGATCATTGAAACAAAAATTAATTGAATTTATTGCTCCGGATTACATATTTCAATACATTAAAATGTCCAGAAAGTGCAGCTATTATTCCAATTATCCCCATGGGGGGGCGCCGATTCCTTGCGAAAATGTATAAGTTGAAAAGCCATAGACTGGGGTTAAAACTGGGATTCTCTATTTCATTTGACAATATTGGCTATGGTTTGCATATTCCGCATTACGGAACAATAGTGGTTGGGGGCGGCAATCAAATCGGTAAATACGCCGTATTACATACCTCGACCTGTATTACCGCAGGAAATAAAATGATTGGCAATGGTTTCTATCTGTCTGCCGGGGCAAAAGTAATTAGGGATATTACTGTTGGGGATTATGTGAGTGTCGGAGCAAATTCTGTTTTAAACAGTAATTGTCCTGACAGTTGTATGGTTGCCGGAATACCGGCACATAAGGTAAAAGACAGTGAGGCGTGGTACATCAGAGACGGAGCGGAATATACTAGGAGAGTTCAAGAGTGCGAAAGGCTGAGAAGCCGTCAGTTAAACCACAGTACCAAAAGCCATAATATGCCGTGAAGATGAAATGTTAGGAGTTGGCAGATGTATAAAAACATTATTAAACGAGCGATGGATTTTGTGCTGTCATTCTTAGGCGCTATAATTTTATTACCTATTTTCATTATTGTTGGGGCATTAATATATATTGATAATCCCGGTCCGGTTTTCTTTAAGCAAAAGAGAATCGGCAAAAATAAAAAAATATTCTGGCTTCATAAATTCAGAAGTATGAAAATGGATGCGCCCGACATTCCGACTCATTTGCTTGATAATCCCAAACAGTACATAACAAGAGTCGGGCACATTCTTCGTCTTTACAGCATAGATGAACTGCCGCAAATCTTTGATATACTTTTTGGGAAAATGTCAATTATCGGCCCGCGTCCCGCTCTTTGGAATCAGGACGATTTGATTGCTGAACGCGATAAATACGGGGCGAATGCTATCAAACCGGGATTAACAGGCTGGGCACAGATAAACGGTCGTGATGAACTGCCTATTGATATAAAGGCAAAATTCGACGGGGAGTACACAGAAAAACTGAATACGGGCGGTTTTGCAGCGTTCACCATGGATTTAAGATGCTTTTTCGGCACAATAACAAAGGTATTAAAGCATGAAGGTGTTGTTGAGGGTGTGGCAGAGGAAAACATAAAAAAAGAGGCCATACATGGATGAAAAAATACTTATTACCGGCGCCGGCAGTTATATAGGTACTTCCTTTGCAAAATATATGCAGAAGTATGAGGACTATGAGACTGATACCGTCGATATGATTGACGGTTCATGGAGGCAAAAGGATTTTTCATTATATGATGTTGTTTTTCATGTTGCCGGAATTGCGCATCAAAAAGAAACAAAAGAAAACGCACACCTTTATTATGAGGTCAACAAAGATTTGGCAATTGAAACTGCGAAAAAAGCAAAGGAATCGGGAATAAAACAATTTGTTCTGCTGAGCAGTATGAGTGTTTTTGGAATAAATAAGGGGATTATAACTCAATCAACCAAGCCGAACCCAAAAAGTAATTATGGTAAATCCAAGCTGTTGGCTGATATTGAAATTGAAAAAATTGAGGATGAGGCTTTCAAGGTTGCAATTTTGAGACCCAGTATATGGAAACGGCTGTAAAGGCAATTACCAAAGATTAAAAAAGCTTGCGCTGAAAACGCCGTTAAACGGATTATGAATATGGATTTATCTTCAATGGGGAAATATAATGCTTTTAAAATTAAGGGATTTTCCAAAGAGGTTGTGCATGAATGTATGGAAAAAATATACGAAGATAGTGTTTACAAGGGTGGGCGTTAATTATGAGCAAAAAGATTTTAATTTTTATAGGCAGTATGTCTCGCGGAGGAGCCGAAAGAGTAATATCCATTATATCAAATGATTTAGCCGAAAGAGGCTGGGACGTTTCAGTTTGTATGCTGCTATCGAATAGTGTAGATTATCGGCTTTCCGATAAAATTAAAATTGTTGACTTATCGGGGAAAACCTCATCAAGGTTAAAACATATTCCGAATTGGATTTTCGGAATCAGAAAATTGGTGAAAAACGAAAAACCTGATGTAATTTTATCGTTTGTTGCGCGTATAAATATTATTGTTCAGCTCGCCTGTTTGGGACTTAAAGAGCGTATCATTGTTTCCGAACGCAATGACCCGTACTCCGACGGAAGATCAAAATTGGTTGACATGCTTACATATTGGCTCTACCCGAAAGCAGATGCTGTTGTGTTTCAGACAAAACGTGCAGAGGGCTACTTTGAAAAGCGCCGACTTAAAAATACATATATTATCACAAATCCTATATCGGTTGAATGTTGCGCGGGAACACCTGTTAAAGGAAAAATTGTTTCGGTCGGGCGGCTTATGCCTCAAAAAAACCATAAATTATTGATTGACTCAGCGGTTGAAGTTCATAAATCGCTTCCTTATGTACAATTATTTATTTACGGCGAAGGAAATATGAGAGAGGAGCTTGAGGAATATACACATACCTTGGAGGCGGATAATTACGTCCATTTTATGGGTAATGTATTAAACATTCATGAAAAAATATCAGATGCGGAGCTGTTTGTTCTGTCTTCTGATTATGAGGGACTGTCAAATGCACTTTTGGAGGCAATGATGATGGGATTGCCGTGTATTTCAACCACCTGCGCAGGATCTGATGAATATATAGAAAGCGGCGAAAACGGGATTCTGGTTCCTGTCAAATCGAGGGAAGATATGATATCGGCAATATTTAAAGTGTTAGAAAATGATGAATTACGGACTAAACTGAAAAATAATGCAATTAATAAAGCGTCAGATTATAAAAAAGAAAAAGTAATTAAGATGTGGTATACGCTGATAGATAACGGAGGGTCGGACATATGAATATAGTATTTGTAGTTTGCTTTCCTTTTCCTTATGGTTCCGCATCTTCTATGAGAGCAAGAAACATATATAAGCTTCTTGAGCTTGCAGGACATAATGTTCATGTGATCGCTGATTATAATACAACGGTCTTTAATGCCGATTGCAAGTCTTTTTCATATGAATACATTTATGATAATATGACCTTTTTACACAGGAGAATTGCCCCATATCGGTGTTTAAAGCGATTGAATGACTACATTAAGAAAAATAAAGTTGATTGTTTAATTGCTAATGCAAGATTTGAACGATTTAATATGCTTTCTGAATTTTGTAAGAAAAATAAGATTAAATATATTGTTGAGAATTGCGAATGGTATGATTACAGCAGTTTTAAATTGGGGAAATTAAATATCGATTATATCAGAAACGATTGGATGATCGGCCATAGCTTCAGGAAAGCGGACGGTTTTATATCAATAAGCAGACTGCTTGATGAACATAACAAAGCTTTAGGTGTATCTTCGGTTAGAATTCCTACAATTCTTGACGTGGAAAATACTACGTTCAGCCGGAGGAATAAGGGCGAAAAAATCATTATTTCATATACGGGAAGCCTGGGAAACGGAAAAGAACTGCTGTATCCTATGATAAGCTGCCTTGCTGAAAATGAAGAATTTGCCAATAACATTGAATTTCACATATACGGGCCATCGGAAAAAGAGATTTTAACGAATATATCGGGACAAATAAATCTTCTCGAAAAAACGCGTAACTGTATTTTTGTCCATGGCAGAATACCTCAGAATGAGGTTAATAATATTTTGGAAAGTACGGATTATTTGTTTTTTATGCGTCCTCAAAGGAGATCGTCTGCTGCCGGTTTCCCTACTAAGTTAGGTGAAAGCTTTGCCGTCGGTACACCGGTTATAACAAACAACACGGGCGACATAGGATTGTATGTAAAAAACGGAATTAATGGCTTCGTTATTTCCGAAAAAAACAAAATTTCCGATGTGCTGAGTGAGATTATAAAACTAAAAGCCTCGGATTATATGTTCTTGCGTGAAAACGCAAGAAATACTGCCGAAACATACTTTGATTACAGAAAATATACAGACAGTATTGCTAAAATAACAAGTAATCGCTGATTGATAACAATAAGCCAAAAAGGATTAGGTAACATGATAACGAAAACGAGTATAAAAAATAAAGCAATATACATATGGACATTTATCATTATATATATGACGGATTCATTGCTTTTTGCAACAAATGCCGATAGATTTTTTATTAATCTGAATAGGTTTGGCGTTGTTTTTATTGCGATGTTTGTTTTTTTTAAAAAAGCCATTGTAAGGAGAAGAAAGATACCGATTTATATGATACTGCTGTCGGTTTCGGTCATGGTATCGGCGATTCAGGCAGACAGATTGACAAACGGATACTCGTATTATACTATGATTGCCTGCCTTTGGTTTTCTTATATGCTTTCCGACGACATATCGTTAGATAAATTTGCACAATGTTATTGTGACATAATGCGTGTAATTGCAATAGTCTCATTGGTGGCTTGGATTTTTGCGCGGCAAATTATATCAATGGATTTTCTGCCCACTATAACCAATTCTGTCGGAGCAAGGTACAAATTTCTATTTCTTACGGCAACAATTATGCGCGGGGATATAGCTAAGAGAAATATGGGGCCTTTTTGGGAACCGGGCGCTTACCAGGTTTATTTGACTGTAGCGCTGTTTTTTACCTTATTTATAGATAAAAGGAAACACAGGACGTCAAATATTGTTATTTTCATATTAGCATCTCTTTCCACCTTGTCGGGGGCGGCATTAATACCGATATTGGTTTTAGTTATAGCCTATGCTTTTGATAAAAAGAGAATTAAAAGCGCAGTGCTCAGTATAGTTATTTTGTGCAGTATAAGCGTATTATTCAGTACCGGCACTTTTGATGATATAACTGCGAAGATTCGAGGCGAATCCGAGAATAACTCTATTACATATCGCTTGATAGGAATGGAGGGAGCATTTAAAGGTTTTTTGGAAAACCCTGTATTTGGAAGCACTCCCGAAAGAAATGAAGAGATAAAGTCGGAGCTGGCAGTAAAGCGCCTGAGGCAGGAATATGCAAGCAATACAAATACATATATTAATTTCCTGGCTTATTACGGTATATTTGTCGGCGGATTTATGCTGATAAAAACTTTTAATATGTTTCGTAAAAATGTAAGCTCGCCTGTGGCGGCATTTCTGTGTTTCCTTGCATATTTTTTATCAACGTCAAACGAGAATATGATGGGCTCGCTTTTGATTGTATTTTTGGCATTTGTAAAAAATGATGCCGCAAATACGAATGGTAAGGAGTTGATAAAGTATGAAAGTGGTTGAAATAAATGCGTATGATTTCGGAAGCACAGGGAACATTATGCTCAATATAGCCAAAGTGAGTGAAAAATACGGTATAGATGTATATACCTTCTCATCTTCACGTCTGTCAGCGGGAACGGATTACAGCAGGCACAGTTATATAGATTCAGTGATTGATTACCGTATTCACATGGTTATGGGTATGTTTTTCGGATATGAGCTGGAGTTTTCGTATTTGGCAACAAAACGGCTGATCAGAGAATTGAAGAAAATTTCGCCTGATATAATACATCTGCATAATACACATGGCTGGTATTTGAATCACAAAATATTTTTCGATTATGTAAATAAGAACAATATCCGGCTATTATGGACTCTGCATGATTGCTGGTCGTTTACCGGCAGATGCCCGCATTTTCAAATAACAGGCTGTGATAAGTGGAAAACAGGCTGCGGCGGATGCGTATATGACAGTAAGCTTTATCCCGCCAGTTACTGGGCTGACAGAACAAAAAGAAATTACAACAAGAAAAAAAGGCTATTTACATCTGTAAAAAGGCTGACATTTGTTACGCCGTCGGGTTGGCTTTCAGATTTAGTAAAACGCTCGTTTTTGAAAGACTATGATGTAAAAGTAATAAATAATGGGATTAATTTATCGGTATTTAAACCAACCGAAAGCGACTTCAGAAAAAATTACGGTTTAGAAGATAAATATGTAATTTTAGGCGTTGCGGCGTCTTGGGGAAAAAGAAAAGGATTTGATGTTTTTCTGGAACTTGCGAAACGTTTCGAGGATAGATTCAGAATTGTTTTGGTGGGAGTGTCAAAGGAGCAGAAAGAGAGCTTACCGCCGAATATAATAGGTCTGGAACGTACGGCAAATCAAACGGAGCTTGCAGAGATTTACACCGCAGCAGATGTGTTTGCAAATCCGACAAGGGAGGACAATTTTCCGACTGTAAATATTGAAGCGCTGGCATGCGGTACGCCGGTTGTAACTTTTAACACAGGCGGCAGCCCTGAAATAATCGATGAAACCAGCGGCAGTGTTACGGACTGTGATGATATTGACGCATTTGAAAAAGAAATACGGAATGTTTGCGAAAATAAACCGTACAGCATAGAGAATTGTCTTAAACGTGCAAAAAAATTTGATATGGTCGATAAATTTGAGGAGTATGTGAAGGTATATGGAATGTAACGAATTAAATAGTTGCGAAAATGGTAAGAATACATTTCTTTTTTTGTATCCTAACTTAGCAGTGGGAGGAATAGAAAAGTGGATAATAAATGAAATAGAACAATGCATTCCTAAGAAAAATATTCGTTTTATATGGTTGAAGTATGGGAAATTGGAAGTTTTTAAAGAATGGAAAAGTCTTATTGATAATAATGTAGAAGTGATAAACACAAAAATTGGGTTATTAACTTGGTTTAAACATGATAAATTAATATTTGAAAAAAATGAAAGAGTGACAGCGGTATGTTTTGGGATTATGGACTTTGCACGTTTACAGAGTTTACGAGACGAATATCCTGATGTGAATTTTCAAATATTTTATATTATTCCGCACTTTACAATGTCGCACTACTATCCGGAGATGGATTTTAGCGGTTTTATAAAAAAATACGTTAAAGACAAGGTTATGAAGATATATACACGATTAAATGAAGATTTTAATATATTATATTTCACAGAAAGACATGTAGACGAGATACGAAATAGGTATGGCATACATGTGGAAAATCAAGGAGAAAGGATATTAAAACCACTTGATATAATATCTGATTTTAATGTAGAACTGGCGAAAAAAAGAAGTGAACGGAAAGAATTCAGAATAATAACATGTGGGCGATTCGAGTTTCCACATAAAGGTTATATGATAGGGTTAATAAATGCTTATGCTAAATTAAAAGCAGATTATCATCAAATAAAACTGGATATAATCGGATATGGGGCGGGCGAAAACAAGATAAAAGAAACTATTAACAGTTATCCTGAGTATATACAGAGAGATATAAATTTAATAGGAGCAGTTGAACCGAGTAAGCTACACTGTTATTTTGATAAGGCTCATCTTAATATTTCAGTTGCGGGAGGTGTTTCATCGGGAGCGAGAACCGGTATACCTTCAATTCCTGCAAGACATTACACGTATGACTGCCAAGTATATGGTTACTTGCCGCAAAGCAAAGAATATGCTTTATCAGATAAAGTAGGAGATGATGTATGCAAATATATTATTGAAGTAATTAAGATGAGTGAAGAAAAGTATATTGATTTATGTAAAAAATCATATGATGCGTATGCTGTATCTCGAAAAGATGTTCAGCCGGAGTGGATATTTTCACTCAAAAATCTTAATACGGATAAAACATGGAGGAAAGAAATTCGTACATTAAAAGTAATACAATATATTTTAGAATTAAAAAGTGTTGTTAAGGTGGTTATGCGAAAGATAAAGAAATTAATCAGATAATAAGAGGTGGATGTAGTTGAAAGAAAATATAAAGCAGCAGACAATATCCGGCTTGTTTTGGCGATTTGCTGAAAGGTGTGGTGCACAGGGAATCCAGTTCCTGGTATCGATTGTGCTGGCACGTTTATTGACTCCGGAAGACTATGGATTGAGTGGACTGATTATGGTTTTTATATCAATCGCATTTGTGTTTGCAACGGGTAGTTTTGGACAGGCTTTGGTACAAAAACATAATGCAGACAATAAGGATTTTTCGTCGGTGCTGTACTTTAGCCTTATGATTTCAATAATTATATATATAATTATGTTTTTTGCAGCACCCTTTATTGCGAGGTTTTACGATGAAGAAAAACTTATTGCAATGGTTCGAGTACTGAGTATTGGAATTATAATCGGTACAGTAAACAGTGTGCAACAGGCTTATGTACAAAAAACAATGCAATTTAAAAAGTTTTTTGGGGCGACGTTGTCCGGAACTGTTACTTCCGCTTTTGTAGGCATAGTTATGGCTTATAAAGGTTATGGTGTATGGGCTTTGGTGGGACAAAATTTGTCAAACCAGCTGGTAGGCATGATAGTATTGTTTTTTACTATGGAATGGCGGCCGGAATGGGTGTTTTCTCCAAAACGAGTTCGTAAACTTTTTTCCTATGGCTGGAAACTGTTGTGTTCGAATCTTTTGGATACAATATATAATAATATTTATTCTTTGATTATAGGTAAATGCTATACCTCTGCTGATTTAGGATACTATAACCGTGGAAAACAATTTCCGATACTTATAGTTCAAAATGTGAATACAACCATAGATAGTGTCTTGTTTCCTGTCATGTCTGAAGTTCAACAGGATAAAGAAAAACTGAAAGGGATAGTAAGACGATCAATAACTACAAGCACTTTTGTTATTTTTCCGCTTATGGCTGGATTGGCAGGAATTGCAAAACCACTGACGTTGTTGCTACTTACAGAAAAATGGTTACCGGCTGTACCTTTTATACGTTTCTGTTGCTTTACTTATGCTTTTTGGCCGATTCATACGGCAAATTTGCAGGCGATCAAGGCGGTAGGACGAAGTGATATTTTCTTGAAATTGGAAATAGCCAAGAAGATTATTGGTGTGTTGGGACTCTGCATCAGCATACCGTTTGGATTGTATACTATGATGTGGGTAAGATGTTTAACTACGATAATCAGTTCATTTATTAATGCTTTTCCAAATAAGAAATTATTAGGATATAGCTATTGGGAACAGGTCAAAGATATGTTGCCGTCATTTGTGTTGTCGATTGTGATGTGCGGTATCATAACTGGATTCAATTCTTTGCCGATACATTCGATTTGGACTCTACTAATACAAATAACGGTGGGAGTTATTGTGTATATAGGAGCAGCAAAATTATTTAAATTGGAACATTTTGATTATATACTCAATACGATAAAAGATATTATCAAGGGAAGGAAAAAGTAAATGACTACTCCTATCATAAAAAGCAATTTTACTACGGAAAACGGTATTTATATAAAAAGAGATGATTTGCTGCCGTTTTCTTTTGGCGGAAACAAGGTGCGAATCGCAGAAGAGTATTTTAAGGATATGCAGAAGAATGGATGCGATTGTATTATTGGCTATGGAAATGCCAGATCAAATTTATGTCGGATTATAGCCAATATGAGCAGAAAATATAATGTAAAAACCTATATTATCTCACCTTGTGATGATGATGGGGTCAGAAGAGAAACAACAAACAGCTTGATTGTGAAAGCGTGTGGTGTACAGCTTATATCATGTTTAAAAGAGAATGTGGCGCAGACTGTCGAAGATACATTACGTTTGTGCTGTGATCATGGTTATAAACCATACTATATTAATGGAAATCAATATGGCGAAGGAAACGAAGTTACCCCAATGCTGGCATATGTCAAAGCTTATAAAGAAATCCAATTACAAAAAAAAGAAATGGGTATAGACTTTGATTATATTTTTTGTGCAGTAGGAACCGGTATGACGTATTCCGGACTATTGGCAGGCAAAGAAGAATGTAGAGGAAAAGAAAATATTGTCGGAATTTCCATTGCGCGTGAGGTATCTCGTGAAACAAAGATAATTCAGAAGTTTTTAAAATGTTATTTTGGAGCGGAAAAAAATATAAACTTTGAATTGACAGATAAATATTTAATGGGAGGTTATGGTGAGTACAGCAATCAGATTGTTGAATGTATTAAGAGAGAATTTTTGATTGATGGAGTTCCGCTGGATACTACCTACACGGGAAAAGCTTTTTATGGAATGAATGATTATTTAAGCAGCAATCAGATTAAAGATAAGAAAATATTATTTATTCATACGGGAGGAACGCCATTGTTTTTTGATAAAATTAATATGATATTAGGAGAAAATTAAAAATGGAAATTAAATGCTATGTGGGAAATTGTACACAATTGGATACTGCAGTACAGTTTTTAAACTCAATTGCAGCGGATTTTCCTATTCCATTAGATCAAAAGACGGATATAAGAAAATTAGTTGAGAAAGTGTATCAATATGGGTATATTATTTTTGCGGAAGCTGAGCATGATATTGTCGGAATAAACATGATATATGCCAATGATCAAGTGGATAGGTGCGCGTGGATAACTGTTTTGGGAGTGGACAAGGAGTATCGTCGATATGGAGTGGCAGGTCGGTTAATTGGATGTTGTGAAAAAATTGCTAAGGAAAATTCTATGACCGGAATCGCGTTATTTGTACATTCCGAAAATATCGGAGCAGTAAAGATGTATCAAAAATATGGATTTCGTGAAAATAAGGATATAGAAGCAAAAGAAGATAAGTATATAACACTGTATAAATTATTGGAGAATTGATATGAACATATTATTAACATCGGTTGGACGGAGAGGGTACTTAGTACAATATTTTAAAGAAGCGTTAAATGGGAGGGGACTTGTGCATGTATCAAACAGCACAAACATTACTCCTGCGTTTTCCTATGCGGATAAAAGCGTGGTTACACCGTTAATATACGATAGTGAATATATAGATTTTTTGATAAATTACTGTAAAGAACAGGATATTTCAGCTATTATATCTTTATTTGATGTTGATTTGCCCGTATTAGCAAGAAATAAGAAAAAATTTCTGGAACAGGGAATCAAAGTCATTGTTTCGGATTTGAATGTCATTAATATCTGTAATGATAAGTGGAATACATATAAATTTTTAACAAAGAATCATATCCGTTGTCCGCAAACCTATTTGTCTGTTGAGGAAGCGGAGGCGAACATCAAAAATAAAACTTTGGATTTTCCGCTGATTGTTAAGCCGAGATGGGGAATGGGGTCTATCGCTGTTTTTGTGGCTGCTAATATAGAAGAATTAGATATATTTTATAAAAAGGTAAAGAGAGATATTCAGAATTCATATTTAAAATATGAAGCGGCTTGTGATTTGGAACATTCCGTAATTATTCAGGAAATGCTTCGGGGACAAGAATATGGATTAGATATTATCAATGATTTAGAAGGTCAATATCAGAACACGGTTGTAAAACTGAAATATGCGATGCGATCGGGTGAAACCGATTGCGCAAAAACTGTTGATAGCCCTGTATTGCGAAAATTGGGGGGACAGCTTAGTGATTTAATGCGGCATATCGGAAATTTGGATTGTGATGTGTTTATAGTGGATGGAGCGCCTTTCGTGTTGGAAATGAACGCCAGATTTGGGGGCGGTTATCCGTTTAGTCATGCTGCGGGAGTTGATTTGCCTTTGGCTATTGTACAGTGGTTAAAAGGTGAATATATAAATTCAGATATATTAGAAGCAGATTATAATATACTTTCACATAAAGATATTGCGATAAAACTGATAGAGGTGGAAAATGAAAAGGATTAACGTAACACGGTCATCAATGCCGGAATTTGATGAGTACATAGAAGAAATACGGGATTTATGGGAATCTCGGTGGCTGACCAATATGGGAGTGAAGCATAATGAATTACAGGACAGGCTCTGCAATTATTTGTCGGTGCCCAATATATCACTATTTACGAACGGACATCTTGCGTTAGAATCGATTATAGCAGCAATGAAGCTTACGGGAGAGGTTATTACTACACCATTTACATTTGCTTCTACCACCCAGGCAATAGTAAGAAACGGATTAACGCCGGTTTTTTGCGACATTAACCCGGATGACTATACAATTGATGTGAATAAAATAGAAAATTTAATTACAGAGAAAACGAGTGCGATTCTTCCGGTTCATGTATATGGAAATGTATGTGATGTGGAGGCAATTGAAGGAATTGCGCAAAAGTATCATTTAAAGGTCATTTATGATGCGGCGCATGCCTTTGGAGTACGTGTAGGAAATCAGGGAATTGCGTCATTCGGAGATGCAGCCATGTTTAGTTTTCATGCAACAAAGGTGTTTAATACCATTGAGGGCGGATGCATAGCATATCATGATGATGCACTGACTGATGAGCTGCGGATACAGAAAAATTTCGGAATGGAGAATGCGGAAAGCTATCCGGAGGTTGCCGGAAATGCAAAGATGAATGAATTTCAGGCTGCAATGGGGTTATGTAATTTAAGGCACGTAGACGGAGAAATTGCAAAGCGTAAAAAGGCAGTTGAAAGGTACATAGAATGTTTAAGTAATATTCAGGGTATAACACCATGGCATGAGCAGAAGGGAATAATTCATAATTATGCATATTTTCCTATAATATTTGATAAAAAAGTATTTGGTAAATCAAGAGATAAAGTTGCTGAAGAACTTGCAAAGGAAAACATTTATGCAAGAAAGTATTTCTATCCGGTGACAAATGAATTTGCTTGCTATAATGGAAAGTTTGAATTGCAAGAAACGCCGATTGCAAAAAGAATATCAAAACAGATTTTAACATTGCCGCTTTATGCTGATTTGACATTAGATGACGTTGATAGAATTTGTAATATTATATTAAAATAAGGAAGGATAAATGAATAGGAAGGTGAAACAAAAATGAAAGGTATTATCTTAGCGGGAGGACGTGGAACACGCTTGTATCCAATGACAAAGGTGACGTCAAAACAGTTGCTGCCGATTTATGATAAGCCAATGATCTATTATCCATTGTCGGTTTTGTTGCTTGCAGGAATAAAGGAAATTCTTGTGATTTCAACTCCGGAAGATACGCCCATATATGAACATTTGCTGGGAAATGGAGACAAATTGGGTATAAGTATAACATATAAGGTTCAAGAGCAGCCCGATGGACTCGCACAAGCTTTTATAATAGGCGAAGATTTTATAAAAAATGATAGTGTGTGTTTGATATTAGGTGATAATGTTTTTTATGGTAAGGATTTTACGCGTATTTTAAACAAGGCGCAAGATGATTTGAACGGTGCAGTGATTTTTGGATATCGTGTAAAAAACCCCGTGGCATTCGGTGTGGTAGAATTTGATGAACACTACAAAGTTCTCTCTATTGAAGAAAAGCCACATAATCCAAAATCTGATTATGCTGTACCCGGACTATATTTTTATGATAACAGCGTCGTTGAGATTGCAAAAAACATTTCTCCTTCTGACAGAGGGGAGCTTGAAATAACATCAGTAAATAATGAGTATTTAAGGCAAGGAAAACTTAGAGTGCAGATAATGCAGAGAGGCATGGCATGGCTTGATACGGGAACTCCATCAGGGATGATGCGTGCAGGACAATTTGTGGAAACAGTACAAAATATGCAAGGGTTTTACATATCGTGTCTCGAAGAGATTGCATGGCGTAGGGGATTTATCAGCACAAAGCAGCTTAGAGAATTGGGTGAAGAGCTTAAAATGACGGATTACGGAAAATATTTAATTAATTTGGCAGAAAATGAGGCGGGGAGAAAATTATGAAGATATTAATTACAGGCGGAGCCGGATTTATTGGAGGAAATTTTACACATTATATAATAAAAAAACATCCTGATTATGAAGTGGTAGTGGTAGACAAACTAACTTATGCCGGAAATCTTGAGACTCTTGACAGCATTATTGATAAAATAACGTTTTATAAGGCAGACATTGCGGATCGCACTGCAATATATGAGATTTTTGAAAAAGAGAAGCCGGATGTTTTAGTGAATTTTGCTGCGGAGAGTCATGTTGACCGATCGATAGATAATCCCGAAATATTTTTAGTTACAAATATATTGGGAACACAAGTTCTTATGGATGCTTGCAGGAAGTATGGAATTCAGAGATTCCATCAAGTGTCAACTGATGAAGTATATGGCGATTTGCCGCTGGATAGACGAGATTTGTTTTTTACAGAGAACACCCCGATACACACATCAAGTCCATACAGTGCAAGTAAGGCAAGTGCAGATTTGTTAGTACAAGCATATTTTCGAACCTACAATTTGCCTATTACGATTTCACGATGCTCAAATAATTATGGCCCGTATCATTTCCCGGAAAAACTTATTCCCTTGATGATTGCGAATGCATTGGAGGATAAGCCGTTGCCTGTATATGGAAATGGGTTAAATGTACGTGACTGGTTATATGTAGAAGACCATTGCAATGCAATAGACTTAATTATTCATAAGGGAAGAATAGGAGAGGTATATAATGTTGGCGGACATAACGAAATGTCAAACATTGAGATTGTAAAAACTATATTAAAAATACTTGATAAGCCCCAAAGTCTTATTACATATGTAACAGATCGAAAAGGACACGATTTGCGTTATGCCATAGATCCAACTAAAATACATAATGAATTGGGATGGTTACCATGTACGAAATTTGAGATGGGAATTAAAATGACAGTTAATTGGTATTTAAGTAATCAAAATTGGTGGAAAAAAATAATAAGCGGTGAATACCAGGATTACTATAAAAAGATGTATCATAATAGATAGAGGAGTAGATGAAATGTTTAATGGAAAAACATTACTAATCACAGGCGGAACGGGTTCATTCGGAAATGCGGTTTTAAATCGTTTTCTTGATACGGAGATCGGCGAAATAAGAATCTTTTCGCGCGATGAAAAGAAGCAGGACGATATGCGCCACGAATATCAGGCGAAATATCCCGAATTGAGCAACAAAATAAAATTTTACATAGGCGATGTGCGCGATTTGCAGAGCGTTAAGAACGCAATGCACGGTGTGGATTATATTTTTCATGCGGCAGCGCTGAAACAAGTACCGTCATGCGAATTTTTTCCTATGGAGGCGGTCAAAACAAACGTAATCGGAACGGATAATGTGCTGACAGCCGCAATTGAAGCAGGTGTGAAAAAGGTTATCTGCCTTTCCACCGACAAGGCTGCATATCCGGTAAACGCAATGGGTACGGCAAAGGCAATGATGGAAAAAGTGGTCGTAGCAAAGGCAAGAACCGTTTCGCCCGAAAGGACAAGCATTTGCTGCACACGCTACGGAAACGTTCTTTGTTCACGCGGCTCGGTTGTGCCGCTGTGGATTGAGCAGATTAAAAAGGGAGAACCTATAACGGTTACCGAACCGCAGATGACACGTTTTGTTATGTCACTCGAAGAAGCGGTTGAGTTGGTGATATTTGCATTTAATAATGCGGAAAGCGGCGATATAATGGTTCAAAAGGCGCCTGCCAGCACAATAGAAGTGCTTGCAAAGGCAACAAAGGCTTTGTTTGATAAGGAGGATAAATGCCCGATTAAGGTGATCGGCATACGTCATGGTGAGAAAATGTACGAAACGCTCCTTACAAATGAGGAATGTGCTCACGCAATCGACATGGGGAATTTTTACCGCGTACCGGCTGATAAGCGCAATTTGAATTATGATAAGTATTTTAAGGACGGAGACGCAGAACGCAATACACTTACGGAATTTAATTCGAGTAATACGGAATTGCTTAATGCCGAACGGGTTAAGGACAAGCTGCTGACGTTACCGTATATTAACAGAGAACTGGAAGGATTTTGTAATGAATAATACGGAAATCGGAATACTGTCGCTTATAAAGAGCGCCGTAACAGGTGATAAGGTATCAATTCCGGAGGATTTTGACTGGAAAAGTGCGGTTGAAATATCAGTAAAGCATCATACTGCCGTTTTGCTTTATTACGGAGCGTATAATTCCGGCATAGAAATTCCGGCGCCGTATTCGGCGGCGCTTGATAAATACGCTTTAAATTCCGTTCAGTATGAGGCAAAGCAGAGGTATGAGGCGGAAATGGTCTATAAAGCCTTTAACGATGGCGAAATAGATTATCTGCCGCTTAAAGGCGCTGTGATGAAAAAATATTATCCGCAGCCGGAAATGCGCTATATGTGTGACATCGATATGCTTATAAAACAGGAGCAGTATCCTGAGATAAAAGGTATAATGGAAAGCCTGGGATTTGAATTTGTCGTTGAATCGAATCACGAGTATGTATGGAAAAGAAAATATCTGCACATAGAGCTTCATAAGTACCTTATACCATCGTATAATAAGGATTATTATGAGTATTACGGCACCGGCTGGAAGCTGGCACGAAAGAAATCTCAGTCGGAATATGAGCTGGGCAGAGAGGATTTTTTGATTTATATATTTACGCATCTTGCAAAGCATTACCGTGACAGCGGCGTGGGTATAAAGAATTTTGCGGATATATGGGTATATAAGCGCGCCGAAAAGAATTTAGATGAAGAATACATAAATAATGAACTGACAAAATTACAATTGCAGAAGTTTTATAAAAACAGCATGGAATTGCTTGATGTGTGGTTTGAAGGACGCAAAAGTGATGATATGACCGATTTTATGACAAAATGGATATTTTCAAGCGGTGCGTACGGTACGATTGAAAACAACAACCTGTCAACGGCGCTAAAAGAAACAAAAGCTTTTAAGGACAGCGGACACAGACAGGTAAGCTTGTATATCAGAAAAGTTTTTTTGCCGCTTAAAAAGATGAAAAAACGGTATACTGTTCTGGAAAAAGCGCCGTATCTTCTGCCGGTTATGTGGGCGGTAAGGATATTTGATGTGATGTTTTTCAGAAGGAAAAGTATATCCGAAAATAATAAACGCTTGCGTGAACTGACAGATGAAAATATTAACAACTACGAAAAGGCATTGAATTATGTGGGATTGGATTTTAATTTTAAGGAGTAAAGTTTGAATAAAATCGCCCATATCACCGCTTTTTGCTCGGGGCAGTACCAATGTACGGCACCACTCGCTGCAAATCGGTAATCTGAACGATTTTATTTCAAACTTAATTTCCGTGAAAGGAGTTAATGGTCACAGGTATGAATATACTGATTACGGGAGCAAAGGGATTTGTAGGCAGAAATCTTTCGGAAGCATTGAAATGCGTGCGTGACGGCAAAGATAAAACAAGAGAAATTTCTGCGGATATTAATTTGTATGAATTTGACATTGACACACCGGCAGAAAAACTGGATGAATACTGCAAAGATGCCGATTTTGTGTACCATTTGGCAGGTGTAAACCGCCCGAAAAACGAAACGGAATTTATGGAGGGGAACTTCGGCTTTACCTCAAAGCTTTTGGACAGCCTGAAAAAATATAATAATAAAGCGCCCGTTATGCTGTCGTCGTCAATTCAGGCGGCGCTCGATAATCCGTACGGAAAATCAAAAAAAGCAGGGGAGGAGCTGATTTTCAATTACGGAAAGGAAAACGGTGTAAAGACGCTTGTATATCGTTTCCCGAATGTGTTCGGAAAGTGGTGCAGACCGAATTACAACAGTGCGGTAGCAACCTTTTGCTATAATATTGCGCATGATTTGCCGATAACGGTAAACGACAGAAATCACATGATGACATTGGTATATATAGATGATGTGATTGATGAGCTTATAAGAGCCGCGGCAGGTATGGAGAACAGGGAAAGTAATTATTGCAGAGTGGGGATTGAGCATAAAAACACTCTGGGAGAAATTGCGGATTTACTGTATAGCTTTAAGGAAAGCCGCATAAATAAGCTGATACCGGATATGAGTGAAAATTCGTTTTCCAAGAAACTGTATTCGACTTATCTGACATATCTTGATGCGGAGAACTTTTCGTATAAGCTGAAAATGAACTGCGATAACAGAGGAAGCTTTACGGAAATACTGAGAACGCTTAATGCGGGACAAATCAGCGTGAATATTTCAAAACCCGGTATTACAAAAGGGCAGCACTGGCACAATACGAAAAATGAAAAATTTGTGGTAGTGAGCGGTCGCGGACTTATTCAGCTAAGGCAGCTCGGAACGGATAAGATTGTAAATTACGAGGTGTCGGGTGAGGAAATAACAGTAGTTGATATGATTCCGGGATATACGCATAATATAATAAATCTGTCCGATACGGAGGATTTGGTTACGATTATGTGGTGCAATGAGCGCTTTGACCCGAACAGACCGGATACGTATTTTGAAGAAGTGTAATTTTGAGAGGGGATTGAATTTCAATGGCAAAATTAAAGCTCATGACAATAGTGGGTACAAGACCGGAAATTATACGTTTGAGCGAATGTATAAAAGCGTGTGATAAATATTTCAATCAGATTTTGGTGCATACGGGTCAAAACTGGGATTATACGCTTAATCAGGTGTTTTTCGATGATTTGGGACTGCGTGCGCCCGACTGCTATCTTAATTCGGTAGGCGGTGATTTGGGCGAAACCATGGGGAATATCATTTCCGAATCATATAAGCTTATGGTAGAGGAAAAGCCCGACGCGGTTTTTGTTCTGGGCGATACAAATTCGTGCTTATCGGTAATCGGCGCAAAAAGACTGCACATTCCTATTTTTCATATGGAGGCAGGAAACCGCTGCTTTGACGAATGTTTGCCAGAGGAAACAAACAGGCGTATTGTGGATATAATCTCCGATGTGAATATGTGTTACAGCGAACACGCGCGGCGTTATCTGAATGCTTCAAGCGTTGCAAAGGAACGTACATATGTTGTGGGTTCGCCTATGGCAGAGGTGCTGCATAAAAATCTTGATAGTATAAGAAACAGTAAAATTCTTGAAAAGCTGAATCTTGAAAAAAACAAATACATTCTTTTATCCGCACATCGCGAGGAAAATATAGATACGGAGAAAAACTTTTTCAGCCTTATGAATGCGGTGAATGCAATGGCAAAAAAGTACGATATGCCTATTTTGTATTCCTGCCATCCGCGCAGCAAAAAGTTTATAGAAAATCGCAGATTTGAATTTGACAAGCGCGTGATACAGCATGAACCGTTAGGCTTTCACGATTACAATAATCTGCAAATGAATGCGTTTGCGGTCGTTTCGGACAGCGGAACGCTGCCGGAGGAAAGCAGCTTCTTTTTGTCGGTCGGCAATCCGATTCCGGCAGTGTGTATACGTACAAGCACCGAACGTCCCGAGGCATTGGATAAAGGTAATTTTATTCTTGCCGGAATAACGACAGAACAGGTTTTGCAGGCGGTTGACACAGCTGTTGAAATGAACCGTAACGGCGACTGGGGCATTCCCGTACCGAATTATACTGATGAAAATGTTTCCGTCAAGGTTGTTAAGCTTATCCAAAGCTACACGGGAGTGGTTAATAAAATGGTTTGGAGGAAGGATATATGAAAAACATACTGATAACCGGAGCGGCGGGGTTTATCGGTGCAAACCTGGTGATGAAGCTGCTGCGTGAAAATGATGATATCCGAATTATCGGTATCGATAACATGAATGACTACTATGACGTTTCGATTAAAGAGTACCGTCTTGCAGAAATAGAAAAGCTTGCGCAAAGCAACTGGGACTTTGTTCGTGGAAATATCGCCGACAAGACGCCGGTTACCGAAATTTTTGAAAAATACAGGCCGGAAATTGTTGTAAATCTTGCGGCACAGGCAGGTGTACGCTATTCGATTACAAATCCCGATGTGTATATAGAATCAAATATTATCGGATTTTACAATATTTTAGAGGCAAGCCGCCATTATCAGACAGAACACCTGGTTTATGCGTCATCTTCATCTGTTTACGGCTCAAATAAAAAGGTTCCGTATTCGACCGATGACAAGGTGGATAATCCGGTGTCGCTCTATGCTGCGACTAAGAAGTCAAACGAGCTTATGGCGCATGCGTATTCAAAGCTTTACAATATCCCGTCAACGGGACTGCGTTTCTTTACGGTTTACGGGCCTGCCGGACGACCGGACATGGCATATTTCGGATTTACGGACAAATTGAGGAACGGCGAAAAAATCAAAATTTTCAATTACGGTAACTGCAAGCGGGATTTTACCTATGTTGACGATATTGTCGAAGGTATAGTGCGCGTTATGAAAAAGCCGCCGGAAAAGAAAAACGGAGAGGACGGGCTCCCCATTCCGCCGTACAAGGTATACAATATCGGTAACAGCAGTCCGGAAAATTTATTGGAGTTTGTAGATATTTTGCAGCAGGAACTGGTTCGTGCGGAGGTTTTGCCGAAGGATTATGATTTTGAAGCTCATAAGGAATTGGTACCGATGCAGCCCGGAGATGTGCCGGTTACGTATGCCGACACTTCGGCATTGGAGCATGATTTCGGATATAAACCGTCTACTCCGCTGCGTGAGGGACTGCGTAAATTTGCAGAGTGGTATAAGGAATTTTATAATATATGAAAGGGTGACTTCGGATGAAAATAGCAGTGGCAGGAACGGGATATGTAGGACTGTCGATAGCGGTTTTGCTGTCGCAGCACAATCATGTAACGGCGGTGGATATTGTGCCTAAAAAGGTTGATTTAATTAATGAAAGAAAATCACCTGTTCAGGACGAATACATAGAAAAATACCTTGCGGGAAAGGAGCTTGACTTAACCGCAACTCTCGATGCAAAGGCAGCATATTCCGAAGCGGAATTTGTTGTGATCGCCGCGCCCACAAACTATGATCCGCAGAAAAATTATTTTGATACATCGGCAGTTGAGGCGGTAATCGAACTGGTAATGCAGTATAATCCTAATGCGTATATGGTGATAAAATCTACCGTTCCGGTAGGATATACCGTACAGGTGCGTGAAAAATACAATACCGATAAAATTCTGTTCAGTCCGGAATTTTTGCGCGAATCAAAGGCGCTGTATGATAATCTCTATCCGAGCAGAATTATTGTAGGAACGGATAAAAATGATGAAAATAGCGTAAATGCTGCGCATACATTTGCACGGCTTTTGCGTGACGGTGCGTTAAAAGAGGATATTCCGACGCTGTTTATGGGATTTACCGAGGCGGAGGCGGTAAAGCTGTTCTCGAATACATATCTTGCGCTGCGTGTCGCATATTTTAATGAGCTTGACACATATGCGGAGGTGCGCGGGCTCGACACAAAGCAAATTATTAAAGGTGTTGGACTTGACCCGAGAATAGGCAACCACTATAACAATCCGTCCTTTGGTTACGGCGGATACTGCTTGCCTAAGGACACAAAACAGCTGCTTGCAAATTACAACGACGTGCCGAATAATATAATTGCTGCAATTGTGGACGCAAACCGCACAAGAAAGGACTTTATAGCGGATAGAATTATTGCGAAAAACCCGAAAACAGTAGGTGTTTACCGTCTTACAATGAAGTCAAATTCCGATAATTTTCGTGCTTCGTCAATCCAGGGCGTAATGAAACGAATAAAGGCAAAGGGAATTGAGGTTGTAGTGTATGAGCCGACTCTTGATGATGAGCTGTTCTTTAATTCGCGCGTAATCAAGGACTTGAATGAGTTCAAAAGTATCTCGGATGTTATCATTGCAAACAGATACAGTGATGACATTTCCGATGTTTTAGACAAGGTCTATACCAGGGATTTGTATTTCAGGGATTAATATACGGAAGTTAACATTGTTAATGCGGTTTATCATGAGGGGATAAATTAAACAGGCTTTTTGTCAGCCGTTTGGATAAAATAAAATGGAATTTGTGAGTCAGTTTAAAGCTGCCGCACCAACTCCGTTTTATTTTATCTCAATAAGAGTCTTTTTGTCAGCGGAAAATAAATGTCGGCGTTACACATATCCGTAAATGCCGCGTACCGACACTTCGCCGGAATTTACCGTAATAACTCCGTCGGAAGATGTGACCTCAATGCTTCCGTCAGCTTTTATATCGGTGCATATACCTTGAACGGTGGTTTTGTTATATGTTACGTTAACTGCGCTGTTGAGCGTTATGCAGCGCTTTTTATAGTCATCTATTACCGATGCAAGTCCGTTTTTCAAAAAACTCTTGTACAGCGGTTCAAACTCATTTAAAATATCCGCAATTATTTTGCTGCGCGGATATTTTTTTTTGCTTTCAATGAACAGTGAGGTTGCTTTTTCAGAAAGCTCCTTACTAAATGACGGAGTATTTACATTAACGCCTATGCCGCATACAACGTAATTCACACAGTCCGTTTCTGCGCTAAGCTCCGTAAGTATTCCGCACACCTTTTTTGTGCCGATAACTATATCGTTTGGATATTTTATCATGGCGCCGTTTCCGAGCGCACGGCATACCGCAAGCCCTGCTATGAGCGTTATTTTTGATACCTCATACGGCGGTATTTCCGGCTTTAACAGTATCGAAAACCACGCTCCGCAGCCTTTCGGAGAACTCCACGGGTTGCCGCGTCTGCCCTTACCGCCGCTTTGCATTTCAGAGGTGTAAACTGTGCCGTCGGCAAGCTCCGAATTTCTTTTACATTCGTTGTTCGTCGAATCCGTCTCGTCAAGACAAATAATATTTCTTCCTATAAATTCGGTGTTAAGTGCGGATAATATGTCATGAGCGGCAATTATATCGGGTGAGGATATAAGCCTGTAACCGCGGTTGGTGACGGATTCTATTTCAAAACCGTCCTTTCTCAGCGCATTTATGTGCTTCCATACGGCGGTGCGCGAAATATTAAGACTGTTGCTGATTTTTTCGCCTGAAATATATCCGCCGGCAGTGCGGAGCATATCAAGAATTTTTGATTTCATTGCAAACTCCTTTATTCGTCATTCTTGCCGGAAAACAGTTTTATTATTCCGTCATAGATTTCATAAGAATGATGCCGGAAATATTCCGCAAGCTTTTCTGCCTCATCGCGTGAGCCGGCATATAACGAAAGCTTTAAAAGCTGAGTTTTATCATCGTCGGATAGGGTACATTCCGCGCTGAACTCGTTTTTTCTTACCGGAAAAATGCTGCTTTTAACGGCATTTCTCAGCCGTTCCTCACGGTACATTTCTTTGATTGACTGCTGTATCGGTTCACGTATGTATACCGGAATGTGCGTTTTGAAAAACTCTCCGGCATTCGCACCCTTGGGCGTAACTTCATACTTTTGCAGATGCGGCCCGTCAAGATAAGCGTGTACGTGTCCTGTATCGGCAAGGTTTGTAAGCGCAATCTGAAAATCGTTAAAATTTATATTGCAGTTGTTAAGAACAAGATTCACAAGCTCATTGTACGGCAGAGCGCTGTCCGCATTGTTGAGCGTGAAAAGTATTATAAACTGTATTAAAACCGAATCGTCAATTTCTTTTTGGTAAAGCATGGTAATCCTCCGTTCCGATGTCTTTTTCTAATTATATCACAAAAGAGCAAAAAAAGATACAGTAAATTAAAAAATAATATATGTTTGCTTTATAAATTTTTTCGGAGATACGCCGACGTGCTTTTTAAAACAGCGGCTGAAATATGCACAGTCACAGAAATTCAGCATTATTGCCGTTTCCTCCACCGAATACATTCCCGACAATAAAAGCTTTTTCGCCCTTGCCATGCGTATGTCGTTTTTATATTCCGAAACGGTTTTTCCGTATGCGGCTCTGAAAGTCCTTTGCAGTGTGGAAATACTGATCGAACAAGCCTTTGCAATGTCAGCTTCGCTCATTGCCGGCTCCGAATTTATCATTTGCTTTATTTTGGCGGATAAGGCGGTTTCTGCACCGAATTGGGTTATACCGTCAAGAATACGGTATAAAATGGACTTTACCATGCAGCCGCGCTCGCTGAATGCGGCATAATTTAAAATTTCCAGAAAATCATCCTTTAAGCTTTTGCAGCCCTTTATCAGTGTTATATCATTGTTTTCATCTGCCGCAAAATCACTGCTGCATTGAAAATTTATGAGAATATCCTTTGTCTGCGGCGCTAAAAATTCGGCACGGTACAGCGCGTCTTTTTTTAGCACCGTAATATCGCCGCTTTCTGCAATTATTTCCGAATTTTCGGTTTTATAGGAAATTGCGCCGTCCGTTATAAAGCATATTCCGAAAAAAGGTCTTTTTTTCATTTTGTAGGAATAGGCTGTGCCGCCTGCCCATGACTGATTTAAAACTTCTATTTCCGAGTATTCCGCATTTGCGGATATGTTGTTATTCATACCAATCAATCCCCCGTTTTTATTATATATATACATTAAAAAATTGTCAAGAAGAAGTTGACGCAAAAATACAAAAATATAAACTAAAATTATATTGCGCCGTCACGTTATTTAATTTATAATTAAGAAAAAATGTAAGGAAGGAAGTTAATTATGAAAGCAACAATATATACCACAGATGAAAAAAATACCTTTGTGCAAAAGCGTCTGTTTTACAATAATGCAAAAATGGACGCGATATGTACGGCTGAGGTTGCCGATAAACCCGTTAACGAAAGCTTTTCGGGATTCGGCGTTGCAATAACGGGTGCGTCGTGCTATGAGCTGTCAACCATGAGCGAGGAGGCGCGGAATGAATTTTTGAACGATATATACGGAGAGAACGGACTTAATCTGTCTGTCGGCAGGCTTTCTGTCGGTTCAAGCGATTATTCGGCGGACGTATATTCTTACTGCGACAGGGAAAACGATATGAAGCTTGAAAGCTTTTCGGTTGAAAGAGACAGAGAGTATATTATTCCCATGATAAAAGAGGTTTTAAAGCACAATTCGGATTTAAAGCTGTTTGCATCGCCGTGGAGCCCGCCGGGGTGGATGAAAACCGAGGGTTCAATGTGCGGCGGATATATGCGCCGTGAATACATTGACTGCTATGCCGACTACATAATAAAATATTTAAAAGCCTATGAAAAAGAGGGAATAGAAATCAGCGCGATAACTCCGCAGAATGAACCGGAAACACAGCAGACAGGACTTATGCCGGCTTGTATCTGGCATCCCGATATTGAGGCGGAATTTATAAAGGTTTTACGCAAAAAAATGACCGATAAGGGAATGGATACGGAAATATGGCTTTTTGACCACTGTTTCATCGGCTGGAAAAGAGTGCTTTATCAGTTACGGCAAAATCCGAATCTGATAAATGACTGTAATGCGGTTGCATTTCATTATTATGAAGGAACGGTTGAAATGCTTGACAAGCTGAAAGACGAATATCCCGATATAAAGTGGAATTTCACAGAGGGCGGTCCCAGGCTGTATAATAATTATGACAGCGACTGGTGCAAGTGGTCGATTATGATGGCGAAATCGCTCAACATGGGCTGCGACACCTTTACCGGCTGGAATTTGCTGCTTGACGAGTGCGGCGGCCCCAATATAGGCCCGTTTTTCTGCGGCGGTCTGGCAACGCTCAATTCGCAGACTGGTGAATTAACTTACAGCGGACAGTACAAGGCGTTTAAGCATTTTTCAAAATTTATAAAACGCGGTGCAAAAATTTATCCCGTCAAGGTTGATAACTGCGGCGCAACGATGTACGCTTTCCCTCATCTCCGAATGGCGGTTGAGGGTACGGCAGCGGTAAATCCCGACGGTTCGCACGTATTGGAGCTTGTAAACGCAAATACCGAAAAAATCCAGGCACAGTATTTCTATGACAGCAAATGGTGGTATATAGAGCTTATGCCGAACACGGCGGCGACGGTTGTATTTAAATAAAAAAATTGAAATCCGCATTTTTGCGGGTTTCAATTTTTTTATTGTTCATTTATTTGAAGTCGAATGAAAATACATTAGTTTCCTCATTGCCGCCCCAGTTGGAAAGCGGCGTAAGACGAATACTGCGCACTTTTTTATTAACAGGTATATTATATGCACGATTCAGATTGGTTTCGGATTTGCATATAATTTCAGCGCCGTTTTCGGTTTCCGCTTCAAGAACAAATTCCTTGCACAGAGTTTTCGGAACATAAAACTGAGGACTGTCAAGCAGGGTGTTGCTGCGCATTGAATGAGTACGCTCACAGTAACCTCCGGGGAGGGTTGTTCGGCAAAGGTCGCTGTCAAAGGTTATATGCACACACGAAACAGTTTCAAACGAACCGAATTTGTATTCAAGCGAAGAACCGTTTTTAACGGTAATTCCGCATTCGTCTGTTTGATATATTCTGTTGGGACGATCCTCGCCGTTTTTTAAGGCGTCGCTGCCGTTTACAATCGGAGTTGCCTTGCACAAATCGCTTATTTCACGTTTAAGCGTGGGAATAAAGCAGTCGCTGTCCATAAGAATATTCTGTAAAAGTCTGATTTTTTTAAGATATACCTCATGCGGCGTTATGTCAAACTCTGCCGCGATTGCCGCCGCCGTGCCGACTGCCTGCCCCATAAGCGCACAGGTCAGCATAACGCGTATACTGCTCATTGCCATATGAGTCATGCTGATATTTCTGCCGGCAAAGAACAGGTTGGAAACGTTCTTTGAATACATCGCACGGTACGGAATGCAATACGGCGCAGGGGTTGTGAAGTTGGTGTTCGGTGTGCCTTTGTGATAGAAGCCGTCGGGAAAATGGTCGTCAAGCGGCCAGCCGCCGTATGCAACGGTGTCCTCAAAAAGACGGTTTTCGGTAATATCCTTTTCCGTAATGCAGTATTCGCCGCTCATTCTGCGCGATTCGCGTTTACCGGGCAGAAAACCGAGAAAATCAAGCTCCCAGTTGTCGGCATTAAATTCTTTTGAATTTTTAATATAATCCCATGTTCCTGTCGCAAGCGGAATAAGCTCGCGCGCGATTTCCTCCGTATCGGCTATGGTGTCGCGTTTTCCGCCGAGTTCAAGATACCAGAAATTCTCATACTCGTTGTATAAATCGGGGGCTCTGTACTTAAAATCTTCTGCGGTAAGGGGCGTACTCCAGCGCGGCGGTGTGAATTTTATCGGGTGAGTGGTTTCACGCCCCTGAATAAGACAGCTCATACCCATTGTCAGATCATCGTGCTGCTTAACATGAGTGTCCTCGCCGAATTCCTCAGCGCTTTCGCGCCCTATACGGAATTGTGCGCCGGTGAGCGGCGCAAGTATGCTGTCGCCGGAACAGTCCGCATAATTAGCCGAATGAATTTCGTAAAATGTCTGCGTTGTCATCTGGTATCCGGTTACGGAGCATATTTTTGTGTCACGTCCGTAACCAAAATCGCCGTTTTCGGTTTTTGCGTCCATACAGGTGCAGTTTAAAAGCAGCGTGATGTTTTCTTCACGGATTACAAAGTCATAAAGCACAGTGTCCCATATGTAATAATTTTTTGTGGGATTTCTGTAATAATTTTCAAGCGCTATTTCCTCCGCAATTCCCGTTTCGCGGTTGTTTTCGCCGTCTGCGCCGCAAACCCACATTCTGATTTCCGATGATGCGTTTCCGCCGAGTACCGGACGTTCGTGCATGAGAACGACCTTAGCGCCGTTTCTTGCTGCGGCGATTGCCGCGCATATGCCTGCCATGCCGCCGCCGATTACGCATAAATCGGATTGTATGATTTTTTTATTAAGCATTGTTTTCCTCCCATTTGACATTTTTATTATTGTATGATATTATAATAACAAAACTTTTGCTTGATTTCTTGCGATTTTCAGCATGAAAATATCAAAAAAATGCACAGGTGGTAAAAATGAGCAAAGAAAAAACCGAAGAAAAAATCACGGCATATATAGAATATCTGAAAAAAGAGCATAAACTGGCGGTTTCGGTGCATTTGCAGGATAGCTGCATATCTGTTTTCATTACTGCTCAAAAGCTTTGGCGGTATAATATACACGTGAACCCTTATTGTGCGTATGTGAAAAGCTCGGCGCGGCAGCGGTGCATAAAATGTCAGCAGCTTGCATTGAAGAAATGTCAAAAACAGGAGTGCTATATCGGAGTGTGTCATGCGGGAGTGGGCGAATATGTTCATGCTGTATCTGACGGTTCGCGGGCAGTGGGATTTATCAGCGTAAGCGGATATAGGGATAAAAAAATTCCGTTCGGAAAAGATAAACGCTATGATGAAAACATGAAGGACGAAGAAATCCCCGTAAAGCTTCTCGATACGCTTATTTCGCCGCTGGCGATGATGATTGAACGGCTTATAGCTGAGATAGGCTCAAACACCGCAAATGATACATATTCAAGAATACTCGGCTATCTCAATGAGCATCATGCGGAGGTTTCCGCAGATGAGCTTGCGGAAAAATTTTACGTCAGCAAGTCCTATATAAGTCATATGTTCAAAAAAAGAAGCGGATATACGCTTAATTATTACTGCAATATGCTGAAAGTAAAAGACGCAAAGGAGCTGCTTAAAGGTACGGATATGAGCGTGACCGAGGTTGCGTTTGCGGTGGGATTTAATAATTTCAGTTATTTTATAAATACGTTTAAAAAAATCACGGGAGTAACTCCGCTTGCGTGGCGAAAAAAGTATAGGAATGAAAAATAAAGGGGATGTAAAAAACATTTTTTTACAACTCCTTGTAAGGGGATAGGAAAAAATGTTTCAGAACGGACAAACTGAACCCGACGGTGTACGTGTGTACTCCGAGAGGTTCAGTTTGTTCGTAGCAAAAAGGCATTTAAATTAAGAAAAATCGAATAAAATACGATTTTTTACAAAATATAAGATTTTATTGTTTTTTAATGCACTCTATTCATCTATAAAATTGCCTTTTTGTGATCTGGACATTTTTTACATCCCCTAAAAGTTAAGACAGCAGAATAATCACAGACATAACTATTGATATAAGCGAAAGTATGCTTAATATTGTAATACCGAGTATGCACTTCTTTTTGAGCGAAGTGAAGCTTTCTGCGAGATTTTCCAGCGAATTTTTTGTATTAAGCTGTGAATTTTTCAAATCAAAAATACTGTCGTTAAGCTTTGAAACGCCGACAACAGACTGCCGTATTTCCTCAACGCCGCCGGCGATTGTATCGGATTTAAGACACGCGTTCTCGGCATTCTTTGCACTGTCGCGGCTGATTACGTCAATATCCTTTAAAAGCTCGTCAAGCCGCTTGACAGCTTCGTTTATTTCGTCAATTTTTTCGCCGTAACCGTCAAGCTTGCCGGGAACGGAAAGAAGCTCGTTTTTAATTTTTGCCGCTTCTGCAAAAACCTTTTTAATATCCTCTGCCGCATCGGATTTTGTTTCATCAGACTTATCGGCAGCAACCTCCTGCGTAACATTTCCGGCGTGCGTTACCTTTATATCTTCCGGACGTATTTTCTTTTCTTCATCGTCAAAAAGCTCCTCGTCCTCCGATAAATCGGCTGTACTCTTTTTAAATTCTTCAAATTTACTTACGGCATCTGCGGTAAGTTTTTTTGACGCGTCCTTAATGTTTTCCGCCTTTTTGCGGAATTTTTCTATAACACCCTGCAAGTTTATCGTCTTGGTTTCTTCAAGATTGTCTTTTTTTGCATCATGACCGCCCATTTTTCCGTTAACCGATTTAAGAAATTCCTCATAATCCGCATCAGTTCCGGAATAAAAAGCATCATCGCCGTCATATGCCCTTATCTTTTTATCGTCCATTGATTTCCTCCGGTTTAATCGAAAATTTCATTATCATCATCGCTGCTGTCGTCCGTTTCGGGTTTTTGCGGTCTGATTGTCACAACCCGTCTTACGGTATCGTCATCGCTGTCGGAATCCGCTGTGCTGCTTTCACGTGCCGGCATGGTGTTTCCGCACTTTGAGCAGAACTTATTGCCCTCATCGTTATATTCGCCGCAGTTGGGGCATTTAACGGTCTTTTTCAGTTCCGCAAGCTTTTCTTTGAGAGCATTCATTTCCTCTGCGAGACTGTCGATTTTTTTGCACTTATCCTCAATTTCCTCTTCGGTAAAATCGCCGTTGTTGTAATGTGAATATATCTTTTCGCCTATTTCCGCATAAATATCGTTTATTTTGCTTTCCGTATCATTAATCGCAATATTGACTTTTGTGCGGTCAACCATGTTTTCCGCCTGATTCCATATGTGTCTGCCGAATTTGAAAGCTTCGTCTTTTGCCATAAATGCGTTCTTTTTCAATTTATCCATAAAATCACTCATAATAGTACCTCCCGTTATATCAGTTTTATATATTCCTATTATTCACAGTATAACATATTTATGTACATTTTTCTATATTTTTTTGTAAAAAATTTAAAAATTTTTCATCATAGCTTTTTAAGCTTGGCAAAAGCAGCCATAAGCCGTTTATGACCTATGGAATCAAACTGAATTTCCAGTATTGCGTCCTTGCCGAATTCCTGAACGGAGAGTATGATTCCTTTGCCGAATTTTCTGTGCTCGACAATATCTCCGGCAGAGAATGACTTTCCGGCAGCAGGAGCGGCGGCTGGCTCGGTTTTGGGAATTGTACGCTCAAACTTCTTAAAGCTTCGTTCGAATTTTTGTGCAAACGAAACGGTTTTGCGGCGTATGCCCGAAACGTCCTCGATATATTCCATCGGTATTTCCTGATAAAATCTGGACGGGCGCGAGGTTAATGTTTTTCCGTAAAGATTTCGATGAGCTGTTTGTGTGATGCACAGATATTCCTTAGCACGCGTCATTGCTACGTAGCAAAGGCGGCGTTCCTCCTCGATTTCTTCTATTCCTCCCTCGATTGAACGCATACCGGGGAAAAGCCCCTCCTCCATTCCGGCAATAAATACCCTTGGAAATTCCAGTCCCTTTGAGGAATGAATTGTCATCATCACGACTGCGTCCTGATCCTCATCATAAGCGTCAACATCGGCAACAAGCGTTATGGTTTCCAGAAATTCGTTGAGTTTGCCGCTGTATTCGTCGCTTTTTTCAAATTCCTGTACGGCATTCAGAAATTCATCAAGGTTTTCAAGACGGGTTTTGCTTTCTATATCGTCTGCGGCGGTCAGTGCGGCGCTGTACCCCGTATCGGTCAGAATACGCCGTGTAAGCTCGGTCAGCGGAATGTGGTCGCGAAGCTTTATAAGTCCGTCCATTATTCCCACGAAAGCTTTAAGCTTTGGCGCCGCAGTTCTGAGTTCTTCGTAATTATCCGCTTCGGAAATTACTTCATATATGCTTTTATCTTCGCGCATGGCTATTTTTTCGGCCTTATCCACCGTTGCCGCGCCGATTTTGCGCTTTGGTTCGTTTATAACCCGCTTAAGGCTTACATCGTCATTCTGATTTAAAACAAGCCGCAGATATGAAATAATATCCTTGATTTCCTTTCTGTCATAGAATCGCAGACCTGCAAGCACACGATACGGAACGGCTTCACGCATAAGCTGTTCTTCTAACACGCGCGACTGTGCATTTGTGCGGTAAAGAATCGCACAATCGCTGAAATTGCCGCCCTCTTCGTAATAATTCTTTATTTTTGACGCGATAAACTGACCTTCTCCGTATTCGTTTTCAGCCGTATAGCTGAATATCGGATTCCCTGCGCCTTTGTCCGTCCAAAGCTGTTTTTCCATTCTTTTTCCGTTGTGGGCAATTACCGCATTTGCAGCGTCGAGAATAGTCTGTGTGGAACGGTAGTTTCTGTCAAGAGTAATTCTTACCGTATTTTCAAAATCCTCCTCAAAACGCAGAATATTTGCTATATTTGCACCTCTGAATTTATAAATACTCTGATCGTCGTCTCCTACGGCGCAAATATTTTTGTACCCGTCCGAAAGCAAACGTATAAGCATATACTGCGCATTGTTTGTGTCCTGATACTCGTCCACCAGAACATATTCAAATTTGCCCTGGTAATAAAGCTTTACGTCCTCGTTAAGGCTCAGAACCTTTACGGTGTTAAGTATAATATCGTCAAAATCAAGGGCGTTGTTGCGCTTGAGTTTTGACTGGTAAAGTCTGTAAATCTCTGCAACCTTTGACATTCTGAAATCGTTTCTGTACACATTTTCAAAGGTTTCGTAATCCATCATGTCATTTTTTGCGTTACTTATAATTGAAAGTATGCTGCGGGGCGGAAAATTTTTTTCGTCAAAGTTCAGTTCCCGTAAACATTCTTTCATGACGGTGCGAGTGTCGGACGAATCGAAAATTATAAAATCACGCGTATATCCGAGCAGGTCGATACAGGTGCGGAGTATGCGCACACACATCGAATGAAACGTGCCTATCCATAAGCCTGCCGCAGTATCGCCCAAAAGCGTCTCAACTCTTTCACGCATTTCGCGTGCCGCTTTGTTTGTAAAGGTAATCGCAAGGATATTTCCCGGTCTTACCATGTTATGGTGTATTATATATGCAATACGGTTGACTATAACCGTTGTTTTTCCGCTGCCGGCTCCAGCAACGACAAGCACCGGTCCCTCCGTGGTTTTAACTGCTTCAAGCTGTCTGTCGTTTAAATTATTCAATAAATTTTCCATTGTATATTACGGATATTCCTTTCAAAAATATTGCTCAAATTATATTATATCACAAAAATTATGATTTGGCTATGTTTTTTTATTCCGTTTCTGCAATAAATAGAGCGGTATATTTTCGGCGGATTAACACAAGTTAAAAACAGAAAGGCGGTAAAGCGAAATCCGCGCCGATACGTTGGCTGGCGGATTTTGAAATTTGTGCCGTCGGCACAGAAAGGAAGGGTCTTTAAAATGAAAAATACTGCCAAAAAGAAACGGTTTGCCGTATTCTTTCCTTTTATTTTTTTGGTGTTTATTTCGGGCGTACCGCAATATCATGCGGCAGAAATAAGCCTGATTCCGTGCGGACGTGCGGTCGGAATTAAAATTTATACCGACGGACTGATTGTAACGAAAACCGGAGCCGTAACCGATGAAAACGGTATCAGCTCATATCCTGCGAGAAAGAGCAGCCTTAAAGCAGGGGACGTTATAGTCAGTGCGAACGGCACGGAATTAAAAAGCTCGGAGCAGCTTTCTGAGATTATAAGTGAAAATCCGGGCGAAATCTGCCTTTCGGTACGGCGTGACGGGGAAACGTTTGAAACCTCGGCACAGCCTGTTACGGCAAAGGACGGAACGCTTCGTCTGGGACTTTGGGTTCGCGACAGCACTGCCGGAATAGGCACGATTACCTATATTAATCCTGCCGATAATTCTTTTGCTGCGCTCGGTCACGGAATATGCGATACAGATACAGGTAATATTATGTCCGTAAAATCGGGGAATATTCTGAATTGTTCGGGATTATCCGTGATAAAAAGCAAAAAAGGAGCGCCGGGAGAGCTGAGCGGAAGCTTTGGAAGTGAAAATACGGGAAGTATAACGAAAAATATAGGCTGCGGAATATTCGGGCGGATAAACGGCACGTATTCCTTTTCCGATGCCGTACCTGCGGCGCAGCCGTCACAGGTGGAAAAGGGCGATGCGTATATTATGTCCGATATAGACGGAGACGGAGTGAAAAATTACAGTATACGGATAAATAAGGTGTCAGAGGATCTGGGGGATAAAAGCATAGTTTTTGAAATTACGGATGAGGAGCTTATGAAAAAATCCGGAGGAATAGTTCAGGGAATGAGCGGAGCGCCGATTATTCAGAAAGATAAGCTGATAGGCGCCGTAACGCACGTTTTTGTAAATAATCCCCAAAAGGGATACGGTATATTTATCGAAAAAATGATAGATTCCCAAGGGTAAACGCAGAACAAAGGTCTCAATTTGATGAGACCTTTGTTCTGATTGGGGAAATTATACATACACATAAAAATATATGGCGAAAAATCGGACTTTCGTATCCTAAAAAACGACATCAATAAACAAAAGGCGATACTTTCTCCGAAATATCTTCGGAGAATAAAACGATTTTTAGTATCGGCTGACGGTTGGTGTCGTTTTCTGACGATATGTTTTTCTGGACAATTCGCCAAAACGTGTAGTATAATAAGCCTGTAAAAAATACAATATAAATTATCAGTCACTTGAAGGGAGACAGACATAGCATGGAAAAAGAGGAGCTTTACACAAAGGAGTATATGAATGAGGACGCAGGAGTTTTGATAGAGTATTATCTGATAACGGAAACAATATCCGAGGAATATCCCGAGCTTAAAAGCTACGGTGTGAAAATAAATAAGGTTACACACTATGACGGCGGCAGGAAATCAGCAGAAATGAAGCAGATAAACGGTATTTTTTACCGCAGAAGAGACGCGGAGGAATTTCTCGAAAAAATATCGCGCAATCAGGTTACTCCAGTAATTCTTTCCGATGTTACGGAGGATTATATAATCGAAAATATGGAGCGTAAAAGAATTATGCTGCATAAAAGATCGGCAGCGGTGCAAAGCGCAGCGGTATAATAACAAAAATGTCCGGCGGTGTATTCAAAACACGTTGCCGGATATTTTTTTGCAAAAATATTACCATTTTGTTTCTTTTGTTAAAAATTATGGTAAAAATATAAAATGTATTGCACTATTTTTACCGACATGATATAATTAAAGCGGCAGATTAAAAATCATATATCCTGTTTGTATCGGTCAGTGCGCGGTAATAAAGCGGTGCGCAGGGTATAAGCTGTGCGCATACGGATTTTGCGGCGGCAGATTTTTTGACGGTTTAAAGGACAAAAGGGATTTTTCCGGTATGAAACGGAAAGGAGAAGGTATTATGAAAATAACAAAGATTGTATCGTCTGTGCTGGCAGGTGCGCTTGCCGTATCGGCTGCGGTTCCGGTATTTGCGGCAAAGACTGCATTTACCGATATTTCGGGTGAACAGTACAGCTGGTGCAGAACACAGATTCAGAATATGGCGGACAAAAAACTTATATCGGGCTACGAAGATCAGACATACCGCCCCGATAATGAGGTTACGCGTTTGGAATGCTTGGCTTTGTTTGCGAGAGCAATGGGCAGCGCCGATTCTGCGAATGCGGAGATTTTAAAAACTGCGCACGAAATGTATGATGAAACAATAACCCCGTACGGTCTTAGCTGGGGTACGGATGAAATTGCGTATCTTTTGTATAAGGGCGCGCTGAAAAAGACCGATTTGGATACATATTTGAAAAATGATGAAAAATCCAAGCCGATGAAACGTTACGAGGCGGCTATGATTATAACCAAGTCGATGGGCGGAGAAAAGAAAGCGCTTGCCGATTCAAAGGCGGATACGGGTTACAGCGACAATGACAAAATTCCGTCTGGGGCAGTGGGATATGTTAAATATGCCGGCGATGCGGAAATCATGAACGGTATGGAGGATAACAATTTCTCGCCGCTCACATCGGTATTGAGAAGTCAGATTGCGGTTATGCTTTCAAGAGTGGTTGACAAGATGAAGTACGAATTTGTTTTGGGTAAGCTTGTTTCAATCGATACGGACAGCAGAACATTTGTAGTAAAGGATAAAAGCGGCAATTCCTCAACGGAGGTTTATACGGACGATACCGTAATGAACGTTGTCGGCGTAAGAACAATACCGGCAAAAATGCTCACCGGCGTTTCGGCAGTTTTCACTTATTCCGGAAGCAGCGTTATTGCGATAGACGTTATTTCGTCTGTCCCGGATGAAACAATCAGAGGTAAGTATGTAAGCTCCGGTACGGCAACAGGCACGATGTTTGTAACGATAAAGCCGTCCGACGGCAGCGGTCAGAAGTCGTATGACTGTGCGGACGATGTTACGATTTTGTTTGACGGTTCTCCGGCAACAATGAGGAGCTTTGCGTTGGACGACCCCATTGAGCTTAGTCTTGTGAACGGCAAGGTGGAAACAATCAGCGCGGTAAAGAAGGCGTCGACAATCAGCGGCGCAGTGGTAAAGAGCATATCGATAGACCCAAAGCTTACAATGACAATCAGCCACGCCGATGAGGATTATGACGGCAAGACATATACGGTAAGCAATTCGGTTACGGTAAAGAAAAACGGTCAGAAATCAGACTTCGCCTCGATTTATGAGGGCGATTCGGTAACGCTTACTCTTGAATACGACGAGATAGTAAAGGTTGACGCAACGGCAAAGAAAACCAAGTCAACCGGTACAATCAAGTCTCTTACGATTGCGTCACAGCCGACTATGGTTGTAAGCATCAACGGCACGGAAAAAGAATTTATGATTCCGAGCAGCGTTGAAATAGACATTAACGGAAAAACCGGAACGCTCTATGATTTCCGTGTGGGCGACGAAGTAACAATTACGATTGAAAGCGATGCAATTACGGCTATCAGCGCAAAATCCACACAGGTAACGGCAGGCTCGGTTGTAGGCGTTGTAACCGCAATTAATGCGTCATACGGATTTATAACCGTAAAGCCGGACGGCGGTGAAGCACAGACGGTATTCTGCAAAGACGACAAGACAACGTTTATAACATCAGCAGGTAAATCGCTTAAAATGAGCGGTATATCGGAGGGAGATACCGTTGATGTGAGAGGAAGCGTTTCAAACGGAGCATTTGTGGCAACACTTGTAATAGTGACTCCCGATAATTAAATAAGCGGTATTATGCGGGCGGAACGGTTTCCGCCCGTTTAATATAAACAAATTTTACGGAGGAAAATAATTGAAAAAACTACGAGAATATTATAAGTGGATAATAGCGTTTGTTTTCTGCGTGGCAGTGATAGCGGTATACAAAACCTTTGACAATATCGGAAATATCGGCAGAGTAATAGGAACGCTGCTTTCCGCACTCAAACCGTTCTTTATCGGTTTTGTGATTGCGTATCTGCTTAATCTTCCCTCAAAAAAGCTTACGCAGCTTTTGCAAAAAATCAAATTAAAAAAAATAAGCGACCACTCATACGGGATAAGCGTGCTTTTGGTGTATATTATTACGATTGCACTGCTTGCGCTTGCCGTTCGTTCGCTTGTGCCGGCGCTGTCTAAAAACATAATAGACCTGTCGCTGAATCTTCCGAATTATGTGGAAAACGTCTTAAAGTGGCTCGGAAGCCTGGAAATAGTGCAAAAGTTTAACCTTATAGACTTGCAGGAGCCGGATGCAATGAATACGATTTATTCATTCCTGGGCAAGGTAGATCCGTATGCGATAGGCAAGTATATACAGGGTGTGTTTAATGTAACTTCGGAATTAATCTCGCTGTTTATTGCTCTGATTTCATCTGTATATATGCTGCTGGATAAAGAAAGAATACTGTCTTCTTTAAAAAGAATGGCGGATATTTTTCTTACACCCGAACGTTCAAAGTCGGCGCTTGCTCATGCAAGGCGCATAAACAGCGTTTTTACAAGCTACATATACTGCCGTATGGTGTGCAGCCTGGTTATGGCGGTTGTCTGCTCGGTAGCGCTTTCATTGATGAGGGTTGAATACGCGGTGATTTTGGGATTGTTTATCGGCGCGATGGATATGATACCGTATTTCGGTTCAATATTCTCGGTAATTATCGCAGAAATAGTTATTCTGATAACAGGCGGAATGTGGCAGACTATATGGACAACCGTAACGCTGCTTGTTTTGCAGCAGCTTGACGGAAATGTGCTTGCACCCAAAATTATGGGAATGTCGCTTGATATACGTCCGCTGTGGATTATAGTGGCGGTGAGCGTCGGAGGAAGTCTGTTCGGAGTTCCGGGAATGCTTCTTTCCGTGCCGGTTGCGGCGGTTATACGCGCGATAGCGGCAGATTACGTTGACGAATATGCAAGAAAAAAAGAATTGAAAAAACAAGGCGGAACAGACGAATGAAAACAGCGGTAATAGGCGGCGGCGCATCAGGACTTACAGCGGCGATTGCGGCAGCGGAGAACGGCGCGGACGTGACGGTATATGAGAGCGGCAGCCGCGTTGGCAGAAAAATTCTGTCTACCGGAAACGGCAGATGCAACATGACAAATATCAACGCATCAAAAGAAAATTATCACGGCGCAAATCCGTCTTTTGCGGAAAAAACAATAGCCGCATTTTGGGTAAAGGAAACGCTGGATTTCTTTTCAAGGCTCGGAATATTGTATAAGGTGGAGGACGGCGGTAAGGTCTATCCGTACAGCGACCAGGCATCGGCGGTGCTTGACGTTTTGAGAATGAAAACTGAGGAGTGCGGCGTAAAAACCGTAACGGACTTTGAAGTGTGCGAAGTGAAAAAAAACCAAAACGGGTTTTCAATCAGCGCATATAACGGCAAAACGGCGTTTGCGGATAGAGTAATAATTGCGTGCGGCGGCAAGGCTGCGCCGTCAACAGGTTCAAACGGCAGCGGTTATGATATTTTAAAAAAGCTGGGGCATGGAATCACATCGGTTTATCCGTCGCTTGTGCAGCTTAAAACCGAAACCGACGTGGTAAAAAAGCTTAAAGGCATAAAAGTAAACGGAGCTTTGAGCGTAGGCAAGGTCTGCGAAAAGGGTGAGGTTCTGTTTACGGAATACGGCTTGTCGGGGCCAGCTGTATTTTCGGTTACTTCTCGTCTTAAAAATGAAAAATACGCGTATCTCGACATTATGCCGGAATATTCAAGAGATGCGATAATTAATATTCTGTATGAAAGAATTGCGCTTAATCCAAAGCGAAGGCTTGAAGAATTTTTCACCGGAATGTTAAATAAGCGCATAGGACAGGCTCTGTTAAAACATCTTGAAATTGTTCCGCTCTCACGCTGTGCGGCGACTCTCAGCGAAAGCGATACGGTAAAAATAGCGGACACAATAAAGCATTGGCGATTTTGCATAACGGGAACAATGTCATGGAATAATGCACAGGTCACAAAGGGCGGTGCGGACACCGCAGAGTTTGACGATGCGACAATGGAATCAAAGAAAGTAAGCGGACTGTATGCCTGCGGAGAAATACTCGACATAGACGGTGACTGCGGCGGTTATAATTTGCAGTGGGCGTGGTCGTCGGGGTATATTGCGGGGATCAGTTCGGCAAAATAGAAACAGAAGGGGAATTTTCAATGAAAGACAAATCAAAAATGACAATCGGGTATCAGTACAGGCATATGCTGCTCGGCAATCTGACGGCGGTACTGGTTATAACGCTTATATGGCTTATGGCTTTTACATGGACGTTTGAAAAGCCTGTTATTAAGCTTATATCGGGAATAATACTTACTCTTGCGTACTTTTTCACAATTTACGGCAATGCCGGAGCATATGCAAGGCACGACAAAAAATCATATACGGTTTTGCAGCCGGATATAAAAAAAGGCTTTCTTATGGGACTTCTGATTTCTGCGGTAACGCTTATACTGTTTGCGGGATATAAGCTTGTGTGGACAGCGTTTTCAAATGACGGTTCTTTAAATACATGGTGGGCAGTGGGCGTGAACATGCTGTTTCTTTTGTGGACGTTCCCGTTTTTTGCCTTTCTGGGCGAGCTGTGCGGAAGTATCACATGGTACGGGCTTGTACTCATGCTTGTTGTTCCTGTGCTTGCGTCGGGACTGGGGTATTTTGCGGTCTGCAAAAATTTTGATTTGGCAGACAAAATCATGAGCGTGGTTTACGTTAAAAAGGATTCCTCGAAAAAGAACGGTAAAAGTATGTAACACATATATAATAATAAAGATGTTGAATTGAAAAGTATAAAAGTGTATAATAATTATATATACTTGTCGGAAAAAGAGAGTGGAGGAAAAAATATGCTATGTAAAAAATGCGGAGCGGAATTGCCCGACGATGTGAAAAAATGTATATTCTGCGGCGCCGTTCTTGAAGATGAACAGAATGACGATACAGCAGAAAACCCCGCAGAGGAAGAAGAAGTTTATGACGAAAACGAACGTAAGCGCCGCGAACAGATAGATAAAATGATGGCAGAAAAAAAGCAGCAGCTTGACGAAATAGCAGAGCGCCGCAGCAGTAAGAAACAAAAGCAGAAAAAAATAAAAATAGCCGTAATATGCGTGATAGTGGTTCTGCTGGCAGTAGGGGGCGGCATAGGTGCATTCAAGATAAAGGATAAGCTTGATAAAGACAGGGTAAATAAGGTAACGCCGACGCCGATTGCGACAATCGGAGCAACGGCAACGCCGCTGCCGTCGGAAACTCCGGCTGCGGAAACGCCTACTCCCGTACCTGAGGCAACAGCAGCGCCGTCATCGGATAAAAGCACAGGCGGCAATGCGCAGTCATGGTCTGCAACGGGCGGCAGCTCATCGGGAAGCGGCAGCAAAACGGGAAGTGCGGCTGCAGGTGCGTCCTCATCAAGCGGCGGCGCATCGTCACAAAGCTCAAGCAAGAGCAGTGCATCGTCTGCTGCTTCATCAAAAAGCAAGCAGTATCGTCAGACCGGCGTTGTAAGTTACAGCATAGATTCTGCGCCGGTGAAAGGCGGAGAGGTTATATATAATTCCGCAACGGGCAAATATCTCATGACCTTTATAGTGGAAAATACTGTTTATTATGCGAATGTTTCGCAGGGCAGCACAACTGCGCAGATTAAGAATAAGCAGTATATAATAAATGCGATGCCTACTTCTGAAACGTATAACGGAAATACGATATATGAAATTTCATCGCTCACAAGCCAGGGGAATTCGGGGTATATAATCGCCGATTCATCGTCAAGACTTTTGACAAACGATGATATAAAGGGATTTTCAAAGAGTAAGCTTGCATTGGCGAGAAATGAGATTTATGCGCGTCACGGACGTAAATTTGTGATGAAGGAGTTCAGAGATTACTTCAATTCGTGCTCATGGTACAAGATAAATCCGAATTATAATTATAATGATGACAACAGCAATCTCAATGCAACGGAAATTGCAAATGTAAAGCTTATATTGAATGCGGAGAACAAATAAACAGGGGAATGTAAAAAAAGAGTAAGGGAGCCGTAAAATTTTACAGCTCCCTTTTTTAATGTACGCAGTCAATCAGGCCGCGCAGTGCGGGATTATTAGTTGCACATGCAGGTAACGATGACAATTATGATAAGAACCCAGAGAATCATATCAAGATCAAAGTTGCAGCCGCCGCATAAGTTGTTGTTTCCACAGCATTCGCCCATCCGAAAACCCTCCTTTCATTGTTCGTGTAATGTATAATATGCCGCAGATGCTTTTTTTGCATTTTGTCCGAATTTTTTATTGAAAATTTCTTGAAATTTTCGTAAATGTATAGTACAATATAAAGTAGATGTGATTTTAAGGGGTGTTGTTTTGGATAAGATAAAGATAGCAAGGATTAATGAGCTTGCAAAAAAGGCAAAGGAGTCGCAGCTGTCGGACGAGGAAATAAAAGAACGTGACGCTTTGCGCAAAGAATATCTTGCGGACATCCGCAAAAATTTTAAATCAACTCTTGACAGCATTGAATTTACGGACTAATTAAACATAGAGGTATATGAAAGGATAGTATAAAATGATATTACCGGGAAACTACAAAAGCAGTCTGGACGGCCGCGAGACTGAAAGGGCAATAAAATTTATAAAAGATACGTTTCAGCATGAGATTATAAGCGCGCTCAATTTGCAGAGAATTTCCGCTCCGCTTTTTGTGCGCCCCGAAACGGGACTTAACGATAACCTAAACGGTGTTGAACGTCCGGTGTCGTTTGACGCTCCGTGCATCGGAGGTGCGACGCTTGAAATCGTACATTCACTGGCAAAATGGAAGAGAATGACTCTCGGAAAATACAATTTCCAGCCGGGCGAAGGACTTTATACGGACATGAACGCAATAAGACGCGATGAAGAGGTTGATAACCTTCATTCAATGTATGTTGACCAGTGGGACTGGGAGGCGGTTATAAATAAAGAGGACAGAAATATCGAAACCTTAAAAATGTTTGTAAGAAAGATTTACCGTGCGATGAAGTCAACCATGGCAAGAGTTCATCAGAAATATCCCGAGCTTACGTCAAACTTTGCGGACGACATAACATTCATGACTACTCAGGAGCTTGAGGATATGTATCCCGATGATACTCCGAAAGAGCGTGAAAACAAGCTTTTGCGTGAGAAAAAAGCGGTATTCCTTATGCAGATAGGAAAAACTCTTGCTTCGGGCGAAAGACATGACGGCAGAGCGCCGGATTATGACGATTGGGAATTAAACGGAGATATTTTGGTATATTATCCGCTGCTTGACATAAGCTATGAGCTTTCAAGCATGGGTATACGCGTTGACGAGGATTCGCTTACAGCGCAGATTAAGGCGGCAGGCTGTGAGGAAAGGCTTAGCATGGATTTCCATAAAAAGCTGCTCAATAAAGAGCTTCCCTATACAATCGGCGGCGGCATAGGTCAGTCAAGACTGTGTATGTTTATGCTGAATAAGGCGCATATCGGCGAAGTTCAGGCGTCGGTATGGCCGGACGAAATGATAAAGGAATGTAAAGAAAACGGCATAAACCTTATCTAATTTGGAATTGAAAGGACTTTAACCAATGAAAGCAGTTATAAAAAGTATTTTTCGCGATACGGAAACCTACGGAGGTAAGGAAGTCACTGTATCGGGTTGGGTAAGAACAATAAGAGTGTCAAAAAACTTCGGTTTTATAGAGCTTAATGACGGCAGCTTTTTCAAAAGCCTGCAAATAGTTATTGAGCAGGACAGGCTGGAGAATTTCGCCGAGCTTTCAAAGCTTAATGTAGGCGCGGCGATTTCGGCACGCGGTGTAATAGAGCTTACTCCTCAGGCTAAGCAGCCGTTTGAATTAAAGGCCTGCGAGGTGGTTGTCGAGGGAGCTTCATCGCCCGACTATCCCTTGCAGAAAAAGCGCCACAGCTTTGAATATCTTCGCACGATAGCGCATTTAAGACCGCGTACAAATACGTTTGCGGCGGTGTTCCGCGTGAGGTCGATGATAGCGTATGCGATTCATCAGTTCTTCCAGGAACGCGGATTTGTGTATGTTCACACTCCGCTTATTACGGGAAGTGACTGCGAGGGCGCGGGAGAAATGTTCCAGGTAACAACGCTTGACATGAACAATCCGCCGCGCTGTGAGGACGGCAGCATAGATTATTCAAAGGACTTTTTCGGCAAGCAGACAAACCTTACGGTAAGCGGTCAGCTTAATGTTGAAGCATATTGTATGGCGTTCAGAAATGTGTATACGTTCGGACCTACTTTCCGCGCGGAAAATTCAAATACAACACGTCATGCGGCGGAATTTTGGATGATTGAGCCGGAAATTGCTTTTGCCGATCTGAACGACGATATGGCTTTGGCAGAGGATATGCTCAAATATATCATAAACTACTGCCTTGAAAACGCTCCGGAGGAAATGGAATTTTTCAATAACTTTATTGACAAGGGTCTGCTTGAAAGACTGCATAACGTGGTTGATAACGATTTTGCACACGTGACATATACCGAGGCGATTGAACTTTTGAAAAAGCACGCCGATGAGTTTGTGTATCCCGTTGAGTGGGGCTGCGATTTGCAGACGGAGCATGAAAAATACCTTACCGAGCAGTTGTTCAAGCGTCCGGTTATGGTAACGGATTACCCGAAGGAGATAAAGGCGTTCTATATGAAGCTTAATCCCGACAACAAAACCGTTGCGGCGGTGGATGTGCTTGTACCGGGAATCGGCGAGATTATAGGCGGAAGTCAGAGAGAGGAAAACTATGATATTCTTACGGCGCGTATGCGTGAATTGGGATTAAAGCCGGAGGATTATTCTTGGTATCTCGATTTGAGAAAATACGGCGCTAACAAGCACGCCGGATTTGGTCTGGGATTTGAAAGAGCAGTTATGTATATAACAGGTATGCAGAATATACGTGACGTGCTTCCGTTCCCGAGAACGGTCGGCACGGCGGAATTTTAATAATTCGGGGCTGCGGCAGAATGATTTTCATTTTGCCGCGGCTCTTTAAAATATTTTAAGGAGAGTCGATTAAATGGGAGCATTGGTATACGTTATATTGGCGGCAGCGGCTGTTTTTGTGAGCTTTAAGGCAAATATTATTGTAGGTATAGCTGTAACGGCTGCGCTTACGGCGTATGTTATTTACAGTAAGTACCCCGATATATGGGCGATAAAGGCAAGGAGTTCGTTTGCGGAGGGCAAATTCGCCGAGGCAAAGCGCAGATACAAAAAAGCAGTTGATACCGGCAGAGCAAAGCCGTCAACAAGAATAGAATATGCCGACGCATTAATGCGCACGGGGAATTTTGAAGATGCGGAGCAGGCGCTCAACAATCTTCTTCGCTATAAACTGAAGCCGGAAATAGCAAATACGGCAAAAATGCGCAGATGTATGGCATATTTCAAGCAGAACAACCTTGAAGAAGCATATAACGATGCTATGGAAATATATGAGAGCGGGTATAAAAATACATACCTATATTCGCTTTTGGGATATTTCAAAATCTGCAAAAACAGCAAAGCGCAGGAAACTCTGGATTTCTGTAAAGAAGCCTATGACTACAACGGTGATGAACGCGATATAGCGGACAATTTGGCGCTGTGCTATTATTACAGGGGTGAATACGATAAGGCAAAGGAGCTGTCGGATAAGATTATGGAGGGAAATCCGAAGTTCGTTGAGGCTTATTATCATGGCGCAATGATAGAAAAAGCTCTCGGAAATTACGAAAAAGCGCTGGAATATCTTGAAAAAACACCGTCCTGCCGCTGGTCTGCCATGACAACGGTGACTAAGCCGGAAGTAGAAAAGCTAAAAGAAGAAGTGAGCCGTGCCGCAAGGTAAAGCGGCATTTGTGAAAGGAGTTAATGTAAAATGAGCAATACTCCGCTGGCAGACCGAATACGCCCCGATAAAATCGAAGATGTTGTCGGACAGCAGCATCTCTTGGGCGAGGGAAAGCTGTTAAAAAATATAATTGAAAATAACGAAATCCCGAATATGATATTTTACGGCCCGAGCGGCGTGGGAAAAACCACTGTTGCAAATATTATTGCAAAAAGAACGGGAAAAACACTCAGACGGCTTAACGCTACCACCGCATCGGTATCAGATATTAAGGAAATAGTGCAGGCGCTCGGTACTTTTCTGGCGCCGAACGGTGTACTGCTGTATCTGGACGAAATTCAGCATTTCAATAAAAAGCAGCAGCAGACCCTTCTGGAGTTTATGGAAAACGGCAAAATAACGCTGATAGCCAGCACGACCGAAAATCCGTATTTTTATGTGTACAATGCCGTGCTGTCACGCAGCGTTGTGTTTGAGTTCAAGCAGCTTGACGCGGACGATATAAATAAAGCACTGCATCGTGCCGTGGAGCTTTTAAAGGCAGAGGATTACAGCGGCTATGACGTGACGGCGGAGGAGGACGCTCTTGTGCATATTGCACATTCGGCGAACGGCGATGTCAGAAAGGCGCTTAATTCTCTGGAAATAGCCTTTTTTGCGTCCCTCCCAAAGGATGGCAAAAAAATGCACATTACTCTCGATACGGCAGAGCAGGCAACGCAGAAAAAAGCCATGCGCTATGATAAGGACGGCGACAGTCATTATGATATTTTAAGCGCATTTCAAAAATCGGTCAGAGGTTCCGACCCGGACGCGGCAATTCATTATCTTGCAAGGCTTGTGAGCGCGGGGGATTTGCAAAGTATATGCCGCCGCATATTGGTTATGAGTGCGGAGGATATAGGTCTTGCATACCCGCAGGCGGTTACGGTGGTTAAATCCTGTGTGGACGCGGCATTGCAGCTGGGATTCCCCGAAGCGAGAATACCGCTTGCCGAAGCAGTTATTCTGCTTGCAACCGCACCGAAATCCAATTCGGCAATATGTGCGATTGATGCGGCAATGCAGGATATTGAATCAAAAGACACAGGCGATATTCCAGAGCATTTAAAGGATTCGCATTATGCCGGTTCGGCAAAAATGGGACATGGGATTGACTATAAATATCCTCATTCCTATCCCGATCATTATATCAGACAGCAGTATCTGCCCGACAACATCAAAGACGCAAAATACTATGAATACGGCGACAATAAGGTTGAACAGGCTGCAAAGCAGTATTGGGACAGGATAAAAAAATAATTGCATAATAACGCTGTTTACAGGCAAAAATAACATCTGTAAGAAGAAAAATCAAGCCTGTAAACGCGCGCATGACGCTCTTTTACGGGAAGGAGCGTTTTTTATATGTCAAAAGGTAAGGTATGTCTTTTAATTTCCGCATTTTTATACGGTATTGCGCCTGTGCTTGCAAAATTCACATATACCGGCGGTGCAAACGGAATAACACTTACATTTTTAAGAGCGGCGATTTCCGTTCCTCTGCTGTATCTGATTATGAGGGTGGATAAGCGCTCGTTAAAGCTTACGAAGGATGAATTTAAAAGCATACTGCTTTTAGGAATATTCGGCGGAACAGTGCCGATTTTGCTGTTGTATGCTTCATATAACTTTATTTCAACAGGACTTGCAACAACACTGCATTTTGTATATCCGCTTGTGATAGTGCTTGCGTCAGCGTTTTTGTATCACGAAAAAATGTCAAAATTCAAGCTTGCGGCGGTAGTGCTTGTGACGGTGGGGATTTTTCTTTTTGCTGATATAGAAACGGCATCCGACAGCGCAGGAATTGTTCTGGCGCTGTTGTCGGGCGTATTTTACAGCTTTTATGTGATTTATATTGACCGTTCGGGACTTGATGCGATGGATTATATAAAGCTTACGTTTTATCTTATGCTTATTATGAGCATAACAACGCTTATTTTCGGACTGCTGTCGGGAGGGATTTCGTTCAATCTTACGGGCAGGGCGTGGTCGTATGCGGCGATTATATCTTTAATCGTGACATTGGGGGCAATGCCGCTTTTTCAGATAGGTGTGCGGTTCGAGGGCGCGTCAACTGCCGGAATTATGTCAACCTTTGAGCCGATAACAAGCGTTGCCATGGGAGCGGCGTTTTTGGGCGAAATTATAGGTATTTCGCAGATATTCGGGATTATTATAATAATGATCGGACTGGCGCTTGCCGAAAGATAGGGAACTTTTCGGTGCCAAAATCCGTCTAAATTAACAGTAAGTGTTAATTATGTTAAGGAGGGCTGATTGTGAAAAAATTTATACTGTTATTATTTATTCTGTGCATGGTTAATACGCAGGTATATGCGCAGACGGACGCTGTCGGAGTGAAATTCACCAAATACGGCGGCGGTCAGTGGATATACTGCAACAATCCGGAATTTTTGTCCGCGGCGGAATTGTCAACGGACGAAAATCCGTCACCGAAATATCTGCTGAAAAATGAAGATTTAAAGCCCGGGAGATATCAGGTGTTTTTCTGTCATTATAACTGGACGGATTTTAACGTTGAGCCGGACTTGGAGTTTCTGTCCGATAACGGAGCGAAAATCCGTATAAACTCGGTAGGCTACGGTATTCCGCGCGGCAGTGAATATTTTGACTGCCTGGGCGCATGGGCGGATTTTGTGAATGTGCGCATACATACCCTGGACGGCTGGGGACAATATGTGCCGTACAGCGGAAAAACGCGGCTTCCGGCGGAGTTTACGGCAGGGAAAGACAGCAGCTGGGCAAGCGAATACATATATAATTACGAGCCTGTGCCGCCGAGAGTTACGTTTAATATGCTTGTGGATTTTGAGATACTCTCCGGCAGCGCTGACGTGAATTTTGCGGCATTAAAAAGCTACGGAGCAAAAAGCAGGGAACATCACTGCCCCGATGCGGAGGTAATCGGTTACAGAAACGATACCACCGTAAAGGGAATTGAGCCGGAATCTCTGCCGATAGTCGAAACAAATATGGATATAAACGTAACCTCCGATACGGAGAACGGCGAAAGACAGGCGGTTACGGTATATAATCCGTATTATCCCGACGGAAACAATGCCTATGAGTGGGTAACGAATATAAACGCGGTGAGAGATGCGTCAAGCTACTGCAAGACGCATGACGTTGATTCGGATATGCTGTCGATACATCTTCGCGACAAGGGTAAGCTCGAATTTTACGGCTCAAATGTCAAAAAGCGTGATGATGAGTGGATTTTTGACACGCACCACTACAATACAACGTATTATGAAAACGGAATGCCATGGAAAAAAGAGGATCACGTACCGAACGGCGAAATATCGGAATATGAGCCGGAGTATCAGCAGTGGCAGTTCAACCTCGGAAATTTCGGAGTTACGAACAGGTATCATTTCACGCTCACAAACAGCGACAGCGTAGAGCGTACCGTAAATTATATGCTTGCCACTTCGCTTTCGTCCAATATAGCCATAGTGCGCGATGAGGACGGCAATATGCTTAATCCGTGTACGCTGAGCCGTGAAAATCCGTTTGCGATAAGCAAGGGAATAAACTGGTCGAAAACGGAGGAGTGTATGTTCAGCGCAGCGCTTGCGCCGGGTGAAACAAAGAAGTATATTTTTGATTTGATTTTGCCGACAAACTGCTATGGCGGAATGTCAAATTACATAAAATTTGACAATTACAAATATTTAAAAGACATAACCCTTACGGAACAGCCGGAATATACGGAATTCGTGCCGTATAAAAATATGTTTTTCAACGGCAGTGAATATATGTACTGGAAAAACGGAAGCTTATACGAGGGCAATAAAAAAATAGACTTACCCCAAAGTGCGGAAAACATACTTCTGTGCAGAAACCGCGAAATGCAGATTGTGAAAACCGCATCGGGCTATGCCGCACGTTTCGGCGGCTGGGACGATTACGGGAATAATGTTCTCGGGCAGGATATAGAAAATAAGCTGTATCTGTTTGATGAAAAATTCAACCTCAAAAATACGCTTGAACTGGACGGCTACGTGCGCCAAATGGCATATACGGCAAATTGTACATATATAAAAACGGACAAAAAGGTGTATATATCAACAGATGGAGAAACACTTAAAGAGTTTGAAACAGGATACGGTGTACCGGTTGTAACCGCAAAAAGCGCAGTGTTTAAAAAAGACGGCATATACAATGTAACAAATGCGGATAAGCTTATGAAGATTTCTTTTGAGGATAATGAGCCGCAAAGCATTGAAAGCGCCGGAAACGCCTATTGGTGTGTGCGTTCGCTCAAAAATATCGACACAGACTTTACAACACCGAATATAATATCAGTGTCGGCGGACGGTATAAACTGGGTTGATATAGTTTTGCCTAACAGAGCGCTTAATCTCAGAGCTGTGCAGTACCGTGACGGTGTTTTGTACGTGTACGGCAAGTATGAGGTTTTAAAGTACGAAAACGTATTGCCGAAAGATAATATAAAGGTACTTTTCAATAATGAATATCTGTCATACGAAACTCCGGCAAGAGTTATCAACGACAGAACAATGATACCGTTCAGATACACCCTCGAAAAAATGGGTGCAAAGGTCGAATGGATAGACGAAACAAAAGAAATCCTTGTAAACGGCGGAGAAATACGATTGCAGATAGGTTCGGACAAGGCTTACGTAAACGGTGAGGAATATACCCTTGATACGCCGCCGTTTATCGAAAACGATAAAACCCTTATTCCTATACGATTTGTTGCCGAAAAACTCGGTTGCAGTGTAGATTGGGTACAGGAAAGCCAGACTGCGGTAATTAAAAGCAAATAATCACTCTTTTTGAATTTTTGTATATTTTTTGCATTATCGGCAAAAAATAAGTACAGAAATCGGAGGAGAGAATATGAATCAAAGATTAGGAAAGCAAACGGTTACGTTCGGCGAACCGGCGACAATACTCGAAACGGCGGCGATTGTAGGGCAAAAAGAGGGCGAGGGCCCTATTGCGCAGAGCTTTGACATTATACTGGAGGACGATAAATTCGGCGAGGAAACATGGGAAAAATCCGAAAGCCGGCTTCAGCGTGAGGCGGCGTTGACGGCGCTTAAAAAAGCAAAGCTTACTCCTGCGGATATAAATTACGTGCTTGCCGGTGATTTGCTCAATCAGTGCGTGGGTGCGCATTACGGTATGCGTGATTTGGAGATACCGTTTCTGGGTCTGTACGGAGCGTGTTCCACAATGGCGGAAAGCCTTTCAATCGGAAGTATGCTCATAAGCGGCGGATATGCGGATTATGCGATGTGCGTAACGTCCAGTCACTTTTGCAGTGCGGAAAAACAGTTCCGCTATCCTTTGGAATACGGCGGACAAAGAGCGCCGTCGGCGCAGTGGACGGTTACGGGAGCAGGCTGTGCCGTGCTTGCAAAGGACGGCGACGGGCCGAAAATAACTCATGTAACCACCGGAAAAATAATTGATATGGGAGTAAGTGATCTAAACAATATGGGTGCGGCAATGGCTCCGGCGGCGATAGATACGCTTACTGCACACTTTGAGGATACGGGACTTAAAGCGGACGATTACGATTTGATTCTGACGGGAGATTTGGGGCTTATAGGCTCGGATATTTTAGAGGAGCTTATGCTTGAAGAAGGCTATGATATACGCGAAAATCACAATGACTGCGGAAAAATTATATTCGATATAGAAAAACAGGATGTACATTCCGGCGGAAGCGGCTGCGGCTGCTGCGGAAGCGTGTTCTGCGGACACATAATAAAGGAAATACGCAGCGGAAAATATAAGCGTGTGCTTTTGATTGCAACAGGTGCGCTTATGAACCCGATGACGGTAAAGCAGGGCGAGACAATTCCGGCGATTGCTCATGCAGTGGCAATCAGTGCGTAGAGAGGAGCAGCGGATATGATGTATTTAAAGGCGTATATTATTGGCGGTTTGATTTGTGTGATAGGACAAATTCTGATAGATAAAACAATGCTGACTCCGGCAAGAATCCTTGTGAGCTTTGTTGTTGCCGGCGTGGCTTTGCAGCTTGTGAATTTGTATGAACCTTTGGTTAAGTTTGCCGGAGCGGGCGCTACCGTGCCGCTCACCGGATTCGGATATAACCTCTGCAAGGGCGTGTATAAAGCCGTTTCGGAAAACGGCTTTTGGGGAATATTCACGGGCGGACTTACTGCCGCCGCCGGCGGCATAAGTGCGGCGATTGTATTCGGATTTATCGTTGCGCTTGTGTTTAAGTCAAAATCTAAAAAATAACCTGATTAATTCCGTGCGGATTGTGTTCCGCGCGGAATTTTTTCGGCGAAACACCGTATTTTTTCTTAAAGCTTGTGTAAAACCAGCTCACATTCTGAAAACCTGCCTCAAAGCACACGTCAATAACCTCAGAATTTGTGTTTACAAGCAGGTTTGCGGCATAATTTGTTTTTAAATCGTTTATATATTCCGAGGCGGAAACGCCGTAGTATTTTTTTATGCACCGCGATATATGTTCGCGGCTTTTGCCGCTTAAATTACGCATCTGTTCCATTCCTTTTGTAAAATTTTCTTTAAGGCGCATACTGTCCGTAAGCTGTGAAAGCCACAGCGGAATATCCGACTCCGACACGGGAGTGTACGCCGAAAAATATCTTGAAAATATATCAGCCAAAAGAACCCTCATTCGTAATTTCAGCTGCTTTTTGTCCTGCCATTTAACGGCATTCAATTCGCCGATTTGCGCGATAAGCCGCTTTTTTTCGCTTGCCGTAAGAATGACTGTCGGCGGCATGGGAGTTGTTAAAAGCCGCTTTGACGGAAAACCGTCGGAAAGATATTCAAAAAGCTGCAATGCGGTTTCCGTTGTAAACGTAAGGTTTATGTATGCGGTTTCATCGCTTTTTTTGTCATCATACAAATATCCGTGGTCGTCATCGGGACGTATGAACACAAGACTGCCCTCGGGGAGGGGGATAGTGTGTCCGTTAATGCGATGGCGAACCGTTCCCGAAACAGTTATAAAAATCTCGTAAAATTCATGGCGGTGTGAAGAAAAACTGTCGTTAACACCCTGCACAAAGCGGTAAAGACACTGCGCCTCCATATCCACGTTATCCTCGGCACGAAGCCGTTTTGAAGGTTCCGTAGCAAATCACTCCTTTTTAAAAATATCACAATACCATAATTATTATATCATAAAAACAGTAGCGCCGCAAGCGGATTTATGATAATTTATATGCAGAGGGTTTATCACGAAAGGAGAATGGTTTAATGGATAAATTTATTAAAGACAAGGTTCGCGTGACCTGTGAAAAATTAAAGGAATTGTCGCAGAGAACAGTGTATGAAATTGAAAGCATGAAGTATAAGCCGTGCGGCTATAAAGAGCCGCAGGAAATGCCGGTGCCGGACGGTGCATGGGAGGATTTCAAGCGTTTTGACAGAGTGCAGGGCAAGGATAAGCATTTTTGGTTCTATACGGAGGTTAAAACTCCGTCCGTAAATGAGGGCGAACAGCTGATGTTCACTCTGACGACGGGACACGAGGGCACATGGGACGCAACAAATCCGCAGGGATTGCTGTATTTAAACGGCGAAATAGTCCAGGGACTGGACATAAATCACCGCAGTGCGCCGTTAAAACCGGATACGGAATATAAGATTTTATTATATTTCTATACAGGAATGATTGAATCGCATACCGATGTTCTGGCGGATATAACGGCGGTTGACGAAAGAATAAAGAGCCTTTATTACGACTTGCAGGTGCCGTATGACGCCGCAATGTGCTTTGATGAAAAGGACTATACGTTCATAAGAACAATGAAGCATCTCGAACAGGCTTGTAACAGAATTGATTTCAGAAACGTAAAAAGCGCTGAGTTCTATAAGAGCATTGAAAATGCGGAAAAATATCTGAAAGACGAGTATTTCGGCAAGGAATGCGGAAACAGCGACGCTGTGGTAAGTTATATCGGACACACGCATATAGACGTTGCATGGCTTTGGACGCTTGACCAGACAAGAGAAAAGGTTCAGCGTACATTCTCAACAGTACTGAATCTTATGGACAGATACCCCGAATATGTATTCATGTCGTCACAGCCGCAGCTTTACCAATATTTAAAAGAGGAAGAACCCAAGCTCTACGAAAGAGTAAAGGAAAAGGTAAAAGAGGGTCGCTGGGAGGTTGAAGGCGCGATGTGGCTTGAAGCCGACTGTAATCTTTCCTCCGGCGAAAGTCTGATAAGACAGATTATGTACGGCAAAGCGTTCATGAAAAATGAATTTGACGTTGACAGCAATATTCTGTGGCTGCCGGACGTTTTCGGTTACAGTGCAGCGCTGCCGCAGATTCTGAAAAAATCCGGTGTAGATAAGTTTGTAACGTCAAAAATCAGCTGGAACGAATCAAATAAGCTGCCCTATGACGAATTTATGTGGGAGGGACTTGACGGAACGGAAATTTTCACATACTTCCTTACGGCGCAGAATCATTCGCAATATCTGCAAGACGAATGTTTTACCACGTATGTCGGCACGGTATCTCCGCAGATGAATCTGGGAACATGGGAAAGATTTCAGCAAAAGGACTACGGAAACGAAACAATAGTTACATACGGCTACGGTGACGGCGGCGGCGGCCCGACCGAGGAAATGATAGAGACGGAAAAGCGTCTGGAATACGGTTTGCCCGGAATGCCTAAGGCGCAGATGAGCTTTGCCGGAGACTTCCTTAACAGGGCGGAGGAAAACTTTAAGAAAAACTGCGAAATCAGCGGACGAGTGCCGAAATGGGTAGGCGAGCTGTATCTGGAATTTCACAGAGGAACATATACGTCAATCGCAAAGAACAAGAAAAATAACCGTGAATGTGAATTTCTGTGCCAGGGTGCGGAAACTCTTGCGGCGGCGGATAAGCTGCTTCTGGACGGTGAGTATCCCGACGGCACATTCCATAAGAGCTGGACGACAATTCTTTTAAATCAGTTCCATGATATTATTCCGGGTTCGTCGATTTTTGAGGTGTATGAGGAAAGCGACAAGGAATATGCAAAGGTAAGAGAAGATATCGGAGCGGTTAAGAAAAACAGCCTTGAACATCTTGCTGCCAACACAGCCGAAAAGGGAATTTTCGTATACAATCCCAATTCCTTTGAATCATCGGACTATGTGGAAATTGACGGCAAAACAATATATGCCGAAAACATTCCGGCAATGGGCTGGAAGGTTATAGAAGAACCGGCGGCGGAAGCAGTGCAGGTGACGGATAAGAAAATTGAAAGTCCGCATTACAGCATCGTTTTTGATGACAAAATGAATATCGTTTCCATTTTCGATAAGGATAACGAAAGAGAATGTGTAAAAGAGGGCGAATCAGCGAATAAGCTTTGCGTATTTGAGGATTATCCGCGTCAGTACGATAACTGGGAAATAACAAACTACTACAAACAGAAAATGTGGAATGTTGATGATGTTTCGGAGGTTAAACCGATAAACGGCAGCGGCTTCGGCGGTTTTGAGATAAAGCGCAGATATATGTCGTCCGAAATCACACAGCAGATTATAGTGTATGCAAAAAGCCGCAGAATAGATGTTAAAAACAGCATAGACTGGCACGAGCATCACGTTATATTAAAGGCTGTGTTCCCGACAAACATTCATTCCGACAAGGCGTCGTATGAGGTACAGTTCGGAAATGTCGAGCGCAGTACACATCAGAATACAAGCTGGGATTGCGCAAAGTTTGAGGTGTGCGCACAGAAGTGGGCGGATTTATCTGAGGACAACTACGGAATCAGTATACTTAACAACTGCAAATACGGTTACAGCACACTCGGCAGCGAAATGACGCTTACACTCATCAAATGCGGAACACACCCCAATCCTGAGGCAGATCAGGGACTGTACAGCTTTACGTATTCGATATATCCGCACAGCGGCAGCTTTAAGACGGGCGGAACAATAAATGAAGCATACAAGCTCAACCGTCCCATGGAGGCGCTTTATACGGACGGAAAAGGAAAGCTTTCGGGTGAGTACAGTCTTGTATCGTGCGACAGTGATAATATCATAATCGAGACGGTAAAGCAGGCGGAAAGCGGCAATGGAATAGTTATCAGACTTTATGATGCGTGGAACAGAAAATCAACCCCGACAATCAAGCTTGGCTTTGACGCAAAGAAAATAAGCCTGTGCAATATGCTTGAAGAACCGATAAAGGAGCTGGGAAGCGGAAATACGGTTAAAGTAGGAACGGGTAATTTTGAGATAATCACATTGCTGGCAGAACTGTAATAAATAAAAAATCACATTTAATTGAGTTTTCTATTGATTTTAAATAAATTACGTGTTAAAATTATATCATGACACCGTTGAGATTTACTTAAAATCTGATAAGGAGATTTACATGAATGATAGATTTTCGAGAATTTACGGATAAAGCCGAAAAAGCAGTAAAAGAGCATTATCTTCAATACGGCGCTTTTGCGAGAACGCTTGCCGAGGATGGCGGCAAAGCGGCGAAAACGGAGATAAATGCCTACGGATGTACGGCGGCGGTGAATATTCTGTATATGACGGGCGGACTTCCGAAGTCTTACAGCGGACGTCTGAAATACATAAAAGCAATACAATCGCTCCAAAATCCCGATACGGGTCTTTTTGCGGAGGAAAAGAATGAGCCGTTTCACACAACGGGAATGTGTGCGGCGGCTCTGGATATGCTTGATTCACATCCGCTGTATCCGCTCACGGCTATGCTGGAGCTGAAAAATTCCGATAAGCTGAACGAGTATATGGAACACGAAACGATTGAAAACAAGCCGCTTACAGCATCGTTGCATATAGGCGGACTTTATGCTGCGTTTGAAAATTCCGGCGAGGCGGACGATGAATTCCGCAAAACGTTTTTCAAATGGCTGTGGAATAACACAGACGAGGATACGGGACTTGCGGGACTGGGACTTGTGAATTACCGTGATAATCTTCCTGCGGAATATATATGCGGAAATGCAAATTATATGTTCAGCATAGAATACAGGCATATGCCGCTGCGGTATCCGGCAAGGCTGATAGATACGTGTATTCAGTTCTATAACAGCCTTGATGAGGGCAACAATTTCGGAAAGAAGTTTTCGTTTGAGGAATTTTACTGGATTTACGGTATAAACCGCGCTTTGCGCCAGACAACCTATCGGCGCAAGGACTGTATGGGAATGTTGAGAAAGTTTGCACATAGATATACGGAATATCTTTTGAGCGCCGATTTTGAAAAAGACGGAGCGGAGGACTTGTATATGCTTTCGGGTACGATATGTGCATTGGCGGAATTGCAGGCGGCTTTACCCGGAATGATACTTACGGAAAAACCGCTGAAACTGGTAGTGAACAGTCACCCGTTTATTTAATGGGAATTTAACAGGATTTCAAATTGTCAGATTTTATCCGGCTTTTTGAAATCCTGTTTATTTGTCTGCTGTTTTTCGCAGGGGAGCGGATATTTTGATTTTGCGTGGTGTACGCGGCATAATTCGCATTTGCCGTGCCGCGGACATTTTATTCGCTTGCATGGACAATTTTTTGATGTGTTCATAAAAACCTCTGATAATAAAACCCGTTTAACGGATAATCCGTTAAACGGGTTTTCGTCAGTAAAATTAAGAATTACTGTCAAGTGAAACTGCTCTTGCGGTAGCTGACGGTTCTGCGCTCGGATTGCTCGGGTTATAGTCAATATCGTCAAGCCTGTGGAAAGTGAAGCCCTTTTCAGCAAGATATTCTATAACGGACGGCAGCGCATCGGCTGTCGGCTGCTTTGTTGAGGCGTCGTGCATGAGAACAACAAGATTGTTGTAGCCTTCAATATTTTTCTTCAGATATGCAAGCAGCTCTGCGGCGTTTTTTGTTTTTCCTTCGGCATCTCCCGTGAGTGAGTTCCAGTCGATATAATAAAATCCTATATCTTTAAGCGTTTTTTTATATTTTTGTTTTTCCGAGGCGTGGTCTCCGGCATTGTAGCTTCCGCCTGGAAAACGCATAAGCTTAAATTCATCTCCGGCGCTTTCGTCGCGGAGATTGTTGATCAAACCGTAAGCTTTTTCTATTTCACTTCTAAAAGATTCCTCAGAGGCATATAATTTATCATAATTATGGCTGTAAGAATGATTTGCAATAAGATGTCCTTCCTCATATACGCGGCGCGCCATATCGGGATTTGCCTCTATAAGCGAGCCGACTTCGAAAAAGGTTGCCTTTACATTGTATTTGCGCAGTGTATCGAGAATCTGCGGCGTTATGTTGGAGGTGGGACCGTCGTCGAATGTAAGGTAACAGCGGTTTTTCTGACCTGATTTGGAAATTATCTCCAAAAGATTATTCTCCTCGGAGGCGGGAGGAATGGAAAGCGTATTGTTATTTTCGGATACGGGTTCTTCGCTCGGCTGCGGTGCATCCGAATTGACAGCATCACTGTTCTGGTCGTTTGACGCATCATTTTGTGAAACGTAATTGTCTGTGTTTGGATTTTTGCGCAGAGAATTAACGGCTGTTACACCGAGTACCGCAACGCAAACAAAAGCTGCCAGCAAAACAACGGCGCGAATACGTTTTTTGCGGCGGCGTTCCTTTATGCGGCGTTCACGCCTTCTTCTTTCAAATTCACTCTGGGTTGCCATAAAATCACCTCATATAACTATATATAATCTATTATATACTCTTTTTCTGAAAAATTCAACAAAAATTTTAAAAAATAAAGGCATATTTGGTCGAATATTAAAGAAAAGACATATATAACATAAAATGATGCTGATTTTTGTAAAAATTTTATAAAAGAAAGGAAGAAAAAACATGAAAAAAACATTTATCGCGGTAATACTGGCGCTTCTGATGTGCGGCTGTGCGCCGGAAAGGCTGAGCGTGAGAGAGGAAGCGCAGCCGACGGAGGAAACGCCGTCACCGACGCCCGTACCGACGCAGCTTGTATTGCAGCCGCCGGAAAAGTATGACAATACTGATACAAGGAGTATCGGCTGGGGCATGGTGAGAAAAAAAGGCGCGCCGCCGGAGGTGGACAAAAAAAGCCGTGAGCTTTTGGAATCTCACAACGGCTATTATATTGACCACAGCGGCAGCAAAACCCTGTATCTGACCTTTGACGAGGGATATGAAAACGGCTTTACGGCGCAGATTCTTGACGTACTGGCAAGCGAAAATGTTCCGGCGGCGTTTTTTGTGACGGGGCCGTATCTGGAAAATCAGCAGGAGCTTGTAAAACGGATGATAGATGAGGGACATACGGTAGGGAATCATACGGTAAATCATATGAATTTGTCAAAGCAGACGGCACAGAAGGTACAGAGCGAGATTAACAATCTGAATAAGAGATGTGCGGAGCTGTACGGCGTGAATATGAAATATATGCGCCCGCCGGAGGGAGAATACAGCGAAAAAGTACTTTCAGTTGCGGAGGACATGGGATATAAGACGATTTTGTGGAGCTTTGCATATAAGGATTGGGACGTTAATCTGCAAAAGGGAGAGGATTATGCCTTTTCACAGATAACGCCGTATCTGCACGACGGTTCGATTATGCTTTTGCACGCGGTTTCGTCTGATAATGCCGCCGTGCTTAAACGCGTTATAACATATGCAAAAGAAGCCGGCTTTGAATTTAAAAGTCTTGACGATTTATGCGGCTAAAATATTTTTTAAAGAAATATAGCAGATTATGTAAAAATCATAGTGCTAATGTTACAAAAAAATTACAATGAGATGTATATTTTATACTAATTATAAGAAAAAACAATAACATTCTTGACCTGTTTCAATTTTTGGGTTAAAATAATAATGTTAACATGGAGGAAAACGCATGAGAATAATATCCGGTATACGCAGAGGACACAAGCTTTTGGACTTTGACGGTATGGAGGTGCGTCCGACAACCGACAGGGTAAAAGAATCGATATTTAATATTATACAGAACTTTGTCCCGGGGGCGGCGGTTCTGGATATGTTCTGCGGCAGCGGCGCACTGAGCCTCGAAGCAATTTCGAGGGGTGCGGCAAGTGCGGTCTGTATTGACAGTGACAAAAAATCGGTTGACATAATCGGAAAAAACGTGAAAAATCTCGGCTTTGAAAACGAATGCAGAATATTAAATATGTCCTGCTTTGATTATAAGCCGGGTGCGGACGAAAAATTTGATATAATTTTTCTCGATCCGCCTTACAACAAGGGATTTATCGAGCCTGTAGCGGAAAAGATAATTAATGATAATTTGCTTTCCGATGAGGGAATAATAGTGCTTGAGAGCGACGATACCGATTTTCACGGCGAAATATGCGGACTTTGCGTTTTCAGACAGAAAAAGTACGGACGTACTTACATTACTGTTTATAAAAAGGAATAATTCAAATGAGAATTGCAGTTTATCCGGGCAGCTTTGACCCGATAACAAACGGTCATCTTGACATAATCGAACGTGCAAGCAGAATTTACGACAAGGTGATTGTGGGTGTACTGAACAATGCAAGCAAAACACCGCTCTTCACAGCAGAGGAGAGGAGAGAACAGATAAGCGGCGTCATCAGTGGCTTTGACAATGTTGAGGTTGATGTTTTTGACGGACTCTTGGTTGATTTTGTAAAATCAAAGCGTGCAAGCGTTATTGTAAAAGGACTGAGAACGGTTGCGGATTTTGAGTATGAATTTCAGATGGCGCTTTTAAACAAGGCATTAAATCCCGAATGCGAAACGGTGTTTCTTATGACGGATTCAAAATACTCGTATATCAGTTCAAGCATGGTCAAAGAGCTGGCAGGTTTTAACGGAGATCTGACGGGACTTGTACCCTGCGAAATTATCGAAAAGATAAAACAAAAATATAAATAAACGAAAGGATTGGTTATAGTGGATATGGACATGGATATCATGGAGATTATCGATATGATGGAGGAAACAATCGATAAAGCATCGGCAGTGCCCCTGACCGGTAAGGTAATGCTTGATAAAGATGAGCTGCTTGACTATATTCAGGAAATTCGTCTTGTATATCCCGATGAGCTTAAAGAAGCCAAGTGGGTAAAAGAGGAGAGACAAAGAATTCTTTCCGAAGCTGAGTCAAGGGCGGAGACAATTCAGAAAAATGCGGAAGAAACCCAGATGCAGCTCATAGACGAGCATGAAATAACAAAATGCGCATACGACCAGGCAAATGAGCTTGTGAACAATGCACAGCAGAAGGCTATGGAAATCAAGAGCGATACGGATCAGTATGTTGACGAGGTGCTTAATGATGTTGAGCATCGTCTTGATTTGCTTTTAAGAAAGGTTCGCGAGGACAGAAGTTATTTCAACAATAACTAAGATATAAATCAGCCGTAAACAGGGGCTGTTTAAAAAAAGCGCAGAACGCATAAAACACACCCGACAGCATATCGGTGTATGGGGGTGCTTTGGCTTTTGTTTGCAAGCCTTAGAGACAGTGCGTTTTATGTTGTAGCTCAAGGGCAAAAAAACAGGTTGAAATCCGCATTTTTGCGGATTTCAACCTAAATTTATTTATGCCTTTGCTGTGCCTTTCTAAACGGCGCTGTTTGAGGTTATATGCGAAAGGACGGTATATTTTTATGCTTTCAGATATAGAGATAGCACAGGGCGCAAAAATGAAGCATATCCGAGAAATTGCAGCTTCGGTAGACATTGGCGAGGATGAGCTGGAGTATTACGGAAAATATAAAGCAAAGCTCGGCAAAGAGATTTGGGACAGGTTTTCGGACGCACCGGACGGAAAGCTTATTCTTGTAACGGCGATTAATCCCACACCGGCAGGCGAGGGCAAGACCACTACTACAATCGGTCTGGGAGACGCTCTGACAAGGCTCGGCAAAAAATGCGTGCTTGCATTAAGAGAGCCGTCTCTCGGCCCTGTTATGGGCATTAAGGGCGGCGCGGCAGGCGGCGGATACAGCCAAGTTGTTCCCATGGAGGACATAAATCTGCATTTTACCGGTGATATGCACGCCATAACAGCGGCAAACAATTTGCTTTCAGCTATGATTGACAACCATATCAAGCAGGGGAACAAGCTTAATATAGATGTTACGAATATTGTCTGGAAGCGTGTTGAAGACACAAACGACAGAGCACTGAGAAAAATCGTTGTCGGAATGGGCGGAAAAATAAACGGAGTACCCCGTGAGGACGGATTTATGATTACGGTTGCCTCGGAAATAATGGCAATACTTTGTCTGGCAGACGACATTGACGATTTAAAGAAGCGTATGGGCGAAATTATCATAGGCTACAATACGGACGGTATGCCTGTAAAAGCGTCGGATCTGCACGCCGAGGGGGCTATGACGGCTCTTATGAAGGATGCGATAAAACCGAATTTGGTGCAGACGCTTGAATATACGCCGTGTCTTATTCACGGAGGACCTTTTGCAAACATTGCACACGGCTGCAACAGCGTTCAGGCTACAAGGCTTGCGATGAAACTGGGTGATTATGCAATTACGGAGGCAGGCTTCGGTGCGGATTTGGGCGCGGAAAAGTTTATGGATATAAAATGCCGTATGGCAGGTATTCACCCTGATGCGGTGGTGATTGTCGCAACGGTGCGCGCACTTAAATATAACGGCGGTGTTAAAAAGGCTGATTTGGCAAATCCCGATACAGAAGCATTAAAGCGCGGCATGGTTAATCTCGAAAAGCATATTGAGAACATGAAAGCGTTCGGTGTGCCGGTGGTTGTTGCGGTAAACCGTTTCGGAACGGATACCGATGAGGAATTGAATACGGTTATTGAAATGTGCCGCAAAAAAGGCGCAGACTGCGCTTTGAGCGAGGTATTCGCAAAGGGCGGCGAAGGCGGCATTGAGCTTGCCGAAAAAGTAATTTCAGCAATGGAAATGCAAAAGGCGGAGTATATTCCCGTTTATGATACGGAAATGTCAATTAAGGACAAGCTTAATGCGATTGTAACAAAGGTATACGGCGGCAGCGGAGTGGCATATTCAAAAAAAGCCGAAAAGCAGATTAAGCGCCTTGAAGAACTGGGACTGGATAAAAAGCCGGTATGCGTGGCAAAGACGCAGTATTCGCTTTCGGATGACGCGTCTCTTTTGGGACGTCCGAAGGATTTTACGGTTACGATAAACGTTGTGCGCATATCAAACGGCGCAGGCTTTATTGTTGCCGAGGCGGGTGATATTATGACAATGCCGGGTCTGCCGAAGAATCCGGCGGCAGAAAAAATTGACGTGGACAGCAACGGAGTTATTTCCGGACTGTTCTGATGTGACGGAGTTTTTATATGGAATATATATCAAATTCATGCTCCGATACGGAAAGCATTGCCTTTGAGTTTGCAAAAAAGCTCAAAGAGGGCGATGTTGTGTGTATGTACGGCGATATGGGGACCGGAAAAACAGCATTTGTTCACGGATTGGCAAAGGGACTGGGAATAAATGAACCGATAAGCAGCCCTACGTTTACGATTGTAAATGAGTATTACGGCAGACTTAAGCTTTATCATTTCGATGTGTACCGCATAGACGATCCCGACGAAATGTTTGAAATAGGATATGACGAATACATTAACGGCAGCGGAGTGTGCGTGATAGAGTGGCCGCAGCTTATTGAGGACATTTTGCCGATACGCCGATATAATATTTCCATATCCAAGGATTACAGTAAGCATGAGGATTACAGAAGAATAACAATAGAGGCTGTATAAATGAGAGTTTTGGCAATAGATACCTCGTCCAACGTTGCGTCGGCGGCGGTTATGGAGGACGGAAAGCTTTTGGGAGAAAGCATTTTAAATCATAAAAAAACACATTCGCAGAAAATCATGGTAATGATTCGGGAGCTTATGCAGGATTTGGAGCTTACAGTCAGCGATATTGACGTTTTCGCCGCTGCAAACGGTCCGGGGTCTTTTACGGGTTTAAGAATAGGCGTAGCAACGGCAAAGGCTCTTGCGCACAGCGTTAATAAGCCTGTGGTCGGCGTGAGTACACTTGCGGGGCTGGCATATAATCTGCCGTATGCGGAGCACATAATTATTCCCATAATGGACGCCCGGCGCAATAATGTGTATACTGCTTCGTATATATGGGACGAGGACGGATTCCGCGAATTGGGCGAAGCGGAGGCAGTTTCGATAGACGAGTGTGTGTCGGACTGCGGCGAATTGCTTGACGTGATATTTACCGGTGACGGTGTGAATGTACACAGAGAATATATAACAGAACGTCTGGGAGAGCGTGCGCATTTTGCGCCGCCGGCTGCGATGATGCAAAGAGCGTCGTCGATTGCGGCGATTGCGCTTGAAAAAGCAAAAAACGGTGAAACGGAGCATTATTCCGAATTGAAACCGTTTTATCTCAGAAAATCCCAGGCGGAAAGAGAATATGACGAAAAACACAAAGGGGAATGACGGTGTTGTGCCGCAGGCACGGAAAGGAACAGGGGTAAGAATGATAGCAATCGGATGTGACCATGGTGGTTTTGAATTAAAAAATCATGTAGTAAAGCATTTGCAGGATAAAGGTATAGAGGTAAAGGATTACGGCGTTTACAATGAGGACAGCGTGGACTATCCCGATTGTGCAAAGCCTGTGTGCAAGGCGGTTATAAGCGGCGAGGCGGAAAACGGAATACTTATATGCGGTACGGGAATAGGTATCTCGATTGCGGCAAATAAGCATAAAGGAATACGCGCGGCTCTTTGCTCCGATGTGTACAGTGCGGCGATGTGCAAGCAGCATAATAATGCGAATATACTGTGCATGGGCGGCAGAGTGCTCGGACGTGAGCTGGCGTTTATGATTGTAGATACCTGGCTTGAAAATGAATTTCAGGGCGGCAGACATTCAAAAAGAATCGCTAAAATTCATGAAATCGAAGAGGAAGAACTCTAAAATATATCATCGGCAGAAACAAAACATTTCTGCCGATGAATTTTTTTGAGGAAAAGTCTTGACAAAACAATGAAATTATGCTATAATGTGCAAGTATTAAATTGATATGCGGGAGTGGCTCAGTGGTAGAGCGTCACCTTGCCAAGGTGAACGTCGCGAGTTCGAATCTCGTCTTCCGCTC